>NZ_CP019650.1:1450000-2175000 GCF_001999945.1 Microbulbifer agarilyticus
GCAGGAATTCATCCGGCTTGCGATTCCGCAGGTGTGCCAGCTCATCGGCGAAACTGCACACAGCAAAGGCATTCTGGATATTGGACACGGAACGCAGCCATCCGATACGTGCTTCATATTCTGCGGGCGCGGTTTCACATTGGCGGTGGGGAATATCAAAAGGTATGTCGGCAAAGCCGAGGCTGAGTTCACCGTTGCTCGGGTGCTCTACGCCATTCGCAAAGGTGCCGCTAATGGTTGGGAAGGCGGTACGCTGCTGCCAGCCAGTTACCTGGCCATCGTCATCCATGGCTGCCTCAAAATGCGATGCAGCGGCCGCGTGGAAGTAATCGTGGCGAATATCGTCTTCACGGCTCCAAACGACTTTTACCGGGCGCTGCATTTTCTTTGCCAGCAGTGCGGCTTCAACCGCGAAGTCCGGTTTGGATTTACGGCCGAAGCCACCCCCCAGCAGTGTCACATTGACTTTTATCTGCTCGGGAGTGAGGCCGAGCGCATTGGCGACATGTTGCTGTGTGGCTTGGGGTACCTGTACACAGGCCCAGATTTCACAGTGATCGTCTTTCACTACCGCGGTGGCACTCGGTGGTTCCATGCTCGCGTGTGCGAGATAGGGGACCGAATAGGTTGCACTGTGCTTGTTGGCTGCACTGGCAAGGCTGGAAGCGACATCACCGTATTTGGTAACCACTTTACCGGGCTGCTGTACACGCTGCTTCAGTGTTTCGATAAAAGGCGCGCTGTCGTGGCTAGCGTGGCTGGTGTCGGTCCACTGGATGTCGAGTGCCTTGCGGGCTTTCATGGCCGCCCAGGTGTTGGTAGCAAGTACCGCAACACCGGCGAGGGGGTGGAATAGGGGCGGCTCAATACCACCATCCATATTTTCGATTGCCACCACACCGGAAATTTTGCGGGCAGCACTATCGTCCACCGAGGCCACTTTGGACCCAAGCACGGGGGCGCGCTCAATACTGGCAATCAGCATGTCTTCCAGAATGACATCCTGGCCAAAAACACCTTTGCCTTGCACGATTGCTGGCGTGTCGTAGGTGGCGACGGGCTTGCCAATATAGTTGAAGTTTGCCGGCGTCTTCAGGACGAGGGTGTCTTCTGCCGGTACTTTTTGGGTCGCAGCGAGTTCGGCCAGTTCGCCGAAGCTCGCAGAGCGGCTACTGGCTGAGTGGTGTACGCGGTGCTTGCGTGCCTGACATTCGCTCGCGGGCACCGACCATAACTGCGCAGCGGCTTGTTCCAGCATGGTGCGGGCACTGGCGCCCATGGTACGCATGGTGGTGTAAAAATTACGAATACTGCGCGAGCCGTCGGTATTCTGGTTGCCGTAACGCTTGTCGCCGAGACCCTGTACTACTTCCACCAGATCCCAGTCGGCTTCCAGTTCGTCGGCGACCACTTGTGGCAGGCCGGTGCGGATGCCCTGGCCCATTTCCGAGCGGTGACACACGATAGAAACGGTATTGTCTTTGGCGATACTGACAAACAGGTTTAATGGTGCTGCGGACTTGTCTTTGGCCGCAGTACCGGCAATGTCGGCCCACGCGGGCTGGAAGTTGGGTAGGGTAGCTCCGAGAATCAGGCCGGAGCTGCTTACACCAGCGAGCTTGAGGAAGCGGCGGCGGTCTACGAGTGAAATTGCGTTTGTGTTATCCGTCATTTTATTCGCCTCCTTGCTTTTCTTGTTGCTCGCTGGCGTTGTAATACTGCACAGCATCCTGAATAGCCGCTTTGATGCGCGGGTAGGTGCCACAGCGGCACAGGTTGCCGCTCATTGCGCTATCAATTTCTTTCTCTGAGGGCGTTGGGTTATTGGCCAGCAGGGCGGCAGCTGACATTAACTGGCCGCTCTGACAGTAACCGCACTGAGGCACGTTGTGCTTGACCCACGCCTGCTGTAACGGATGGTCGCCCGTATCACTGAGCCCCTCGATGGTAGTGATCTTTGCGCCCTTGGCGGCGGCAATTGGGGTCAGGCAGGCGCGCGCAGGGTTGCCATTGATGTGGATGGTGCATGCACCGCACAGGCCGGCACCACAACCAAACTTGGTACCTGTCATTTTCAGTTCGTCGCGCAGTGCCCACAGCAGTGGAGTATCATCGTCCACATCGACCTTATGAACCTTGCCATTGATGGTCAGTTCCATACTGCTTCTCCATTTGTGTAATCGTTATTTGTGTGTTGTGCGCGCTGCCAATTCTGCCAGTCTTGTGGCGTATCAATATCGATGGCGGCGCTGGCCATGGGAATCATTTTCCCGGCGTATTTGTTGAGTAACGCTTTAGCCCCTTTGTCACCGTTCAGGCGCAGCAGCTGTGGAAATAGCATGCGCGGAAATATCGCGGGCACTCCCGGCGCGCCACGGTAATGGGCGCAGGTGAGTTCTTGTAGCTCAGACCAGTGTTGGCAAAGCGCTTGGATTTCTTCTGCTCTGACCGCCACCTGGTCTCCCAACAGTAACAAAACCGCCTCGATGTCTTCGGGCAGCTGGCCAATGGCAAACGCAATACTGTTTCCCAGGCCCTGCTGCCAGTTGGGATTCAAGTGCAGGCCAAAGTCCGGATGCGCCAGTTGAATTTCCTGGTGCCAAGCTCCGGTAACGATCAAGGGGGCTTGCAGGCCGGCACTCCGCACGGATTCTACACGCTGTTGCAGTACGGTCTTACCGTCCTGCTGGATCAGGTGTTTACAGGTTCCAAAACGGCTGGCTGCACCCGCGGCGAGTATGACCGTTGCCAATTTTTCTGTCCGCAGCTTTTCTGGACGGAGCTTTTCAGCCAGAAGTTTGTCAGAAGTACGCTTCACGAAGGTACCTGTGATTTGTTGCGCGCGTCACTGCGTGTATCCATTTCTTGCGATGCGCTGGTCAACGTGCGGCCAGATTTTCCGTGCAATACGCTATGGATCTCGGCACAGGTGGCCAGTGCAATGCTTTCCGGGAGCTCCCCGCCCAGGTCGAGCCCTATCGGAGCGCGTAATACGCCGTTCACTAGCCGGTTGGTTTCGCTGCTGGACAGGCCGCTGAGTGACAATACCCGGTCTCTTCGACTCGTTGGCCCCAGCAGTCCGAAATATCGAATGGGTCGCTTGTGAAAAATACGTATCGCCGCGGCATCTATATTGAGGTTGTGGCTCATGGCGACTACGCCATCTACCGAGTCGAGATCCATCAGATCGGCCAGCGCATCTGGATGGCAGCGATACGCAATGCAATCCGGGAAGTAGGCGGCGCGGGCGTTGGCCGGGCGCGGGTCGCACAGGCTCACTTTCCAGCCCTGTGCGTTGAATTGCTGGGCCATGGGGCGGGCATCAACGCCGCCACCCACAATGAGAATGTGTGGCCTTGGTTGAATTGGTGTGTTCAGCCAGCGTTCGCCGTCGGTTTCGGTGAGCATGGGGCGTTTCAGGGGAATGCCGGATTCCTGACCGGCGTCGACCAGGGGCCGAAGCTCCGCCTGGCTCTCGCCATTGAGTGCAATCTTCTGGCGATAGAGCAGCGGCTGGCGCTGCTCAAGTTGCGCCCGCAGTTGGCCCAGGCACAGAAAATTATTTTCTTCGTTAATGGGCTGCAGGAGGATGTCGACTTCGCCACCGCAGCCAATACCCAACTGAAAGGAAATATCGTCTTCGTCGTTACCGTCATAGCGGATGGTTGTGGCCTTGCCGGTGGCGAGGACCTTGCGCGCGTGGCGCTGGATATCAGACTCCAGGCATCCGCCGCTCAGCAGCCCAAAATAACGCCCCAGATCGTCGCACAGCATCATTGAGCCGGCCTTGCGGTAGCTGGAGCCGGCAGTCTTGAAAACGGTGCCCAGAACCCACTGCCGCTCTTCCCGCTGGCTGTACCAGATTTCCAGTAGGGTTGAGAGGTGGTTGGCGGCCCGGATGCTTGTGCTCTGCATGGTGAAACGAAGTTAGTTGCTTTGTGTGTTTTCTGAACAGTGCGGCAGATGGCGCTGTCCCCATCGGTTTATGACTCTGCACTTTCTTGATTCAGATTCCGAACATTAACATGTCGGCGGGTTCGTTGAAGAGCCTACCCACTCGGCCTAGCGTATGCAGGGATCCGATCAACGAGGCGTGTTCCAGTTCGGTATCCCGAAGTGCTACAGCCGTCTTTTGATCATGAAATATTGTATACAATTAACTATTGACATTGTGCGTGGGCGCTCACAGGATAGGCGCGTGGTTATTGCGCACCCGTACGACTTGGCGAGAACGCAGTGGCCACAAGGAAGGTTCAACTCAATAAAAAATAAGCGCTCGATACTCGGTTGCCTGGGAGCAGGTGAGGGGTCTGAGCATCGAGCCTCCACATGGAGAGAGAGCACCCATGCCTATCAATAGCAAGCGCTTTACCCTGAGCGCCTTGTCTGCTGCCGTGATTTCCGCAGCATCTGTTGGCGTGCAGGCCCAGGACGCGGCTTCCACCACACTGGAAGAGGTTTCCGTAACCGGTATTCGCCAATCCCTGACCAACGCCATGGATATCAAGCGCGATTCCGCCGGTGTGGTAGACGCAATTTCCGCAGAAGATATTGGCAAGTTCCCGGATACCAACCTCGCAGAATCCCTGCAGCGCATTACCGGTGTGTCCATTGACCGCAGCAACAACGAAGGTAACAAGGTTACCGTGCGCGGCTTTGGCCCCAACTACAATCTGGTGACCCTGAACGGCCGCCAAATGCCGAATTCCTCTGCACTGCAATCGGAAGGTATTACCCGTAGTTTCAAGTTTTCAGAGATCTCCGCTGAGAGCGTATCTGGCGTTGAGGTCGTGAAGACCGGTAAAGCGGATGTTTATTCCGGCGGTATTGGTTCCACCATTAATATCAAGACCGCACGCCCGTTTGACCACGATGGCTTCGTTGCCAGCGCGAGTGTCAAAGGCGTCATGGATACCAGCGTCGAGAAGGGCGATTCTGTCACCCCTGAATTTTCCAGCATGGTGAGCGGTACCTTCTTTGAGGACAAACTCGGTGTGTTGTTGACCGTGTCCCATGCTGAGCGCGATAGCCGCAGTGAAGGCGTCGGCACCCAAGCGTGGGTACCCAACTACGGCACCGCGGATACTTCTGCTATTGACCGCAACAAAAACCCGGAGGGTACCTACTGGGCACCCTGGACCTTTGATGTAGATGTTTCTGACCATCAGCGCGAACGCCAGAACGGTCAGCTGGTAGTGCAGTTTGCGCCAGTCGAAAACATAACCGCGACTCTGGACTACACCGCTTCCCGTTACGATGAGCAGATCTCGATGAATCGTACCAGCGTGTGGTTCGACACCTCAGCCGGTGTGACCGACAGCAACGGTACCGTGATCAACCCAAGTGTGCAGAATGATGAGCTGAACTTCTGGGCATGGGACTACCAGTTCGTGACCGACAACGACTCGGTAGGTCTCAACGTGGAATGGGAAGCGACAGACTCCCTGAGCTTCGCGTTGGATTTCCACGATTCCACTTCTCACTCGCAGCCTGGCGGCCTTCCCGCTGAAACCATCGCCAATACCAAAAACCCGGGCAAGATGGTGGATGTGGTTGCCGATTTCTCCAGCAGCAGTGGCCTGCCGGGTATCAGCTTTGATGACTCCGATCTCGCCGGTGGCGCATACGCACCACAAAACATCGTATCTGACCTGTTCCAGGAGCGCGGCTACGAGATTGAGAACAGCATCCAGCAGTTTCAGCTGAGTGGTGCTTGGGAAAACCTCGACGACGGCGCACTGAAGACCATCCGCTTTGGTGTTGCGACCACCGATTACCAAGTGGACGTATTTGAAAGCGGCTCTTTTGCCTTTGTAAATCTGGGTGACCTCGCGGCTCTGGGTATCGACTTCGAGAACCGTGGCGACTTCGGCGACCAAATGGGCAGCAACAGTGGTTTGTTCCCATTACTGGCAGACTATGAAGCTTCTGACTTTATCGATGCAGTGAAAGCCAATGGCGATTACTACGAGGCGACGCCGACTTTCGACAAGGTAAGTGAAGAGACCCTGGCTGCCTTTGTGGCAATGGATTTCGAAACAGAATTCAATGGCTACCCGGTGCGTTTGAACACTGGCCTGCGCTTTGAAGACACCGACGTATCGGGTACCTCTATCCAGAACGGTATTGTTGGTCTGAGTTACTGGCACGTGGAAGAGCTGCGCGAAGTCAATGACGATATGCCGAGCGCAGATACGCTCGACGGTGACTACACTCGCTTCCTGCCCAATGTGGATGCCAGCATTGAGCTGAATGAAGACCTGGTAGCACGTGCTTCTTACAGCCGTACCCTGAGCCGCGCTGACATCTCGGCGATGTTCCCATCCACCTCACTGGATGTGTCCCGCCCGGGTGGTCCATTTAACGCGTCCCAGGGTAACCCGGGCTTGCTGCCAATCACTTCCGACAACTTCGACCTCTCTGTTGAGTACTACTACGCAGAGGGCAGTTATGCTTCTGTCGGCTTCTTCAAGAAGTACGTTGAGAACTTTATCGGTGCAACGACTGAAGAGCGTGTGATTTACGATGTTAACGGAAACCCGATTACCGACCCGAGTGCCAACCCGCGTCCGGGCTGCCCCGATTCTACCGGTGCCAATGCGGCGTGTCTGAACACCGCTGGAGACCCGGTGATTACCTGGAGTGTAGCTACCCCGGGTAACCTGGAAGAGGCAGAGGTTTACGGTTGGGAAGTGGCGGTACAGCATATGTTCGGCGACTCCGGATTTGGGGCCATTGCCAACTTCACTCTGGTGGATGGTGATGTGGAGTACGATGTATTCGACAACGAAAACTCCGTGGCACTGACCGGTATGAGCGATTCTGCCAACCTGATTGGCTTCTACGAAAAAGACGCCTTCCAGGCACGTCTCGCTTACAACTGGCGTGATGACTTCCTGCTGGATACACGTCAGTCTCAGATCGGCAACCAGCCGGTGTTCACCGAGGCCTACGGCCAGTGGGACCTGAATGCCAGCTATGATGTGACCGAAGATGTATCTGTTTTCCTGGAAGGCTTGAACCTTACCGAGGAAACCATCCGCCGTCATGGTCGCTTCGCTAATCAGCTGGTGAGCGCACAGCAGTATGGTGCTCGCTACAATATCGGCGTTCGCGCGCGTTTCTAAATGCGCGTTAGTATCGTCAAGTAGTACCAGGGAGGGCTGCCACATATGTGGCGGCCCTCCTTGTTTTAAAAATTATATTTAGAAGTCTGATTCCAAAATAATAAATTCGAGGCCAGGTATGTCTGATCCCATTAACTCGGTTGTGATTCTTGGTGGCGGCACAGCAGGGTGGATAACCGCTGGCACTTTGGCTGCCCGATTTAATCGGGAGCAGGAAGAGCCGGTTCGTGTCACCTTGGTTGAATCGCCAACTGTGCCCACTATCGGCGTGGGGGAAGGCACATGGCCCACTATGCGCAGCACCCTGAAAAAAATGGGGGTGAGGGAAACCGATTTTATTCGTGAGTGCAATGTCGGCTTCAAGCAGGGGGCGAAATTTGCCCGCTGGACTACCGGTGCTGACGATGATTTCTACTACCACCCATTGGTGCAGCCGGAGGGCTTTCATAACCACAACCTTGCCACCCATTGGCTTGGCGGTAACACATCAGAGTCCTTCTCGAATACAGTCTGTCCGCAGGAAGCATTGTGTGAACACAATAGAGCCCCCAAGCAGATTGGTACCCCGGAATATGCGGCGGTTGCCAATTACGCCTATCACCTGGACGCGGGAAAGTTCGCAGGCTTCTTGCAACGCCATTGCACCGAAAATCTTGGTGTGCGGCATATTCTCGCGGATGTTACTGGCATTGAGGAATCGGAGACGGGCGATATCGCGGCGCTAAAGACGGAGGCACACGGAAAAGTTTCCGGGGATCTATTTGTTGACTGCAGTGGCTTCGGTTCGCGACTGCTCGGCGGTCACTACAAGGTGCCGTTCCGCTCTTGCAAGGATGTTCTGTTTATTGATAGCGCGCTTGCGGTACAGGTGCCTTACGAGCGCGAAGATAGCCCGATAGCGACCCATACGATATCCACCGCGCAGAGTGCGGGCTGGGTATGGGACATTGGTTTACAGAGCCGGCGCGGTGTGGGGCATGTCTTCTCTAGCGCCCACACGAGCGACAGTGCCGCTTATGGCGAACTGGCGCGGTACCTTAAGGTAAGTGAAGGGGAGCTGGATCGACTTGGTGTGCGCAAAATTCCGATTGTACCTGGCCACCGAGAAAAATTCTGGCACCGGAATTGTGTGGCCATTGGGTTGTCGGCGGGGTTTCTGGAACCGCTGGAAGCCTCGGCGCTGGTGTTGGTGGAGATCTCGGCAAACATGCTCGCGGAGCAGTTTCCAGCAAGTCGCGCCGCAATGGATGTGGTTGCCCGTCGTTTCAATGAGACGTTCTTGTACCGCTGGGACAGGATTATCGATTTCCTGAAGCTGCACTATGTATTGACCAAACGCACCGATAGCCGCTTCTGGATCGACAATTGCGACCCGGCTACGATTCCCGACAGTCTGCAGGAACTGCTGACCTTATGGCGTTACCAGCCACCTTGGCACGACGACTTTGATCGGGCAGTGGAGGTGTTCCCGGCCGCTAGCTATCAATATGTTTTGTACGGTATGGAATTCGAGACGCAACCCGCAGCGCATGGTGTATCGCGCGCGTCGCTTGAGCAGGCAGGGCAGTTGTTCCAGCAAAAAGGCAAGGCTACCCAGCAGATGCTGGCGGGGCTGGAAATACACAGGAATTTAGTCAATAAAATTTGCCGGCATGGGTTACAGCAAATATAAGCTAATCCAGATCAGCCAATATCAAGAATAAGCAGTAGTGAGGGAGAAAAAATGAGCAATACCGTTGCATTGAACAACGAGAGCCATCGCAACTTGAAAGTGATGACTAAGCGCGGCGCCGCTTTTGGTGAGGCGACACATTTGGTGCCAGTGGTGGCAAACGAGCTGCGTAATCTGGTACTGGAATATCCAGTGTGTATCACCAAGGATCCTAAAAACGGCCAATTTTCGCTGTGTGCTTTATTGGGCTTTGGGCCGGGCGAAAACCTCTTTTTGCAGGGCGAAAACTGGGACGCGCAATATGTCCCCATGCATATCCGCAGGCAGCCATTCATGGTTGGGTATCGAAACCCTGAAGCGGGGCCGGGCGAAGACAAAGGTGCCGTGATCACCCTGGATATGGATAGCCCGCGGGTAAACCGCGACGGCAGTTCGGCGGATGGTGAGCGCCTATTTGATGATGAAGGCAGCAACACACCGTTTATGAATGAGGTCAGTGACCTGTTGGGTCAGCTCATGGGCGGGATGGAATCAACCACTGCTTTCCTGAAGTTTCTGGCCGACAACGACTTGATCGAGCCCGCGCATATCAATGTTCAGTTTGCCAGTGGCGAGCAGAAGCGCTACGAAGGTCTTTACACGGTCAATGACGAGAAGCTACAGCAGCTGGAAGCCGACAAACTTGTGTATATGCATCAGCACGGATACTTGCAGGCAGCGTATTGGTTGAGTGCCTCGATGGGGCAGGTGCGAAAATTAATCCAGAGAAAGAACCAGCAATGAGTGCGCCTGAATGCGCCGCGAACACCGCGCATTCAGATGACTGGATTCAGGAGTGTTCTCCACGTATTCGTTAGGTATCTTGTTCCGATAGGATGGGATGCACCTGTGGCCAGCCGGCAAACTGTGCATCCCGCTGTGGATCCGCGTCCCAGGGCCAGCATTCCATCGTGTAGTGATTGGCAGTCTGGTCAATGGTTACCAACCCATAGCCCTCTCTCTTCAGCGCCCGATCCGAAACAAATTTTCCCCAGCTGGTATTGTCGTCACTGAACTCTGCGTGCGAAATTTTCGGATTGGCGACCGCTAGTACGCGCATCTTGTTGCCAAACGGATCAATAAAATGACCGGTATTCGGGTCATTCCCGACCGGGTTCTCGAGCTTGCCAAACCCTTCGAACCAGCGCTGCCAAAATGCTGCGGAGGCGGGTCCCGAGAAAAACAGGGCACCGCCGGAGAAGTCCTTGGTGTATTGCTGTGCGAGCATTCCCAGGTGCTGGTCGCCGGCGAGTACCAGTGCGTTCGCGTCTTCCACCAGCTTGACCGCGCGGGTACGCCCATCGGGCGGGTAGCCGTTTGCGTCGTAGTCAACCAAGCCCGCGCCGGTCTCATCGGTTTGCGGTGAGCCCCAGATGGAGGCGGTGAGGCAAACCTTTGGCATGCCCGGATCCATGTGCTTCCAGTCCTGTAAAAACGCTTCTTGCCGACTGCCGAGCAAGCTGCCTGTGACTGTGAGTCGCTCAGCTTCATAGTCGGGTGCCGATTTGAACTTGCGATCCTCCACCATGGCGAAGCTGGTTTTCCCATAGACAAAGTGCGCATAAGTGACCGGAATACCGTGCTGGATCGGGGTGGGGTCATAGGCATCCGGGGTATGGCTGCTCTGCATGCGGTACACCATTTTTACCAGGTCGATATCGTGCTTGAAGCCGCCGTCTTCTTCCCGCGGACCGCCGCTGGCATCGCCTTTGTTGCCCCACAAGTTGCCCTGCAATACGTCGTGATCGTCCACCAGAAGGATCGACGGGCGGTTACGTACGGATTCGCGAAAGGTCCAGTACCAGAGATACCAGCGATACAGCGTGTCGAGCTTTGCCTGGGGCGTATCGCGGCCGTAGCGGGTGGGAAAGGTTTCGTAGTACTGGTCACCGGCGAAAACATACAGGTCTGGCTGGTGACTGTCGCAATGTTTGGTCAGTGTCGCATGTGGGAAGAAGACAAAATCCTCTGTGTAGCGACCAAGGGTGCGCTCTTCCGGAATATGTTTCTTTATTGCGATGTCGTCGAGGCTCTTCGCAGTAGGAGTGATGCAGGAATACAGCGCAATTTTTAGTGCGTCGCTCTTGGCGGGGTCTTTTTGTATCTGCCCGGAGTATAAAGTCTCTTCGTGGTTGTCATACCGCACACGGTACTCGTGGTCTTGCCCGGCATCCCAGCCCGTAATACGAAACGCCGCAACGTAGCCATCTTCTATTTTTGCCTCGGCCCCGACGATCCACTCTTCGGTGCCAAGCACGCGGTATTCAAGCCGTGCAGCAGGGTTCGCCTGTAGGTCGATTGGCATAAATTGCGCAGACAATTTCAGCACCGCGTTATCGGGGCCATTGGCACAGTTTAGGCTGTGCATACAACCCATAACGGGACCGAGTACCCGCTCAGGATAGGCCGAGATCTTGTCGCCGCCGGTTTCAATATGACTGAACCACCAGCGGGCACCGGCCTGCTGATGGTGTGGAGAAGAAACCAGCATAATCCCACCGGTGAGTTGCTCAGCCTCTACACCGCTGCGTACTGCAAACCCGAGTTCACTGCCACTGTGTACGTCGCTGGTAATCAGGCGCACATCAAACCGCCCGTTGGCCACCGGGTCGATATGGCAATCCAGTTGAATCTCCCGCGTGCCTATCCGGTCGATACCGACGCTGCCTGCGCGCTCAAGGCGGGTAAACGCCATGCTGTTCTTTTGATCGGAAAAGTCGCGGAAGCTCAGTTTTCCCTGATCATCCAGCACCGCCATAAAGCCGCCGTTGGTTCCGCCGGCGCGTTGTGCCAGAGCCGCCCCCCGGTAATCCAGTTCTCCAGCCCCCACACCCAATAAAAAGCCGCAAAAGCCACCGGCTTCGGGCGTCAGCAGGCCTACCCGGGCGCGCAGCCGGCCCGCCTGGTGGTGGTTGTTCAGTTCGCGGGTCAGCAAGGCTGCGGTGCGCACTTCAAAGGACTTTTCCCCCCGCAAGCACTCCAGTCGGCCATTGTTGCAGTGCCAGTCCTGTAGCCGATTACCCCACAGGGGCCCGCCCAGCCAGTGTTGCAAGCCAGATTCGGGGAGGGCTTCAATCGGGCGGGTACCGACAAGCTCGGGCCTGGCTGCCGCCATTGCGGAAGCAAGAGAAGGCGTTAGTGCCGGGGTCAGCGCTGCGCCAAGGATGCTCGCAGTGCCGGAAGTTAACTTGATGAAGTTGCGACGTTTCATATTGATTGAGACCGCGTTTCGTTATTTTTCTAAGGGGGCACAATTGAGCTAGTCGGCGAATGTATCCGGAAAGTGAGATTGGTCGACAAGGGCCCCGCGGTGCTGAATCACCACCGCAGAGATCTTCGCCGCCTGTGCGATCGCTTGGCGAGGGGATGCGCCTCGACTGCGGAAGGCGAGGTAGCTGCCATTGAAGGAGTCACCGGCTGCGGTGGTATCCACTACCTTATCTACCGCTGTAATCGATTCCAGAAAGCGCTCCTTGGAGCCTCGGTAGTAGACCCCATTGGGGCCGTCTTTAATCACCAGCTCTGCAATGGAGAAGGGCTCCAGTAGATCGCAGGCCCCGGAGAAGTCCTTCACTCCATACAATGCTTCCAGGTCTTCGATCCCCGGCAATGCCAGGTCCGCATAGGTAAAGGCGAGTGCATACTGATCGCGGGTCTCTTTGGCCGACTGCCAGAGCTTTGGGCGGTAGTTGGGGTCGAATACGATCTTGGTACCGGAATCCTGCAGCTGTTCCACCAGTTCCCAAAAGACGGGGCGTGACTCGGGCGTCAATACAGCCAGAGAGATCCCGCTAAAGAAGAACATGTCCGGCCGGGGTGCGAGGCCGGCGGGGGAGTAGCCTCCATCCCCTGCGACTTGTGTTGCCTCGCGAAACAGTGGCATCACTTCCCGAGCCGCTGAGCTATTTCGCCAATAACTGAAGCTACGCTCGCCGGCGTTATCGGTGTTCACCATATAGAGGCCCAATTGGCGATCGGGGTGACGGAATACCAGCGAGGTATCGATGTGCTCCCTTTCCAGAGCGTCAATCAGACCGTTACTGGCACTGTCAAAGCCAACGGCAGTCATCAGACGCACCCGGTCATCGGCCTGCGCAAGACGCTTGTAGTAAACGGCCACACTGTGTACGTCGCCGGCGAAAGACTGTTGGTAGAGGCCTGGCTCTACTAGGCTGAACTCCACCATGCTTTCCCCAAGAATTACCAGATCCGTCATCTCAGTCATATCTCCTTGTTGCGCACCCGCTGGGGTATGAGAAAATCGCTGTCACGAAAGGGATTATTGACACGTTTAGCGGGCATTTTATGGAGCAGGTCGGTGGTCAAGCCCAGCAGATAAGTCTGGTGCTTTACTCCCGGAGTGCATGCTTGTAAATTGTCAACAACGGTTCGTGGGATTTTCCAGCGAGTCGTAAAAAGTATTTTAAAAACAATAAGTTAGTGTTTTTCGGATCAGTGAGCAGGCTTTTGCCCCCTGACGCGCTCTTCAGCCGCTATTAAACAACGATTGAATATTGTTAACAATCAACAGTTGACATGTATTCGGGCGTTGGTGGATGATTGAGCCATCGATGGAGGAAACCCAAATAATTTAACTAATGGGTCTTCTTTCGAAATCTAGGGGCGGCGCCACTAGCGGTATCAGTGAATGCCGAGTTGATAATAAAAATGCGATCCGATGGAGAGAGATAATCATGTCTACGTCCAATGTACGTAATCGCTTCCGCATGTCTGCACTGTCAGTAGCGGTACTGTCTGTATGCAGCGGTCAAGCGTTTGCACAGGAATCCGACGAGCAAAACCAATACGAAGCGCTTGAAGAAGTTCAGGTGACGGGTATTCGGGCGAGTCTGGAGAAGTCTATTGATGACAAACGCTTCGGCGGAAACATCAAGGACACCATCAATGCCGAAGACATCGGCAAAACCACCGATCAGAACATTGCAGAAGCCCTGTCCCGCGTGACTGGTGTTTCTATGCAGACTTCGGACGGTGAAGGCACCACTATTACAGTACGTGGTGCAAATGCTCAGCAGAACAACATTAGCCTGAACGGCGTGCAGCTCGGCTCCACCGGTTTCAGCCAGGCGGTGGACCTTTCTGCATACTCTGCGGACATCCTCTCCAAGATCGAGGTTGTAAAAACACCAAGCGCGGACCATGACGAAGGTTCTCTCGGTGCCAACATCAACTTGGTATCGAACAAGCCACTGGAAGTGAGCGAAGGCTTCAATATCAGCGGTCAGGGTCGTTACAACGATCTTTCTGAAAAAGAAAATCACAAGGTTTCCACGACTTACACCGGTAAATTCTTTGACGATACTTTCGGTGTGATTGTTACCGCGTTTGATGAAACCAACTCCGTGCGTAAAGACCAATTTATGCAGGAAAACTGGATTTCTCGCACGTCCCAGCGTGCTACCGACCAGAACGGTAATATCGTTAATGACGTAACCGGTTTGGTCCCATACAACACCAAGATGCAATTGCATCAGAATGACCGCGATCGTCAGGGTGTAAATTTGGGTATGCAGTGGGCGGCCACCGATGCTACCGAAGTGAACGCAAGCCTCAGTTGGAACAAACAGGAAATCGACAGCACGATGCACGAGGTAAAGACCCGTGCTGGCGACTACTGGACCTACAACAATATGGTGGAAGGTGAAGACTACCTGTGGACTGGTCCTGCAGCTTGGACCGACCCGCAAGAAGACTGGCACACCTATAATTCCGATACGCGTACTTTTACCAAGTATCTGAACCGCTCGGCACTGGGTGACCTTTCTCAGGCGGAGAACAAATTTACCAATGAGAACCGCATTTTCTCCCTCGATGTAAATCATGAGCTGAACGACTCTGTTGTAGTGAGCGGTGGTGTAAATTACTCCAAGGCGGAAGAGATCCCGGATCAGGCGCTGTATGTCAACATGCAGAACTATCGCCGTGTAAATGCCTGGCTGACTCGCTTCGCGCCTCCCGGTGAAGCAGAACCTGTAGGTTACGACTGTACTTCGGGCAAGTGTAATCTTGTCGCGGGCGAGGGCTTTGTAGACTACGGGGCTGTATTGCACCCAGATCCAAATGCACTGTGGGACAACTCCTCGACCACCGGTTTCAACCCGGATGACCTCGCCGCACAGCACGTTTCTTTCCTGTCACGTACCGTACGCGAAGTATCGGATGAGCAGCAGGCAGCCTATTTTGACGTGGACTGGGACGTAGATTTTGCGGGTGTGCACAAGCTTGAGTTCGGTGCCAAGGCCACATCTCGCGAGAAGTATGTGGACAACCAGACCGGTGAGTTTAACTCTATTGGTGAAGGTGTCATTGTTACCGATCCAGAGACCGGGCAAACATACACCATTGTTGAAGGTATCACCGATATCGACGGTACTTTTGTCACCAATGGTGATCTGGGTGTTAGCGACTTCATGAACTCGCTGGGTTACGATCGCAATAACGTGACCGACGGCTGGCAGACCGTTTCTGCTGAGCGCGCATTTGAGGTTGCTCTCAATAACCCAGCGGCAGAATTTATTGCTGATGATACCGAGACGCGGTCTGCTGATCTCGATACTCAGGCGTTGTATTTCAAAGCGAACTTTTCATTCCTGGATGACACCTTGAGTGGTGATGTTGGCCTGCGGTATGTGAACACCACCGTGGATACAACCGGTTACTCGGGTGTTAACTTCCATAGCAGTACCGGTAACCTTGGTCGTGTTTTGGATGCCTTTACCTTGCAGTCACTACGCGATAGTTCCAACCCGGCGTGTGCGCCGGTAATTGACTACGGTACACCCATCGTACTGGATGATCCTTCGACCCCAGATATTGATGAAAATACCATTGATAGTGATCCGCAAAACCAGGAAGAGTTGCGCTGGTCGCGTGTCGATGGCCTCGGCTGGGACACTCAGGGCACTGCAGATCGCTCCGATGATACGCCAATTTCTGCTCAGGGTGCCTGTTACGATGCCTTCGCAGTTCGCGGCAACATGAACGAGTACATGCTGTGGCGTCATTCTGATGTATCCACTGAATCGAACTACATCTATGGTGCACGTGATGCCGACGGTAACCCGATTGTAGAAGATCGCAGCCTGCGCTCCTTCGCCGTTACCGGTGAGCATGAATATGATGTGTTGCTGCCTAGTCTGAACCTGAACTACATCATTAATGATGAGATGGTTGGCCGTGTTGCTGTCTCCAAAACCATGTCTCGTCCGCAGATTGACTCCCTGCGCCCTGGCTTTAAAGTTCAGGAAACGGTTTGGACTGATGAAAACGGCACCGGTAACGCGATTACTCTGACCAATACCAAGCTGGATCCTCTCGAGTCCAACAACTTGGATCTGTCGTTCGAATGGTACTTCGCCGATAACTCCATGCTTGCCGCTGGTCTGTTCTACAAAGATATGACCAACTTCGAGGAGTCGCAGACCATTGTTACCTATATGGATGACCTGCGTGATTTGGGCCTCGACGAGAATGGTGAGCCGTATGACACCGCCAGCCTAATTAAGAGTACCGACAACCTCGAAGGTTGTATGCCTCGCCGTATCGAAGGTGTTGCGGACTACGATGAAGACTGGCTGCACTCTGATGACCTGACCGATCTTTGTGCCAAGTTCCAGACCACGAGCATTACTAATGGTAAAGGTGCAGAAATTCGTGGGGCGGAACTTCAGTACACCCAGACTTACGACATGCTACCTGGCGTGTTTGCTGGTCTGGGTACCATGTTTAACTACACCTATCAGGATAGTGCCTACGATCAAGAGGTCTCTTCTCTGGATCCGAGCCTGGTATTACCTGAGCTGCCGGTAGCCTACACCCCAGAACATAGCTACAACGCGACCGTATTCTGGGAAATGAATGGCCATCAGCTGCGCTTGGCTTATCAGGGAACCTCTGATCAACTGGCGCGACGCGTATGGGACAACGGCTCCCTGTGGCAGGAAGGTCGCGGTACTTTGGACCTTTCCGCGAGCTACGCTTTGAACGACAATGTTAGTCTGTCATTCAATGCGGTAAACCTGACTGATGAGGGTGTTCGCCATTACTACACTAGCCGCTTTATCCAATTGCCGGATGCAAATGGCAATATGGTTGCCTTCGACGAAGGCAACCCTCTGGATGGTGGCTATAAAGGGCGTACCGCTGAAGAGTATAAGACTGGTACATTCTACCGGTTTGGTATTCAGGCGCGCTTCTAACGTTCCCAAGGTTGTTAATTTGTTAGCTTGATTTGGCCGCGCCTGGAAACAGGCGCGGTTTTTTTGTTTATGAATAGAAAGAAGTTGATCGTAGTTGGTGGTGGAACTGCTGGTTGGATGGCAGCTCTAATGTTGCAGAAGGCGGTAGGCGATAGCTGGACTATCGAACTGATTGAGTCCAGTAAACGAGGGATAATTGGGGTAGGCGAGGGATCTACACCAGCATTGAAATCATTTTTCGAGGATTTAGAAATTCCTGAAGATGAATGGATGCAGGCGTGTAGTGCGACTTATAAATCGGGTATTACCTTCGATCGATGGTCGGAAAAATCAGGGTTCACAAGCTATTTCCACCCTTTTTACAGTCATTTCGATCGCGATCATGCCAAGGCGCTAATTCACAATTCTCATTTGCGTCGCTCAGGAAAAGATGTGCATGCGCATCCGGACGTCTTCTCGTATAACCATTATTTGGCTAAGAATCGTCTCTCCCCAGTCGTGCCTCATCATTTTCCGTTTGAAGTGCAGTACGGATACCATTTTGATGCAGGTTTGCTTGCCCAGTATTTGAAGAAAGTTGCCTTAATACGCGGAGTTCACCATCGGGATGCATTAATCACCGAGGTGGATCTGAGTACGAGTGGGGATATAGCAGCGGTTATCGACGAGAAAGGGGAGCGCCACGAAGGGGAGTGGTTTATCGATTGCTCTGGGTTTGCTGCATTACTGATTGGCGATACCCTGAAGACGCCATTTACCAGCTACGCAGATACCCTATGGAATGACAGTGCGGTTACCCTTGCCATGCCTCCAGATGCTGAACCACCATGTGAAACGGTGTCCACCGCATTGAAAAATGGCTGGGCTTGGCGAATTCCGCTCCAGAGTCGTGTGGGTTATGGCTATGTCTACAGTAGCCGCTACTGTACCAGGGAAGAGGCGGAGGAAGAGCTCCGCGCGCATGCGGGTGCAGATGCCTCGGTCGACGCACGTCACCTTTCGATGAATATAGGTCGTCGGGAAGAACACTGGGTAAAAAATTGCGTGGCTGTCGGCTTGTCACAGGGGTTTATTGAGCCCCTGGAAGCGACGTCTCTGGCCTTAACTCAGCAGACCATCACTCGGTTCATACACGCTTTCAGGGAAGGGAATACGGGCGAGGAGTTTCGTGAAATATTCAATACTTCTGTGAATAAAAGTTATGACGACGTGCGGGATTACATATCCGTCCACTTTCTTACCAATAGCCGTACGGACAGTCAATACTGGGTTGATAGCAGGGAAAAGCCCGGGCCCGCCAGTAAAGCGCTAAGTGCCGTATTCAGTTGCTGGTTTGATAATGGTGATTTGCCCGGGTTGCTGAAGCATCTGAAAATTGATGGGGCTTACAGTAATTTCTCTTGGCACTATATTTTGTGCGGAATGGGTGTTTTTCCGGCAGCCGAGACATTGACGTCTCCCTCTCCTAAAGATCTTTCCGGTATCGATTTTGAGCAGATACGTGACTTTTTTGCACGTTGTACCCTGAATCATCAGAGCCATATTGAAGCCCTGAAATTCTCTGGTTTAAAACGCCTGCTATAAAAAAGCCGTACCAGACTTGGCGTCTGGTACGGCTTGTTCGTTTAAAGATTCAACAGCTATATCAGTTACGTGTTGGCTCTACACTAAACTCCTTGATCACCAGGTTTGCAACCGCCAACTGGCCATCGTGGCGGAAGTCCACGGCAATGGTGTTGTTGGCTTGCAGCAGTTCAACAGGCACAGGAATTTCCAGTGTGTTGAAGTAGCGTTCGGCGTTGTTTGCCCGACGGCCGCGCCAGTCAATGGGTGTATCGACCACTTCACCATTCACGGTGAGCGAAACAATGCCGAGGTTGGTGTCGACCTTGTCGTCTTCATCCGGATAGAGTGCCACGGTCAGGCGCAGTTGCGCTTCAGCGTAACCTGCAGGTACCGACACATTGCTAATACTCAGTGTCTTGGCACCGCCGGCCACGGCAATGCGGTGCGGTTCACTGCCACCGCTCACGCTGTTACCGAAGTACTTCTTCTCATCCATGGACTGGTTGATGGCGATGTTGTTACCCAGGGTGTAACGCAGAACAACCGTTGCATCGGCACCCAGCGTCAGCGTGCTTGGCGCTTGCTGCATGTGGTGACGATCGGTTACGGTGTCATAGCTGCTGTCGTAACGCATATTACGCATTTCAACATTCTGTACCGCAGCGCCGCCAAGACCTGCGACATTCAGGTTGATGGTAGTTGCGTAGGTCTCCAGGTTGTTGATGATGACGAACAGTTCGTTGCCGTTTACGTAGGACTGTACCTGTACATCTGCATCGGTGGAAATACTGTCTACACGGGTACCGTCGACATCCGCCCAAAGTTCGAAGAACTGGATGTAGTCGGACCACTTCCACTCGTCACTATTCAGCGAGGTCTCTTTCATTAGAGCGTAATGATAGGGAGCCGTACACGTGCGAACTTTCTCTGATCCACAGCCAAATGGCTTATAGCCCCACAGCGGTTTCGCCGGGGTGAACGGCATGGACTTGATGACATAATCCGGACGCTCCAGAATCTGCATAAACATGGCGTTGAAGGACTTCATCACCTCAGACTCGTAGCGATTGTTGTGCACCAGGTAGTCCCAACCACCCTGTACCGCACCGTACTCAGATAGCACGATAGGTTTGCGGTTGGCTTCACCATTCTGGTAAACGTCGTACCACTCCATCATGTCCAGCATGGCGTGCAGGTGACCGTTACGGCGCAATACCGACATGTTGTCGCCATCGACACCGGGCCAGTCGTAGACGTGTACGGCATAGAAGTCCATGTTGTGGCCGGCAGCATCCAGAAAGCCTTTCCACATCACATCCCACTGATACCAGTCCTGGTCGCGGGTATCGTCCACTGTGGTAGCCATCGCATTCTCAAAGAAGGCTTCGGCAGCGGCTTCCGCATCCGGATCTTCGTCGGTAATCCACTGTGCGTAGTTATCGTCACCAAAGCGCGAAATGCCATCGCGACGATAGAAGTCGTGCTGGCCCCAGGTCATACCACCAATCAGCGGTGCTTCATTCCCGAGCTTCGCACGGATTTCCTGTGCTACGAGGTTGTGGTATTCCCACAGTGCTTCCTGGTTGGTAACCATGAACTTACCGGTTTTCATTTCCATGTCCGGTTCGTTGATCACTTCCCAGTATTTCGGCATTGGGTCACCAATGAAGCCGTTACTGCTGTTGGCGTAGTAGTGCTTCAGGTATTGGCCCATCCATGCGGCAGAGGTCTGGATATCCATCGGCTGCCAGTTGTGCCAGGTCTTTCCGTTGTCGTACCAGCTCAGTGTCGGGTAGGTGGGGTGTGGGTTGGTACCGGCGATCAGTTCGGTGCTTTCCGGGCTGAAGCGCTTGTAGAACGCATTGGCTTCATAGTTTTCACGCAGCTCCTGCCCGCGCGTCACCATGTAGTCCATATCCGGCCAATTCGCCTTGTTCGGGTCTTCCTTAGTATCAGAGAACTTCCACGTAGCAGTACCGTTGTCGCGACCGAAGGTCACGTCGAGGGTGTTTAGCAGGTAGTTCAGCTTGTCGGAATGACCAACCCAGTCTTGCTCATAGATCGCAGTGTGCGCAGTAATATGCCGTGCGCGACCAAAGTCGGATACGCCATTAACACTGTGCGCGATGTTGGCATTTACCGTGACGGTAGCGCTGTGGGTATTACCGACTTGTGCGGCAGAGCAGCCGGACTCATTGGTAAACGCACCGGAAGCAGTAGACGGGCAATTGTCCGCGCTGTCTGCAATACCATCGCTATCACTGTCTGAGAAACCACTACAGCCCATCGGGTCAACGTTTTGACCGTACGGGGTGTTGGGACATTGATCCGTCGTGTTAAGTACGCCGTCGAAGTCGTCGTCGTCACCACCGGGGCTCGAACAACCAACAGCGTTGACGAACTCGCCAAGTCCGGTAGTAGGGCATTGGTCTTCCGCATCGTTGATGCCATCTTCATCGGTATCCAGCTGCGAAGGTGCACAGCCGACACTGTTGGCGGTTTCCGCTGGGTCTGTGCTCGGGCACTGGTCGCTAACATCCGGAGTACCGTCGCCGTCACCGTCGAGGTTCAGGTCAGCATCACCCACGCGCTCGAAAATGGCGTAGTCGATATTGAACTGGAAGTCCTCACTGCCGGCACCATAAATACGAATGGTCATATCACCGGCAAACAGGTTCACTTCGCTGGAAGCATTTACCAGATAGAAGCTATCCCAGTCGCCTTGGCTCACCACATCGGTGGTGTTTTTGATCACCAGCTCACCTTCGTGGTCGGTGGCCATCAGTCCAACTGCCGTGCCGGAAGTATTTCCGGTACCCACATAGAACTTCGGACGGTACAAGCCGGATTGATCCAGGTTCAGGTTGTACTCCAGGTAGTCACCACTGTTGAAGTAGTTGACGGCCATACCACCGTTGATGGCATAGGTGTCGATATCGCCACCTACTGCATGGGCGCTTTCTGCCTGCAGGGTAAAAGTTCCAGAAACCGGGCTGCCGTTACCGGGCGAGGTACCACCAGAACTGGAGCTGGAGGAGGAACCGCCTGAGCTGGAAGAACTCGAGGAGGAACTGGAAGACGAGCTCGAAGAAGAACTGGAGCTGCTGCCGCCGGAACTGGACGAACTGCTTGACGAACTACTTGAAGAGCTACTTGAAGAACTGGACGAACTACTCGAAGAACTGCTGGAGGAAGAACCGCCGGAGCTGGAGGAACCACCGGCATATGCGAACTCCATGCGGTCCAGATTCCACTGCCAGTCATTACTACCACCGCCGTACACGCGAATTTGTTGCGTGCCCGCTGGCAGGTATACGCTACCTGCGGCTTGCGGTTGGAAGTTGTCCCAGCCGGCGCTCGATACATTGGTTTGCGCCAGTGTTTGCCAGCTTCCGCCGCTATTTAGCTGGAAATCAATCTGAGCCCCGCTCACCGCAGTGCCGGCGAAATAGGTCAGGTCGTAGTTACCCGCCTGAGGTACAGAAACGGAGTATTCCGCGTAGTCACCTTTATTGACGTAGTTAATCGCGGTCGCGCCGTTGGCTGAGTACACGCTGATTTTTTGCGGCTGGCCGTCGGCATAAGTACCGCCAACCTGCGCGAAGCTTTCCGCTTCCACGGTAAATTCCGTGCTGCCACCGCCGCTGCTGGAACTACTAGAGCCACCGCTGGAGCTACTGCTTGAACTTGAGCTGCTGCTAGAACCGCCGCCGGTGCTGACGAGAGTCAGTTCCAGCGCATCCAGGTTCCACTGCCAGTCGTTGCTGCCAGAGCCAACAACCCGCAGGTTAATGGTGCCCGTTGGAAGTGAAACGTTACCTGCATCCAGCGGCTGGAAGTTGTCCCAGTGGCCAGCAGGTACTGCTTTCTTGGCTAGGGAAGTCCAGCTGCTGCCGGAGCCGATCTGGAAATCGATCTCCGCACCAGAGGTGATGCTGGTACCGATCAGGTATTGCAGGTTATAGGTGCCTGCTTCTGCAACTTGCAGGGCATATTCTGCGTAATCACCACGGTTCACGTAGTTAATGGCGGTCACACCATTCACATTGTAAACACTGATTTTTTGAGGCTGGCCATCGGCGTAGGTACCACCGACGCTACTGAAGGATTCAGCCTCAATTCGATAATCTGCAGCAGTTGCCGCAGTACTGAAGGCAAGACCGGCAGCTAGCACAGACTGTGCCAGCGCCAGTGGGCGCCTTGGGTAGGGGAGTTTCATCGCTTGCTCCGGGATCGAGACACGGTACATCTGGTGTCGTTTTTATTTTTGAACCGCTCTGGCGTTTCGCCGATACCTCGAAATGGCAAAGCGCACAGGAAGTGGCTTTGAATTGACCGTAGTTGCCGCGTCCAGATGATTAGAATTGCTTTTGGACAAGCGGCGGCTGTTAGCGTTATATCTACGACCGCAACCATTTAACAATAAACTGTTAACAATCTACAATACAGTGGGCGGGAATTTTGCCCGTTTTTTCGTGTTTTTTCAGAAATGCGAACTGGTACTGGAGGATGGTTTGGCTTGGAGTGGAGTGGAGAGGGAAACCAGACCGGCAGTAATGCTGCCGGCCTGGCGAAAGAGTCAAAATTTTGCAGAAAAAAGAATGAGCTAGCCGCGTGCCCCACGACCTAACGGCACCGAAGTATTGGACACTTGTGCAGTGACCGTGCTGACGAAGCCACCATCGTCGTCAAATGCAATTTCAATTACATTGTTTTCACTCAGGTAACTGTGGTCCACGGGAATCTCGATAACGCCGAAGAACTGTGCGCGACCTTTGCCGCCGTAATATTGGTCGTAGCCCTGGTAGTCTTCCGGCACGGACAAGGTGTTGCCGTTAATGGTTACGGAAGGCGTGAGGGACTTGTCATGATCTCGGCCGACGCCCAAACGCAAGATTGCTTCGCCGTTATCGCCAAGGGTAACGCCGTTGATGACGAAAGAAATTTTTTCGCCAGCAGTAATAGCCTGTTTGTAAGTCTCTGCGTAGTACTTGGTTTCCATATTGTCGTTGTCGATGGTAATCGCATCGGTAAAGGTCAACTGCAAAATGGCGGTCGCTTCGGCGTTTAAGGTAAACGTTTGCGGCAACTCGGTGGCCGAGGTTTCGTCCAGTACAGGCTTTCCACTATCGTCGTAGTGCAATTGCTTGATAGTCGCGCTTTCAAAACTGTTTCCTGCGATACCGAGAGTGGCGAGGTCCAGTACCGAAGCTTCCTGTTCCAGATTGTTGACTACCAGATACGCGGTATTGCCATCGACATAGGCATTTACCTGTACATCCAGATCGCTCGCCCAGCTGTCTACGCGGGTACCTTGTACATCCGACCACAGCTGGTAGAACTTGACGAACTCCGTGTACACCCACGCATCGCCAGTTTCACCGTCCCCTTCACTTTTTTGCCGCATCAGGCGGTTGGTGTAGGGCATACCGGTTTCCGGGTCGCGCCCCCATTCTGCCTTGATGGTGACAAACGGGATGGACTTCAGAATCTGGTCCGGTCGCTCCAGCATATTCATGGTCAGGCCGTTCAAGGCGCGTAACTTGAAGCTGTCGCGCTGTGGCGACCAGGCATCGTTCATCATGCTGTGCACCGTGGCGCCAATCTCGGAAACCATAAACGGCATGCGTGCGCCGGTTGCCATCAGGCTATATTGCTCGAGCATATCGAACGTGGCTTCCACGTTACTACCGCGGCGGAGCTGTCGAGTGCCCTGAAATGCTGGGAAGTCATAGAAATGCACGGACAAGAAGTCCATATTGTTGCCGGCAATATCGATAAACAGCTTGTCGCGCTCTTCCCAGCGGTTGAAGTTATCTTTTTCAAAATCCGGGAAGGCGACGGTGTAGCCGCCAATCAAAACGTTTTCGTGCGAGGCCAAATTCCACGCGTCGCGGTAAGCTCGAACTTCATTAGCTACCGCATTGTGAAATTTGAAGACTTTTTCTGCTGTGGTTGCAGTTTTTCCTGCTGAGGGGTAGTCGACCAAGTCGTAAAGCGGTTCGTTGACTACCTCAAGATAGACAGGTTTTGGTTGCCCAAATTCGTCGTTCTCGCCACGGTTAAAATACTCGTAGAGATAGTTCGCCATGTAGTGGCCGACAGCGGTCCCAAATGGCTCAGCATCGGTGTCCGTCGTAGAAAAACTCCAGCCCATGCCGGTGTCCTGGCCGTCCGGCCAATATGGGTGGTCCTGTCCTCCAACCACTAAATCTGTCGCGCGGTGTCCGTGTTTGCGAATCAACTCTCCCTTAGGACTGGTGTCTTTGCTGTAGTTCCAACGCATGCCGCCACCGTTGGTAATGGCGGAATCAACATCGATAAAGCCTGGACGGCTACCGTCTTCAGGCAATTGGCTCAATTGCCACTTCATGTTCCCGGTGTCGCGCCCGAAGTAGACGTCGTAGCCTTCCAGGAAATTAGTCATCAAATTGGAGTCGTCATTCAGTGCCCCAGCCCCAGAGCTTTGCGCATTCTCATCGAACCAATCATTTTCGGTATTTGAAGCGTGTACAGTGATGAACTTGCGACGATCAAATTCTGATTCACCACCCACTGAGTGCCGCATGTTCAGGTTGAAGTCGACTTTAATCGCACTCTCTGCCGGAGGCTCCGGTTCTACAGGCTCTGCCATAGTGGTGACTGTGTAATCCGCACTCACACCACCAATCGTTAGCGTGGCGGCGACTTCGGTACTGTATGCGGTGCTCGAAGTGACACGTACAGCGACACTGTCACCATTCTCAAGGGTGGCGGCATCGCTGGAATAGCTGCCGTTATTCACCGAATACTCTCCACCACTAATGCTGACATTCGTGGACGCATTGATACCGGAGACGGTAATGGCATCGGCGGTATAAGCCGTATCCAGATCCGCGTCGTTAACGGCGGAAAATGCAAAGGTATCGGGACGTGTGTCTTGTTGTACACCGCCGTTGTCCTGTTGCGGCTGGTTGTTACCAGAGCTGCCGCTACCGCCTCCGCCACAGGCCGCGAGGGCTGCGGTCAGGGTAAGCAAAGCGAAGCGCGCAGGTAGGGAATAGGGTCTCATCCGCTCTCTCTCCAGATCGGTTTTATCGTTTTGTCTCGCGGATACTAGCGGCGCCGGCAGGGCACTGTAAATAGTATATTGTTAACAAAGTGGCTGGTGGTTTGGACATACCTGACATTGTTGCCAGACTGGCAATGCTCAATATACTTATGCACTTTTACCTTCTTTTTAGAGCTCTTTGTACCTAGCAAAATCTCTATTCTTACTGAATTACATCTTGTAGATTGTTGACAAAAGTCGTAGTGTCGTAGTTATAGCAGTCCCACCTTTAGTCAATAACCAAAAATAATGGGTAAAGTGATGATTGAAACTACTGCAAAGGTCCAGGCGTTTATTGGCCAGTCCCACATTCCTTTCTATTCCAACGGTGCCTGGGTAACGGGCAGTACTGGCAAGTCCATGACTGTGGAGAACCCGGCAGATAAATCCCGTCTGGCAACAATTTCCGAGGCTCTGGCCAGTGACGCTGAGCAGGCTATTGAAGGAGCCCATGCTGCATTTTCTTCCTGGCAAGAGACCAGCCCTGCTGAGCGCGCCGCACTGTTGCGCAAGCTTGCAGACTTGTGTGAGCGCGATGCCGAGGAACTGTCACAGCTGGAAGCTCTGGATGTCGGTAAGCCAGTCGAAAATGCCCGTGGGTTCGATGTGCCATTCGGCATCGAGTGCCTGCGTTACTTTGCGGATCTCTGCGAGAAAGAAGAGTTTGAAACCCCGCTGACTCTCGACGGTATGAAGCAGGCCCGCAAAGTGCGCCTGCCCTACGGCGTGGTCGGTTTTATTTTCCCCTGGAACTTCCCGCTCACCCTGTGCCAATGGGGTATTGCACCGGCGCTTGCGGCAGGCAACACCGTGGTGGTGAAGCCTTCTGAAGTAACCCCGCTTTCCACGCTGTATCTCGCCAAATTGGCGGAAGAAGCTGGCTTTCCCGCAGGCGTGATCAATGTGCTGCCGGGTGAGGGTCCGGAAGTCGGCTCCGTATTTACCCAGCACCCAAAAGTGCGCTTTGTTTCTTTCACTGGCTCTTCCCGCGTGGGTCGTCTGATTGGCGAAGCGTGTGGCGCAAACCTGAAGCCGGTGAAGCTGGAGCTGGGTGGCAAGGGCGCGTCCATTCTCTGCGACGACGCAAATATCAGCGCCGCTGCCGCGGGTCTGGCTGGTGCTATTACCCTGAATACTGGGCAGGTATGTTGCACTGCGACCCGTTGGATTGTGCATGAGAGCGTAGCGTCCGAATTTATCGAGCAGGTAAAAGCGGAGCTCGACAAAGTGCTGATCAAGGCCGGTATGAACGAAGATAGCCAGATGGGCCCGCTCGTAAGCGAGCGCCAACTGAACACCGTCAACGGCTACATTCAACAGGGGCAGGAACAGGGTGCAGAGATTGTGTATGGCGGCCAGCCGCTCTCTGACGCGGAGCGTTCTGGCTACTACGTTTGCCCCACGCTGTTGATGGGCTCTGAAGAGAATATTTGCTTCCGTGAGGAAGTTTTCGGGCCAGTGGCTTACATCACCACTTTCAAGGACGACGCCGATGCCTTGCGTCAGGTCAATAGTCTGGACTACGGGTTGGCCAACAGTGTTTGGACCACGAACAACGACCGCGCTATTTCCATCGCCAAAAAGATGGTGTCTGGTAACAGCTGGGTAAATGCGCACAACGTGTTTGCGTACGGTCTGCCGTATGGTGCCTGTAGTGCCAGTGGCATGGGTGGTGGCGTGAACAGCCGCGAAACAATGCTGGACTACACCCGCAATTTGTCGATCGCCGAACCCGAAGAGGAATAACTGTGGATCAGGTAGCGTTATGTGATTACCTGATCGACAAAGGTCTTCTGCACTCACAGGATGCAACCTTTACCGCGCTCTCCGGCGGGGTTTCTTGTGAGATCCTGCTGGTAGACGACGGTCAGGCACGCTTTGTCGTTAAGCGTGCGCTGGACAAGCTCAAGGTAAAAGACGATTGGTTTGCGGATATCAAACGCAATATCACCGAGCAGGAATACCTGCGTTATGTCGGTGCATTCCTGCCCGAGTCTGTGCCCGCCATTCTCTATTCCGATGCAGAAAAGTATTTTTTCTGCATGGAAATGATTGAGGGGGGGCTGGAAAACTGGAAGTCGCGCCTGCTACTTGGCGAATATGATCGCCAGTATGCACGCCTTGCGGGGAGCTATCTTGGCAGCATTCACAAGCAGTCCCTTGGCGATTCTTTGGCACAAGCTAAATTCGATACCCTGAAGGACTTCACCGAGCTTCGCCTTGAGCCATACCTATTGAAAACCGGTAGCCGGCACCCCGGGCTGAACACGCACTTTGTGTCAGAGGCCGATCGGATTGCCAGCACGGCTACCTGTCTTATTCACGGTGACTACAGCCCGAAAAACCTGATGGTTGGGAATGGCAAGCTGGTGATTCTCGACTGCGAGGTGGCCTGGTATGGCGACCCCGTCTTTGATGTCGCCTTCCTGTTAAATCACTTTTTGCTCAAGGCTCTGCATAAGCCAAAGAACGCGGCACAAATTCTGGGCCTGGGCGAGAAGGTGTGGGAAGCCTACTTGGCTGCGTCGGGAGAGGTTGTCGACGATGGCTTCGAGTCCCGGCTGTGTCACCTGCTGCCCATGTTGATGTTGGCCCGGGTAGATGGCAAGTCCCCAGTGGAGTACCTGAATGCCTGCCAGCAACAAACCGTCAGGAACTTTGCTTACGCAGTAATCCCTGATGGACCAACCACATTAAGTCAGCTGCTCTATCAATGGACAGAACTTTTGGCCGCAGAATGATTAGTGGTAAATAAACACGGTAAATAAATTAAGTACGCCATGAATATCCAAAGTATTGACGCGTTTCAAATATACGATTCACGGGGTTTTCCCACGGTTGAAGTAGAAGTCACCCTCGAGAACGGCGTGACCGGTTCTGGCTTGGTGCCCAGTGGTGCATCCACTGGGCAGTTTGAGGCACTTGAGCTGCGCGATGGTGACAAGTCTGTTTTCCGCGGCAAGTCTGTCTTTAAGGCGATTGCGAATATTCGCGGGGAAATTGCCCCGGCGCTGCAGGGCATGGCCGTCACTGACCTGAAAGCCATCGACGGCAAACTGGTAGAGCTGGACGGTACGGAAAATAAATCCCGGCTCGGCGCTAACGCTACCCTTGGCGTCTCCATGGCATGCGCCCGTGCCGCGGCAAACGCGCGCGGTGTGCCGCTGTACGAATACCTGGGCAAAGGGCAGGGCACCCTGCTCCCATTGAACGAGATTCAGATTCTGGGTGGTGGCGCACATGCCGACTGGGCCATTGATATTCAGGACTTCCTGATTATTGCGATGGGTGCGAAAACCTACGAAGAAACGCTGGAGATGACCTTCAATATCTACCATGCCGCGGGCGAAGTGATGAAGGGGCGGGGCAAGAGTGTTGGGCTTGCCGACGAAGGTGGTTGGTGGCCAGCGTTTGACAGTAATGAAGAGCCTTTTGAAGTCCTTCTGGAAGCGGTGCGCCTGGCGGGTTATGAAGCTGGGAAAGATGTGGCCATTTCTCTGGATATCGCCGCCAGTGACCTGTACGACGGTGAGCGGTACCACCTGAAGAAAGACGGTACCTCATTTACCCCTTCAGAGTTTTGTGACCTGATGATTGAGTGGTGTGAGAAATACCCGATCATCTCTATCGAAGACCCCTTTGCGGACACCGATTTCGATAGCTGGAAACGGTTTACTGAAGAAGTGGGCAAACGTGTACAGGTAATCGGTGACGATCTCTTCACTACTAACATCGCCCGTATCGAAAATGGTATCGATAACCAGTTGGCGAATTCTGTACTGATCAAACTCAATCAGATCGGTACCGTATCCGAAACCATGGCGGCAATCGAAATGACCCAGAAAGCCGGTTGGCTGCCGGTCGTATCGGCGCGTTCGGGTGAAACGGAAGATGCGTTTATTGCCCATCTCGCGGTTGCGACCAACGCGGGTCAGCTCAAAGTTGGTTCCTTTGCCCGCAGTGAGCGTATGGTGAAGTGGAATGAGGTGTTGCGTATTGAGCGAAGCCTGGGGAAACGCGCGCGTTTTGTCGGTGCGGAGCTGTACCAGACGATCTTCGGCTAGTTGTTCGGATAGTTGTTGGGGTAATTGTTCGAGCGGTTGTAAAGACATTCAGTCTGTTCGGCCGGCATGTTGTAGCCGGCCGAACAGACTGAGTGGGAATTGCGCTAATTCACTGGTGCGCACCTGCTTTTGCTACCGCTTGGTATTAGCAGAAAATTTAGCAGCAGCTTTGGGCCTTTGGCGCACAGCAAGCGGACTTTTGCGCAGCTTGTGGAGCAACCGGGACAGGCGCAGCCTTTGGAGCGCAACAAGCGCTGCGTTTAACATCCATTGCGCCGGCGGCTTCTACCTGATTTTTCAGCGCCTCCGCGGCTTGCTTTGACAGCGCGGCCTTGGCCTCGCTAAAGCGTTCGGTCAGATAGTCGCTCTGGCCACGCATCAGTATGGTGGTTTTCACCAGCTCTTCCAGTACATCGATAACACGGTCGCGGAAGGCGGAGTCTTTGAGCTTTCCGTCTTCGTCGAACTCTTGCCAAGCCTTGGCAATAGACGACTGGTTGGGGATGGTAAACATACGCATCCAGCGGCCGAGAATGCGCATATTATTTACCGCGTTAAAGGACTGCGAGCCGCCGGTAATCTGCATCACCGCCAGGGTTTTACCCTGGGTGGCACGCACTGCGGATTGATCCAGCGGCAGCCAGTCGATTTGGTTTTTGAATACCGCGGACATGTTGCCGTGCATTTCGGGGCTGATCCAGACCTGGCCATCACACCATTCAGACCATTCGCGCAGTTGTTGCACCTTCGGGTGATCCGTACTTTCACCATCGAAAATCGGCAGGTCGCGCGGGTCAAACAGTCTGGCTTCTGCACCGAATTGCTCTAGCATTTCCATCACTTCGTCCGCCAGTTTGCGCGTGTGCGAATTGGGGCGCAGGGAACCGAATAGCACCAGGATTTTAGGTGCAACGTCGGTCGGCGAAACTTGTTGCAGCCTGTGTTGAATATTCTTGGCCGTGTGGTTGGGAAGCATTGTGGTCACCTTTAATCTGTATCTATCTATATGTGTATCTGTCACGTCTTTGTCTAGATTTTGATATTTCTAAAAATATCGAAATATAGGTGAAAAAAACGGGTGCAAAAAACTCCATTCGAGGCGTGCGATCAGTCGCAACAGCCTTGCTGCTCAACGCAGCATTCTTCAGCCAAATAGCCCACCAGCGCACTGAGCGCGGGGAAACAGGCTTCACAGCGCAGTATCCGGCCCTGGCGTTCCTGACTCATTAGTCCCGCGTTCACCAGGCGACTGATGTGGTGGGAGAGGGTTGAGCCGGGGACGTCCAGCGCCTGCTGTATGTCACTTACTGCCAGACCCTCCGGACCCGCTTTTACCAGCAGGCGATAGATGGCCAGGCGAGTGGTGTGACCCAGCTCGGCGAGTTTTTTGGCAGCGTCTTGATGTTCCATGTCTGAACTGTAGTGAGTGCGCTCTCATTTGTAAACTATATTTCTAGATTTATCGAAATAATTGTCGACCGCTGGTTCACATCAGTGGTTCATGTCTCTTGTTCGCGCCAATGTGATTTGCTGCAACTTTACGGACTCTGCTCGGTCTCTGCGGACGCGTCGATAGATCCACGGTCGGCCGTCGCGCGTAACAAGGTGCCATATAAAGAATAAAGTTGGAGAAGACCTTGAGTGATTTGATTCAGTTGGTATACGCGAGCCGGGCCACGTTCAAGCCCGCACCCAATAGCCAGGGAGTTGAGCCTTCCGTCGCCCGCATATTGATGCAGAGCCGCCGCAATAACAGTCGTGTCGATATTGGTGGGGTGCTCTATTTTGGCGATGGGCACTTCTTTCAGGTGCTAGAGGGCGATCGCACCGTGGTCACCGAAACCTATGAGCGAATCACCTCCGATCCCCGTCACAGTGACGCGACGATTCTGTCGTTAAAAAATACGCGTGAGCGGGGCTTTAACGAATGGTCGATGAAGTATGTCCCGGTAGATGACGCCGTGCGCGCATTTCTGGCAAAGCGCGGTGAACGCAATTTCGCACCGTTCAAATTTTCAGGTGGGGATGTGGAGGCATTGGTTCGCTTGCTGCATGCCCAGGGTGAGGGCGGCGCAACGAAGGCGAAGCGAAAGTGGGACCTGGGCGGGCTGCTCAGAGCGCCCGCGTTACTAAATCCCTTTCGCCGGTAATCGGTATTGCTAGTGTTTTTGCATGCGCCCCAGATTTTCTGAGAGCAGGCTGCCGACATAAAGGTAGTCTGGTGTTTCAAGCACACCGGTGGTGGTGGCATAACCGCCAGAGGGGTCTTGCAGGTCTTGCAAGACCTCACCTGCTTCATTGATCGCTATGACGTGGCCGTAATAGGTGGCTTTGGGGCGCATAAACTGGGGCAGGCGTTGCACGATTTTGCGTAAAAAGGGGCGGCCGGATATTTTGTCCAGCAGCGGGTTTCTCGGCGATACCAGACCGACCCAGTACTTTCCATCCAGTCCACGGTTCAGGTTATCGGGGAATGCCGGTAGCTCGCCAATTACTTCCGAAAGTGCACCGCGATTGTCCGCGGCGATCCCCACTCGCACTACCCGGTAGTTACCGGTCTCATTGACCAGCACGGATTGTTCATCGGACGCCAGTGCCAGGCCATTGGCGAAATTCAGCCCCTGATAAATCAATTTTGTTTTGTTGTCCGCAGGCGAGTAGCTCAACACGCGCCCGTGACCACCGTGCTCCATCAGGTCTAGCAGGCTGGCGGGGTAGCTGCCACCCCACTGCTTGGCACCAAACTTCATTGAGGCATCGGTGAAGTAGATGGTGCCGTCGCTGGCGATATCCAGGTTATTCGCGTAGAGAATCGGAGATTCACCAAGCTTGTTGGTGAGCAGGGTCTGTACACCGCTAGGGCTGAAAGAGAGCAGGCCCAGGAAGGCGTCAGCCACAATCAGGTTTCCCTGTTGGTCAAACGCCAGCCCGAGCGGGCGGCCGCCGGTTTCAGCAAATACTTCGCGGTTAGTGCCGTCTGCGTTGAGGCGCAGGATGCGGCCTTCATGTACGGAAACATAGATCCGGCCCTGGTTGTCCAGCACCACATCTTCCGGGCCCGTCCATTCACCAATGTCGATCTGATCCAGCCCGGCCAACTTATCGTTGACCGCAAACTGGCCGCTATACCCGGGGTTGGCGGGGGCCTGCCACGCCTGGGGGTTGATAGGCACCGGTGCGAGAAGAAAGTAACCAAGTACAAGTCCCAGTATTAGTGTTATTGAGATGCCTGCTGTTTTCATTTTTTCGTTCCCGCAAAGGCTGAAATTTCGAGTCTGCTGAGTCTATGTGCTTCGACGTGTCAAATCTACAGATGCGAGACCGGATAGGTGGCAAGTACAACGGTGCCACTTACGGCTGATATACAGCTCTTGCTGAATTAGCTTCTATATTCACCGTATTGCGACTATCGACACGGTGCTTCATATGCTTTGCAGGCGGCAGTTCTTTTTGCTCTTTTTCACGTTTTTCACTTTTTTTACCGTTTCAGGTACTGCGGTATCGGATCCGATCGTGCATGACGCCGAACATTACATTCTCGAAGCGCAATTCGGTGAGCGCTGGCAGCAGGAAGATCGTCAGCTGAATCGGCGCCTGGCAGAGCTGCGAGAAAAACACGGTACACCGCCGAATATTGTGCACATCATGTGGGACGATACTGCGCTGGGGGAGGTGGGTATCCCGGCCATTCAGAGTGTGCGCGGGTTTAAGACGCCGAACATCAACCAAATGGCGAATGACGGCATCAATTTTATGCGTATGTACACGGAGCCAGCGTGTACGCCGACCCGTGCAGCCTTCCAGACCGGGCGCTATGCGGTGCGCAGTGGCATGCATACGGTGTCGTTTCCGGTGGAATACTCGGGGATGGATGCGGGAGAGGTAACGATTGCCGAGGTGTTGGACAAGGCGGGGTATAACACTGCGTTCTTTGGCAAGTGGCATCTCGGCGATACTGAGTTCAGTTACGCGCATAAACAGGGCTACGACGAGGCCTTTTTCACGCCATACAACCAGGTGCCCTCCATGTGGATTCCACAGGCGGAAGTGGCAAATGTGATAACTGGTCTCTACCCGGATCTGCATGGCGAGGATCAATACGATCTCGATCAATCTCACCAGCCCCGCGGTGTGGTTTGGACCATCGAGGGCACCAAGGGTGGTCCCAGCCGAGAGTGGGGCCCTCCACCGGACATTAAAAATTACTGGGATATTGAGACCGAGGCGCAAAAGCGAACATTGGCCTTTATTGACAAGAGTGTCGCCGACAAAAAACCGTTCTTCATTTCCTATCAGCCGATTTTGACGGCGTTCTTTCCCGATCCTCGCGAGAAAAAGCGGCTTACAGCGAATAAAAATGTAGGCGCAGAAGGGTTGGTCAAGCTCGATGCGTTTGTCGGCAAACTGTTTGAACACTTGCAGAGCCAGGGGGTTGCGGAAAACACCTTGGTGATTGTGATGGCGGACAATGGTCCCTTTATCCACTACGGCCCGCGGGGCATGGTGGAAACCTTATATCGCGGAGGAAAAGGGGACTTTACCGAGGGTGGGGTGCGGGTGCCTATGCTGGCTACCTGGCCGGGGGTCATTAAGCCCGGGCAGATTGTCGGGGATATATTGCATGTAACCGATTTGTATACCACCTTCGCCAACCTGGGCGGCGCCAAGAAATATATACCGCGCGACCGGATTATCGATGGCGTGGACCAGACGTCGCTGTTCCTGAATGGGGACGGGTTCAGTCGCCGCGACTATGTGATGATTTACCAGGGGCCAAATCTGGCGGCTGGTGTAAAGGGGCGCTTCAAGCGGGACTGGAAAAATGCCGAAGTGGGCTTGTCAAAAAATGAGTTCTACGACCTGTTTACCGACCCGCGCGAAATGCATGGTGAGATGATCGAACAGTTTCATGTAAAGAGCATGTTCAACCGGCAGCGGCAGCGCCACGAACTGTGGATTAAAAAATACCCCAATCGCCCGGACGCAACGCCGGGACCTGCACTGACCGGACTGGAAAATGTGCGGCCTGAGACCGTGGAGATTTATACCGCACCGGTTGATCCCAAAAAGTTACCGTTTGACCCGCAAGAGGTAAGCGAACAGCCACTGCCTTTTAGTGGTAGTGACTTGTAGTGCTGTATTTTGTATCGCGTAACTAAAAAAGGGGGCCACTGGCCCCCTTTTTTAGTTTGTATGACTGGTGATCAGTTGCTCAGCACGAACTTGTCCAGGTTCCACTGCCAGTCGTTACTGCCGACACCGTGCAGGCGCACCTGATGCGTACCTGCCTCCAAGTAGACGCTGCCACCGTCTAGTGGCTGGAAGTTGTCCCAGCCCTGGTTAGGTACAGGCGTTGCCGTTTTACTATTCCAGCTACCACCTTCGTTCACCAGAAACTCGATGCTGCCACCGGTTACGCCGCTACCCACGTGATAGGTAATGGCATAGGTGCCTGCGTCGGCAACATTGATGGTGTAGTCGGCAAAGTCACCGGCATTCACGTAGTTGATTGCGGTGCTGCCATTGGTGGTGTAAACGCTGATGGGCTGCGCTTGCCCGTCGGCATAGGTGCCGCCGACAGAAGCGAAGCTTTCCGCTTCCACGGTGATGGTGGCACCAGTCGCTGGTGGCGGCGGTGGTGTGTTGTCATCCTCGGTTTTGGTAAAGCGTATTTCATCGCCGTTCCACTGCCAGGCACTGCCACCAGCGCTTTGTACACGGATGGTGTGGTTGCCTGCTGAAGCAATATAAATCGTGCTCGGCAGGGTAAATGTGTTGTACAGCTCCCAGTCACCGGTACTGCTCAGGGGAATGGTACCTACGTAGCTGCCGTCCACCTGCACATCCGCTGCGATGCCGGAAGTGGTGGGGGAGGCGGCGAGCAATTCCACGTTGTAGTTACCCGCTTCCGGGAAGTTTACGGTGTAGTCGCCCCAATCCCCGAGGGTGTTGTAGTTGATGTTGTCGCCATTGGCGTTGAAACCAGCAACGGTGTCGCCGGCAACGGCCGCGCCTGCTTTACCGGTAGCGGAGAAGCTGCCCATTTCAACGCGAATGGTTTCGCCGCTTCCCGGGTTGCCCCCATTACCTGGATCACCGCCATTGCCTGGGTCGCCGCCCCCGTTGTTGTCTGCCACTGGCTTGTAGAAGCGTACCCAGTCCACCAGGAACTTGTTGCGGCTTGGGTCAGCTAGCTCTTCATCGGTGGGTGGCAAGGTTCCCTGCGCATCGCGCCAGGGCTGGTGCTCCGCATCAAAGATGACCTGCATCGGCTTGCTGAGGCCATTGCCGTTGGTGTAGCCATAGGGGTCAATCATTTCAACACCGGAGACGGTGCGCACGTGCTCACCATTTACGTAGTACTCCAGTGTCCACGGATCGATCCAGTAAACGCCAATACGGAAAAACTGGTCACGCCAGTGGCCGCCATCGGGGTTCGGATACCAGCTCCCCGCATCTTTCGGCTGGTAGTCCTGAAACGGCTCGCGGATAAATACGTGATGGCTGAGGTGCAGGCGTTCGTCAAACCAGGTCTCGCTGGGGCGGTCACTGCCGTAGGACTCCAGTACATCGATCTCTTCTGTGGAATCCGAGCTCAGCAGCCAGAACGCATTGGCCAGCGTGAGGTTGGTGATTTTTACCCGCGCTTCCATAAACAGCGGATAGGTCATGCTCTCCTTGGAGTGGATGGCGCCTGTATGCACCTTGATGGTACCGGGCTTGCGGCTGGCCTTGATGACCAGGTTACCGCCTTCCACATAGGAGTTGGGGGCGTAGTACTCGGTTTCACCCGGGCCTAGCCAGGGGTTGATAAAGCCTTCGCTCCAGCGCTCAAAAAAGGTCGCACTCTTGCCGACGGGTGGTGCGGCGTAGTTGAAATCGTCAGAAAGGCTGTGGAGTTCCCAGGTATTTCCGGCTCCGGCATCGGCGGGAACGGGAATATTGTCCCAGTCCGCAGCCAGCGCGGAGGATGACAGCGCAAGGGCCGCCAAAGTGAGAGAGGTGGTTTTCATCGCGTCTCCTTGTGCCCCCGGTTTGAGGGGCGGTTATTGTTATGCTGAGGAGAGTAATGTAAATTGTTAACAATTGTAAGGGGCGACCTTGTTCTCGTGATGGTGTAGCCAGCGATTGCTCGATCACGTCACAAAATAATAAGAGTGCTGATAAGCGCATTAACAAGAGTAACCAGGCAAATGAGCGGCGGGACCAAAGGACGGAGCGGCAGTGCTAGCGTAAAGAGCGGCAAGTTTGGTGTGCTCGCACTGATTTTCATCAGTGTGGTGATCAACTATATGGACCGTACCAATATTTCGGTTGCGGCCAATGCGATCTCACAGGACCTGGAGCTCTCTCCGGTACAAATGGGGATTATTTTTTCGGCGTTCGCCTGGACCTATTCCATCATGCAGATTCCCGGCGGCATGATCGTGGATGCTGTGCGTGTACGGATCCTGTACCCCTTTATCCTGATCGCCTGGTCGTTGGCGACGGTTGTGCAGGGGTTGGTTAGCTCCCTCGCGGCCCTGGTGGGCTGCCGCATGGCGATCGGGCTGTTTGAAGCGCCCTCGTATCCTGCGAACAATAAAATTGTTACCCATTGGTTCCCTGAGCGTGAGCGCGCCAGCGCTATTGCCGTGTATACCTCTGGGCAATTTATTGGATTGGCCTTTCTGATGCCCGTGCTGGCGGTGATTCAGGAGTGGTTTGGTTGGCGTGGCCTGTTTATCGTATCGGGCCTTATCGGCATCGTGTGGGCGGTGGTTTGGTATTTCCTGTATCGCGAATCGGGAGATTCCCAAGGCGTCGTCAAAGAGCGGGAAGAGGATGCCGGGCAAGCAGAAACCCATTCAGCGGCGGCGAAACCTGTACGCGCGGCCCCGCAACAGGCGACAATTAATTGGCAGAGCCTGCGCCTGGCGTTTTCTAACCGCAAACTGTGGGGAATTTACATCGGCCAGTTTTGCCTTGGCAGTACCCTGATTTTCTTTTTAACCTGGTTTCCTACCTATCTCGCCGAGTACCGCGGTATGGGTGACCTCAAGACAGGATTTCTTGCTTCCATTCCTTTTCTCGCTGCTTTTTGCGGTGTCTTGCTCTCCGGCTTCACCTCCGATTGGCTGGTGCGGCGCGGGTTCTCCAATGAATTTTCACGTAAAACCCCGGTCATCATCGGGCTTATGCTCTCCTGCTCGATGATTGGGGCAAATTATGTGGAGTCTACGGCAGCGGTGACATTTTTCCTCTCTCTTGCCTTTTTTGGCAATGGCCTTGCCTCTATCACCTGGGTATTTGTCTCCTTGATTGCGCCCAAAAATATGGTCGGCCTGGTAGGCGGTTGTTTTAATTTTGTTGGTGGATTGTCCGCCGTAATTATCCCGGTCGCAATCGGGGCGCTCGCACACGATGGTGATTTTCGTCCTGCCCTGGCATTGATTGGTGCGCTTGCCGTGGTGGGGCTTTGTTCCTATTTGTTTCTCGTTGGAAAAATCGAGCAAATTACGCTGCACGCAGGTGAAGAAGGCTCCGCGGTCGAGCCACAGGCTGCGTAAACACACCATATTTTCATAATCATTCAGGTGGGGACTCACAATGCGGTATCGAATCTTGTTGCTGGCTTTTACTTGCTTTGCGGGAGCGCTGGTAGCTGCCTGTGGCGAGCGTTTGGATGGCCAGCAGCAGACCAGTGCGGCGCAATTGGATAAGCGCCCGATTGGCGAAGCCTTATGGGATTTCGAAGAGACTACCGTACCTCCAGAGATCAAATTGCATAACGCGGTGGCCACGTTGGTTGGAGGCAGAACTGACAAGAGTGGGCAGGCACTGAATATCAAGCTGCAAACGGAAAACCACTACACCGCTGGCTTTTCCTTTTCACCCCAATCGCCATGGGATTGGAGTGAGCTGGGTACATTTGCATTTGCACTGGATATCGCCAATCAACAGCCATCTTCCGTGCATTTTTATGTGAAAGCCCACGATCAACAGGGTAAGACCCATAACCGCAGTTTTGTCGTGCCAGAACGCTCGGATAACACCTACTTCTTTGAGCTGAAAGGTCCGGATCTTGGGGTAGAGACCGGCATCCGGTCCAACCCGCCTTCGTGGGATAGTGAGTACCAAGACATTATCTTTCGCTACGGCGCGAAAGATTTGGATGTGAGCGCAATTGCGCGTATTGAATTCAACGTTGTCGGAGTGCTGGAAGACAAAGAGATTCGCATCGACAATGTTCGTTTGATTCAACCGCAATCTTTGGATCAGGACTACCTGAAAGGTTTGGTCGATGCCTTCGGGCAAAGTGCCAAGCGCGAATTTACAGGCAAGGTAGATTCGGTTGTAACTTTGCGCGAGCAAGCTGAGGAAGAAGGAACCATCCTGCGTAAGCAACCACTGGAGGGGCGCTCTCGCTTCGGTGGTTGGACCCAGGGACCAAAGCTTGATGCCACCGGCTTCTTTCGCGCACAAAAGGTCGATGGAAAATGGACGCTGGTGGACCCAGAAGGCTATCCCTTTTTCTCTACCGGTATCGCCAATGTGCGTCTGGCCAATACCTCCACCATTACCGGTTACGACTTTGACCAGGGTGCGGTTCCCCAACGTGCGCCCGGTGATTTAACCCCTGAAGATTCCCTGGGGCTTAACCCAGTGCCGGACGCTGCGCTTCCTTCGCGCCATATCAGTTCTTCCCTGCGCGCAGAAATGTTCACCTGGCTACCGGATTACGGCGATCCACTGGGCGAGAACTTTGGCTATCGCCGGGAAGTGCATACCGGCGCGATTCCGCGCGGTGAGACCTTCAGCTTCTATCGCGCAAATCTACAGCGCAAGTACCAGGTTGCCGACAACGAACAGCTGATGGCGAAATGGCGCGAAGTCACCATTGATCGCATGCTCAGTTGGGGCTTTACGTCTTTTGGTAACTGGATTGATTCCGATTACTACCAGATGGATCGCATTCCCTATTTTGCCAATGGCTGGATTATCGGCAACTTCAAGACCGTCAGTAGTGGCAATGATTACTGGAGTCCACTGCCCGATCCTTTCGATCCATTGTTTAAGGAGCGCGCATTCATTACGGCCAAGCAGGTCGCAAGGGAAGTGCAGGGCAGCCCCTGGTGCGTTGGGGTTTTTATCGATAATGAAAAGAGCTGGGGCCAGGAAGGTTCTACCGAAACCCGCTTTGGTATCGTCATCAACACCCTGTCGCGGGATGCTGTCGAGAGTCCGACCAAAGCCGAATTCGTGCGGTTGATGCGGGAGAAATATACCTCCATAGAACAGCTCAACAGCGCGTGGGATACCCAGGTCTCTTCCTGGGAGCAGTTTTCTGGCGGCGTGGCATTGGCGAGTTTTAACCCTGCGATGGTGGAGGACTTTTCCGCACTGCTTGAACACTACACCGGCCAGTACTTCAAAGTAGTGCGTGCAGCAGTGAAGCACTTTATGCCCAATCACTTGTACCTGGGCGCGCGCTTTGCAGATTGGGGCATGACCCCGGAGGTGCGTCGCGCTGCAGCCAAACATGCCGATGTTGTGAGCTACAACTACTACAAGGAAGGCGTTAGCGACAAGTTCTGGTATTTCCTTGAGACATTGGACAAGCCGAGCATCATCGGTGAGTTTCACAATGGCGCACTGGATTCCGGTTTACTCAACCCCGGTTTGATTCACGCGAGTTCGCAAGCGGATCGAGGGAAGAAGTACACCGAGTACATGCACAGTGTGATCGACAACCCCTGGTTTGTGGGAGCCCACTGGTTCCAGTACATCGACTCCCCGCTGACCGGCCGCGCATACGATGGGGAGAACTACAACGTGGGTTTTGTGAGCGTTACCGATACGCCGTACGCGCCCTTGGTTGATGCCGTTACCCGCGTGAACAAAAGCCTTTACCAGCGTCGCTTTACCAGTGGCAAACAAGCTGTCGAAGAGGGTGGAACCCCGTGAGTAAAGCGTTGCCAGTCATTGCAGTACTTGCCGGGTGGATATTGCCAATCACCGCTAGTGCGGGTGGCTCTGCAGAAATTTTTGACCCGCAAGTATTGTCACTACTGGATCCCAAAGCGGAAGTAGAGGTCGTCAGCGAGGGCTATGCGTGGGCGGAAGGGCCTGTGTGGGTGCCGCCGGCATCTCGAGTTAGCCGGGGGCAGGGGGCGCGCGGAACCAGTATAGAGGGAAGCACGAACACCGCAGCCACCGGCTATTTGCTGTTTTCGGATATTCCCACACATCGTGTGTACCGTTATGTCCCGGGCGAGGGGGCAAGCGTTTATCTCGAAGACAGCGGTTACTCCAACGGCCTGTTACTGGACCGGGACAATAGCTTGTTGCTCCTGCAGTCCCGATCGCGGCGCGTGGCCAAACTCACTGCGCCGCTCGACACACCACAACCAAGGTATACAACGCTCGCCGAGTCATTTGAAGGCCAGCGCCTGAATAGCCCGAACGATGGTGTGCTGCACCACACCGGCATCCTCTACTTTACCGACCCGCCATACGGGTTGCCCGCACAACTGGAAGACCCGGCCAAGGAACTGGATTTCCAGGGTATTTATGCGCTTGCGCCATCCGGGGAACTGACCTTGCTGGATGACAGCATCCATCTGCCCAATGGCATCGCACTTTCTCCCGATCAACGCCGCTTATATGTTGCGGCTTCCGATCCCAATACACCGGCGTGGTACCTGTATGAGCTTGACGCCCACGGCGTGCGGGGTCCGCGTCGCGTATTCCACAAACTGGATAGTAAAGGCCTTGGCGCCCATGGAAGCGGTTTGCCGGATGGGTTGAAGGTACACAGTTCCGGTACGGTGTTTGCCACCGGCCCCGGTGGTGTGTGGGTGCTGGATGAGGAGGGGAAGCACCTCGCTACTATCCCGACACCGAGTGTTGCGGCTAACCTGGCATTTAATGCCGACGAATCGGCAATCTATATCACTGCGCACAAAACCCTGTTGCGCTACCAACTGCGATCCCAACCCGTGCGCTTCACGGATGTTTCCGCAGCCCGCGGCCTGTTTACAGAACCCACGTGGAAATATGGCGGTCCCGCGGTTGCCGACTTGAATGGAGACGGGCGCTACGAGCTGCTTCTGGGTAACCACGATAAGGTCCCTGCACAGCTTGTTTGGGCCACCGGTGAGAATCACTATGCATTGGATCCAGCACCCTTGATGCGTTGGGATGTCCACGGCATTGCCGCTGGTGACTACGACCTGGATGGTGACCAGGATGTAGTGGTCGCACTCGGTGGTGGCAACGGCAGTAGCCCCCAGCCACCACGAATTTTAAAAAACAACGATGGGAGTTTTGTTGATATCACCGAAGGCAGTGGTATCGAGCACATGGGCGCGCGGGGCCGCTCTGTGCGTTGGATCGACATGGATCTCGATGGTGACCTGGATCTGTTGCAGATCAACGCGATGATGATTCCCGGAGAAACAGGACCGCGCAATATCCTGTTCGAAAATATCGGCCAGGACCAATTTCGCTACCGCAGCCATCCGCAGTTCGAATCACTCGACGCCGAACGCGTACTGGTTACCGATTTTAATGGCGACAATGTGAGTGACCTGATCACCTTCGCACCGCTTGGCTTATGGGCAGGGGACGGTGAATTTGGGTTTGAAGATGTCACAGGTGAGTGGTTGCCGAAATCGGTGGAGCAGGACTTTGTGATGGCGGTGGCAGAGGCAGACATCGACAACGATGGTGACCTTGATTATTACCTTGCCCGCGGTAAAACCTATTATCAAATTGCCAACAATGCCATCGCCTTCGATGCGCGGTCACGGCGATTGGACTTGCGCGATGAAGGTAATAGCGGGCACGACGGTATTAGCTTCACCGCGGATGGGGAGCTCCAGCTCAATCATTTTTTCCACTGGCACCGCGGTGTAAAGGTGACACTGCCCGTGTACCTCGGTGAAGCAGGGGTGGCACTGGACACACCGGCAGGTGCTGACCGGGTTTCGGTGAGCCGGGAACAGGCTATAGGTTTCCCGGCGGACCTAAAGAAAAACGGCTGGTATCTGGGCCACATGGGCGACGGCCAATGGCGGCTTGAGTGGCGCCTCAATGACAACCTGGCGTGGGACCTTCGCGCTAGTATTCACGGGGTAACTTCCGTAACACCGGATTGGCAGCCCCAGGAGCTCGGAGTCCCAGACTTGCTGTTGCGCAATGAGGGAGACCGGTTTAGCGATGCAAGCCAGCTGCTGCCGGTGCAAACCACCGATAATAATTGGGGTGTGGCAACCGGTGACTTCGATAACGATGGCTTTGAAGACTTTTTCGTATATCGGTTTGGCGCGCTGCACCAGCGCAAGGTTGATTTGCTACTGCGCAATCGCCAAGGCAAGGACTTTGGGCTGCAATTAATGCATGGCGCCACTGCCGTGCCGCAGTCAGGGCATGGCGATATGGGGGCCGCGTTCGACTACGACCTCGACGGAGATGTCGACCTGCTGAGTGGCGACGACGATCAGGGTCGCTGGCACTTGTTTGAAAACCAGCTAAAAGATGCATCCCCCGCGACTGACTTTTTATTGGTCAACGTAGGTTATTCACCAAAGGGGGCGGATGCTTCTGCGGCAACCGTGCGCCTGACAGTTACCCACGGGGAAACTGAACTCACCCGACTCAAGCGCGTTGGTTCCGGCAGTGCCACGCACTCGCAAAGCCAGCTGAATCTTGTGCACTTTGGTCTCGGCCAGGGAATGCTGCCGACTCGTCTGGAAGTGTTATGGCGAGACGGTTCCCAGCAGCAACTTGAACATCCCATACCTGGTTCCACCATTGCTCTTGGCGAACGCCGCCAGTGAGCTTCCGCCAGATATTATTGCAGGAAATACCGTGAAAACTTCAGTCTCTATTCCGTCGTTTGTTCTTGTTACATCGGTCCTTTTTTTGTGCGGCCTAGTATCAACCGCGCTCGCTAACCCTTCTACATCGAGTAGCACTTCAAACCATGGAGGAGAGGTTGGGCCTGTGCGCTCCACCGATTTTAATTTCGGTTGGAAGTTCAAGCTGGAAGACAGTAGCGACTTTAGGCGCGCTGATTACGATGATAGTGGATGGCGAGCGCTGCGCTTGCCACACGACTGGAGTATCGAACAGGATTTTGACCCATCGCTAGATGGCGCCACTGCATATTTACCCGGAGGCATTGGCTGGTACCGGAAGTCTTTCGTTACCCCGAAAAGCGCAGATAAGAAACGCTCTTTTCTGTATTTTGATGGCATTTATAACCATTCAGAAATTTGGCTGAATGGGACCCGCGTCGGTGGCCGCATCAACGGCTATACCCCGTTTTACATTGATATCACTGATCATCTGCTTGATCCGGGTAAGCAGAACCTAGTGGCCGTGCGCGTCGACCGCAGTCGCTACATCGATAGCCGCTGGTACCCCGGTGCAGGTATTTATCGCGATGTGAAGCTGGTTTCCGTGGACCCATTGCATATCCCCATATGGGGGGTATTTATCAAAACACCAGTAGTCACGGAAGAGCGTGCCGAAGTAACACTGGATGTTGAGGTTGCCAACCAGCGCGATGAATCTGCGCAATTTACCATTCACTCGGTGATTCTGGATGGGCAGGGACGTGAGGTCGCAAGAGCGGATTCCAGTAGCAAACTTGCGGCGGATCAATCTGGCACCTTCATGCAGGCTTTGTCGATTAAGTCGCCCAATCTTTGGAGCCCTGACACACCCAACCTGTATCGTGCGCAAACCACGATCTCGTTGGGTGATGTGGTAGTGGACCGCCTGGAAACGCGCTTTGGCGTGCGCGAAATTCGTTTTGATCCAAATGCCGGCTTTTACCTGAATGGTGTGAACACTGAAATCAAAGGCGTAAACCTGCACCACGATGCCGGAGCTGTCGGTGTCGCGGTGCCAAAAGACGTCTGGCGGCGCAGGCTGGAAAGTTTGAAGCGGGCGGGTACCAATGCCATCCGCACCGCACACAACCCGGCCTCTCAGGAATTTCTCGACCTGTGTGACGAAATGGGTTTTCTGGTCCAGGCCGAAATTTTTGATGAATGGGATAACCCCAAGGACAAGCGGCTCAACCAATGGGAGCGCCATGACGACCGGATCAGCCGGGGATACGCCGACTATTTCCAGCAGGAAGCTGAATCCGACCTCAAGCTTTCGGTAAAGCGCGATCGCAACCACCCTTCGGTGATTATGTGGAGTATTGGCAACGAGATCGAGTGGACCTACCCGCGTTACAAGGATGCCACCGGATACTTCGACATGAACGCATCCGGCAATTACTTCTACAACCCGCCGTTTATCACCGAGCAGGAAATCAAGGATCGTTTTCACGGCAGCGAAGCCGGGCAATACGTGTTGGCGAAAACGGCGGCCAAACTCTCGGGCTGGGTTAAGGAACTCGACACCAGCCGTCCTGTAACCGCGAACCTGATTCTGCCTTCGGTGAGTCATATCTCCGGTTACACCGATGCGCTGGATATTGTCGGTTACAGCTACCGTCGCGTGATCTATGACTATGGGCACGAGAAGTACCCCGAGAAAATGATCATGGGTACCGAAAATGTGGTGCAGTGGCACGAGTGGAAGGCCATCGAGGAACGCGACTTTATTCCCGGCACGTTCTTATGGACCGGTACCGACTACCTGGGCGAAGCCCATGGCGCTTGGCCGCGCAAGGCGGTGCGCAGTGGCCTGCTGGACCTTGCAGGTTTTGAGGCCCCCGCCTATGACCTGTACCGCACCCTGTGGAATCCAGCTCCCTATGTGGCAATCACTTCCCAGACGGAAGAAAAATCCCTGTATCGCCGCGATACCGACGGCAAGGTGGTAGAAAAAACGCCGGGTGCCTGGGAGCAGCGTGTGTGGGGGTGGCAGGATGTTAACCGACATTGGAATTACGCCAACGGCGAGCCAGTGATTGTCGAGGTGCTGAGCAACTGCCCGCAAGTAGAACTGTTCCTGAATGGAAGCTCGCTGGGCGCTCGGGCTCTTGCTGACAACCCTGACCGTCTCCTCAAGTGGGCAGTTCCGTTTGCCGGGGGCAAACTATCCGCCCGCGGTATCGATGGTTGTGCAGCGACTTCTGAGGTACAGACGGCAACGCAACCGGTGTCTATCGAACTCTCCTTTGATCGCCACCTGCTGTCGGCAGATAAAGACAGTGTGGCGCATGTGGAAGCACAACTGGTGGATAACAAGGGCCGCCCGGTGCGGCATCTGGATGCGAATATTGAATTTGTGTTGCCGGAAGGGCTGGAACTGCTCGGTACCGACAACGGCCGTTCGGCGTATATGGAACGCTACAAAAGCGAACGCTTGCGGACCAGTGAAGGCCGGGCACTGCTGATTGTGCGTGCCGCTCAGCATTCGAAGCCTATTGCCCTGGATGATGAGGTAGTGTCGGCGAAGATAACCAGCCTGCTACAAACACCGTAATTTTTGCGCCGTGCAAGAGACAAGTAGTTTGAGAATTTGAGGAATACACGTGAGCGATCAACTGCTGAATTCAGCGACTAGGGAACAGGGCGGGGAAACTGTTGCCGCCGAGGTTTTCGATGAACGGATATGCAGCCTCGGCGAGGGTCCGCTGTGGCATCCAATGCGCAAGACCCTGTATTGGGTGGACCTGCTGAATAACAAGGTGTTGGCCAAGGGCCCCGATGGCACGCAAGCCTGGGATATGGGCGAAATGCCTTCTGCCATTGGCTGGGTGGATCGCGACCGTGCACTGGTTGCCTGCGAGAGTGGCCTGCACTTGATGGATTTAAATTCCGGTGAGAAGAGCCTGCTGTGCGAATTGGAACCTGATATGCCGGGCAATCGCAGCAACGATGGCCGCGCCGACCCCTGGGGTGGATTCTGGATCGGTACCATGGGCGTCAATGGTGAGCCGGACCAAGGGAACCTGTATCGCTGGTACAAAGGCGAACTGCGTCGCCTCGATTCAGGAATGACAGTACCCAATGGCATCTGCTTTGACCGCGAACGTTGTTATGGTTACTACGCAGACTCTGCAAAAAATACCGTTTACCGCGTACTGCTGAATACCGCTGATGGCTGGCCCATGGGTGAGCCCGAAGCTTTCCTGGACCTGAGTACACAGGAGCTGATTCCCGACGGCGCAGTAATGGATGGGCAGGGCAATATGTGGTCTTCACTGTGGGACAGCGCGCGCACCCAGTGCTTTGACCCGAGCGGCCGGGAAATCGCGGCGCTGGAAGCGCCAGTGATTCGCACCACTTGCCCGGCGTTTGGTGGCGAGGACTTTACCGATATGTATGTGACCACCGCTGCGGTTGGCTTGGAAGATCGCCCCGGAGCGGAAGTCGCCAACGGTGTCACGCTGGTCTACCGCAATGCGGTGCAGGGACAGCCTGAGCCCGCGGTTATTGTCTAGATCCAGTCTGTTACTCCTTGGCTATAGTTGAGCAAAGCCCTCAGACCGTCAATGGAGTGACGCACATGACAACAAGTAAATGTCCTTTTGGCCATGCGGCCGGTGGTGGTACGACAAATGAGGATTGGTGGCCGAATCATTTGCGGCTGGATATTCTCCGCCAGCATTCGGGCAAATCCAACCCGCTGGATAAGGACTTCGATTACGCCGAAGCATTCCAGCAGCTCGATTACGAGGCGGTAAAGAAAGACCTGCACGCGTTAATGACGGATTCGCAGGACTGGTGGCCGGCAGATTTCGGCCACTACGGACCTCTGTTTATTCGTATGGCATGGCACAGCGCCGGTACTTATCGGGTGCGTGATGGGCGCGGTGGCGCCAGCACTGGCAACCAGCGTTTCGCGCCACTGAATAGTTGGCCGGACAACGTCAACCTCGACAAGGCGCGTCGCCTGTTGTGGCCCATCAAGCAAAAATATGGTCGCAACATTTCCTGGGCAGACCTAATGATTCTCACCGGCAATGTGGCGTTGGAATCCATGGGTTTCAAAACTTTTGGTTTTGCCGGTGGCCGGGAGGATGTGTGGGAGTCGGAGAAAGATGTCTACTGGGGCGATGAGAAAGCCTGGTTGACAGACGCCCGCTACAGCGGCGATCGCAACCTGGAAAATCCATTGGCCGCAGTGGAGATGGGTTTGATTTATGTAAACCCCGAGGGTCCCAATGGCAATCCCGACCCGTTGGCTGCAGCCAAGGACATTCGCGACACCTTTGGCCGTATGGCAATGAATGACGAAGAGACGGTGGCGCTGATTGCCGGTGGCCACACATTTGGTAAAACCCACGGAGCCGGTGACGCTGCATTGGTTGGCCCCGAGCCGGAGGCCGCGGGACTGGAAGAGCAGGGGTTGGGTTGGCACAGCAGCTTTGGTTCGGGCAAAGGCGATGACACCATCACCAGTGGATTGGAAGTTATCTGGACCAGCACGCCCACCAAGTGGAGCAGCAACTACTTCTGGAATCTGTTTGGGTACGACTGGGAACTCACCAAAAGCCCGGCAGGCGCGCATCAGTGGCAGCCCAAGCATGGTGCGGGGGCCGACTCGGTGCCCGATGCCCACGACCCGAACAAACGCCATGCGCCCATGATGCTGACCACGGACATCGCGCTGCGCGCAGACCCGGATTACGAAAACATTTCCCGGCGCTTCTACGAACACCCCGACGAATTTGCCGATGCATTCGCCCGCGCCTGGTTTAAATTAACCCATCGCGATCTCGGGCCCAGAGCGCGCTACCTGGGTCCCGAAGTACCGGATGAAGCGCTAATTTGGCAGGACCCGGTACCGGCGGCAGACTACTCGCCTATTGACGACGGGGATGTTGCCGAGCTGAAAAAGAAAGTGCTGGCCTCCGGACTCGCCATTGGCGATCTGGTGAGTACCGCCTGGGCTTCCGCTTCGACCTTCCGTGGTTCTGACCGGCGCGGTGGGGCCAACGGAGCCCGTGTCCGCCTGGCACCGCAAAAGGATTGGGCGGTCAACAAACCGCAAATCCTTGCCAAAGTATTGGCGGCGCTGGAGTCAATTCAGACTGACTTCAATTCCGGCGCCAGTGGCGGCAAACAGGTTTCATTGGCGGACCTGATCGTGCTCGCCGGTTGCACCGCTATTGAGAAAGCGGCAGCGGATGCCGGGCATCCCGCCAGTGTTCCCTTTACCCCAGGTCGCACCGATGCCACTCAGGAACAAACAGAAGAGCACTCATTTGATGACCTCGAGCCCATCGCAGATGGCTTCCGTAATTACCTGCGGGGTGATATCGAGATTCCCGCAGAGCAGTTACTCATTGATCGCGCGCAGCTACTGACATTGTCGCCACCGGAGCTGGTGGTGCTGGTTGGTGGCATGCGGGTGCTCGGGACCAACTTTGATGACAGCCAGCACGGCGTATTCACAGATCGGGCGGGTGCCCTAACCAACGATTTCTTCGTCAACCTGCTGGACATGTCCACGGTCTGGGCACCCATGACCGAAGGTAATGGACTCTATCAGGGGGTAGCGCGGGATAGCGGCGAGCCCCGCTGGACCGGCACTCGAGTTGACCTGTTGTTTGGCTCCAATGCTGAGCTTCGCGCCCTCGCCGAGGTCTATGCCAGTGACGACGGGAGAAAGAAGTTTCAGCAGGACTTTATTGCCGCCTGGAACAAAGTCATGCAATTGGACCGATTTGACCTGCATCGTTAAGTAAACAGTTAAAGCGATCTATAAGCGAGTAACAGTCGGGTTAAATCGGTCAATGGGTGGGGTGGTGTTGGCAATGCCTTATTGAATGCGTGTTGTTTTATAGCGTCTGGATGATGAGTGAAGCGGTATACTGCCCGGGCTTTTATTCATCTAATTTTCCAGAGCCGCAGCATTCGTATGAAATATATACTAGGCGCTTATGCCACCGCCCCGGTAACCGACTCCTGGCAACCTGAAGTTCAGGAACAATACCTGAACCGTATTAAGCAGCTGGATAATGTGCGGGGGCTGGAACACCCGTTTACCGGCAGCTTGCACGGCCACGATGATGACTGGTTTTTGCGCAACATCGATCCCCAGTGGAATTACGTGTTTACCGGTGTACCGGGTGTGATGGGAAGCCTGGCTAAAAACCCGGCTTTTGGTATTGCGTCCGACGATGAGGATGGCCGTGCAGCCGGTATCGAGTTTTACCGGCAAATGCATGCTGCGGTGCTGAAGCTGAATGCCCACCTGGGGCGAAAAGCGGTGGACTATGTGCAGCTGCACACCAGCCCAAATCGCACCAAATCCAATTCTTCTACAGACTCGCTCAAGCGTTCCCTGCAAGAGATTGTTTCTTGGGATTGGGATGGTGCCGGTCTGGTGATCGAGCATTGCGATGCGTTTATTGATGGCTCTGAGCCGGAGAAAGGCTTCCTTACCCTGCAGGAAGAAATTGCAACCATCCAGGCAGTGAATACCGCGAGTGGTAGCAAGCTCGGCATTTCCATCAACTGGGGACGCTCGGCACTTGAGACTCGCAGTGTTGAGGGGCCACTGGAGCACCTGCGTCTCGCCCGCGAAGCGGGGCTGCTGCGTGGCCTGATGTTCTCTGGTATCTCCGATGTGGAAACGCCCTATGGCGTTTGGCGCGATACCCATATGCCGCCAGCAGAAATCTTTGCTGAAGGTTATTTCGCGGAGGGCTCCCTGCTGACCCGCGAACAAATGGCGCTCACCCTTGAGACCGCAGGTTGGCAAGACCTCGACTTTGTCGGTGCCAAACTCGGCGTACGCCCGAGAGATCTCGACGTCGATTCCCGTGTTGCGTACAACCGCGATTGCCTGAACGCCATCGACCTGCTCACGTCAGAAAACCGGTAACATCGAGCGGGCGCTTCCGAAGAGGAAGCGCAACGAAACCCCTGATCAAATCTTGTGTCGCGCGGCTCAAGATGTGTTCAGGGGTTTTCTTTTTTTGCCGTATAGATAAAACGGTGCAGGTCCGCCTCAAAGTCGATTCCCTCGTGGGGGAAAATATTGGTCATAAATACCACAACCAGTTCATCCACGGGATCTATCCAGAACTTGGTGTTGGCCGCTCCGCCCCAAAAATACTCCCCATTGTTGCCATAACCGTAACGCGCCTCCGCGTCGGTGAGCACGGCGAAGTTCAATCCAAACCCCCAGCCGGATGTCCAGAAGTGGCCGTCGATTCCTTCTGGTAGATGGTCCCGGGTCATCAGGGTAATGGTGTCTGGTTGCAGCAGGCGCACGCCATTCAGCGTGCCGCCGTTGGCGAGCATCTGGGCAAAGCGCCAGTAGTCCTCGGTAGTGCCGATAAGCCCGGCGCCGCCGGAATGAATGATCGGTACTTTTCGGTAGTCGTAGCAATCCTGTGGATCGCTACACGGAGCGAGTCCTTCTTTGGACGAGACATAAAGCTCGGCAAAGCGCGGTAGCTGTTCCGGCTGTAGCTGGAAGCTGGTATCTGTCATGCCCAGCGGTTCGAAGATGCGCTCGCGAAGGAAGGTATCAAACCGTTGCCCGGAAAGAACCTCCACCAGATAGCCCTGTACATCGGTGGCCACCGAGTATTCCCAGCGGGAGCCGGGGTCAAATACCAGTGGCAAGTCGGCAATGGTTGTGGACAGGGCTTTATTACCAGTGATACCGCGCCAAAGGTTTGCTTCCTTGTACGCCTTGTCGATAGCTTCCTTGCCGCTATAGCCGTAAGACAGCCCGGATGTATGCCGCATCAGGTCAAGAATGGTCATCGGTTGACTCGGGGCGGTAGAGATTATCTGCCCTTTTTCATCAATACGGCTAAATATGCGCGACCTTTTAAACTCCGGTAGATATTTTTCCACCGGGTCGTTCAGCTGAAACTTGCCTTCTTCCCACAGCATCATCATGGCCACGCCGGTAATCGGTTTGGTCATGCTGTACAGGCGGAAAATCGTATCGCGGCGCATGGCCTGCTGCGCCGCAATGTCCTGCGCACCGCCGGTACTAAAGTGAATCGGCTTTCCCTGGTGGGATACCAATAACGTGTAGCCGGAGATTTTTTGCTGCTTAATATATCCGGCCAGATGCTCGTCGGCCATATTCAGCGCTTCACTGGAAAAGCCATGATCCTCAGGCTTTTCCAGATGTGCCGACGGCGTAAGCGCATTCGAAAATTGGCAGAAAAATAGCAGCGCCGCACATATGTGCGGTGCTATCGCATATTTTTTGCTGGTTTGCGTCTTGGTAGTGCCTTTCACTGAAGCACTTTTTTCGAGCAAGCTTTCCATGGTCTAGCACATCTCCTTTGCGTGGCAGTTGGTGATGAATTGCGTTAGTTGCAGTTCAGATACACCGCGCGTTTTTGCAGGTATCCCTCGATGCCGTAGATACCATCTTCGCCGCCGATACCACTGCGCTTGTGGCCGGAATGGTAACCCTGGATGTAGCCGACAATTTGCTTGTTCACAAACACGGTGCCTACTTCCAGTCGGGCAATGCCATCCATAATGATGCGGTAGTCGTTGCTCCACAGGTAGCAGCTCAGGCCGTCGTTGCGACGGTTGGTGATGGCAACCGCTTCGTCAAAGGACGAAATTTTGACGATGGGCAATACCGGGCCAAAGATCTCTTCGCGGGCCGCCGCCATGTCTGCCGTCACCTCGGTGAGCACGGTGGGCTGGTACCAGTTGCCGTTTTCAAACTCGCTACCTTGTGGGCGGCCACCACCACATGCGACAGTCGCGCCGGCATTAATGGTTTCCTGCACAATGGATTCCACCCGGTCCAATCCCTGTGCGGTCACCGATGGACCCATGCTGGGGTTGTCCATGGGGTTGCCCACGGTGAGCGCTTTTACTTTCTCCAGTACCTTACGGGTAAATTCGTCAGCAACCTTTTCGTGTACCAGCACCAGTTCTGCACAGATACACACTTGTCCGCAGTTTGCGTAGCGTGAGATCACCACCGCATCCACGGCTTTGTCGATGTCGGCATCGTCCAGCACGATAAAGGACGCTTTCCCGCCCAGTTCCAGGGATACCGCGGTTACGTTTTCTGCCACCGCACGACAGATCGCCTGGCCCGCGCGGATACTGCCGGTGAGTGTCACCAGCTGGGTAATCGGGCTTTTTACCAGGTGTTCGCCAACCGCAATGCCGCTGCCGCTAATGATGTTGATCACACCTTTTGGAATGCCGGCTTCCTCGACAACCTTGGCAAACTCCATGGCGGTAATTGGTGTCGCCTCGTGGGGTTTGACGATCATGGTGTTACCGGTTACCAGCGCCGGGCCCACTTTGCGACCGATCAGTGCGAGCGGGTAGTTAAACGCGCACAGCCCGACGGTTACGCCGTAGGGTACCTTTTGAATCCACAGCTGTTCACTTGCGTTATCGGAGGGAAAGATATTACCTTCGATGCGGCGCGCAGCCTCTGCGGAGTAGGTCAGGTAATTCAGGGTGTCGTCGAACTCGCCGTAGGCTTCGTTCAGGGTTTTGCCCTGTTCCAGTACCAGCAGGCGGGCAAACAGGTCGCGCTTTGGTTGCAGTGCTTCAATCAGGCGAAACAGGTGGCGGCCGCGTTCGATTGCCGGCAACATTTTCCAGCTTTGCAGTGCAGCCTGAGAGGATGCCAGTGCAGCGTCTGCCTGTTCCAGAGTACAGTCGGGTACGCTGCTGAATACTTCGCCGGTCGCGGGGTTTTCCACCGACAGCTTTTGTGCGCTGTCGACCCAATTGCCGTCGATATAACACTGGTAATGGGTTTGCGCGGTTGAGCTCGATGTACTCATCATCTTCTCCTTGTATTTTTTATATCTGGGTCTGATCGATTGATTTGGGACTGATTGTCTCTACGGATTACGTTTATTGATTAAACACGGGCGAACGCTTTTCCAGAAAGGCTTGTAAGCCCTCTGCGGCATCGGGTGTTTCATAGAGCGCATCTGCCAACTCAGCTTCCAGCGCCAGCCCCTGGGCGAGTGGCAGTGAGCTGCCTTCACGCAAGGTGCGCTTGGTGGCGGCGATGGCGCGGCCCGGGCCGCGTGCAATTTCGTTCGCGAACTCACGCGTTCCCTCGGTCAGGGAGTCGCGGCTGTAGATACCGTCCAGCAAGCCCAGTTCTTGCGCCTGGCCCACCCCAAAAGTATCGCCGGTAAGCAGGAGTTCCATGGCTGCCCGTCGGCCAATACGGCGCACCAGACGCTGGGTGCCGCCATTGCCGGGGATCAATCCAAGCTTGATTTCCGGCAGACCAAACCGGTAGTTGCCCTCCGCCGCGAAGATAAAATCGCAGGCCATCGCGATTTCCAGACCGCCGCCGAGGCAGTGCCCGGAAATCTCGGCGATATAGACTTTACTGCTGTTTTCAATCGCATCCGCGTTGATCCGTGCGGCGGCAACCAGTGCGAGATTTTGTTGCACGCTATTACTCGCGAATACCTTGATGTCTGCGCCCGCACAAAAGAATTTTTCCAGCCCGCTTTTGATCACCACCACACGCACGCTATCGTCTTGCTCCAGAGTGCGAATGACCACGCCAATTTCCCGTAGAAATGCTTCGTAGTAGGCGTTTGCGGGGGCCAGGTTCAGTGAAATGTACGCAACACCTTCCGCAGATTTGGTGATTGCTACTCGAGCTGGCGTGGCCGTTGTCTTTACCGTTGTCTTTATCGTTGTCTCGCCGAGCGGTGTGTGACCTTCACTCATGGCTCATTCCTTTTAATGCGTTGTGGAAACTTTCTATTTCCCGGTTAATTGTTGCCTGGTGTTGCCCCAGTTGTGGCGCAGGTTGGCTGCCCCATAGGCATTGTTCATCAATCCGGATAGGGCAGCGGCTGGTGGTTAACGCGTTGCCCCCGGGCAAGGGAAGGGACTGCAACATGTCGAGGGTTTTGAACCCTTCGTGTGCCAGTAACTGCTCCCAATCGAGTACCTCGGCACACCAGATGTCTGCGGGCTCCAGCAGTGACAGCCAGTGCGCAGTGGTCTGGCAGGGCAGGTGGTCGGCGAGAATTTGCTTGATGGCATCGCGCTCTGCGAAGGCGAGTGCTGGATTGGAAAAGGGCAGTAATGCGGGGCAGTCGAGCAGGCGCGCGAGATCCTCGACCCGTCCCATCGACAGCGCTATATAGCCGTCTTTGGTGCGGTAAAACCCGTAGGCGCCGGCAACCAGCGCATGGGCGCCATTGACGGCCGCGCGCTCGATGGATTGCTCCGGGTCGTGCAATGCAATGGTGAGTGGTTCGAACTGAAAATCCAGCATCGCTTCCAGCATACTGATCTGCACATGGCTACCTTCGCCGGAAAACTCCCGTGCAAAGACGGCGGCGAGAATACCCTGTACCAGTTGCGCGCCGGTAAAGATGTCGGCAACGGGTACACCCATGGCGACGGGGCCGTCTGCCCGGCTGCCGGACAGCCAGGTGAGGCCGGAGAGTGCCTGTAGCAATAGATCCTGCCCGGGGCGCTCCGCCCACGGACCAACGAGGCCGTAGCCACTGATTTCCCCGTAGACGATTGCCGGGTTCAGGTTTTTTACGGATTGGTAATCGAGGCCCAGCCGTTGCATCACCCCGGGGCGGAAATTTGCGATGAGGATATCCGCCTGCTTAATCAGTGTATTCAGCGCATCCCGTTGGGTGGGGTCCTTCAGGTCCACACAAAAGCTTTCCTTGTCGCGGTTGATTGCGTGGAACAGCGTGGACTCACCTTCCAAAACACAATCCGACAGGTAGAGGTTGCGGCCGTCTTCACCGCGCTCCGGGCGTTCGATTTTGATTACCCGGGCGCCCAAGTCGGCTAGCCTCAGTGCGGCGGAGGGGCCTGATAGAAACTGGGAGAAGTCGAGTACGAGTAAGCCGTCAAGCGGTCGCTGCCGTTCGCTCATTGTGCAACCTCCTGCTTTGCCAGCAGTGTTTGCCGGATGTGTGCGGTATCGGCACCCAGTACCGGGGCAGCTCTGTGACTGGTAAAGCGCTGCCCGTTAATTTGTAGCGGGCAGCGGGTTGTTGTCACGGTGACTTCGTTGCCGTGCGCATTTTGCGCGGATCGCGAGACCTGTAGCTCCATGGCTACTGCCTTGAACGCGGGGTGCTGCAGCAGGGTGTCGTAGTCCACGACTTCTGATGCCCAGATGGCGGCGGCGTTGAGACGCTGCATCCAGTAGTCGGTTGACTGAGTGCGCAGGTGCTCTGCGAGTGTGGCCTTGATGGTATCGCGCTGACTGAAGGCTTCCTTGTCAATATCGTTTCGATTGAGCGCCGGGCACGCCAGTGCCTCTGCCAGTGGTCCCAGCGGCCCCATGGAAATTGCGATCCAGTGGTCTTTGGTCTGGTAGATTCCGTAAGGGGCGCCGAGGAATGTGTGGGCGTTGGCGATTTCACTGCGGCTTGGCGACTGTTGGCCGTTGTTCAGGTAGGTAGTAAGCCCTTCAAACTGAAAGTCGATCATGGACTCGAGCAGGCTTACCTGTACTTTTGCACCGGTATTTCCCGCTTCTATTCCTTCTGCTCCTTTGTTCACAGAGTAATTTCCAGAGTACTTTGTGGCGCGCTGCCGGCGCACCAGTGCGGCGAGAACACCTTGTGCCAGATGGGTACCGCACAGCATGTCGGCAATGGCGAGGCCCAGCGGCACCGGCCCTTGGTCACGATTGCCCGAGAGCCAGCCGAGTCCGGACACCGCTTGCGCCAGTAGGTCCTGGCCGGGCTTGTGTACCCAGGGACCTTCGTTGCCGTAACCGGATACTTCCCCATAAATAATGCGCGGGTTAATTGCCTGCACACTGGTGTAGTCGAGCCCGATTTTTTCCATTACCCCTGGACGGAAGTTGTGGGTCATCACATCCGCCTGACGGATCAGTTGGCGGACCGCCGCCAGGTCACCCGGGTTTTTCAGGTCTGCACAAAAGGACTCTTTATTGCGGTTGATGGTGTGGAACAGCAAGCTGTCACCATCCACCCATAAATCCTTGGTGGCGAGATTGCGGCAGGCATCGCCGCTGCCCGGGCGTTCTATTTTGATTACCCGCGCACCGAGGTCTGCCAGGCGCAGGCCCGCATAGGGGCCTGCCAGGTACTGGCTGAATTCGAGAACGGTGATGCCTTTGAGTGGTTGCGTCATGAATTAACCCTGACGAGATTTCACATACAGTGCATTGAGTTGGGCGAGCAGTGCGTTGGCGTCGCCGCCGTGCATCAGGTAGTTGCGAATAGGTGCGCCCGAGTTGTCCTGGAAGAACATATGCCCGTGGTAGCGCGGCCGCAGGAAGGCGCGGTCGAGCGTGGGCAGGGTGTTGGCGAAATAGTCGTTGGTGAGCTGGTTCGCCGGCTCGGCTTGCCAGGCGGCGCGGTGCCCTGGTTGGCCGCCGTACTGGATATAGAAAGACCCCTGGAAGTCCGGGTTGCCGGCAAACTCCACAAATTGTGCGGCCACTTCTGCGTGTTTGGTCTGGGCGGAAATTGCCAGGCCGGTGCCACCGAGGGTGGTTTTCAGGTGTTCTGCCTTGGGCCCTGCAGTGACCGTATCGCGGAATGCCAAGCGCTTGCGTGCATAACCCGGCTGCGCGTAATTCGCATAGCCATAAGCAAATGGGCAGTACGCGAAGTCGTCGCTGAGGGTCATTGCCTCGTAGACCTTGATCGGGTTCCAGTCGAAGCAGCGGCGGTCGAGGTTATCGGACAGGGCCTTCAGCATACCCAGCGCTTCCAGACCCACCGCACTACTGACCACTTCTTCTTCGCCCACACAGGGGTCTTCACCCATGGCCGAACACAACATGTAGAAGTTCATCAGGGTGTCTTGGGGAATGCTCGGCACAGCCACCAGGCCTTGCTCGGCCAGAGCCATTAAGTCTTCCCAGGTTTTTGGCTCGTCCAGCCCCTTCTGTTGCAGCAGGTCGGGACGCAGGGAAGCGACGGGCGTGGCGGCATCCAGGGCGAGGGCCCACTGCTGGCCGTCGTAGTTGTAGGAGTTATGGGACTGGCCCACGGCATTGTCTGCCTGATCCTGCAGGAAAGCGGCTGGCAGGTAATCATCCAAAGGCAGAATCACTTTTTCCCGTGCAGCAAACCCGGTCCAGGGGTGATCGATCACCAGCAGGTCGTAACGGCCAGCAAGGTCATCGATGGGGTGGTCGGCGAAAGCCTGCAGTGAGCGCTTGTCCCACTCGATGGTGACGTGCGGATTCAATTCTTCAAAGCGCTGGGCGGCCGCCACCATGGGGGTGAAACCCCGGGTGTGGTTCCAGGTCATACCGCGCAGAACAATTTGTTCCGGGCTGCTGTTGCTTGTGGAGCTGCTCATGATTTTCTCTCGGTAACTCCCGTCGGTGTTGGTCGACAGGTTGCGGGCTGTATTTGCCCGCTGGTTGGCGGCTCATCAGGATTTTTATATATGAAGTTATTGTTCAAGTATAAAAATCGTTTTTTGGCGGTGTCAACCTGTGCTTAAATGCGCGAATCATCAAAAAGGTTTGCAGAAGCCCGGACAGCAATGGCTTGAATGCAACCGGTTGATAGTTTTGGGTTGATAGTTTTGGGTTGATAGAAACGGGTTTAAGGGGAAAGCGGTGCCCGCAAAAGACAAAGACAAGAGTGCAGGCCAGAAGAGCGATAACGGCAGTAAATATGCGGTTCCGGCGCTGGATAAGGCGCTGGAAATACTCGAATTTCTGGCGGCGGAGTCATTACCGCTGTCGCAGTCCGATATAGCCCAGGGTATTGGGCGTACTAACAGTGAGATCTTTCGTGTTTTGGTTGGTCTCGAGGCCCGTGGGTACCTGTTGCGGGAGGAGGTGTCCGGCAAATACCGGGTCTCCCTCAAATTACTGGAATTGACGCGCACACTTTCCCCTGTCTCCCAGTTGCGCTTTGCCGCACAGCCGGAGATGGAGGCACTGGCGGCGCGACTCGGGCAGTCTTGCCATTTGAGCGTGATCCACCAGGGGCAATTGATGGTGGTGCTGCAGGTGCAGAGCCCGGGGCCTGTATCCCTGTCGTTCAATGAAGGTACTCTGTTCCCGCTGCTGCAGACGGTTTCCGGCCGGGTGCTTCTGGCTAGTTGCGATCCTGGGCGTCGTGCGGATTTGCTGCACGGCGTGCATAACCTGACAGAGGCTGCCGAAGTGGAGCAGTCGTTGTTGGCAGTGCGCGAGGCGGGGTTCGAGCTGCGTACCAGTGAACTAACCGATGGCGTTACCGACTGTGCGGCGCTGGTGGGGCGGCCCGAAGGTGCGACTATTGCTGCGTTGGCGGTTTCCAGCCTCACTTCGGTGGTTGGCAAGAAACTGGAGCGTGAAGAATTGATTCGCTCGGTACAGGAGTCTGCCGGCCGTATCAGTGCGTCGCTCGGGCTTTGATGGTGTTTGAGTGCGTTGAACTTTGGGGTGTGCAGACCTAGCGGGCCTAGAAGGCTTACTAGAAGATTTAAAGGGCGCGCTCTTTCCAGATATAAAAAAAGCGCCCCAAAAGAGGCGCTGAAGCGAGAGAAAATGCCCTGTATGCCACAAATGGCGTTGTGGCAGGGCAAAGATTGCGAAGAGTCAATCGCAACTGACAACGTGTATTGATGCTTGGTCAGGGCCGCCGAGGTTAAGGCCACGGTTGCATAACCACACATCGATACGGGGAGAAACTAGTCGCCGAGCGCCTGGGCGCGCTTGGCTGCATCGACCATGATGCGCGCCTTGTCAGCAATCTGGCTGGCGTTATCGCCCGCCGCATAAATGTTGGACCCCAGGCCAAAGCCGCGGGCACCAGCCTGCCAGTACTCATCCATATTGGTGTCGGTGATGCCGCCTACCGCCAGGGTAAGCACATCTTTTGGTACCACCGCGCCGAGGGAGGTCAGGTACTGTGCTGGGAAATCTGCCACCGGGAACATCTTCAGCACCCGGGCACCGGCCTTGAGTGCGCTGAAGGCCTCCGTGGGGGTGAGGCAACCGGGAACGGAAATCAGGTCACGGTCGATGGTGGCCCGGATAATTTCCGGGTCGCAATTTGGCGAAACAATGATCTTTCCGCCGGCATTTTGTACACTCTGGACCTGCTCTTCGGTGAGCACGGTACCGGCACCACAAATGGTGGTTTCGCCGAAGTTGTCCATGATGTTGGCCAGCCGCTCGATGCTTTTGAGCGGTTCCACAGGGGAGTTCAGCGGAATCTCGATAGCGCGTACACCGGCGTCTAGCAGGGTGTTGGCGACCATGTCGACTTCATCTGGGGTAACGCCGCGAATAATGGCGATCAGTGGGCAGGCTTCCAACGCCTGATGAAACTGCTGGCTCAGCATGTTGTATTCCTGTTGTTCTTACTGGTCTTTTCCCGCAGGGGGTCAGGATGGAGCCAGTATAAGGGGCTACAGGAATATTTGTATATAGTTAATTGTTAACAAAAAGGAAATGGGGTTGTATGATGGGCCTACATCAAGTGGTGCCCGTTCCAGCAACCTGCGGTCGGAGTACCCATAACAATAAAGAGGGTCGTCCGATGAGAGGATTTCAATTAACCGCCTTCAAATTTGCCGCAATTGTGGCGTTTGGCGGTTTCATCTTTGGTCTCGACGCGGCGCTGATTTCCGGCACCGTGCGCTTTATTACCGCTGAGTTTACCCTGTCTGACCTGCAAGTGGGTACCGTGGTAAGTGCGCCGGGTTTTGGGGTGATCTTTGCCCTGCTGGTTACCGGGCGTATCTGCGATGCCTGGGGCCGCAAGACGGCTTTGCTGATCATCGCTGCCTTATACCTGTTATCGGCGATTGGCTCGGTCCTCGCGCCCAACTTTGAAATGCTGGTGGCCGCGCGATTCCTCGGTGGTTTGGCATTTACCTCTCTGTCCCTGGCCTCGATGTATATTGGTGAGATAGCGCCGGCGAATATGCGCGGCAAGCTGGTCTCGATGAACCAGATCACCACAGTGGTAGGGCTGTCTGCCGCGTACTTCGCCAACTACCTGATCCTGCAAGCTTCCAATGCGGACGCTGCCTGGGTAACCACCTTGGGTATCGATCAGTACACCTGGCGCTGGATGCTGGGGGTGGAAGTGGTGCCGGCGCTGATCTGGTTACTGATGCTTCTGATTATTCCGGAGAGCCCGCGCTGGCTGGTGCTGAAAGGTCGTCTTAGTGAAGCGCGCGCAGTCATGGGTAAGCTGATGCCTGCGGGTCATATTGAGCCGCAGATCCAGGAGATTCAGGAGAGCGCTGCCGCTGCGCCTAGCGGCAGTTTCCGGCAGCAAGTTGCCGAGATTTTCAAACCGCGCTTGCGCACCGCCTTCTGGGTAGGCCTCGTCATTGCGGTGGCCCAGCCGATTACCGGCATTAACGCGATTATGTTCTATGCGCCCACTGTATTTGAGCAGGTGGGTATTGGTACCGATGCGGCCTTCCTGCAGGCGGTCGTTGTGGGGGTGGTGAGTGTGATGTTCACCATCCTGGCGTTGCTGCTGATCGACCGCCTCGGCCGTCGCCCGCTGGTGCTGTTTGGTTTGGCCTGGGGCGGCGCCAGCCTGTTCCTGTGTAGCTGGGCGTTCAACCAAGCGAGCTATGAATTAACTGCGGACTCGCTGCAGGCGCTGGCAGCTGCGAATATTGATGTGTCGGCACTTCAGGCGCTGGTGGGCACTGTGTTCGAAACGGACGTGTCCTTCAAGCAGGCGATGTATCAAGCATTGGGTGAAGCCACTGCCCGTGCAAATGAAGCTGCTCTGATTCAGCAAGCAATCCAAATTGATGCCACGCTGGTGCTTGCGGGAATCATGTGTTTTATCGCGTCCTTTAACCTGTCTATCGGGCCGGTTATGTGGGTGTTGTTCTCGGAAATCTTCCCCACCCATGTGCGCGGTGTGGCCATTCCATTCTTCGCGCTGATTGTGAGCACCGTCAGTTACTTCGTGCAGCAGTTCTTCCCCTGGCAGTTGAACAATATGGGTGCTGCGGAAATTTTCCTGTTTTATGCCGCTTGCATCACCGTGAGTCTGGCGTTGTTGTTCCGCTTGCTGCCGGAAACCAAGAATAAATCCATCGAAGAGATTGAAGCCACCATGGTGCGCGCGTAAGCGCGCACCGCAAATGGCGATAAGCGACGATTAAATAAGTGAGTAGTCTTCATGTCTAAAGCCTTGCTGGATCAGAAGGTAGTTGTAATCACGGGCGCTGCCGCGGGCATCGGCTGGGGTATCGCACAGGTGTGTGCCGAGGCAGGTGCCACTGTTGTACTGGCGGATATCAACGATGCTGGCAATCGCGTTGAAACACTGCGGGACCGCGGCTTTGAGAGTGCTTATTTTCCGTTGAATGTGGGCGATGCCTCGGCGATAGACCCATTTATTGAGTCGGTGGTAGCGCGCTTTGGACGTATCGATGGCTTGGTCAACAACGCTGGCGTGACCATCGAAGGCGACTTTCTCGATTTTGATTTGGACAAGCTGGACTGCTTGTGGGAAGTCAACCAGCGTTCCGTATTTCTGTTGTGCCAGGCTGCGGCGCGGCGTATGCAGGCCGGTGGGGCGATTGTAAACATCGCTTCCAATCACGCCGGTGCCAGTGTGGCTGGCTACGAAATGTATGCCGCAACCAAAGGCGCCATTGTGGCAATGACCCGCGCAATGGCCTGGAGCCTGGGCAAGAAAGGTATTCGTGTAAACAGCTTGTGCCCGGGCCTGACGAAAACCGAGGCGGTTGCCAAGGTCGCAGATGAGAGCCCTGCGCTGGCCGCATCCTTTGACAAGATGCACGCGGACAACAAGTACAACACGGTCGAGGAAGTGGGGCATATCGCCGCCTTCCTGCTGTCTTCCTGTTCCGGGGCCATGACTGGCTCCAACATCACTGCAGACCATGGCCTCAGTGCCAGTCTGTGTCCCACCGATGACCTGAAGTAATGGCTTCAAAGAAGGGCTGGCTGCGATGAAGATTTCCGATATCAAGGTATACCCGGTTTGGGTTGGGCACCGGAACCTGTGCCTGGTAAAGGTGGAGACCGATGAGGGCGTTTACGGTTGGGGGGAATCCGGCCTTTCCAGTCGTGAGTTGGCGGTTGCGGGTGCGGTTAAACACTATCGTGACTTTCTGATTGGCCGCGACGCGCGCAATATTGGCGCGCTGTGGCAAGAGATGTACCGCAGTCAGTATTTTGAGGGCGGCCGCGTGCTGACCGCTGCAATTTCCGCGATTGATATCGCTTTGTGGGATATCGCCGGCAAGGCGCTGAACGTGCCGACCTATCAATTGCTGGGCGGCAAGCAGCGCAACGAAATTCCGTTGTTCGTTACGTCTACCAAGCCCATGGGGCAGGCGCTGATGGATGACTTCCGTGCATTGCGCGAGCAGGGTTGGGAAGTGATTCGTGCGACTACCGGTGAGCACGGCAGCCCTACCGAACCCACCACATTCGATGTGCGCAAATCGATTGCGGCAGCGGCCGGTAGCTTGAAAGAAATTCGTCAGGAACTCGGCGAAGAACTGGTGCTGGGCATTGACTACCACCACCGGCTCTCCGTGGCGGAAACCGCAAGTTTTTGCCAGAAGTTGGGAGAAGGGGTGCTCGACTTTCTTGAAGAGCCCATTCGCGACCAGTCGGTGACTGCCTACCAAGGCTTGCGCAAACTGACGAATGTGCCGTTTGCAATTGGTGAAGAGTTTGCCAGCAAGTGGGACTTTTTACCGTATATCGAGAATGACCTCACCAATTTTTCCCGTATCGATGTATGCAATGTCGGCGGCTTGACCGAGGCCATGAAGGTGGCGGCAATGGCGGAGAGTCATTACATCGACATTATGCCGCACGACCCGTTGGGCCCGGTGTGCACCGCCGCAACCATCCAGATGTGTGCCGCGGTACCGAATCTGGCCTGGTGCGAAATTGCTCCCTACGACAGCAATAAGTCCGATCACGACAAGTACTTCATCAACCGGCCGCAAGAAGTGAATCGAGTTTACCAGGTGGGTGATGCACCCGGTCTTGGTATCGATGTAAACGAAGAGTTGATTGCCGAGCAGTCGTTTAAATTTTGGGAGGCACCGCGCCTCTACAAACCCGACGGTAGCTACACCAATTGGTAAGAAATCGTTTATTGGCTTTTTTCAATTGAAAAGGGCAGTCGCGATGCGAACGACGATTTCTTCAGGAAATACATATCAATAATTAGACGTGGAAAAGATGATGGAAACCAAAAAAGCAGCTGCTAAAGCGTCGGCCGCCGTGTCACATTCAACACCTTTGATTCGTTCTGTGCTGGCCCTCGCTATAACCGCGGCGATATTGGGCGGTCTGGCCGCCTGTTCCGCGGAGCAGGGTGATGGTGTGCAAAAAGACGGTGTGCAAGAAACTGGTGCGGCGTCCGGTGCAGACTCCAACCTGCTGGCAGAAGACTTTGTGCTGGAAGGGTTTGATAAGGGTGATGTGCCCGCGTCGGTGCAGGTGAACAACGGTACCGCGGCTCTGGTGGATGATGGTGCCGGTGGCAAAGCGCTGCAGGTCAAGCTGAAACTTGCCGAACACAATAACGCGGGGCTTGTCATTAAACCGGCAGAGGCCTGGGACTGGAGTGAGTTTTCCGATTTTAACCTGGCCTTCGATGTTTCCAACGATGGAGAAGAGTCTGTTCAAATCGACGTCACCATGGCTGACAAAAACGGGGATTTCTACACCCGTGGATTGGTTGTCCCAGCGGACGGCGTAGCGCGCACTTACTACGCGAAGTTGCACGGGCACGATCAGGAAGATCCCAAGGCCGCAGCACAGAATGAATTCAACTTTGCCTCCGGCCTCCGTTCCAACCCGCCCACTTGGCAGTCTGATGACATCATGCTGCATTCCTTCTGGGGCAAAAAACTGTTGGATTTGAGCGGAATTACCCAAATTTCCTTTGGCTCCGATGGCAGCCTGAGCGACCGCCAGTACACCATTGATAACCTGCGCCTGCGTGCGAACCCGGAAATGGATAAGAATTTCCTGAGCGGGCTGCTGGATCAATATGGTCAGAATGCCAAGGTGGATTACGTCGGAAAGATTCACTCTGATGAGCAATTGCAGCAGGTTGTTGAAGCGGAACTGGCAGGCTTGTCCGGTGAGCCGAATGCAGATCGCTCAAAGTTCAGCGGCTGGAAAAATGGGCCAAAGCTCGAAGCGACTGGTTACTTCCGTACCGAAAAGGTCAATGGCAAGTGGGCGCTGGTAGACCCGGAAGGCTATCTCTATTACTCCACCGGTATCGATATTATCCGCCTGTCGAATTCCTCCACCATTACTGGTTATGACTACGACCAGGCGCTAATCCCGAAGCGCAGCGCAGAAGACGTTATTGCCGAAGATGACCAGCCGCTGAATCGTGTGGATGAGAAGGCCTGGGCCACCCGCGAGCTGATCTCCCAGACCCGCTCGGATATGTTCGAATGGCTGCCGGGTTACGAAGACCCACTGGGGAATCACTATGGTTACCGCCGCGAAACCCAGTCTGGCCCACTGAAGCACGGTGAAACCTTTAGCTTCTACAGTGCCAACCTGGAGCGTCGTTACGGCGAGACGTATCCGGAGTCTTACCTGGATACCTGGCAGAAAGTTACCATCGATCGTATGCTGGACTGGGGCTTTACATCCCTGGGTAACTGGGCGGCGGATTCCTACTACAAGGAAGAGCGTATTCCGTTCGTTGCGTTTGCAGACATCATCGGTGAATTCAGCACGCTTTCTAGCGGCTTTGATTTTTGGCATCCGGTACCGGACCCTTACGATCCGCGTTTTTATGCCCGCGCAGTGGTTGCGGCGGAATCCGTCAGCGAGCAGATTAATGCCAGCCCATGGTGTATGGGTATTTTCTTCGACAATGAGCAGAGCTTTGGCCGTCTGGAAACCAATGAGCTGCATTACGGTATTGTGATCAATGCACTGTCGCGGGACGCGGCAGATACGCCGGCCAAGGTTGCCTTCAGTAAAGTTCTCAAAGAAAAGTACGGAAACATTGACGCGCTGAACAAGGCCTGGGGCAAGCAGGTCGCTTCGTGGGAGGCGTTCGACAAGGGCATGGACTCCAGTGTGAGCACCGATGCGCAGCTGGAAGATTACGCCACTCTGTTGTTCGAATACGGCAATCAGTACTTCGGCACGATCAACAAGGCGATGAAGTCTGTGCTGCCCAATCACCTGTACCTGGGCTCCCGTTTGCCAAGCTGGGGCATGCCTCCGGAAATCGTCAAGGCGGCGGGTAAAAACGTCGACATTATCAGCTACAACCTCTACGAAGAGGGCCTGGTCCCGTCCAAGTGGGCGTTCCTGGCGGAGATCGACAAGCCGAGCCTGATTGGTGAGTTTAGCTTCGGCTCCGATGATCAGGGCCATTTCCACCCGGGTATCGTTATCTCCGCGGATCAGAAAGATCGCGGCCGCATGTTCAAGAACTATATGCATTCGTTTATCGACAACCCCTGGTTCGTCGGTGTGCACATGTTCCAGTACATGGACTCGCCGATTACTGGCCGCGCTTACGACGGTGAAAACTATGCCAACGGCTTTGTGTCGGTTGCGGATGTTCCATATGTGGAAATGGTCAAGGCGGCCAAAGAAGTCCATGAGGGGCTTTATGAGCGTCGCTTCGGCGATACGCAGCCGGAAGACTAGTCCCACCGGTTCGATCGGGTAGGGCGGTCTGTTCCTAACCGTGTGTCCTTTGAGAGCGCGCTGCCCGCCGGGTAGTGCGCTTTTTTTGTTTCAAAACAAGCAGTTATACCTGAGAGGGCCAACAATAACGTTTACATTTCAGGTGGATGACTGTAGATTGTTAACAAAATAACTGTATGTCAGCCTCGGGTAGCCTTATGGCCAGAAAGCTCTTCTCCGCCCAGTTCCGATCACACAAGGTGCGCTCCCTCGCCCTTTGCGTGTGCGCGGTTTCTGTGCTGTTGGTGGGGTGTGGCGACCCCAAGGGGCAGCAGGTGATTGATGACGGCGGGGTGAAGCTCGCAGGAATCCCGAACCTGGCCGAAGGGCGGGAGATCCCCTCCGGCGTGAAGGGGGTTGGTGTTTCCTTGTCCCGGGTGGTGGATGGAGAGGCTGCATCTTTATCTGCTGCCTTCTCCAGTAGTTCTTACGAGCCTCGGCTGGAGTTCAATCCCGAGCCTGGGCAGGTTTGGGACTGGAGCGCAGCGGGAGAGAACATAGGCTTGGCGCTACGCGTCACTAACCCGGGCGATCATTCCGCACAGTTATTTGTTTCGGTCTACGATGCGAAAACGTTTGGTACTCGTTCCTTCAACCTACCTGCCGGTAGCAGCGGGAACTTCTATTTTGACCTGAACGGTCCCGCGCTGGCGCTGGATACCGGCATGCGCGACGCACCGGCCCTGTATGACAACGCCGCCACCGCCATGACCTGGATGTGGGGCAATAAAGCGCTGGACCTGACCAGTATTCGTCGCATTGAGCTGAATATGAAAAGTATCCTTAGTGACCGCACACTGGTGTTTGAGGATATTCGGCTTGCCGCGAACGGCGCATTTCAGGCGCAAAACCTGCAAGGCATTTTTGACCAGTATGGTCAGTACGCACCGCAAGAGTACCCAGACAAGATTCACAGTGATGATGCGCTTCGTGCAAGCGCTGCAGCGGAAGCGGAAAAGTTTGCTGAACAATCCGGTTTTCCCGACCGCTCGACCTTTGGTGGGTGGTTAAACGGACCAAGGTATGAAGCCACGGGCTTCTTCCGTACCGAAAAAATTGATGGGCAGTGGGCACTGATTGATCCCGAGGGTTATCTGTTTTTTGCCACCGGTGTCGACAACATGCGAATGGATAATACGGTCACCATGACGGGTATTGATTTCGCAGAGCCCGGTGAGCGCGATGGTGCGGTGGTGGCTTCAGAGCTACGCAAGCAACTGTTTCAGTGGTTGCCTGACGAGCAGCACCCTCTGTCCAGTCATTATGTATACCGCCCTGTAGTGCATACCGGCCCCGTGGCAAAAGGTGAGGCCTTCAGTTTTTATCGCGCAAATCTAGAAAGGAAATACGGTGCGGATTATTTGCAGCGTTGGCGTGAAGTGACGATTGATCGCCAGCTGGACTGGGGGTTTACCACCCTGGGGAACTGGGCAGATCCATCTCTGTATGGCAATGGCAAAGTTGCGTATGTAGCGAATGGTTGGATTCGCGGTGAGCACAAGCGCGTGAGTAGCGGTGATGATTACTGGGGGCCGCTGCACGACCCATTCGACCCTGTCTTTATTGAATCGGTAAAACGCACCGTCGCTCAGGTCGCCACGGAAGTGCAGGGCGACCCCTGGTGCATGGGCGTATATATTGAAAATGAGCTGAGTTGGGGTAACACCAAGTCCGATGCCGGACATTTTGGTTTGATTATTCACACCCTGTCCCGCAACTCGAACGAGAGCCCGGCCAAGTCGGCGTTTGTTGAGATCCTAAAAAACAAATATTCCACGGCGGAACAGTTGTCCCAGGCATGGTCTCTGCCGGTGGCATCCTGGGATGCGTTCGCGACTGGGTTTGCAATGCCTGAACCGGGCGAGGGCAGTCTGCAAATCGAGGGCACACTGCGGGAAGATTTTTCTCTGCTGTTGGAGTCTCTCTCTGCACGCTTTTTCTCGGTAGTGCAACAGGAGCTCGCGGCCGTGATGCCCAACCACTTGTTCCTTGGTGCCCGTTTCGCAGACTGGGGCATGACGCCCGAAGTTGTTCGCGGTGCCGCTGCACATGTGGATGTGGTGAGTTACAACCTCTATACCGAGGGGCTGGCTGCAGACAATTGGGCGTTTTTGTCCGAGATCGACAAGCCGTCGATTATCGGGGAGTTTCATATGGGGGCGACCGATTCCGGCAGTTTCCATGCGGGGTTGGTGTCTGCTGCGGATCAGCAGGAGCGCGGTGAGATGTTCCGTGACTATATGCACACCATTATCGATAGCCCCTGGTTTGTGGGTGCCCAGTGGTTCCAGTACATCGATTCGCCCGCGTCGGGCCGTGCCTGGGATGGGGAGAATTACAACGTGGGCTTTGTCACCGTTGCTGACGAGCCTTATGGCGCGCTGGTCGCAGCAGCCCGGAAATTGAATGCCGAGCTGTACCCGCGGCGTTATGGGCAAAAAAATGATTGACGTCAATTGTTAACAATCTACAATGGTCATCATTGTATCAATGAAGTTCTAATAACAAGACACGGATTTTGGGGTTCCTCCATGCTGATGGAAGTGCAAGAGCAGGCGTCCGCGCTGCTATCCGCGAGCACGATTGCCGCTACAAAAGTCGAGTACTACCAGATACCTCTGGCCGAGGTGCTCACTGACGCCCGTCATGGTGATCACACCCATTTCGAGCTGCTGGTATTCCGTGTGCGCTGTAACGATGGCCTGGAAGGGGTTGGCTATACCTACACGGGCGGGCGCGGTGGCCGTGCCATTTATTCCCTGTTGCAAGACGATATTCAGCCCTTGCTGGAAGGCAAGGATGCCAACGAAATCGGTGCTGCCTGGGAAGAAATCCAGTCGCACCTGCACTACGTGGGTCGCGGTGGTCTGCTGAGCTTCGCCCTGTCTGCCGTGGATATCGCCCTTTGGGACCTGCGCTGCAAACGCCTGGGCATACCGCTGTGGAAGGTGGCCGGTGGTGCGGACAACACCACCAAGTGTTACGCCGGCGGCATCGACCTGAATTTCAGTGAAGCCAAACTACTCGACAATATTTCCAGCTACCTTGCGCGCGGTTTTAACGCGGTCAAGATCAAGGTCGGTAAGGATGAATACCGGGAAGATGTGGCACGGGTGGAAGCGGTACGCAAGCTGATCGGCGACGATGCCATTTTTATGGTGGATGCCAATTACTCCATGACCGTGGAGCAGGCCGTTCGTTTCGGGCGCGCCATCGACCACTGCGATATTACCTGGTTTGAAGAGCCCACCATCCCCGATGACTATCTCGGTTATGGCCGTATTGCCGAGGCGATCAATATTCCGTTGGCAATGGGCGAAAACCTGCACACCATCCACGAATTTACTTACGCGATTGCGCAGTCGAAGCTCGGCTTCCTGCAGCCGGACGCATCGAATATCGGCGGTATCACCGGTTGGCTGAAAGTTGCCGAGTTGGCCTACGCCCACAACCTGCCAGTGTGCAGCCACGGTATGCACGAGCTGCATGTGTCACTGATGGCGAGCCAACCGCACGCAGGCTACCTGGAAGTTCACTCTTTCCCAATTGATGAATACACCACCCGTCCCATCGTGTTGCAGGACGGCCGTGCTGTCGCCTCCAATGAGCCCGGCACCGGCGTGGTGTTTGATGATGCACTGCTGCGACCACATCTGGTCAAGTACACATAACAGGTAATTTTCATGCAAGCTCAAGCCGCTCAGTATGTTGGCAACAAATCCTTTGAAGTTGTGGAAGGGCGCTGCGAAGCGCCTGCAGCCGGCGAGGTGCGCCTTAAAGTGGGTTATGTCGGTATCTGCGGAACCGATATGCACATCTATCACGGTGTGATGGACCAGCGTGTACAGCCGCCTCAAGTCGTTGGCCACGAGATGTCTGGGGTGGTCGACGCTGTTGGCGAAGGCGTGGAAGGGTACTCTGCCGGAGACCGCGTAGTAGTGCGCCCACTCGACTTTTGCGGTGATTGCCCGGCCTGTAATGAGGGCCACAGCCACGTTTGCCACAATCTGAAATTCATGGGTATCGACTCTGTCGGTGCGTTCCAGAGCTTCTGGAATGTAAAAGCCCGCACCCTGCACAAGTTGCCGGAAAACGTTTCGCTAAAGCAGGGCGCGCTGATCGAGCCGCTGGCCGTTGCGTGCCACGATATTTCCCGTGCGCGCCTCAAGGCGGGTGAGAAAGCGGTCATTCTAGGCGGTGGCCCTATCGGGCAATTGGTGGCGCAGGTTGCTTTGGGTATTGGCGCTGAGGTGATGGTGTCTGAGCCGAGTCCAGAACGTCGCGCATTTGCTGAACAGACCGGTGCACTGGCGGTTAACCCGCTGGAACAGGATCTCACCGCCGCGGTGGAAGACTGGACCCAAGGCAAGGGCGCCGATGTGGTGTTCGAGGTCTCTGGTGTGCAGCCGGCAATTGACGCCATGACCGAAATTGCCGCCGTGCGCGGGCGAATTTGCATGGTTGCGATCCACAGTCAAAAGCCGCAGCTGGACCTGTTCAAGTTCTTCTGGCGTGAGCTGGAGCTGGTGGGTGCACGTGTGTACGAAGCGCAGGATTTTGAACAGGCGATCGACATGGTTGCCAAGGGCAAGATCGACCTGGTGCCGTTTATCAGCAAAGTGGCGCAACTAAACGATATTGGCAGCGCCTTCGCTAGTATGGATGGTAATCCATCTGGCATGAAAGCTCTGGTTGCGTGTGGTGCTGAGGACTGATCCTCCAGAAATAATTTAGAGAGTAAAATGATGTTGCAGCAATTTAGCCTCGCCGGTAAAAAAGCCCTGGTTACCGGTTGTAATCGCGGTATTGGTAAAGCCATGGCGGTCGCTCTGGCAGAAGCGGGTGCGGACGTGATCGGCGTATCTGCCAACCTGGATTTGAGTGACTCTCAAGTGGGTCGCGAGGTGGCAGCCGCAGGTCAGCAGTTCTTTCCCTACCAGTGCGATTTTTCAGACCGCAACTCGCTGTATGGTTTTATCGACAAGGTTAAAAGCGAACACCCGCAAATCGATATCCTGGTAAACAATGCCGGTACGATTTTACGCGCCCCGGCGGCAGAGCACGGAGACGACCTGTGGGATAAGGTGATCGAAGTTAACCTGAACGCACAATTTATTTTGAGTCGCGAAATCGGCAAGGAAATGGTCGCGCGCGGCGCTGGGAAAATTATTTTCACCGCGTCGCTGCTTACCTTCCAGGGTGGTATTACTGTTCCGGGGTACGCCGCGAGTAAAGGTGCGATTGGGCAAATCGCCATGGCGCTGTCCAATGAATGGGCTTCCAAGGGCGTTAACGTGAATGCGATTGCCCCGGGATATATCGCCACCGATAACACCCAGGCGCTGCGCGAAGACAGTGAGCGCGCAGCGAGTATCCTCGCCCGTATCCCACAGGGGCGCTGGGGCGAACCCGCAGACTTCAAGGGGCCGGTAGTCTTCCTGGCTTCCGAAGCCTCTAACTACATGAATGGCAGCGTCCTGTTGGTGGACGGTGGCTGGATGGGGAGATAAGCCCATGTCGGTAGAACTGAAAAACAATGTGAACTTTATCAATGGCGAATACGTTGCCTCCGAGGCAGATGGCGTCATTGAAGTATTAAACCCGAGCACCGGTGAGGTACTGGGTAGTATCCCCAAGGGCTGTGCTGAAGATGCCGAGCGCGCACTTAGCAATGCCAAGCAAGCGCAAAAGGCTTGGGCCAAACGCACGGCACGCGACCGTGCAGCGCTGCTGCGCAAGTTTGCTACGGCAATTCGCGCAGAGACCGAAGGCCTCGCCGAGCTGCTGGTAAAAGAGCAGGGCAAGCTGATTGGCGTTGCCCGCGACGAGGTGAATGCTACCGCGACGTTTATCGAGTACGCCTGTGACAACGCGCTGACGCTGGAAGGCGATATTCTGCCTTCCGACAATGAAGACGAAAAAATCTACATCCACAAGGTACCTCGCGGCGTTGTGGTCGCGATTACTGCTTGGAACTTCCCATTGGCGTTGGCAGGCCGGAAAATTGGCCCGGCATTGATTACCGGTAACAGCATCGTTATCAAGCCTACGCAGGAAACACCGCTCACCACCATGGAGCTGGGGCGTATCGCTAACGACGTGGGTATTCCCGCCGGTGTGTTGAATATTGTTAATGGCCAGGGCTCCGTTGTTGGCCAGGCGCTCTGCGAAAGTCCGCTCACCGCCATGATCACCATGACCGGCAGTACCCGCGCCGGCCAGGTGATCCATCAGGCCAGCGGCAAGCACATGATTCCCGTTATGCTGGAACTGGGTGGCAAGGCGCCGTTTATCGTGATGGAAGATGCGGATCTGGAGAAAGCTGCGGAAGCGGCGCTGTGGACCCGTTATGCCAACTGTGGCCAGGTGTGTACCTGTGCCGAGCGTTTGTATGTCCACGAAAGCGTGTACGACGCGTTTATGGACAAATTCCTGCCGAAAGTAAAAGCACTGAAAGTCGGCAACCCGCTGGATGAAGCGACGCAGATGGGACCGAAGGTCAATGCGCGCGAAATCGAGCATATCCACGAGCTAGTGCAGCAAAGTATTGCTCAGGGTGCGGAGCTGTTGATCGGTGGCAAACCTGCGGATGTCGCTGGTTTCGAAGGCGGCAACTGGTATGAGCCGACGGTATTGACCAATGTGCAGCAGGACAATGTGCTGGTGCATGAGGAAACCTTCGGCCCGATTCTACCGATCGTAAAGATCTCCAGTATCGAGGAAGCCATCAACCATACCAACGACAGTGAATACGGCCTGTCCGCATACTTGTTTACCGAAAACCTGCGTTACATCCATCAGGCCGTGGCCGAGATGGAAGTTGGTGAGGTTTACGTGAATCGCGGTATTGGTGAGCAACACCAAGGTTTTCACAATGGTTGGAAGCTTTCCGGCATCGGTGGCGAAGACGGCCGCTACGGGCTTGAGCAGTACGTTGACAAGAAAACGGTTTACTTGTCAGAGGCGTGAGCGCCTCTGTTCTCTTCCTTTCATCTCATCAGGATGAACATCTTTGCGCGAAGTTTTGCTTCGCGCTTTTTTTTGCCCTGAAAAAACGTTGTGGGGTGTTGGAAACATAAACTGTTTGTAATAAAAAGCCCGGCACTAGGCCGGGCTTTTGCGAATCAAACGATATCAATCGACCGTAGTGGGTCGCGAGACACTTATTTGATATTGCTTAACATTACTTGATATTGGCGCGCAGTGCGGTGGTGGCCACGTTGATCTTGTTGGCCTTCAGCGCTTCCAGGATTGCGCGGTGCTCGTCCACACAATCTTTCGGTTTGGAGATTCGCTTGTAGTTCATACGCATGCGCAGCACGATGGGGTACCAGAGGTTGATCAGTTCGTCGCCACCGGCCGCGTGCACCAGATAGCGGTGGAAATCGATATCGGCTTTGGTCACCTCATTGAATTCCTGAGCATCAAAGGCATCTTGCAGGCGCACCAGAATATCTTCCAGTTCGGCAAAATCCATTTCGGTCAGTTTGCCCTTCAGCTGTGAGATCGCAAACACCTCGATACGACGGCGAATATCGACCATCAGCTCCTGCATGGACGGATCCAGCACGCTGTTTACGGAAACACCGCAGTTGTTCTTGGCGACCAGCAGGCCTTCTTTGGTGAGCTGCAACAGGACGTCGCGCACAGGGCCGCGGGATACGCCGAACCGATTTGCCAGCTGCTGTTCGTTCAGTTTGGTAGTGGGCGCCAGGTCTCCGGAAATGATATCGGAGCGCAACTGATCCGCGATCTGTTCGCGGACTGGAATAATTTTTGTGGCTTCACGCATGATCGATTCTGCTCACCAATTTATCTTTGGGTAGGCGGAGAGGCCCCGCTTACCGTATTTCGTTCAGTTCATTCGCCGCCTCTTGCAGCCCGTCTGGAGTAGAGGGGGGCAAGGACTTCTGGCGGATATGTCCGGGCTATCTTGGTCACCAGCTGTTTCTGCGGTAACGAATGGGTTGCAACAAATTTACAACGGACTCCCGATTTGCCGATAGTACCCCAGACCACAAGAAAAATCCCCAACAAACTGTTAACAATCAACAATTATGCTGGTTAAATTTACCCTTACGAGGGCGATAGTGTGCTGAAAAGCACTATTTAGCTGCGATTTTGGCGTGAATTAGCGCCCCCGGTCAACAATTGACCAGTTGTATAAGAATCTGTTTTGGAGTGTCGCAATGGGTGAAATTTTGGTGTGTGACTGGGGAACCAGTAGCTTTCGGTTAATGCGTGTTAGTGCGTCGGGTGAAATCCTCGCTCAGGTGGCTACAGATCAAGGCGTGAAGCAGCTGAATCCCGAAGATATGGAGGCCTATCTCAAGGCCCAAATGGTGACGCTCGGCAGCATTACGGCTCCTGTGGTCCTGTGTGGCATGGTGGGGTCCGGTATTGGCTGGTACGAGGTGCCTTATGTAACCTGCCCAGCCTCCGTCAAGTCACTGTCCGCGGCATTGGTACGCATCCCGCAGACTGACCTGAATGCCTGGTGTGTACCGGGTGTAAAGCTGACGTCTTCGCAAGGTGATGCGGATGTGATGCGCGGCGAAGAGACCCAAATCATTGGTTGGCTTACGCAGGCGAGCGAGCGGGAACGCACCAACAGTACTCTGTGCCTGCCGGGGACACATAGCAAATGGGCACATGTGGAGGGAGCGGAAATCTGTGAATTCAGCACTGCATTCACCGGCGAGATGTACGCGCTGCTGAATGACCACAGTGTGCTCGTACAGGGCGCCCAAGTAGCTTGTGATAATGCGTTTGACGCTGGTCTTGCGGCAAGCACAGATGGTGCCGGGCTTATTCATCAGTTGTTCAATGCCCGCAGCCGGTCGGTACTGGGCCTGCAGTCTGCCTCTGCAAGCGCGTCTTATCTTTCTGGCCTATTGATCGGCAGTGAAGTTGCGGGCGTGGCGAAGAAGTTGTCGCCCGGCGCCGTCGTGCACGTGATTTGCGGTGATTACCTTGCGGAGCCCTATCTGAAAGCGTTAACGCATTTTGGGCTTAGAGGTATGCACTACTCAGGTAGCACCTATTCCGCACTGGGGCTGCGCGCCATTGCCGAGGCTCGCGACCTGATGTAGCGAGGTAGATTGTAGCGAGGCCGATGATAACTTCCCGTTTGTAATAGTTCCTCTATCGCTTTGCCCGATGGCTCCCGCTTTACGTTTTCTTCTCCCTTTGACCAATATCCGCCCAATATGTCAAAGGGTTGGAGGGAGCAATGGCGATTATTCTGGGCAAGTTACGGAGTTTTTTCGCAGCGGTAATGACGGTCATCTTTCTGGTCGGTTGTGGTGGCTCCAGTGAGAGCGAACCGCCCGCACCAGAGGTTACCGAGGATGTTGCCGACGGTGGTTCCGATGGTGGCAGCAATGACGACGGTGACACGAACACCACTGAAGACCCGGTAACCGTTGCAGAAAATAAACTGGGCGCTTGGATTTGGTACATCGACGAGGCCGGACTCATACGTGGCGATCACGCGAGCATGGCTCAGTACCTCGCTGGTCTCGGCGTGAAGCGTGTGTTCATCAAGATCAGTGATATCAACTACCAGTGGGACGCCAACAAAATTACCTTCCAGGGTGACGATGTTGATTGCGGTGTATGGCAAGACGCCTGTGAGCCTGAAAACCTCCAATTCTATCGGGATGCGGGCATTGAACCCTGGGCGTGGACCTATAACGATGTACATTCCTTCGAAGAGCAAGCGGATATGCTCGAAGCTGCGGTGCGTGTAGGTTACGCCGGTTACGTATTGGATATTGAAGAAGAATATAACGGTGTCTCCGAAGATCTTCACACGCTGCTGTCCGCCCATCGCAATCGCCTGGAAACACTGGGTGATATCGTTCCAGAAAATTTCTTATTGACTGCTACAAGCTGGGGTAACCCGCAATACCACGGTATGCGCATTGATATTATCGATGAGTATGTGGATGCGCACATGCCGCAGACGTATATAGAAAAGTGGGGGAGTGATTTTATTCTGGATATCCCCGGGACAATCACTCAGGGAGATTGCGAATACCGTGAGCTTGGGGCGACAAAGCCCGTGTGGCATATTGTTTCTCATGAAGACAAACTGCTCACTGCGGACCAGTTAAACGAATTTGTCCGTCATGCCGGCCCGCATGCGTCCGTGTGGCGTATGAGCAGTGACTATCTGCAAGAAGAGATTGAGGCTATGGACTGGGATATGAAAGAGTTCCAGCCCAATGAATGTACTCAAACGAACTTCGATATCGATTGAAATCGATAAACTAAAAAGTAGGGCAGACTACTCGCAGGGGAAAGTACCATGTTTGGAAAACAGTATTTTTTATTTCTATGTGCAGCCTTGTGGGCTTTCACTGCCTCAGCCCAGGTACCACAGAGTAGTCAGCAGTTATTGATAGCCTTGACTGATGATTGGGGTGCGACGACCGGAGAACTACGCGCTTTCTCGCGTGGAGAAAAAGGTTGGATCTCAGAATTTTCCCCGATTCCGGTAAACCTTGGCCGCACTGGGCTGGCTTGGGGAATAGGACTTCATCCACAATCTGTGATTGGCGAAGGTGCCCCTCAAAAACGCGAGGGCGATGGCAAGGCGCCGGCGGGTATCTTTCTTTTGGGTGATGCATTTGGCTACCCTGAGACATTACGCACCGGTCTTGATTACCAGCCCATGAGCTCTTCCCACTACTGTATCGATGTACCCACTTCGGCGCTGTACAACCAAACTGTGGATGCTGCTGTTGTGGGTGAAGAAAAGGTGAAAGGTTCTTCCGAGGGGATGCGCCGGGACATTCACTACGGAGATCAGCAGTATAAAAAGGGAGTTTTTGTGGCCCATAACCCGGCCAATGTGCCCGGGGCTGGAAGTTGTATTTTCGTACATCTCTGGAAGGGGCCCGGCAGTCCTACTGCGGGCTGCACAGCGATGGCGGAGTCGCAAATGGATTCTGTTCTCGCATGGCTAAAGTCTGAGGATTTACCGGTATATGTTGCACTGCCCAAGGCTCAGTACCTTGCGCTGCAACGACAATGGGGTCTCCCTCCTTTGTAGTTATACGTGGAAAATCTTATGTATCGGCGTTGTCGATAGTTACAAACTGTCACTGACAAATAAGCGCCTTACACTGAGCTCATCGCCCGTCCAATCTAGGCGGGTCTCCATTATGGTTGAGAATGAGCAAGGTTATGAGTAGCGAGAGCTGGCAGGCGGATAAGCGCCACTGGATGCATCCATGGACCCACTTTGATTCCTTCAAAGATGAGGGGTCATTGATGTTGACCCGTGCCAAGGGTGCGCGTCTTTGGGATGAGCAGGGTACGAGCTACTTTGATGCAGTCGGTGGCCTTTGGTGTACCAATATTGGCCTCGGTCGGGAAGAGATGGCTGAAACCATCGCCGAGCAAGTCCGCGAAATGGCTTACGCTAACCCTTTCGTTGACATGTCCAATGTGCCTGCTGCACAGCTGGCGAAGAAGCTGGCGGAGTTGGCCCCTGGCGATGTGAATCGCGTTTTCTATAGCTGTGGTGGTTCTACGGCAATTGATACTGCCTTTCGTCTGGTGCACTTCTACCAGAACTGCCGCGGTAAGCCGGCGAAAAAGCATATATTGGCCCGCAAGGGCGGCTACCACGGCAGCACCTATGCGGCCATGTCTATCACTGGCAAGTCCGGTGATAAGATCCCCGAATTCGACTATATCCAGGACACCATCCACCATTTGAGTTGCCCGAATCCTTATCGGGCACCAGCAGGGATGGATGAGCAGCAGTTCTGCGATTTCCTCGTTGATGAGTTCAAGCAGAAGGTTGCCGAACTTGGGGCGGACAAAATCGGGGCATTTTTTGCCGAACCGATTCTGGGATCCGGCGGCGTGATTGTGCCACCTGAAGGCTACAATTGCCGTATCTGGGAGCTGTGTCAGGAAAACGACATTTTGTTTGTTGCCGATGAGGTGGTCACCGCATTTGGCCGTGTCGGTCACTGGTTTGCATCAGAAGATCTCTTTGGTGTGCAGCCGGATATTATTACCTGTGCCAAAGGACTGACCTCCGGGTATCTGCCGTTGGGTGCTACTCTGTTCTCTGACCGTATTTACGATGTGATTGCCACGGGCGATGCCGATCGCTATTTTGCCAGCGGATACACTTATTCGGGGCACCCGGTGGCTTGTGCTGCGGCGCTGAAGAATATCGAGATCATCGAGCGGGAAAACTTGCTGTCACGTGTTGTGGAGGTTGGCGCATACTTTGAGCAACGCCTTCAGACATTGCGTGACCTTCCGCTAGTAGGTGACGTTCGTGGCAAGCGGTTTATGATGTGCGTGGAGAATGTTGCCGATAGAAATACCAAGCAACTTTTGCCGGACGAGCTCAATATCGGTAAGTGGATCTCTGATCGCGCTGAACAGAATGGATTGATCGTACGGCCGATCGTGCACCTGAACGTGATGTCGCCACCTCTGACCATGAGTCGCAAGGATGTTGATTTTGTCGTGGACAAGCTAGGCGCGGCTATCGAGCACACCTATCACGACCTGCAAAAGGAGGGGTTGATTGCAGCCCCTCGTAAGCTCACGGCTTAATCAGGGTATATGCCGGCCCGCCGTTTAGGCGGGCTCCGGCGCTGTCGCAGAGAGAATATTTGAAATTTCGTCGATCAACCTTTGACCGGCAGGGCCGAGTGTTTTGCGGCGAGACCAGATCAAGTCGGTACAATAAGGGTAGGGCGTGAGCTGGAAGTCGGTGTTCAGCACGGTAATTGCCCCGCTTTCGATATGTGGGCGTGCAATATGCAGTGGGGTAAATGCCCAGCCGAGTCCTTCCGTCAGCATCGTCATAAACAGCGAATAGCTTTCCAGGTACCAAACCCGGTCGCTGAGGTCGTTCTCCGGCAGGGAGGCCGGGTCACTGCTCGCGCTGATGCGCAGGTGCAGATGGTTATGCAGGTCCTGGATACTCACCTTGTCCAGCTCAGTAAGCAGGTGATTGGCGCCGGCAACGAGCATAAAGGAGCAGTTGCCCACGCCACGAAAATCAAAGTCTTCGGGATAGTCCCCCTGGCTCAACACAATACCAATATCCGCTTTGCCTTCTCGAACCAGCGATGCGGCAGTGTCCCCGGATGCGTGCAACAGGCTTACTGTCACGGTGCCGAACTCCGCATAGAACTTTTCAAGTCCTTGCGCCAGCGCGCTTAGATTGATCGCCGATTCATCCACCGCAATGGTGAGTGACTCTTCCAGCCCGGCATTGAGACTGCGGCTTTTCGCCTCAAAGCGGGAGTAAGAACTGAGCAGGGAGCGGACGTCGTGCAGCAGTGAACGGCCTTGTGCAGTCAGCTTGGGCTCGCGGCCAGATCGATCAAATAGCGTCAGCCCCGTGTCAATTTCAAGGTTGCTAATCAGCCCCGAAATCGTTGACTGCGCCTTTCCCAGGGACCTTGCAGCCGCAGAAAAGGACCCACTGCGTGCGGCAGCCTCGAAGGCTTCCAGCTGTTCTGGAGCAATAAAGAAGCGCGATTCCATAAATCCCCTGTCAGGCTGTGATCGCCATTGTTGTTATTGGGTGTTGTCAGTGTTGCATCTGGTTCGGATATAGCTCTGTGGGGCCATTGTGCCCTCGAATACCCGTTGAACGGCGAATACCTTGTATCGGTTTGGCCTATGGAAATGACTTTATCAGAGTCCACTCTACTGTAAAGTGGTGCCATCCATGTTTAGTCCCATCGTCTTATTTTAACCGGTTTTGTGACCGCTATTGACCGAGTTACTTGGAAGGTAATACGCATTATTTATCGGTAACTCGATCTCGGCTCGCCATAAAATTGGCTGTTTGACCTTTAGGTCGCGGTATTTTCTGCAATTATCATCCGATATGCCGGTAAGCTCACCGAGAAGATTCTGCACTTATTCGGTGCGAGCGGCTGAAATTAGTTCGGTTTGCGAATACTTTTGGCGCAGACTCGGCGAGTAAGCCTTTCATTGGCGACTAATTTTGTTTTGTCTTCCATCTATCGTCATTACCGATGGTTGATATTTTCCATTTGGCGGTGGAAAGCGAGATGCTGATTGCAGGGTGGATGAGTTCGCGCGCCCACGAACAGAGTCTCAGTTAAATAATAAGGATCTAGGGTATGTTCCAATTTAAGAAAAAACCGCTGGCTTATCTTGTGCCGATGTTTGCACTGAGCCTGGCTCCTGCCGCCTTTGCACAGGACAGTGTCGAAGACAATAAAGAGCTAGCTAAAGAGGGTAGCCAGGAAGTTCAGGCGCTAGAGAATGTGGTTGTTACTGCAACCCGTCGAGAAGCATCTGTAGAAGATATTCCTCTGAACATCTCCGCTATTGGAGAAGCGGAGATGCGCAAGCGTGCGATCACTGACCTGAAAGATTTGATTGGTGACTCCGTTACTATCAGCGCGCCTGGAAACTCTGCGCGCTTCGCGGACTCAGTCACCGTGCGCGGTCTCAATGTATCTCCGGTAAACCAGAACAACCTGGAGTTCTTTGTGCGCTCCACTTTGGCGTATTACTTGGATGAGACGCCACTGCCGCACATTGGCTACCGCATTAAAGATGTTGCGCGAGTAGAAACCCTGCTTGGTCCTCAAGGCACTCTCTATGGCTCCGGAAGCCTGGGGGGCACCGTTCGCTACATTACCAACCAGCCAAACTTTGATGAGTCTACGGTTCGCCTCAATACCGGCATGTATCAGACCCAAGGCGGTGGCCTGAGTACCGATACCGATGTAGTGATTAACCAGCCGTTGAGTGAGAATGTTGCGGTCCGCGCATCTCTCGCCTACCTGGATGAGGCCGGCTATACCGACCGTGAAATCTCTCCATCCTTCCGCTCGGATAATCCTTGGACCAATGTAGATGGCTCAAACAAAACCCGTTACGAAAATGATGACTACCAGTATGTAACCACCGGTAAAGTCGCCCTAGCTTGGCAGGTGAATGCAGATGCGAAGCTCACGTTGACTCACGCCCAGCAAAGCCAGCTGGCAAACGGCTCGGGCGGCAGCACCATTGATCCCACGCAAGATGGTGACGTGCTCCAGTATGGTCAGGATGTTGTTGTCGGGCGCTATCGCGAATTTTCTGACCGTTCTTTCACATTGGATTCGGTTGATCTTGAGTGGGATTTTGACGCTTTTTCAATGAAGTCCAGCACCTCTTACTTTGAGGATACCCGTGCAGGCCAGGCCAACTACGGTATTGGCTACCTGTACTACGGCGACTGGGGCTGGAGTGCACTGACTGCAGATAATACGGATGAGACTCCGTATATGGTGTTTGACAATACCTATTCTGGTTTGAGTCACGAGACCCGCTTTGTATCGGAAGGTGACAGTGCGTTGAGCTGGATCGGTGGTATTTATTACACCCAGCAAGAGCGTGCGCTTACTTTCTCGGAAATCTTCCCTACATTGGATTCTGTAGGTGGCATCGATCGTACGGCAGTTGGCGGCACTGTTGACGCCGGCTATTCCGAGGACATTAACTCGGATTACAGTGAATTGGCCTTATTTGGTGAGCTCACTTACGCAGTGACCGATCGCTGGGATGTAACTCTGGGGGCGCGTGTCTTTAACTTTTCTGATGAGGCTGATCCCCAGATTACCGACTATGCGTTTGGCGCTGTCGATACCAAAGGTGCAACTGATACTTCAGAGTCCGGTGAAAAGTTCTTCAAGTTCAATACGTCGTATAACCTGACTGATGACGTGTTGGTCTATGCGACTGCATCGCAGGGTTTCCGTCGTGGTGGTGTGAACGGCTTTAAGAATCTGGGTGATCAGCAGGTTGCTGATAGTACCCAAAATTATTCGCCCGATTCAGTTGATAACTATGAGCTCGGTTTGAAGGGTACTTTCTTTGATGATGTGCTCTATATCGAAACAAATGTTTATCAAATTTCTTGGGAAAACACTCAGACTTACTATTCCCAGAGTATTAATTTCTTCCCCCTGAATGGTACTGCAAATGGTCCTGCGGCGGAGTCTCGCGGCTTCGACTTCAGCAGCCGTCTGAAGCTTAGCGACAACATTAACCTGAAGTATGCGACTGCGACTACCGAGGCGAAATGGGCTGAGACCGAAGAGGTGTGTTTGTATACCGATGGTTCAAGCTGTCGTACTTGGGAGAAAGGTGGGCTTCTTGGTGGTGCCCCAGAATGGCGCCATAACTTGGGAGCAGATTTCTTCTACGACCTCAGCAATGGCCTCACTTTGTCCGCGAATGTGCGCGGTTCCTATACCAGTGAGATTCAAAGCAACCGCGCTGATTCCCCAGATGAAGAGCCGCCTCGCTACGATTCGTACACTCTATACAGTGCCAACCTGGCTCTGTCAGGTGACGATTGGACCGCGGGACTTTGGGCTCGAAACCTAACCAATGAACGTACCGAAGTTTCCTATCAGTCAGAGCACTACGTAGGTGAGCGCAAGATCTACACCGCGCCTCGTACCATTGGCTTGAACGTCTCCTACGATTTCTAAATAGATCGTTTCATTGTGGATTGATGGGGGCGTTTTTCGCCCCCTTTTTTTTCTTTTCGAAAACTTCCGGTTGCGTTACCGCGCTAAATGTGAAGAATAAATTATTCGCCAATTTCAATTATTTAATAATTGGTTATTATTTATGCTAGTTAAACCGTTGCTCGTAAGAGCGCTGAAGTCCTGTTCGCTTGTGGCACTGATTGCCACGCTGGGTGCCTGTAGCCAGTCCAATGACATAGGCCAAGACTCTGCGGGTCCATCACTGGATCTGCGCCAGAAGATTGCGCAGAAATTGATGTTGGATATCCGCTACTTCTGCCCAGATATGCAACGCCCGGAGGAAGGACAGGGCGGTGCGGCACACTGTGCACAACCGGTAACCTCATTGCCATCAGAACTTGCGACGTTGATTTCCGAGAGTGATCTTGGCGGCATTATTTTGTTCGCGGATAACCTCGAAAGCAGCGCACAGATGGTGAAGCTGAATCGGGCCCTACAGGCATCCGCCGCTCAATCTCGCTCCGGTTTGCCGCTTCTTATTGGTATTGACCAGGAAGGTGGTCGCGTTAACAGGCTGCCGCGTGATGAAGCCGCTGCGTTTGCTGGCAATATGGCAATTGGTGCGACCTATACCCGTGAAGGCGACCGTTTCGCACGCGCTACCGCAGAGGTAATGGCCGATCAATTGCGTGTGCTTGGCTTTAATGTGAATTTCGCGCCCACACTCGATGTAAACAGTAATCCGGATAATCCGGTCATCAATGTGCGCTCCTATAGTGAAACACCACAGGTGGTAGCGGATCTTGGGGCTGCGAGTGTTGAAGGGTTTCAGCAGCGAGGCGTGGCTGCGACGGTAAAGCACTTTCCCGGCCACGGTGACACGAGCGTGGATAGCCACACCGGGCTTCCCCGTGTAGAGCGTACAGAAGCAGAAGCACAAGCTGTTGACCTGCTACCGTTCAAACAGGTGATCGCGCTGGCACAACCCGCGCTCACTATGACTGCACACATTCAATATCCTTCCCTGGATACCACCATGCTCACATCTCGTTCCGGTGAGCAGATGCTAGCGCCGGCGACTCTTTCCCGTGAGATTTTGACTGGCATTCTGCGCAATGACATGGGCTATCAGGGTGTCATTGTTACTGATTCTCTCAATATGGCGGGTATCAGTGATTACTTCACCCCGGAAGAGGCCGTGGTAAACACCTTCAAAGCCGGTGCGGATATTGCGCTTATGCCGATAAAAATCCGTTACCCGGAAGATCTGGTGTTGCTGGATAAGTTGGTGGATCGCGTTGTTTTTGCGGTTGAAGCTGGCGAGCTGTCTCTCGAAGAGCTCGATGCTTCCCTTGCGCGTGTGCAAAACCTTAAGCAACAGTTTATCGATGAAAGTTGGGTGGAATTGGCTGAGGGCGTAGCCATTGCTCGAGCAGCGCAAGTGCTGGCAACAGAAGAGCATCGTGCGTTGGCGGATGCGCTCGCGAGCGCGGCGCTCACTAATATCTTCACTCCTGATCCTTCTGTCCTGCCGGTTATCGATGACTCGGTCGAGCGTATGCAAATACTCGCACCTCATCCTGCCATTGGTGAAGCCCTCCGCATTGCGCTCATGCAGGTGAGCGATGTCGAGGTGGAAGTCCTAAATGCGGAATCTGCGGTAGCAGTGGTGAGTGAATCCGATGCCGACGCATTGGTTGTCGCGAGTATCGTGCCTTCTGAAAGTGCTGTGGAGCTTGGTGGTATGGAGGATCTCGCGATCCTAAAGCATCGAGTCATCGATTTAGATAAGCGTTATGAAATTTATGTGGACGCGCTCAAGGCTGCAAACACCCGTGGCGCAAAAACAGTATTTGTCAGCATGCGTTCTCCCTACGAAGCTGCCCGCTTTGAGAGTCTCGCCGATGTGCACTTAGCGAGCTTTGATTACAAAGCATATCTCGGCGAAGGGCAGCAACTGGAGGGGCCAATCTATCACGCACTTGCTCGCGCGTTATTGAGCCCTGAGTTGTCCGCAGGAGAATTGCCGGTGACTGTCTCCTCCAGTGAAGCAGTACATGCGGGCAGTGCGGCTGTGAATACAGAAGGTTGACTGGTCATATTGCCGTGCCTATCGGTCCTACCTTTGGTTAGTCATTTAGTTTCAATCGGTTGGACCGTCACACTAATGCTTTCGAAGTTAGAAAAATAAAAGGTGCACCATGCGGATGGACATGTGTTACATGGATGCCTGTGAAGTGCGCGAGCACTATATCCGTCGGGAGTTATCCCCGGTGGAGGTGCTTGCAGCACATATCGAGCGATATGAGCAAATTGGCCATGAAATCAATGCGTTTACGCAGTGCAAGTTCGAGCGCGCGATGGAACAGGCTCGTGCTGCCGAGCAGGCGTATTCGCGTGGTGAGGCACGGCCGCTGGAAGGCATAATTACCGCAATCAAGGATGAGAGTTATGTTCGTGGTGAGGTGACCACTAACGGCTCGCGACTGCTGAAAGACAACGTTGCAGAAATCACCGATCCGGTGCCGGAGAGACTGCTCTCTGCGGGTGCAATATTTCATGCGCGCACGGCAACGCCAGAATTCTCCGTCGCTTCTTATACCTGGTCAGACCTGTGGGGGGTAACACGCAACCCCTGGAACACTGCGGTTACACCCGGTGGTTCGTCTGGTGGTTCGGCTGCGGCCCTGGCCGCGGGCCTTTGCACCATTGCCAATGGTACGGATATGGGGGGCTCTGTGCGCATCCCCGCATCTTTGTGCGGCCTAGTCGGGCTGAAGGCTTCGCACGGGCGTATCCCTGAAATCCCTCCTTACAACGTAGATCCCTATGTGCATCACGGCATGCTAACGCGCAGTGCCCGCGACATGGTGTATTTGTATAACCTGATTTCCGGGCCACATCCGGTTGACCTGGTATCTCAGATTGCCAAAGAGTCGGTACCGGCTTCGCCGCTTAAGTTGAAGGGACTCAAGATCGGCCTGTCACTGGATTTAGGATTTTTTCCTCTGGATGACGACGTGCGTCGCAACACGATTGCCTACGCAGAGCAACTGCGTACGCTGGGCGCCGAGGTAGAGCTGGTTACTCTGGATTGGGATGAACGCTGCATTCGCACTGCGCAGATTCACCAGGGTGCATCCATGGGACATATGCTGCGGCAGAAATACGACAACCCGGAATGTCGTGATCAGTTAAGTAGTTATGTGCGGCACTATTTTGATCTCTCATCTGCTGCCTCACCGGAGCGTGTTCAAGAGGCGAACGACTACGCGCAGAAAATGTGGCAATCGTTAGAGCAGGTGTTCCGTTCCTATGACTTCTTGCTGTGTCCGACGGTGTGCACTACACGGGTACCGGCTGATTTTGATTATGGTCGCGATTCGCTGGAAGTTGACGGCATGGCCGTCGATCCGGTGAAAGGCTGGTTTATGACCTATCCGTTTAACACCTTGAGTCGCTGCCCGGTGCTCTCGCTACCCAGCGGTTTCGGGGATAACGGTGTGCCTACCGGCGTCCAGCTGGTTGGACACCCCTACGCGGATGCCGCCTTGTTGCAGCTAAGCCTCGCTATCGAACTGGAGGTCGGGAAGTTTATTCACGCGGACAATATGCCGCTGAACGCTGAGGTCCAGGTCGCATGATCAAGCAGTGTCCACGTGTTATTCGTGCAGAGATTCGCGCCGGACGTTTTTGTGGCCCGACGTCTGGCCTAGCCGCTGGGTATGTCCAGGCGAATATCGCCCTGGTACCGGCAGAGTATGCGGATGAGTTTGCACGTTTTTGCGCACAGAACAATCGTGCTTGCGCATTGCTGTATCGCGCGGAACCGGGGCAGTTTTTGATGTCTGGTTTGGGGCAGGATATTGATATCCGCAGCGACATACCTCGTTACCTTGTCCATCGTGCCGGGCATATGGCAGAAGAAGTGACGGACATCCGTGCGCTATGGCGAGAAGATCTGGTTACCTTTGCATTGGGATGTTCTTTTTCCTTTGAGGAAGCGCTAATCGCAGCGGACCTGGAGGTGCGGAATATCGTCGAGGGGCGCAATGTGCCGATGTACCGCACCAATCGGGAGTGCACGGCGGTGGGCCGGTTCCACGGCAACATGGTTGTAAGTATGCGTCCCTTCAATGGTGAAGCAACCGAGCGGGCCTGTGAAATTTCTGGCCGCTATCCACTAGTACACGGTGCGCCGATCTTTTCTGGCGATGCAGCGGCATTGGGCATCGACAATTTGGACGAGCCAGATTTCGGCGATGCCGTGCGTGTGGATAACGGTGAGATACCTTCATTCTGGGCGTGTGGTGTTACCGCGATTGAAGCGTTGCGCAATGCAAACTTGCCGTTTTGTATCACCCACGCCCCGGGGCATATGCTTATTTCCGATCGGCTCAATGCTGAACTCGAGTTGGTGACCGATATCCAGTCGCTCGACTGGAACTAGGTGGTGCGTGATGTTTCAGGTCGTGGACTCAGGTGATACTGCGATTACTGTGTATCTCGCGGATAAGCCCAGTGAGTATTCGCTATCGCGCGTGCTGGATTTTGTCGACCGGCTGAAGGTCTCGGTTGGAGACATTCTGCAAGATATTGTGCCCTCCTATTGTGGCGTCACGCTGTATTTTGACGTTTTACGTTGTGACTATTTTCTACTGCGGAAAAAGGTTCGCGATATCGGACATGCGCTCGATGCGGAGCAAGCAATGTCGCGAGCGGATGAAGAAGTACGGCTTGTATCCTTGCCAGTGTTTTACGGTGAAGAGTCAGCACCGGACCTGGCAAGAGTGGCTAAGGCCTGCAATCTGACCATAGACGACGTTATCCAGCTACATTCTTCTCAGACCTATCGAGTTTTCGCGCTCGGCTTCCGCCCTGGTTTTGCATTTATGGGGGATGTCCCTGAGGCAATACGGGTTCCGCGCTTGGAATCTCCGCGCAAGCGCGTTCCTGCAGGCTCTGTTGCCATTGCCGGTAACCAAGCTGCAGTCTATCCGTCCGCAAGCCCGGGAGGCTGGAATCTTGTTGGCCGCTGCCCAACGCAGTTGTTTTCCTGTAGCCGTGGGCAGCCTGAAGTATTGCTTTCGGTAGGTGCGCAGGTGCGCTTTGCGCCGGTTTCCCACAGCGAATATCTTCAGCTGGGTGGGCGTTTTGATGAATAGTGTAGATTTATTCTCGTCCGGTGCCCCAGTACATGGCCATCAAGCAACCATTCTGAATCCCGGTGCGCTTGCACTTATTCAGGATCGGGGGCGCGTTGGGAGTCAACACTTGGGTATTGGCACCAGTGGCGTGGCTGATAGCCATGCGGCCGGTTGGGCCAATCGACTTTTGGGAAATGCCAGTGACGCAGCGGTGATCGAGCTCTGCTTCGGCAATTTTCGCATGCAATTTCAATCCGAGAGCAGATTTGCGATTGCCGGTGCCGACCTGGGTTGGCGGCTGAATGGTGTGCCATTGAAAAACTGGTGTTCCTATCGTGCAGATGTTAGCGCGATTCTGGAGGCTGGCATTGCGAACGATGGGTTGCGCGGATATCTGGCATTTTCCGGTGGCATCGGGTCGCCACTCGTTTGTGGGAGTCGTTCGACGAGCCAGGGGGATGGTCTCGGCGGGTTACGGGGGGACGGTAAGCCTCTGGCAAAGGGGGACTGTTTGACTTTCAGAGGGTTGGCAGTTTCTGAAACCGTCAAAACAACCACGCGCTCTGTCCCCGATCAGTTTCAGCGTACTTATGGCTCGGCGGTGACACTACGCGTTGTGCCGTCCAATCAATTTGATGCCTTTTCTGTGTCGTGCGTACACCGCCTGTTTAGTCGTCGCTACACGGTTGCAGCGGATTCTGATCGTATGGGAGTGCGTCTTACCGGTGATGCGTTACCTGAACCCCCAGGTAATCTTGTTTCCGAAGCGGTGAGCCCCGGCGCAATACAGGTGCCGGCCAACGGGCAGCCGATTGTACTGATGCACGATTGCCAGACCATTGGTGGCTATCCAAAGCTAGGGCATGTTTACCGTACCGACTTAGATCGCCTGGCACAAGCCCGCCCGGGTACCGAGGTACAGTTTGTCTTGGGGAATAGGGCGGAATCACAGCACGAGTGGTTATTGCAATCTCAATTTTTTTCCAACGTTACGCAAGCTCAAGGATAGGTGCCAATGGATAAGTTAGCATTTGAAAAAGGGCTCCGTCCGAGCACCGCACAATTGGCGATGCAATTGGAAGCCTTGATGGTGGCCGGTAACCTGCGCGGTATGGCTACCGTGCGTGATAGTGGCTATAGAGGCTTTCTACGCGATTCTGTGCAGGCACTTTTGCGGAATAGTGAACGGGTTGCGATTGTGAGTGGTTTCCCTGTGGGGGAGCACTTCGAAACCGACGGTCCGGCAGGTGCAATCGCTCTTGCAAATGGGTTGCTGAAGTTGGGGGCGGAGGTCGCTTTACTGGGAGCGGCGTCTTACGCCAAGGCTTTAGAGAACGCATTGCCCTCAGCAATTAGCAATGGTGATCAGTTTGCCGGAAGCATCGTATCGATCGAAAAAGATCAGAGCGAATTCCAACTCAGAAACTTCGTGAGTGACTTCAAGCCCTCGCTGGTAATTTTCATTGAGGTGCCAGGAGCGGGCGCAGATGGCACCCATCGAAATATGCGTTTTGAAGATATCAGCGAGCAAACCATATCGTGGGAAACTTTACTGACACTGGTTGCCTGCCCTACCATTGCCATAGCGGATGGCGGTAATGAGCTGGGTATGGGGCTTGTTGCCTCCCATCTGGAGCAGCTGCCAATCGCCTGTGCCTCAGCGAGTACGGATCATTTGGTCCTCGCCGATGTCTCTAACTGGGGTGCTTACGCGTTGCTCGCACTTGCATCCGCATGTGTAGGACGGTCGTTGCTGGAAGGATTTGAACTGACAACATGTCTAAATGCACTGGTAGAAGCAGGCTTTGTGGACGGTGTGACCCAATGCAGTGTTGCTACCGAAGATGGCCTGCCGCTTGCGCGGAGTGAGTCGTTTATCCAGGGTGTGCAAGCACTTGCCGCGCCAGTAGTGGCCGAGCGACATGTGAGTGAGCTTTTGGGTGCGGATCATCTGGCCTCGGGATACGTATGACGCGTCCTCTGCAAGCCATCGTCAATCTGGGTAGTATTCTCAGTAATTATCAGCAGGCAAAAACCTTGGTCGGTGGCTCTGTTGCCGCGGTTGTCAAAGCTAATGGCTATGGGCATGGCCTCACCACAGTTGCTACATATCTCGCTCCGCATGTGGATGCGCTGGCCGTGGCAACGCTCGAAGAGGCGGTTGAAATCCGGGCTGAGAATGTCTCGACTCGGCTACTTGTTCTAGAAGGTGTGTTTGATGCCGAGGCTCTCGATACTGCTATTCAGCTTAATCTCGATTTGGTTGTGCACAGCGAATATCAGGTCGAACTACTAGAGCGGTACCACCAGAGCGCCGTAAATACCGCACTCAATATCTGGCTAAAGATTGATACCGGAATGGGGCGTTTGGGGTTTCACCCGGATAAGGCTGCAGAGCGTTATAAACAACTCCATTCATTGAGTATTGTTGAGTCAGTAATACTGACCAGCCATTTTGCCTGCGCGGACGAACCGGAACGCGAAGAAAATGTGTTTCAATTAGCCGCCTTTGACGCCGCTGTTCGCAGTGTGCAACGTGCTCACGATGAACTCTTCGAGTCTAGATCTGAGACGACACCTTTACCGCAAAGTATTGCGAATTCAGCTGCTATTATCGCGCTACCAGCGGCACATCGGCATTGGAATAGGGCGGGTATCATGCTCTATGGCAGCGACCCTGTGAACCGAGCCGTTGATGGTTCAGTCGGCAAACAATCGTTGGCATGCAGCATGACTTTGCAATCGCGCCTGATTGCTGTTCGTTCAGCGGCCAAGGGGGAGTCGATCGGCTATGGTGCGGATTTTCGATTTTCGGAGGACGGGCGTTATGGGATCGTCGCTTGCGGATACGGTGATGGGTATCCTCGGCATGCCGGCACTGGGACACCTGTAATGGTTGACGGTGTGCGTACGCGCCTGATCGGGCGCGTTTCGATGGATATGCTAGCAGTGGATCTTTCCTGTGTCCCACAAGCTGTAGTAGGGGCTGAAGTAGAGCTCTGGGGACCCCAGCTATCAGTAGCTGAAGTGGCAGAATGCGCAGGTACCATTCCCTACGAACTGTTTACCGGCTTAACCCAGCGCGTTCCTCGTGTGTATTGACCAGGAAATTTATCAGCCGGGAAAATACGAATAAGCCAGCGGCATATAATTGCCGCTGGCTTATTCGTATAGCATCTTGTGCTTAGTTTGCGGCTGTTGCGATTTTTCCAGTAGGAATTTCGGGGTAGCTACTCAGCTTGCTCGGAAAATATTTCTCTAGCAGTGCGAGCATAATCGCGCGAGTCTGGTTGTCCGCTTCGCCGTCGACCTTCCATGAACGGAAGTGATACTGAAACGCACGTGTAAACAAGGAAATTTCTTCTTCGCTCGCTTCTTCCGGGTCGATTCCGTATCCGTAATCATTCATCCACTGTGCAAAGCGCCGACGCACACTGTCTCTATCGCTGGTGGTGTTGCCATTTAGGTACTCGAGATGACGGTTCACTGTCTCGTCGTCGTACCAGGCACCTACACCAGCTTCCGCGAGTTTTTGCCACGGGAACTTGGGGCCCGGGTCAATTTTGTAATGGGGAATGATATCGCCATGACCGACCACGCGGGTAGGGGTGATAGCAGGGTAGCGCGCCAGGATATCTTTGGACAGCGCGATGACAAGATCAATTTGTTCGGGGTCGAAGTCCGGAAAAAAGCATACCTGCTCGGCTTCAATGCCTGGCGTTGACTCGCTGGGGGGGCGGCAGTAGCTCTTGTTCACGATTTCGATGCCGATCGAGTGATCGTTGAGTTGTGAGCGGTCTTCCCACCAACTTGGGCCTGCATGCCAGGCGCGCCTATGCTCATCCACCAACTGATAAACGCGCAGGTCATCGTGAGGGTAGCTGGGATCGTCATTTTCTGGAATAAGGTAATGGGAACTTACTGGAGACGAACTCGGCTGAGTCAGCACATGCAACGAAGTGTCAAAATCAATGGCGGTAAAGTGCATCACCAGAAAGCGAACCCGCTCACTGGCATTTTTTGATTCAACAACTTCAATCTTGTAGTCGTCGCTCTTGTGGTTTAGTCCTGCACCGGTGGTGCTGCAACCACCACTGATAGTTGCCGCAACGAATGCTGCAGTCATAGCCAGTGGTTTGTAAAAAGACTGCATTACTGAGGCTGGCATAGTGACTCCTTCAGGCGAATACCAGAGTCAAAATCGCTTTGTGGAATCTCTTCGATTTTGACGAAACCATCATTTGACGTCATGCGATGGATATATTTTCCATCCCCAAGGGCTATACCAACATGTGTCAGTACGCCGTCGGCCCAGTTGCCATAGGTGTTTTTCAGGAATACTAGGTCACCGGCTTGAAGTGCGGCGATGGAAGCAATTTTTTGCCCAAATTCATCCGCGGCAAGTGAATCCACGTGTTCAGGCAGTAGCTTGTCGTTGGGGCCCAGCAAATGCGCGTCCCAAGGATTCTGGGTCTCCAAAGTCTTGAAGTGTGGGCCGCATGCGGCCACAAGGATTTCTCGGGTCCAATTCATGCACTGCTCGGCTTTTCCCACGCGATACTCCTTGTCCTCCCAAGGAAGCGCTGCCCTGATGAGTTTGGACGCCATGGGTTCGATATCTTGACGCGCATTTTGCGCTTTAGAGGTCGCGTTTGACTCGCTGCAGGCAGTAAGTGGCAGCATTGCTGCCAGAGAGAGAGTGGCAATGATTTTCTTCATGGATTTTCTACTTCCACACAATTATTTTTTCGATTGGTATCCGGGGTAAGCCATAAGGGGTCCACGCAGGCTGAAACTAGTTTTCGATCCAGTGGCAGATCCAACTGCACTGCACCATTCTTTGCGTTCATCCAGGCGTATACGGGTATTGTCAGGTTCTGCGAAGGTGCATTGTAAAAATCGAGTTGTAATGGAATTGGCAGCAAGCCATTTCCATGGTTTTCAATGGTCAACATGTACCAGTGTGTCTTCCGGGCCGCTTCGTCAGTTTCCAAAGAGTCTGCTGTTGCGTTAACTCGATCTTCGTGCAATGGGGCCGTGTAGCTGTCTATCAGGGTGGTGTCTTCATCCACCATGAAGTCGCGTATCTGGCCGACGGTATAGGCCATGGCTGGTGGTGAGCGCACGTCTTTGGTCGACACGACGAGACGTTGGTCCTCTAATGTGACGGCGCTGATCGTCAGGTCAATGTGTTTGTTCTCGTAGAACCAGTTACGCCAAAACCAGCTTAAATCGGTGCCGGAAGCGGATTCAATAGCACGGAAAAAGTCACCAGGCATTGGGCGTTTACCCTCCCAGGCTTTCGCGAAAGCAGAAAGCGCTGGGTCAAATACCTCAGGACCCAAGACGAGATGCCGTAATGTGTTAAGCATGCTCGCAGTTTTGTTGTAGGCGTTGTCGATTTTTCGGTACAGGCTATCTGCACTACTCATTATTGGCTGGTGCAGGTCGTGGTTTGTGTATCCGGCTATTGTGCGAGGTTCACCATAGATCACATCGAAGCTGGCCTCCCAGCTGTGCTCGGCGCGGTACTCAATAAAGCTCACCAGGCCTTCATCCAGCCAGGCCCACTCGCGCTCGTCGGTATTGATTTTCATCGGCAAGTAATTGTGACCAACTTCGTGTATCACGCTGCCAATAAAATCGTATTTGGTAAGGCGGTCCCATGCCGGGTGCTGTTCAGTATTCACTGTGCGTTCCGGGCGAGTAGCGACAGTGGCCAGGCCAGGATACTCCATGCCTATGCCCGCCGCATTTACGACGCTAATGCTCTGCATGTTGAGTGGCAGAAGTGCGTCGTCATAGACGCGCAAGGTGTGGTCAATTGCTGCAAGACCAAACCGCTCCCAAAGGGAGGCTGCTTCATGTGGGTAAAACTGTTGTAGCTTTCTTCCTTGAGAGTCTACTTTGGCCTGCCAGAGGAAGGCGGGTGAGGCGGCAAACGCGAAATCACGCATTGTTTCGCCGCTGAAGATCCAGCGGAAATCTTTGTCTGCCGACTTTTTTCTGCGTTGACTGGCTTCGCTTGGCCCAATAATAGTGACAGCTTCCCGAGATGCGCTTTCCAGGGCGTTGAATTGTTTTTTGTTTAATACCTGCCGAGGGTTCTGTAAATCGCCGCTGGCGGCCACGGTATAGTTTTCTGGAACCGAGATGGTGACGGAATAATCGCCAAATTCGGTAGAAAACTCCCCTTGTTGCAAAAATGGCTTCAGCTGCCATCCCGCATAATCGGTATAGGCGAGGGCCCGTGGAAACCAGTGTGCGGCCACATAGATTCGTGCACCATCTCCAAGGGTTTCGTAGCCGCTGCGTACGCCGGTTGCAACCTTGTCGGTGAGTGGAAGTGTCCAGGATATTTGCAGTGTTTGCGTGTCACCGGAGCGCAATGGCTCGGGTAGGGTAATCTGCAGATTGGTGCCTTGCTCACGCCATGTGAGGGTGTTGCTGCGGTTGTCCAAGACATTGAGGATATTAAATCCGCCCGCACTCACACGCGCCTGTTTACGCGACTGACTGCTTGTTTTTCCTGAGGTCAGGAGTTGAAAAGTGGCTTCTGCCTCCGGGCGAAATGCATTGTGATCCAATGCAAAATACAAGTGCGATAAGCTGTCTGGCGAGTTGTTCTGGTAGTCGATCGTCGCGGTAGCAGTAATTTCATGAGCGATTGGATCAAGTGTCGCGTTGATTGTGTAATCAACGGCTTGTTGCCAGTAATTCGTGGCTGGCAGACCATTGGCACTTCGGTAAAAACCGAGGTCCAAATCGGTCTGGGTCAATTTCAGGAAAGGGTCTGCGGATGGTTCTTTAGAGGCGGCTGCACTAGACCCGGTAGTATTCACCAGCAGGGAACAGCTTAGCCCCCAGATTGCCAAACTTCGCCATGAGGGCCGTTTGGCGCCTCTTGCGGAGCGTGTTACCTGATCCTTTGCGCTCGAGGTATTCATGCGGATTGTGCTACCAATGGGGCAGATTCCACTTCTCGCCGCTCGGTGATGAGTGCCATCACTAAGGTTGCGGCCATACAGGCCATGCCCAGCCAAAGTACGGCAGTAAAGTCGCTTGCGCTGATTAGGGCTGCGGCCAGGGGCGGGCCGGCAATTTCACCTACTTTGAACGCGCTGGCGCAAAGGACGATAAAGCGTCCGGTGTCGTCGACCCGGTTGAATTGGTCCATCAGTAGCGGCAGTGAGAAACTCCAGAAAAACTGGAAAACAATCGATGTGGTTGCGTACAGCGCATAGGCGCCACCGGAGTATTCTCCCGTGAGTATCGCCATGGTGAAAATTTGAATAATGAAGGCGGTTAGCAAGGTAAATGCGCGCCCCACAAACTTGCTAAGCCAGGGGGTTGCCAGGGATCCCAATCCGCTGATGGCAAACCCGATCCCCAATAAGTCACCAACATCTGCGCTGCTCAACCCCAGATTTATGCCGATGCGCTCGAGGTAGGCCCAAACTGAGGAAACACCACAGTAGTAAACCACTGTGGTGGCAAATACCAGCAGGGCTTTTCCAGAGAGCAGGGTGGTGAAAACATTACCACTCTCATTGGCTGGGGACTTCTGTGATTTGGGGAAACTCAGGAAACACAAAAGCAGGGTGGCCAGCAGCCAGCCGTTTAGATAGTGGAAGAATGGGTTGATTTCAGCTTCCCCCATTAATCGAGGCAGCGCGAAAAAGCCAATGGTGCCGAATACAACCTGTGCCGTAACCATCAAGCCAAAGGCCATCTGTGGGTTTTTCCGATCCCCCAGGCCTGCCAGCGCAATTGCGTAGGCAGAGCCGCAGCCGATACCCGCGATGATGCGGATAACCATCAACGTGGTAAAGCTATCCACCGAAAGGCTTGCCAGGTTACCAGCGATAAACAGTCCGAGTCCGGCGAGTACCACTGGTCTCCAGGACAGCTTTCGTACCCAGAAAATCGCTGATGTAGAGCTCAGGAATATTCCAATTACGTCCGCTGAGGCTAACCAGCCAATTTCCTGGCCGGAAAAATTCCCCCTATCTGTTAGTGCACCAACCCACAGTGGTAACAAGGTCAGGATCGAAGCCCCCATCATCGCAACAAATAGCAGGCTCACAAGATTCTGAAGAGAATTTGGCTGATCGTTTTTTGAGTACATGTGTTGTTACTTATTGTGTTTTTTGCTGATCAAATTATGCCCTTTTGCGTGCAGGCAATGGCACTTTGATTTTATGTCACCGGTGTATCGCGGCGAATGATTGCCAATCGGTCCGGGCGATAGACGGCTAGCCGTATTGAAACTATTTGATCGCTAAACCCAATGCTCGAGATACTGAGTAATTAGAAGCATATTTTATTCCAGCTGGCGCCAAAATTATCTTTTTGGGCAATTTTCGTCGTGTTTTTGATCTCGCCCTGTCGATTGTACAAATAAATAATTCCTAATTTGTAGTCATTTTGGAATTTTTTAAGTAGTCTAGCCCTGCGCTGTGAGGAATTGGCGCAATTGGATATGAGGTAACCAAACCAAACGTGCCCAAATGACAGCGATGTCACTTTGGTCAGGTTGGGGCAAAGGGACGCTGACAAGCACTAATCCGACTAACGATAAAAACGGAAAATGACTATGAAATCCAATGACTTCCGTAAGAACCTGCTAGCACGCGGTGTCGCACTGGCGCTCGCCGGCGTTGCTGCGCCTCTGGCGTATGCGCAAGATGCCGAGCAGCAGGATGAGAAGAAAAAAGAATCTGCTTCCCTGGAAGAAATCCAGGTTGTAGGTTTCCGCGCTGCTCTTGAAAAGAGTGTCAACGTAAAGCGCTACGCTACCGTCGTAATGGATAGCGTAAACGCTGAAGATATCGGTAAATTCCCGGACAAGAACATCGGTGATGCACTGATGCGTATCCCGGGTGTTGGTATTGAGCGTCGTTTCGGCGAGGCGGACGGTGTAAGTATCCGTGGTCTCGACCCCGCGCTGAGCTTGACCTACCTGAATGGCCAATCCATCTCTACCGCCCAGTGGTTTGAGGGTTACCGTCCGACTCGTGGCTTCCGCTCCGACATGTTGGCATCCGAGCTGGTTTCCTCTCTGGAAGTTTACAAGTCGCCGCGCGCGGACTTGCCGGACGGTTCCATCGGTGGTGTTGTAAACATCAAGACCCGCCGTCCGCTGGAAATGGCCTCTAACACCGTACACGGCTCCATGGAGTATCAGTACTCTGAAAACGCCGAGCGTTGGGACCCAGCATTTTCCGGTCTCTACAGCTGGAAAACCGAAGACGAAAAATTCGGTGTACTGGTTAGCGCCAGCCACCAGGAACGTTTCACTACCTACGACGCCATGGAAAACTACTATGGTAGCGGCGCGTCTGCGAAAGATACCGACGGTTCAGGCGACTTCTCGCACGTAACCTGGGGTGCTGGCCACGCGATCTTCCAGCAGCAGCGCGAGCGTACAGCGTTCAACGTTACCACCCAGTTCCAGCCTACCGAGCAGCTGGACATTACCGCGAATTACCTGAATTTCGCACTGTCAGCAGATAACGTGAACTCCAACTATCTGGTAGTTCCGGGCCGTACTGCCGACATCCGTAACGTGACCGCAGTGGGTGATTTCCCAGCCGGTCAGGGTGCGCTGAAGCACGATTCTTACCTGAGTGACGTGACCGGAGAATCTGGTAACGATTATTGGTTTGGTCCAGACACCTTCTTCCGTAACACCAACCCGGAAGCCCAGGCACTGGATATCGATGTTAACTACAGCCATGAGCTGTTTGACGCGCACGTGCAAGTGGGTCATACCGAAGCCGAAGGCGACATCATCGTGATCGGCTATTCCGGCATGATTAACACCGCCACCATGGGTGCTGCTGGCCTGACCGGTGATGAAGTTCTGACTTTGGACCTGACAGGTAACAAGCTCGGTGTGGAGTTCGAAGGATTTGACCCAAGTAATCCGGCGAACTATCCGCTTAGCATCCGTGAAAATAACCCACATATTCAGGATGCGGACGAAGAGACTTATGCTCAGTTCGACTTGACTGTTCCGATGCAGGACGCGGGCATCATCACCTCCGTTAAAACTGGCCTGAAATATCAGGACCGTACTAACGAGCGTTCACTGCATAACTTCACTGTCGACATTCCTGCAAGCCTTGCTGCTGGTACTGCGACCTATGCAGACCTGCCTGTAAATACCGGTTGCGGTCAATATCAGGAAACTGCGAAGAGCAATACTCTGACTTGTCTGCCGACTCTGGATCTGGACGGCATTCGCGACTTGTCCGACTCTCTGACGCCTTCCAACACCCTCCAGCGTGAAAGCCTTGCTGATTTCTATCAGATCAACGAGCAGAAGCTGGCGGTCTACGGCATGGCCGAATTTGAGTACGACAAGTTTGCTGGTAACTTCGGTGTACGTTTTGTTGACTACGACCTTGAGTCGGTTGCCAACCAGGACGACGCACTGCGCGTACCAACCAAGAACGACTACAACGAGTTCCTGCCTAGCCTGAACGTTACGTATGAGCTCAGCGAAGATTTGTTGATTCGTGGTGCTGCTGCTCGTGTTATGTCCCTGCCGAACTATCAGGATCTACGTAACACCTTCAGCTACAACAGCACGACTCGTACCGGTTCCGCTGGTAACCCGTATTTGGAACCCTGGTTGGCTACCCAGTTTGACCTCGGTATTGAGTGGTACTTCGCAGAAGGTGCGCTGGCCAGCGCGACTTACTTCCGTAAAGACATCGATTCCTTCCTGTTCTCTATTTCAGAACTCGAGACACACGAAATCATCGATGAGAACACCGGCGACTTCTTTACTGCGGAACTGGATATTTCTCGTACCCGTAACGGTGGTGAAGCCAAGCTGCAGGGTATCGAGCTTCAGTTGCAGGCGGAGCTGGGCTACGGCTTTGGTGTAACCACCAACTACACCTTCACTGATGCGGAAGTTGTGGACAACAATGGTCAGGACGGTTTGAACCTGCCGGGTAACTCCGAAGACATGTGGAACGTGACTTCCTACTGGGAAAACGACCGCTACAGTGCGCGTCTGATGGCGAACCATCGCGGTGAGTTCTTCAATGGGTTCCGTATCGGTACAGCCTCTGAGACTGAAGCGTTCACCTCTGTGGATGTGGCCTTCTCTGCGGAAGTTTCCGAGAACGTAACCGTGAGCCTGCAGGGCATGAACCTGACTGGTGAGCTGTACCGTACTAAAAACTCTCAGGATTCCTGGGACGGTATCTTCCAGCTGATCAACGACGGCGGCACCCGCTGGTTTGTAAACGCTTCGGTTAAGTTCTAAGTTCTTACCCGTACGATTACAACCTTGCAAAAAGAAACCGGCCAATGGCCGGTTTCTTTTTTTATGGCTAGCGCATTTTTCGTATTTTGTTGATGAGTGCCCGATTACTCGGAAGTACGTCGGTAATCTCAGCGCTGAGCTTTCGAATACGTGCAAAATTGGCTTGTGCGTTTTCCAGGTGGGGGAGTTGCCCCGCACTCCACTGGTAGTCGGCATGATACTCCATGCCGTAGAGAATGAACTCATAGCTCTCACGCACAAACGGCTCCAGCGCGCTTGGCATGTCGAACCGTGTGGGCGGGTAAAACTTCCAGAATTCCAGTTGTTCTTTTAGTGAGTCTGGCAGTGTGGTTTGATCGGTATTATCGAGCCAGAAGCCGCTGTCGGTACGTCGTGAGAGGAAGTAGTGCAGTTTGATGAAGTCGACCACACGATGCCAGCGCTGGGTAAACACCGCATTGTATTTTTTCTCTAGTGTGCCGAGTTGCTCCATACGCTGCGGGAACAGCTCGGTTAGCATATTGCAGGATGCTTCAATCAAAAAGATGGCACTGGCTTCCAGGGGTTCCAGGAATGCGGCAGAAAGCCCCATGCCGACGCAGTTTTTGTGGAAGACCTTTTCTCGGTACCCGAGGCGCAGGTCAATTTGCCGCGCATCGAGTTGATCTACATCGACAGCCTGGTGGTTAGTGTTTACAACCTGCTTGTTTAGTGCTTCTTTGTTGTAGGCGCGAAGTGTAGCCTCGGCCTCATCGGGAGAAGTATGGTTGTCGCTGTAAACATATCCCGTGCCCCGCCGAGTCTGCAAACCGATATCCCAGATCCAGCCCGCCGACTGTGCCGTGGAAAGCGTTGGGCTGCAGATTGGCGCTTGTTCGCTGGCATAGGGAACCTGCATAGCGACGGCCTTGTTGACAAGGAGGGTGTCGCTAACGCCACGAAATGGAATATGGTAAGTCTTATCCAGCAGTAAGCTGGCGAATCCCGTGCAGTCAATGAATAAGTCGCCGGAGATTTTTTCCCCCTGTTTTGTGGCGATGGACTCAATGTAACCGGCTTCGGAGACGTTGACGGATTCGACATGGGCAAGTAAGTGTGTCACGCCAAGTTTTTCGCAGGCATGTCTTCTCAGGAAGGTTGCGAATTTTCCGGCATCCAAGTGATATGCGTAGTTGAGAACCGTCTCGTATTGCGCTGTATCAAGTCCCTTGGGTGCAAGGTGGTGCATGCATGCTGCCGGTTGGGGAGAAATTGCTTCTGCATAGGATAGCCCCAGCTCCTTTTGCAGGTGGTGCCAGTAGGGCCCGGGTGGAATAGGCCACATGCCACGGGGAAGTTCGAAGGAATGAAAATAGCTTGCATCTTGCCCATTTTCAGCACGGGTATGCCAGTTAACAAAGCGCGTGCCTTGCTTGAAGGAAGTATCGCATTCGCGAATAAATTCAAATTCATCGATTCCAAGGTTGCGCAGTGTGTTGCGCATGGTTGGCCAGGTTCCTTCTCCTACGCCAATAATGGGGGCATCTGGGGACTCCACCAGAGTTACCGTGTATTCGTGATGCGTTAGAGGGTCAAGGTGACGTGCGAGGCTAGCAGCGGCGAGCCAGCCCGCGGTGCCACCGCCGACAACAACAACATTTTTTATTGATTTCATTTAAAACCTCGGTACGAGATTGTCGCAACCTGAATTCGGTGTTGTAATAAATCGCGAAGCATTATGCAGGCTATATTGCCACTGAAAGCGTTGTGATTACACCGTAAAAGCGTCGCAGTGAAATTGGTAGTTTGGTTTCGAGAGAGAACTTTTGGGGGTTATGGTGGATAGTCGTTTTTCCGTGCTGATTGTGGGTGGTGGTACCGCGGGTTGGATGGCTGCGAACCTGCTTGCCCATCACTGGAGAGACTTTCCGGTCAAAATTTCCTTGGTTGAATCTACCGAAATCGCGACGGTTGGCGTGGGTGAGGGGAGTACGCCTTTTTTAAAGAATTTTTTCCGCACGCTCGGTATCGATGAGTCCGAATGGATGCCTGCGTGCGATGCGACCTATAAATCCGGCATCCGATTCCCCAATTGGTCAAAAGTACCGGGGTATGAATCCTACTATCACCCGTTCTTTTCTCCTTTGGATAGAGAAACCGGTCAAGAATTTTTTGCTCAGGCGAATTTGCGGCGTCAGGGTGAAGCAGTAGAAGCAGTACCTGATTATTTTTTCCATGCACCATATCTTTCTGCCGCCGGAAAGGCGCCAATACCAAAACGGCCATTACCATTTGAGCTGGACTACGCCTATCACTTTGATGCAGGTCTACTGGGTAAATTCTTGCGCGATAAAGCGATAAAGGCTGGTGTTGAACATAAGCAAGCCACTATTGAGCGGGTTTTGGTAGAGAGCGGTAAGATTGCCGGGTTGCAGACTACCGCGAGTGAGAACCTGGCCGCTGATTTTTATATTGACTGCACGGGTTTCCGCAGCGCGCTATTAGCCGCGTTGCCGGGTTATCAATTCAACGAGTACAGTGACACTCTGTTCAATAATGCAGCAGTCACGCTGCAGGTGCCCAGCGATGGCACTGGCCCCATTAAATCTGAGACAGTGTCCGAAGCCATGTCCGCAGGCTGGATGTGGGATATTCCCCTGCAAAGCCGCACAGGGTATGGCTATGTATATAGCGACCAATTTCTTTCCGCTGAGCAAGCGGAGCAGGAGTTGCGGGGTCGGCTTGGCAAGACCGATGAGCTTGAGTGTCGCCATCTAAAAATGCGTGTAGGGCGCGTTGCAGAACATTGGTCGGGTAACTGCCTGGGGGTTGGACTTTCTCAGGGGTTTATTGAGCCATTGGAAGCGACCGCGCTGATGTTGGTCCAGTTCACTGTTGAGCAGTTCGCCCGCTCATTGCTTGTCGAGGGTATGCCGAACCCAGGTGCTTCAATTACAGGTGCTGATTTGGGCGCTCCTCGTGAGCACTTCAATCGCACGATTAATGAGATGTTTGCCGGAGTGCGGGATTATGTTGCTGGGCATTATCTGTTGAATACCCGTGACGATAGTCCCTACTGGCAAGCGGTCCGAGATCAAAGTAAACCACCTGAACGGTTGTTGAAATTGATGGACTGTTGGGACAGTGGGGGGGATTTCCCCGAGCTGTTGAGCGCATTGGGTGCGGACAAAATTTACTCAATGGCCAGTTGGTATTGTTTGTTTGCCGGCATGGGGCGTTTTCCCGAGACTACTGGAGTGCAGTCCGTTGAATCGCAGAAGTTGATTCGAGAGCTGAAGTCATTTTGCGGTGGCAACACGGGGCGTTTTAACGAGCATCGTGCTTATTTACAGGCGTTGAAATAAGCCGAAAGAGCCCGGCGGCTAGTTCTTCTTCTGTGAATACATCAGCCGTCGTCTTATTTTTCTGTGTGTTATTTATACAATAATTTATTCTTTTCTATTCTTTTGAGAATTCAGCCAGTGAATAGCTTCGATGATTTAAGCGTCACCGTTTGTAACTGCGCCCGTCTTTCAAGATGTCTAACCTGTCTTTATTATCTTTCATAGAAATTTTCTTGAATTTTTTATGATTTTTGCCTCGCCATCAGCGAATTTTTTTCGCAGAATGGCCGTGGAATATCTTATTCATTGCGCTAGATACGAAAGGTATATTTTATCGGTTGAGCCGATAGAAGCTATCGACCAATAAACAATAAATTCGTATCCAGCGGGCGCTGATGGGAAGTTGAGAATACCAACCAACTTTTCCCCGTGGGGACACACACAATAAATGCCTGGGAGGCCATCCATGTTTGAAAGAAGTAAGCTGAGTAAATCGCTCGCTGATATCGCAAAACGACAGTTGCCAGCGGCGACTGCACTCGTTGCAGGTGCACTGTTTTCAGCCTCTGTTGCGGCACAGCAATCAGGAAGCATTGAAGGTACTGCGTATCTTTCCGATGATGTTAAAGCCGCTGGTATTACAGTAACTGCGACAAGTCCCGTGATGCCCAAGAGCCGTACCGTCACTACCAACGCGGAAGGAAAGTTCAGACTCCCAGCGCTTATCCCGGGTACTTACTCTCTGACCTTTACAGGTGAGGACGGTGTTTCTCGTACCGTAAAAACACGTGTTTTGCTTGATCAGGAATCCAATCTCTCTGTGACCCTAGTGTCAGATGAGGAAGATCTGGAAGAAGTTCTGGTTTATGGTCAGGCTGTTGAGATTGTCGGCGGTGGCGCTTCTGTTTCCAATGCAATTGGTGCAGACGTTATTGACGCGCTTCCTGTGGGTCAAAGCTACCGGGACCTGATTAAGCTGCTGCCGGGTGTACAGTTTTCTGAAGACTCTGTCCGTGGTCCTAATGCAGGTGGTAGTGGTCAGGACAACAATTATGCATTTGATGGCGTAAACGTAACTCTGCCAATGTTCGGTACTTTGTCCGCTGAGCCTTCAAGCCAGGATATTGAGCAAGTAGCTGTAGAGCGTGGTGGTGCTAGAGCGATCGGCTTTAATCGTTCTGGTGGTGTTAGTATTGATACCAAATCCAAATCAGGTACCAATGAATTCCAAGGTAGTGTTAACTACAAGTTTCAGCCTGCAAACTTACGTGCTGAAACTGTCGATGGCGTAAGATCCGAAACGGAATACAGCTGGATGACTGCGAACTATAGCGGTCCTTTGGTCGAAGATACGCTGTTCTTCTATGGTTCCTATTATGGTCCGACGACAACTCGCGATAACAAAGAGACCGCTTACGGGCCTACCAAAGACTATTTGAGCGAGCGCGACGAGTACTTCGGAAAATTGACCTATGCGGTTACTGAAGACATTCTGCTGAACGCTAGTTACCGTACGTCTGAGCGTACTGGTGAAGGACTTTCGATCGCTTTTGACGAAGCGGACTCTGTCTCTACTGGCGAAAAGTCCAATCAGGACATCATTACTTTTGATGGTTCGTGGATTATCAGCGATAGCACTACATTTACTTTCCAATACAGTGATTATGCGCTGGAAACCCTGGGTGTCCCCGATTACTTCGTTTCGACTCAGCCCGCTTATGGATCGGCTCTAGATTTGGCGCAGCTCGACCAGGCGGGGTACTTCAATGTGCCCAGTCTCGATCCAGACAACCCCGACTACGATAATGATTTAGCCCAGGCTCTGATCGACCTCTATGGTTATGAGGAAAATGGTGAGCGTATTGGTGGTGGTGGTGTTGGTGGCTACAGCTCAATCAGCGACCAATCTTTCTACCGCGAAGGCTTTGAGATGGCTTTGGAGCACAACTTTGATGTTGGCTCGACCAACCATCAGCTTCATATTGGCTATCAGTGGTCTGAAGGCACAGAAGACTTGTCGCGTATGTCGAACGGTTGGGGTGCTATCAGCTATGTTGGTGGTGAGGAGCTTACGCCAGATGGTGACCCGATTTATTTCCAGGCTTACACCGAGCAGATGAGTCTTGTGGATGCGGACGGCACTTCTGTTCCGACGATCAAGTCGAGCACCGTTACCCATAATTTTGAGATTAACGATTCTATCGAGTGGAACGACTTCACCTTTAATGTTGGTGTTCTGATTAGTCAGGATACCTATTTTGGTCAGGGTCTGAAGGAAAACTCCAATAATTATTCTGGCTTTGAAACTGCTCCGGGCAATAAGTACGAAATGTATCAAATTGACTGGAAAGATATGATTCAGCCGCGACTGGGTGTTACCTGGGCCTACAACGGCGAAGACACCGTATTTGCGAACTTTGCCCAGTACAATCCCTCTGCGAGCTCATTGGCCCGCGCCGCATCTTGGGATCGTAACTCCGCGCGTCAGTTGGATGTATGGTGGGATGCTGACGGAAATTACTTGGGTAATCAGGGCCGTCGCGGATCCTCCGGTAAGATCTTCCAGGAAGGTCTGACACCTCGTCGCGTTGATGAACTGACTATTGGTACTACCAAAGGTTGGAGTGATAGCCTGAATACTCGTGCTCATGTGCGTTATCGTGAAGGTTCTCATTTCTGGGAAGATGCGTGGAACTGGGCTCGCTCGGATGAAGGTTGCTACGGTGACTTCGACGGTGACGGTATCAACGAGCATTGCGTTCCGGCGGATATTGAAGCCTTGGGTCCCTATATTCCTGATCTTCAGCAATACAGAGACGAGATTGGTGGCTCTTCATATGTTATCGCAGAGATGGATGGTGCCTATACCAAATATTGGGAGCTGTCTCTTGAGGCTGAGTGGTATGGCGAGCGTAGTTACCTGAATGCTTCATATGTTTACAGTGAATACACTGGCAACATTGACCAGGACAATACTTCTTTTACTAATGATGCCAACCTGTTCATCGGTTCTTCCAGTTATGCGGATGATTATGGTCAGTACACTTGGGACTTGAAGAAAGGTACTTTGCGTGGTGACAAGCCGCATCAGTTTAAAGTGTTTGGTTATTACACTCTGGACTGGAACGCGAACGTTGGTGCCTTCTTGACCTATCAGTCTGGTCAGGCTTGGGAAGCATGGGATGGTTCAATCTATGGTCGTAGCTATGACACCATGCGTTACGCTGAGCCTGCTGGTAGCCGTCGTACCGGTAGCCACTGGCAGATGGACTTGAACTACACGCAAGACTTTAATGTGTTGAGTGATTACACCGTGAAGTTCCGTGCGGACATCTTTAACTTGTTCGATCGTCAGACTGGTTATAACCCGCAGCCGTCAGTGGACAGCGAGTTGTTTGGTCAGCCGCGGAGCCGCTATAGCCCACGTCGTGTGCAGCTGTCTCTTGGTGTGGATTTCTAACAAACTTTCTCTCTTAGATCCTATGACTTGCCCCGGCTTTGCCGGGGCTTTTTTCGTAATGGATTTGTTAAATTAGCGGAATATAAAATTATTCGATAAATAGTCGACCGTCTCAAAATTATTGAATAATTTATTCGTAATTCGCGTGCAAAATTATTATTATCTGTTTCCGTAAATGGGAATAACGACCACAAAAAGTCATATGAAGTTTGCCTCTTTCGATTCCAAGACAGTGCGAGATTTTGCTCTCGTCATTGTGACCGGCCTGACATCTTTAGTGCTTGTGTCTTGCGATGCGCATTTGGATGAGGAGGGTGAGCAAACAGCACTTGTGCGGAAAGTTAGCGAGCGGCCAGAGTATGTTTCGGATGTACCGAAACTTACCGAAGAAATGCTGAGTGTTAAGTTTTGGCAAGAAAAGATCGAGCGTGACGCTGAGCGGTTACGTACTGATGAAATTGTTGCGCTAAATACTGAGAGTCTCACACAGGATTCTTACCTGCATAATCTGGCGGATTTCCCTGAAATGCTGGCTCGACAGCAGGTGCTCCAGTTGATCGATCAGGTGAGCCGCCCGGCATCTGCGCCGCGGTATCGATTGGATGGGAGGGGCGTTTCCGAGCAGGATTACGCTTCGCTCGAGGCGGCAGTTCAACGCACTACTGTGCCGGAATCGGTTGAAGTGCAGTGGGGGGTGGTGGTTGCGCGTGCGAGTATGCGCAGTTATCCGACTATGCTGCGGATTTTAAAGAATACTGATGACCGCGATCTGGATCGCTTTCAGGAGACGGGTGTTTTTCCTGGCCAGCGCTTGGCAATCTTGCACGAAAGTGCCGACGGTGAGTGGTGGTTTGCGGTTAACTATCACTATGCTGCCTGGTTACCAAAGCGAGCGGTGGCCGTTGGCGAACGCCAGCAGATTAATGCCTGGCACCAGCAGTCTCACCGGGTGACAGTCTCCGGGGCCCAGGTTAGAACTAACTACAACCCAGAAGACCCAAGGACATCCGAGGTCGTTCTGGATATGGGTGTATCACTACCGCTGTTGACTGCAGCGGAAGTTGGCCACAACGTGAATGGGCAAAATCCCCATGCCAGCTACATTGTGTCGCTACCGGTGCGTGACGCAGAGGGTAGGTTGGAGTTTGAGCCGACACTGATTGGGCGTGGGCAGGACGTCACGGTCGGTTTGCTCGAGTATCGCCCCTCTCTTGTTTTGCAGCAGGCATTCAAGTTCCTCGGTGAGCGCTACGGGTGGGGCCATGATTATAACGGCCGCGACTGCACAGGCTTTGTTGGTGAGGTGTACAAGTCCTTCGGTATCTTGATGCCACGCAACTCTGGGCAGCAGGGTAAAAGCGAATTTGCTCCAACCAAACGCTTTGCTGCGGATGATCATGTTGCCAGAGCCGAGGCGTTAGGAGAGTTGCAGGTAGGCGACCTGATCTATATTCCGGGACATGTAATGATGTTTATCGGGGAGGTCGATGGTGAGCCTTATGTCATTCACGATGTGACCGGACTGAGCTATTACCAGAGTGACGAGTCCTTTTATAAGGGCACTCTGTCAGGGGTGTCGATTACACCGTTGACGCCGCTGTATTTGAATAAAGAAAAAAGTTTTGTGGATGGCATCTACGCCATAAAAACCATAATTTGATCGGTAAAGCCATGAAGATTGTTGACGTAAAGCTGGGCATGCTGCGGGTTCCACTCATTACTCCATTCAAGACCGCGTTGCGGACCGTTGAGTGTGTAGAGGATGTTGTGGTGATGCTGGAAACCGATACCGGGCACATAGGCTACGGTAACGCGCCTGCTACTGCAGTAATTACTGGGGATACACACGCCTCTGTGATTGAGGCGGTGCGCAGTGTGTTCACGCCACTATTGCTGGAGCGCAATGTTGCAGATCTGAACCAGCTTACACGGCAAATTCAGGGGGCGATGATTAATAACACCAGCGCCAAGGCGGCGGTGGAAATCGCGCTGTTTGACCTGTTTGCGCAGAGCCATCAAACACCCCTGTACAAAATTCTGGGCGGCGGTGAGAGTAGTCTGACCACGGATATCACCATTAGCGTCGACTATATCGACAAAATGGTGGCCGATGCGGAAAGCGCCGTGGAGCGGGGTTTTGAGATTCTCAAGTTGAAAGTGGGTAAAGATATCGGTCTTGATATCGAGCGCATTAAAGCAGTCTATTCTGCGGTTAAAGGGCGTGCCCTGTTACGGCTGGATGCCAACCAGGGGTGGACACCGAAAGAGGCGGTGCTCGCCATTCGCGGTCTTGAGGATGCCGGGGTGTTGCTTGAACTGGTCGAGCAGCCGGTTAAAGCCAGCAACCTGGAGGGTATGCGCTATATTGCCGAGCGTGTGAGAACACCAATAATGGCCGATGAAAGCGTGTTCGGCCCACACGAGGTGATACAGGTAATCAACCAGCGCGCCGCCGATATTATTAATATTAAGTTGATGAAAACCGGTGGTATTTCCAATGCGCTCAGAATCGCGGATATCGCGGATTTGAATGATGTGGACTGCATGGTGGGCTGCATGCTGGAAACTAGTATTGGTGTGTCGGCGGCAGCGCATATGGCTGCGGCGAAGGCACCAGTGGTCTCCAAATTGGACCTGGATGTGCCCTCTTTGTGCAAATTTGACCCCGTGGTCGGTGGCGCTACCTATAAGGATGCGGATATCATTCTGAATGAAACCCCGGGCCTGGGTATTGAAAAAATTGAGGGCCTGCAGCTTCTGGCCTGAGTGCCAGTGTGACGCGGAGTAAGTTGGTACCCCATGAACTGTTTGTTAAAAATGCGCGCTATGCGCGAACAGTTATCGGTAAATGAGCGCAAGCTTGCCGATTTTATTCTGGATAATACGCAGTTGCTGCGCGATTACTCGTCTTCGCAGCTGGCCGATGCCGTGGGGGTAAGCCAGTCTAGCGTGGTGAAGTTCTCTCAGAAGCTCGGCTATCGAGGCTACCCAAGCCTCAAGCTTGCCGTATATGAATCTTATGCTGGTGCAAGTATCGCGAGTGATGAGGATCAAGCTCGCCACCTGGGGCAGGCAAACAGCCCATTGAGCACTTTGGGGCAGAAGAAACTCGAGGTGCTGGAAAATACAGTCAATATCAACGAGTCGGAGCAGTTGTCAGCTGCAGTCAAAGCAATTCGCTCTGCCCGCTGTATTCAGGTTTCGGCGTGCCCGGGATCCGTTTCCGTTGCGCGTTACCTGACCCATCAATTGCTTGAATTGGGCTGCTGGGCAGTATTTGATGAGGGTGGCCAGCTACAGCACAAGATTGCGGACTCGCTCAGCGATGATGATTTGCTGTGTATCCTGTGCGATTTTGGTGGTGAGGAATCCCTGGTTGAGGTCGCGAACCGTGCTCGCGAGCATGGCGTAAAAGTATTGAGTCTTACCCGCTACAACTACAACGCGGCCAGCATCCATTCGGATATTCGACTGTACGTGGTGCCTTCTGAAGACGATGAAGCGCTGCAGCGATTACTGTTTCGCTCTGCGCAGTTGCATGTCATTGAAGGGCTGATCAGTGGCGTGTTGGAAGAAAATGGATAACTAGCGTTGTAGGACCCAGCTCCCGCTACAGAATTGTCAGACAAAGTCTTCGCTAGTTGATTGCATCGATAAGCTCAAAGACTCTACAAACTAAAAAGGCCGCCAGATCATACCTGGCGGCCTTTTTAGTGGGCTGCGTATAGTAGGCTGCGTGTTTGCCTGCATTAGTGCGCGGCGGCTTCTACCGGCTTCCAATCCATGTTGTAACTCCACTGGTCAAAGTAGAGGTTGCCACCGCGCCACTCAACTTCACCGCGCTGGCTGTCAACGGTCTCGGAGCGGAAATGCTGTTTGGCCGGGAAAAATGGTTGGCTGTAATCCGTGTTAAAGATCAGTCGATAGCTATCGAGCCCACCGAGATAGAACCAGCGCTCAGCGTCTTTCTCGCTATCCAGCACGCCATGGGTGACGTCCATGGGCATCCAGCCATATGGGGCCAGATAGAACTCCCCCCAATCATGCATTGTGTCGAAGCCCTCCGGGGAAAATTCCCAGCCGGACTCCCAGCGCGCGGGTATGCCATTCATGCGCATGAGTGTGATTAGCAGTAGGGTCTGTTGTCCGCAGTCTGCATGGCCTGCCTGCGCAGCGTATTGGCTGATATTGCGGATCGTGGAATATTCACGGGCACCCGCCCAGGGGATCTGGTCGACGTAGTTAAACAGCTTCTGGGCGATGCGATAGGGGTTGGTCTCATTCCCTACGATGCGCTCGGAGAGGGCGCGCAGTTCGGGGGTGAACTGGATATGTGGTGCGCGTTCTGCGAGGTTGCTTGCCAGGTTTTCGCTGGTTGCTGCCTGATTGCTCAATGGCTTCACCAAGTTTGCTTCAATGTCGGTAAAGCGGGAAAGGCTGTTGAACGTATAGCGCACGGAAAATTCTGTGGGGACTCCCTTTTCTGCAGTGCGTTCCATGTAAATGGTCCGCTGGGCCTGAGTCTCCGGTGCCAGTTGATTCTTGGCTGGTGAGCTTGAGATTAGCGCAATCTGTTCCTGTCGCCCTGAAATTTCCTGCGGGAAGGGGAGCCAGGCGCGAACCACTTCTCCAGCCGGCACCGCATCGGCATCGACGGTGAGTGAGTAGGTCACTTCAAAGCGCTGCTCCAGGGGTGCTTTGGTTTGTTGGTGGGTATCTACTACCGCAGCGTGGTGTGGGTGCAGGTGATACAGCGGTGCTTTATCCGTAAAGCGGCGGTAGTCATTAGTGCGAGCGGCCGCTTCACTGGAGATGTGGACTAGGTTGTAAGCGGCTTTGCGGAAGTAGCGGCGCTCACCATTGATGATCTTGTACTCGAGTAATCCTGCGGCATTCCATTTGGCAATGTCGTCTTCGGTCGCGTCAGGGATGTAGCGCTGGATAGAGCCCAGCAACTCTTCCGGCTTCAGTGTGAATTCCATCTCAATTCTGCGCATGCGTTCCGCTTCGAACTCGAGTGCCGAATCGTCTTCCTTATTCGTCTCGTTATCCCGCATTTCTTGAATTACCGATTTTGCACTTTGATAGTTGCCCTGATCTACCTGTGTGCGCACTGATGCGAGGCTGTAGCCGCTTGTTTCACTGCTGTGTGCGACGCCGGTGGAGAGCATACTTATTGCCATCGCCAGAGGGCGGGCAAGCTTGCCCAGGTTGACGGGGGAGTGTTTGGTATCTTTCACGGCATGCTCCGGCAAAAATTCGTCAGGAATAATTTATTATTTACATAAATTTCACTGCTTGATAAATTATTCGGATGTTGGCGATACGTCAAGGCCGAGACGTGACGATTTAGCCCTTCCTTATATCAGCTTGCGGAGTACATCCTGACAATGCGCCGTTTTACCACGATCAGCCTGTGTGTTTTTTCATCACTTGGATTGAGTTTACTTGGTGGGTGTGAAGACCAGCTGCCTGGTCGCGAGGATACCGTGTCTTACATAGAAAAGGTGCTGGAACAGGAGCGGGTGCCTGGTGCGGCGGTTGCCATCTGGCATCGCGGCGAGCCGGTATTGATGGAGGGGTTTGGAGTTACCAATGTAAATGACCCGCGCCCAGTCGACGGGCAAACCTTATTCAAACTTGCGTCGACCAGTAAAGCGTTTACCACGGCGGCACTCGGCCTGTTGGTCGAGGACGGCAAATTGGACTGGGATGGTCGTGTGGTGGATTACCTTCCGCAATTTCGTCTGGGTGACCCCTGGATTACAGCGGATTTCCGCGTGGTGGACCTTCTTACGCACCGCTCCGGCCTCGGGCCGGGAGCGGGTGACCTGATGTTGTGGCCACAACCGAATGCGTACAGTCGCGACGATGTGTTGAAAGGACTGGAATTCTTACCGATTACCCGGCGTTTCCGCGCGGACTATGCGTACGACAACTTGCTTTATATCGTTGCGGGTGAACTGATCGCCGAGGTGTCAGGCCTGAGCTATGAGGACTTTGTTCAGCAGAAGCTGTTAGAACCTCTGGGCTTGGAGAACTGCTATGCAGGCCCGGTACCGGCTGATGCCCGCGATAACCTTGCCGACCCTCATCGGCTGGAAGCGAGTGATGGCGAGCGCGGCAAATTGGTAGTGGATACGCCTAACCTGGCTGGGTTCGATCCGATCGTCCTCGCGGCGGCGGGGGGGATGCATTGTAGTGCGGGTGACATGCTTACCTGGTTGCGGACGCATTTGTCCGGTGGGCAAATGCCGAATGGAAGCCAATTGTTTACTGAGCAGACTCGTGACCGTTTGTGGCGGCCTGAGACATTAATGCCATTGTCACAGTCGCGGGCTGCCCGCGACGGCGGCCACTTTTATGCTTATGCACTTGGCTGGCGGGTGCAGGATATGCACGGTAAGAAGGTTGTACACCATACCGGATCACTGTCAGGGATGTACGCTTGGGCGGCGATGGTACCTGAAGAAGACCTGGCCATTGTTGTACTGATGAACCGCAGTGCCGGTGCGGCGCGACAGGCGCTGATTTATGGCCTGCTCAAGCCTTACCTGCAGGCATCGGACACCGACTGGCTGGCATACTTTCAGGAACTTTACGGTACGCCTGCCGAGGCCGTTGAGCCCGAAGAACTCACTGCACCGGTAGGTTTTACGCGCGTGTCAGCCCAAGAGCTTTTGGGGCTCTATCGTGATCCCTGGTTTGGTGACATAAAGATTGTCGAGGAAGAGGGCGTGTTGCGTTGGTATGCGCTCAAGTCGCCGCGCCTGACCGGCACCATGACTGGTGCAGGGGAAGGGGTGTGGGGCGTGGACTGGGATGATCGTAGCCTTAATGCTGATGCGTGGGTGATGGCCGATCGAGCAGAATCCGGTGTGATACTGCTAACCATGCAGGCGAAGTCCCGGGGTACCGATTTCAGTTACGGCTTTCACGACCTGAGGTTTGAGAAAGTTTCCGGGGTCGAATCGGCAGAAATACCGATACTCTCCTCAATACAATAATTTTCCCAAGATATAAATTGCGAACAACGCTTTTGTAGGAGGCTGATATGCAACGGCGCAAGCTCATTCAATCCCTGGTTTCTGCGCCCCTGCTGGCTGCTGGGGTTTCCGCTGCTTCTGCTGGCGAGGCCGATACAGTGAGTGCTGGTTACAGCAGCCAAATGGAGGGGGAAGGGCTGTTGCGATCGAAACGCCTGAAGTCTGGGATGACCGTTGGCTTGGTGACACCGGCCAGTAACGCCTGGGAGGATGAAGATATCCGCTTTGCCGGTGATGTGGTGCGGTCGTTAGGATTTAAGGTGAAGGAAGCAGCGAACCTGTATCGTCGCTCCCAATATCTTGCCGGGCCAGACGAAGCGCGTGCACAAGATCTCAACGCGATGTTTGCAGACCCCGATGTAGATGCTGTGTTCTGCCTGCGTGGGGGCTACGGCACGCCGCGAATCCTGCCGATGCTCGACTACGGGCTAATTCGCCGCAATCCAAAAATCTTACTGGGGTATAGCGATATCACGGCATTGCTGAATGCGATTTATCACCGCAGTGGGGTGATGACTTACCACGGACCTATTGCCGCGCAGAATTTCACCGACTACACCCTGTCTGAGTATCAAAAAGTACTAGTGAACGCGCAATCCAGAGTGCCCCTCGGTACGCCTCCGGTGTTTGAGGCCTCCCCGGGACGAGTGGAAAACCGTAATCGAATTACCCGTTTTGCCGGTGGCAATGCCCGGGGACGCCTGATTGGAGGCAACCTGTCTTTAATGGCGAGCCTGGTGGGTACGCCGTTTGAACCAGATTACCAGGGCAAAATCCTGTTCCTCGAAGATGTCGGCGAAGCACCTTACCGGGTGGATCGAATGCTCACACAGCTTTGGCTGGCGGGCAAATTGCAGCAGGTTGCCGGAATTGTATTCGGCAAGTTCACCGAGACGGGGACCGATGGTAATACATTCAGTATTGAGCACGTTTTGCGCGAGCGCACTGCGAGCCTTGGTATCCCGGTTGTCCGCGGCCTGATGATTGGTCACGTGGATGACCAGACGGTTGTACCGGTCGGTGCCCTGGCTGAGCTTGATGGTGATGAAGGTGTCCTGACCTTGCTGGAGCGCCCCGTCGCCTGATAGACCCTTGCTCTGGTTTAGGTATCGGTCGCGGCGATAAGTGCCGACATTTCCCCTGTGTGGTCTACTGGTAGCATGCGGTAACGTGCAATATTTTGTGGTGCTTGCCGGTGGGCCCGACACAAATCGTAAATAAATTATAAAAAGATGCTTTTAGGCTCCTGTTCCTATGAATGAACTCTCCTGGTTGACGTTATTACCCCCGTTTATCGCTATCGGCCTGGCGCTTCTGACCCGCCAGGTGTATCTGGCCTTGTTTGCCGGGATCTGGCTCGGGTTTTTCCTGCTCAATGGCTCCGGATTCTTTCCATCGCTAGCGGAGGCTCTGGATGGGGTACTAGCGGTCCTGGCGAACCCGGGTGATGCGCGTGTAGTGATGTTTACCCTGGTAATCGGCGCCTTCATCATCACCCTGGAGCGGTGTGGTGCAGTGAGCGGATTTGTACGCTTTCTTGAGCGCAGCCGCTGGGTCACCAACGGCAAGCGCGCCCAGTGGATGGCCTGGCTGACGGGGATTGTAATCTTTATCGAATCCAACATTACCGTGTTGGTTGCCGGTACGGTTTCCCGCCCGCTATTTGATCGCTTTCGCGTGGCTCGCGAAAAACTCGCGTATATCATCGATTCAACGTCCGCCCCCGTGTGTATGTTGATACCTCTTAATGCCTGGGGCGCATTTAATCTCGGTTTGCTGGACGGTCTGGGAGTGCAGGACCCGCTCAAAGTGTTGCTGGCAAGTATCCCGCTGAACTTGTATGCCATCACTGCAGTGTTACTCACTGCGTACACGATTTCCCGCGATTATAACCCGGGTCCTATGGCCAAAGCACAGGCGCGCACCAGTGGCGGTGATACTGATGGAATTGATATCAGTAGCAGCATGGGTGAAAAAAGCCATGTAAAGCCACGGCTGCTCAATATGTTGTTGCCGGTGCTGGTGCTCATTTTGGCGATGCCGGTCAGTCTGTGGATCACCGGCGATGGAAAAATTTTCCAGGGCTCCGGTTCTACCTCTGTGCTCTGGGCTTCACTTGCCGCATTGGCTACGGTTTCTTTCCTGGTTTTACTCCAGCGTACGATGACGCTGGATGAACTCAGCCACACGTGGATGGAAGGTGCAGGGCGCATGCTTCCGCTAGCGATCATTCTGATTCTCGCGCTGGCGCTTGGCGCTATTTCGAAAACCCTCGGGACCGGCCAATATGTTGCGGGTCTGGTAGGCGACACCATTCCACTGGCCCTGTTGCCTGTCGTCATTTTCCTGGTGTCTGGCGTGATTGCCTTCTCCGTTGGCTCTAGCTGGGGCACATTCTCAATCATGCTGCCGATTGCAATCCCTGTGGCGAGCGCTCTGGGCGCCGAACCGGCACTGTTTGTCGCTGCCGTGTTGTCTGGTGGGATTTTCGGGGATCACAGTTCACCGATATCGGATACCACCATCGTATCTTCGCTCGCCGCTGGCACAGAGCATATCGACCATGTCCGTACCCAGTTACCTTACGCAATGCGCGCCGGTGTGGTGAGTGCGTTTGGCTTTATCGCGCTTGGCTATCTGATGCTTTGACCCACTGATACGCGCTTTTTCCCGGCACGCATCTGGCTATTTGGGCACGCAAAATATTTAGAGTTACGAAGTGATGAAAAAAAGTCCGTGTGAAATCGTCTTGCTTACCTTGGATGGTGAATTTGCATCCCGCTGGTTAAGTGAGTTGACCCCCCTGGCTGAGAACGATGCCGAGGCGCCGCTTGCCCTCACTTTTGCGCATGCGGAGTACCAGGCGCTAAATTCTGTTTTACGCGGTGGTGACACACAGATTCTTGTAATTGATGATGCCAGCCTGGGAGACCAAACTGTGCGTGACGCGCTGAATGCGGTGCGTACACAAAGAGCGGAAATTGATTGTGTATTACTTACAGGCTCCAGTGACGCCCAGCAGGAAGGTTTCGAGTGTGTTATTTCCCGCGGCGAATCCAATTACGGCGTCGTGTATCGCACCTTGCGGCGGATCCTATTGGAGCGCATTGCAACACCGTTTGCTGATGCGTTGCGGGAATACGTTTACGCCGCACGCGACTCCTGGCACACGCCTGGACATTCCAGCGGCGATAGCCTGAGTAGTAGCCCCTGGATATCTGATTTCCATCGATTTATGGGCGAGCATGTTTTCAATACGGACCTTTCCGTCAGTGTGAAAATGTTGGATTCACTGATGGATCCAATCAGTGTTATTCGCCAGGCACAGCAGCTGACCGCCAAAACCTTCGGTGCTCGCCATAGTTACTTTGTCACTAACGGTACCTCTACCTCGAACAAGATCGTGCTGCAACACCTGCTGCGCCACGGTGACCGGGTGGTGGTGGATCGCAACTGCCACAAGTCGGTGCACCACGCCATGATCATGAGTGGCGCGGTGCCGGTCTATCTGGAGTCCGCGGTCAATCAGCGCTACGGAATCTATGGGCCGGTGCCGCAGCGTGAAATTTTTGCCGCAATCGATCGCACCCCGGGTGCGCGTCTACTGGTACTTACCTCGTGCACCTATGATGGGCTGCGTTACGATCTCAAGCCCATTATTGAGTATGCCCATGCCGCAGGTCTTTTCGTACTGATTGATGAGGCCTGGTATGCCCATGGTCGTTTCCACCCGGAAATGCGTCCAACCGCACTGGAATGTGGGGCGGATTTTGTCACACAGTCCACGCATAAAATGCTCTCTGCCTTCTCTCAGGCGAGCATGATTCATGTCGGCGACTTTGGATGGCGAGAGGTGTCTGATGGCGATGCCGAGTTTGACGCGGCGGGCTTCCGAGAAGACATCAATATGCATACTTCCACCAGCCCGCAGTACGGCATGATTGCGAGTCTGGATGTCGCACGTAAACAAATGAGTATTGAAGGATTTAGCGTACTGGAACGCACCCTCGGGTTTGCAGAGGAAATCCGGACATTTGTGCGCGACAACACTGTATTCAGTAATTTGTCTGCACGCGATCTGTGTGATGATTCCCTTGCCGACGATGGCATTCGCCTTGACCCGACTAAGGTCACGATTGATGTTGGCTGTGCCGGTTTGAACGCCCCTGACGCGCAGGCGCAATTGTTTACCGAATTTGGTATTCAGGTAGAGAAAAACACGCATAACACCTTGTCCTTCCTGGTTACGATAGGAACCACAGAGAGCAAAGTGCTGCGCTTGAAGCAAGCCTTACGTAGCCTGTCGGAACAAGCGGATAGCGGCGCGAAGCAAAAGCCCAAGGCTGCTTCATCCGAAGACACTGTTGGCCAGAATCTCCCAGCACTCAGTGAGATTGTTGCTTTGCCAAGAACCGCATATTTTGCCCGTGGCGAAAAGCGTAGCTGGGAGGGCGATAAACGGGAATTGTTAATTGGTGCGATCGCTTGTGATGAAGTTGTACCGTATCCGCCGGGTATTCCATTGCTCGTACCGGGCCAGCGGATTACCACTGAAATTCTCGATGCGATTGCTGCATTTACTTCCGATCGCACAGATCTCGAAATGCATGGGCTGCGCTCGCTGAATGGTGAACCCGCCATTCGCGTGTTAACCGAGCAGGAGGCGCAAGACGCGCTTTCTGAGTTTCAGGTTGTTGCAAAACTTATCGACGGCGATGCCGAAAAGAGGCTCCCTAGTCAAAACTCCGTTGAGAAAAAAGATAATGCAGCGGTTTCTACCGGCGCCAAGGAGATTGTATGAACAGATTATGGAAGTGTGCCGCGGCAATTTTTGCGGTCGGCAGTTTGATTGCCGCCTGTCAAGACAAGCCGGTGGACATACCACAGAGTGGTATCGAAGAATCCCAAGCTACCTCACAATTTGTTTCGATTGACGCCAGCAATATCAAGGTGGCGATGCGTTATTTTACCAAGGACAACCTTGTAGGTGAGCCGCTCGATGGTTATCAGGCGAACGTATGCCTGTTGGCTGCGGAGGCGGAAGCGGCGCTGCAGAAAGTGGCGGACTCACTTGCCCGCGAGGGGCTTGGGATCGAAGTATTTGACTGCTATAGGCCGCAAAGCGCGGTGAATCATTTTGTACGCTGGGCGGCGGCACCGGAAGATCACTCGACGAAGGCGGATTTTTATCCGCGGGAAGAGAAGTCTCAAATGTTTGAGCGTGGCTATATCGCCGAGCGTTCCGGGCATAGCCGTGGCTCTACCATTGATTTGACCCTTTACCGCCTCGACAGTGGTGAGGCGCTGGATATGGGCACCGGCTTTGACTTCATGGATGAGCGCTCGGCCACAGAGTATCCGTTGGGTGATGCCGAAGCCATGGCCAATCGATTCAAGCTGCGCGATGCGATGAGCGCTGAAGGGTTTGTCAATTATTCTCAGGAATGGTGGCACTACACTTTCAAGCCAGAGCCGTATCCCGATCGCTACTTTGACGTACCGGTAGATCACGTATCCATATGGCAAGTGCAGTCGGGTTCATTACGTAATGGCGCAGAACAGCCGGAGCTTTATTTACCCTTGGTAAAAGATCAGCGTGTTGGTCTGGTTGTAAACCAGACCTCACGAGTCGGCGATACCCACCTCATTGATTTCCTGCGTGACAAAAATGTCGGTGTAGAGCGCATTTTCGCGCTGGAACATGGCGTGCGTGGCAATGTGGAGAATGGTGGCAAGGTGGATGACGGTATCGATGGCCCCAGTGGCTTGCCGATTGTCTCACTGTACGGGGGAAAGTATACGCCCACAGCGGAGAGCCTGGCAGATTTGGACTGGCTCGTTTTCGATATTCAGGATGTGGGGGTTCGCTTCTACACCTATATCAGCTCGTTGCATTACTTGATGCAGGCCTGTGCAGACAATGGTGTTCCTTTATTGGTGATGGACCGACCAAACCCGAACGGTGACTATGTCGACGGCCCGATTCTGGAGAGAGAATTCCAAAGCTTTGTGGGTATGCACCCGATTCCGCTTGTCCATGGCATGACCGTAGGCGAGTTGGCGCAAATGATAAATGGTGAAGAGTGGCTGCAAGGTGAGAACCGGTGTGCGCTTACCGTGATTCCCGTTGCCGGTTACCGCAAGAGCATGGCATACGGATTGCCGGTAAAGCCTTCACCCAACCTACCCAATGATCTTTCCATTCGCCTGTATCCCTCGCTGGGGTTGTTTGAGGGCACCACCGTAAGTGTAGGACGTGGTACCGAATTTCCATTCCAGGCCCTTGGACATCCCGCCGATCGCGAGGGTGCTTTTGTATTCACACCGCAGCCGGTTGCGGGTGCCAGTGAAAACCCAAAACACAATGGGCTGGAACTGCATGGTGATGACCTGCGTTCGTCAGACCCGCAGAGTCGTTTTAGCTTGGAGCCTTTATTGAGTTGGTCCAAGCGCACCGGAGAGGCCCCGCAGGACTTCTTTTCCCGCGCTGCATTTTTTGACAAGTTGGCGGGTACCGACGCATTACGTAAAGCGATTATCGCCGGGCAGGATGCGGATCAGATTCGAGCCACCTGGCAAGAAGGGTTGATGGCGTTCCGCACGCAGCGGCAGCCTTATCTACTCTATCCGGAGGATTGAGCAATGAGACAGCATCTCAATAGAATCCTCGCGCAGGTTCCCCGGGGTCGCTTGATGTCTGTAGATCTGCTGCGGGGAATTGCCATTGCCGCCATGGTCCTGGTAAACAATCCGGGAAGCTGGTCGTTTGTTTATGCCCCGATGGCGCATGCGCAGTGGCATGGTTGGACACCAACGGATGTTATTTTTCCGCTGTTCCTGTTTGTGGTGGGCGTATCCATGGTGTTGTCTACCGGTAAGAAAGGAAGCTTTCCGGTGGTGGGCTGGGCCCAGTGGAGCAGGGCGCTCAAGCTTTTCGCGCTCGGGCTTTTTCTAGCCATCTTTTTCTACAACTTTCGCGATTCGTCGTACAACTGGATAGAGGATCGTCTTGAAGGAATTCGCTGGATGGGCGTGCTGCAGCGCATCGCGCTGGTGTACATCCTGTGCTGCTATCTAGTGCGCTGGTTACCCACAAAAGGACTATTGGTTGCCGCAGTCCTATGCAGTGTGGTGCCATGGGCACTGATGCTGATAGTGCCTTATGAGAGTGCCAGTGGTGAAATTTTCCAGGGGCAGTTGGCTTTCGGGAATCACTTCGCGGCCTGGCTGGACCAGATCCTACTGGGAAGTGCACATGTGTATCACCGGGATGCCCAACCTTTTGCCTTTGACCCGGAAGGTGTGCTTACGACGTTTTCTGCGGCTTCAACGTGCCTGCTCGGTGTGCTTGCGACCCTCGCCTGGAAGTCGGCGGATAGTGACCGCGAAGCACAGCTCGTACTCTGTCGTAATTGGTTGGTTGCCGGAACGCTGATGGTGTTGGTGGGGCAGTTATTGCACCCTGTGGTACCCATCAACAAGGTGTTGTGGTCTCCCAGTTTTGTGCTGGTAACGGCAGGGGTGTCCATGCTGCTAATGGCCGGCCTTTATTATCTGGTTGATATTCGCGAGCGTCGCCGCGCACTAGCCCCGCTATTGGTGTTTGGTGTCAATGCGATTGCGCTGTTTATGCTGGCCGGTGTTGTCGGCCGGATTCTGATCATGATTCCGGTAGGCGATGGGACCTTGAAGGGCTGGTTATTTGGCACGGTGTTCCAGCCCATTTTCGGTAGTTATGGTGGTTCACTCGCTTTCGCAATCAGCTGTCTGGTCGTGTTTTACTGGGTTATGTGGCAAATGTACCGCCGTCAAATTATCTGGAAGGTTTAACTGCAGAGGTAACTGTGAGCCATATTGACTCCGCTCATGAAACGGATGAACAAGCTTTTATGGCCGCACTGAGAAACGTATTTCACGGTGAGCGGCTGTTGGTGAAGCGTGAGAATCTAGCCCCGTATGAATGTGATGCCTTGCCGGTGTATACCACTCAGGCACTTGCTGTGGCGTTAGCGGAATCAGAACAGGATGTGGTGGAAGCCTTAAAGCTTTGTAAGGAGTTTGGGATTCCACTTGTGTCTCGCGGTGCCGGCACTGGTTTATCTGCCGGTGCCAAGCCGATTGCGGGAGGCCTGCTACTGGTGACGGCACCGATGAAGCAGATTCTGGAAATAGATCAAGTAGCGATGACTGCTCGGGTACAACCCGGAGCGATTAATCAGCAGCTTTCCATTGCATCTGCACCGCACGGGCTTTACTACGCGCCAGACCCATCATCGCAAATCGCCTGCTCGATTGGTGGCAACGTGGCAGAAAATGCTGGCGGGGTGCACTGCTTGAAGTACGGCGTTACGGTGCAGAACGTTCTTTCGGTGCGACTCGTGTCCGCTGCCGAGGAAAATTTCGGCGAAGTCATTACTCTCGGGAGCAGTTGCCTCAGCCAACCAGGCTTTGATTTGTTGGCTCTGGTGCATGGTAGTGAAGGTGGTCTGGGCGTGATTACGGAGGTGACGGTCAAGCTTACGCCGGTACCTGAGCAAACCCGAACATTGATGGCGGATTTCGCCAGTGTTCGCCAAGCGGCAGATGCGGTATCTGCAATTGTGCGCGCAGGTGTTATTCCCGCAGCTTTGGAAATGATGGATAAGCTCGCCATCTCGGCAACGGAAGCGTTTTGCAAAGCGGGATATAACCTGGATGCGGCTGGTATTTTGCTGATCGATCTCGACGGTCATCCTCTCGAAGTCGAGGCGGAACTGGCTATCGTCGAGAGGGTGCTTGGGGAATCCGGCGCAATTGCTGTGCATCTTGCGTCGGATGATGAACAACGAGCGCACTGGTGGAAAGGACGCAAAAGTGCCTTTCCCGCTATTGGCCGTTTATCGCCGGATTACTACTGTATAGATGGCACCGTGCCGCGACATCGAATTGGTGACGTACTGGAGGCCACCGAGCGTTTTGCGGAAAAATACGCACTACGTGTGGCTAATGTATTTCATGCCGGCGATGGCAACCTGCACCCCATCATTATGTTTGATGGAAGAGAACCAGATGCACTCGAGCGCACAGAAAAGCTCGCAGCGGATATTTTGGAGTATTGCATTGAGGTCGGCGGCACAATTACTGGTGAACATGGCGTGGGTGTCGAGAAAATCAATCAGATGGCGGTGCAATTCAGTGATGCCGAACTTGCACAGTTCCGCGCTATCAAGTCGGCTCTTGATCCCCACAACCTGTTGAACCCCGATAAACAGATTCCAACCTTGGCACGTTGCCAAGAGTACCGTGCATTGAGGAGTTGTTGTGGCTGAGGTTACTTCTCATGCAGTGACGCGTGATATTTCTGATGTGATTGCGGCACAAGTGGCTGCCGCTTACCGAGGTGGTGAAGGCGACATAGCGTCCATTTGTCTTGGGGGGAGTGGTTCCCGCGGGGCATTTGGCGTGGATGATCAAGCAACCGTGTCTCTCGCTGATCACACGGGTATTGTAGATTACCAACCTGATGAACTGACTCTGCGCGCTCGTGCGGGAACACCTATTTCTGAAATTGAGGCATTGCTGAGGCAAAACAACCAATGTTTTGCAGCGGAGATTCCCAGCCCTTCTACGGGTAGTACCTTGGGCGGAGCAATTGCCTGCGGTTGGGATGGACCCGGCCGGGCTTTTGCTGGCGCACTGCGGGATATTGTATTGGGTTGCCAGCTGGTGAATGGCCGCGGGGAAACGGTGCGGTTTGGTGGCCAGGTCATGAAGAATGTCGCGGGGTTTGATCTCGCGCGCTTACAAGTTGGCGCACTTGGCACGCTGGGCGCAATGCTGGATGTCACCCTTCGTTTGCAGCCACGACCGGAGTGTACCAAGTCTGTAGTGTTTGATGTCTCCCCGATTGAGATTGGGGAATGGTGGCAGCGCACTCGCACTCTTCGGCCGCTATTGTCTGGGACCTGTTATTTGGAAAGGCGCCTGCATTTGCGGTTTAGTGGGCGTGAACTCGCTGTGAACGACGTTCTGAAGCGGATTGGTGGGGAAGTGAGTGCGCTGGATTGGCATGCTCTCAGAGACCTCAAAACAGAATTTTTCCATGGTGAGCGATTGGCCTGTGCCTATTTACCTCGGTATTCCTCGTTGCCACTGACCGCTGGGCAGGCACTCGTTGAGTGGGAGGGAGCGCGTGTTTGGGTTCGCAATGGCGATCATCTTACTCTGGCGCGCGACGTTACCGAACTCGGCGGGTTTGTAAGGGTGATGCGTGGTCAAATGGTAAGTACTCGGGGTATTACCCCCGCCTGGCATCGCGCTCTGAAATCGGCACTAGACCCGAAGGGTGTATTTAATCCAGTCCATTTCGAACGATGTTTCACTGGCGAGGGGTTCGCATAGTGCAGGTCAATCTGATTGATGGGTTGCTGCAGGAAGGCGAAAAACAGCGTGCAGAGCAGGTGCTGAATGCCTGTGTCCACTGTGGTTTTTGTACTGCTACTTGCCCCACCTACCTCCAGCAAGGGAATGAGCTTGACAGCCCGCGTGGGCGTATCTACCTCGTCAAGGAGATGCTCGAACGCGGTGAAGCGACGAAGGCGACACGCCAGCATCTGGACCGATGCCTAACCTGTTTGAGCTGTGAAACGACCTGTCCATCCGGGGTGGAGTATCACAAGCTGGTGGCGATCGGGCGTCATACCATTGAGCGCCTGGCACCCCGTGGAAAGCTCGACATCTTCGTGCGCTGGGGTTTGCGTAAACTTATGGTAACGCGGGGGCTGTTCGCGGGATTTTTGCGTGTAGGACGGCTTTTTTCTGGGCTTCTTCCTGCAACAATCCGCAGAGTGTATTTCCCCGTGGTCCCGCGGTTTGACGTCAAGGCAGCTCTGGATTCGGCGGCTGCCCCGCGTAGTCTGCTTCAGAAGGGTACCGTATTGATTGTACGCGGCTGTGTGCAACCAGCATTGCGGCCACAAACAGACTTGGCAATGTCAAAGATCCTAAATTACTTTGGTGTGCCCATTGCTGAAAGTACTTTCGCCAGCTGTTGTGGTGCTGCGAGTTTCCATACCAGCGGTGAAGAGGAGGCCAGGAGACTGGCGCGCACCAATATTGATGGTTGGTGGAAGTTGAACCAGGGCGTGGATGGCCCGGTATTGCGTGCAATTATTTCAACTGCATCAGGCTGTGGCGTGCATCTGAAAGATTATCCTCACTTGCTGCAGGACGATGAGGAATATAGGGAAAAAGCAGTCCAGTTGGCCAGCTTGGTGAAGGATCCTGTTGAATTACTGGAAGAGTTGTTTTCAGAGAGCACCCCTACGCTGTCTTCAGTTGCGCAGGAGCAGCGGCTGGCATTCCACTGTCCGTGCACGCTTCAGCATGGGCAGGGGCTCAATCAGCGCGTGGAGCAGTTGTTGGGGCACTTGGGCATTAGGCTCCCCCAAATTGCCGACAGTCATCTTTGCTGCGGTTCGGCAGGTACCTATTCGGTCTTGCAACCGTCGATGTCCAAGCTTCTACGCGGGCAGAAGTTAACACAATTACTGGCGACGGATCCCGATACGGTCATAACCGCAAACATAGGCTGTCAGCTGCATTTGCAGAGTGGTACGGAAAAGCCTGTGCGTCACTGGTTAGAGGTTGTCGCGGATGCATTGTCACCTCCGACAAACGTGAAGAATGTACGCGAAGCGTGTAATCGGTAATTGAGCTTGCTATGTCGATGAAAGAATTTTTGTTGTTGTCTGTATTGTTGCTGAGTGCACCAGACACAAAGAAAAAACCGGGGACATTCCCCGGTTTTTTGTAAGCTATTACTAAGCTCAACTACTTCTTGTCTAGTTTGTACCTGGTTTGTATTTAGGCAGGCGCACGGATCCTTTCTTTCGCTATGGCAGCGCGTGTAGGCTTGTTGTCCTTTTTCGCCAGCTGCAGTGCCTTGCGCAGGAAGCCGTTGGCCTGATCCAGCGCCAACTCGGATGCATTCCTGTCTAACCCGCTCAAAATAATCATGATGGCAAGCTTTGCATTGTGTTCACAGCTTTTAAGTACGCGATCGGCTTCTTCCAACTCGACGCCGGTGGCTTCCATTACAATGCGTCGCGTGCGGCTGACGAGTTTTTCATTGGTTGCTTTCACATCAACCATTAAGTTGTAAAAGCTTTTCCCAATACGAATCATGCTGGCGGTTGTCAGCATGTTCAGTACGAGTTTCTGCGCGGTACCCGCTTTCATTCGGGTAGAGCCGGTAAGGATCTCCGGGCCCACTTCCGGAAGAATCGCGATATCGGCTTCAGCGGCAATGGCTGCGGTTTTGTTGCAGGAAAGGGCTACGGTAGTGCATCCCTTTGCATGGGCGTGGCGCAGTCCACCGATAACATAGGGGGTACGTCCACTCGCAGCGATGCCGACGACGACGTCTTCCTTGCGCAGGTTGATCTTGTCCAGGTCCTCACCCGCCAGCGTGAAGCTGTCTTCCGCGCCTTCCTGTGCCCGGTACACCGCTTCTTCCCCGCCGGCAATCAGTGCCACAACCATGTCTTCTTCTACCCCGTAGGTGGGCGGGCATTCCACTGCATCGAGAATACCCAGGCGACCACTGGTACCAGCACCCATATAAATTAGCCTGGCACCTGACTTAAAGGCCTCTGCAATGGCATCTACCGCGCGCGCGATTTGTGGGATTTCGCGATGAACGGCTTCTGGTACTTCGCGATCGGCATTATTTATTTTCTCGAGAATTTTCTCACTGGATAGGAGGTCGATATCGAGCGTATCGGGGTTGCGTGCTTCGCTGGTCAGCGTTGCCAGTTCATTAAGCAATTGTGCATTCATGGCTTAGTTGGACTCCAATGTCGTCGCCAATATTCAGAAGCCGCTCAGTTACGAGCCGTGCTGTATTGAGTTCTTTTTTCTGGTCTCGGTGCTCGGTTCACCACATTGGCGAGCCATTATGCAGGCGCCGTCCAGTGCAGTTCCCAGCGCGGGAATTTGCCGAGCTTGATGTGCAGGGCGCAAATGTGGAGCTAGTTTGTCTGCCAGCCCCCCAAGAAGAGCGAGTGGCAAAGTCTCCCCGTCGCTGGCCGCTTCGATCAGGCGATCGACTTCCGCAGCAGTTTTGCGGACGATCTCACCAGCTAATGCGCAGTGGGGCAGGTGTTTGAATACAGTTGGGGCCAGGGCGGCATACTCCCGTGAACCCGCGCTTTGCAGCCAGGGCAAGATCTGCGCGCGCTCTTGCCCTACAACCGACATGACCTCTTGGCAAACCGAACTTTTCGCGTGGCCATGGATATCCAATTCCCATAGCAGCGCGCGCACCAGACTTTTTCCGATGGCGGCACCACTGCCTTCATCGCCGACCGCCAGTCCCCAGCCACCAAATTGACGGGTGATACCGTCTCTCCCCAGCTGCATCGCTACAGAGCCGGTACCGACCGCAACCATTACGATTGGAGTACCCGCGCCGGCCCCCACTAGTGAGGTCTTGGCATCAGAAGTGACCTGCACACTTCTGAAGCCCTCTGCCAACAGAGCTTGTTGCAGCTTGGTTGCAGAAGTTGGGTTGCCGGCACCTGCCACGCCGCAGACGACATGGGTCTGCTCAGCGGCAATTGGTGTGCTGGCCAACAATTGTCGACTGATCTCGACAACGTTTGTGATGGCACCATTTAGATCTTGGGTGAGGGAGCTGGCCCCAGATTTTGCCGTGGTCAGGGTTCCATTCGCGTCTTCAAGGCGCGCCAGGGTTTTGGTGCCGCCGCCGTCGATCCCTATAAAGTAGCTGCTCATTTTGAGTGTGCTGCGTTGAGTTCCTTGTTTTCCGTGCCCGAGGGCCCAGTGGTGTCGTCGACTTCAATGGGAGCAGCGGCCGGGCTACCAAGGTTACATACGGCAAAAGAAACGAGCGTGCCGAGACATAGCTGCCATGGGAACGCAATGATCGGCGGCTCGCTGGTTCCGGTAACCATGGTGATCATCCAGGGTTGCTGCAGTAGGGTGACGGTAAAGCCTGCGGCCAAGGCCCAGCCCACACTGGTTGCATTGCCACGGCCAGTGAAGAGTGCAGTAAAAAACACGCCCAGAAGGCCGGAGTAGGCGAACACCATCACCGAGAGTGCAAAGGTAATCAGTGGCAAATCGCTGATTTGTTGCCAGTAGAAACAAAGTACTGCCATCAGGCCAAGTGCCGCGGCAACAAGGGTCATGCCCCAACGACCCGCAACAACAAAATGTTGTGCATTTCTCTCAATGCCCCGTTGCTGAAGTCGATGACGGTAAAGGTCTTCGATCAATACGCTGGCCATTGAGTTGAGGCTGGAATTCAGGGTAGAGAGAGCGGCGGCAATCACACCGATAGTCACCAGGCCGCGAAGGCCCGCGGGCATTTCGTGCAACACATAGTGCATAAATACGGTGACATCTCCCCCTGTCGGCATGGAAGCTGGATCGCCGCCCATGAGCGAAGGGTTTTGGTAGAAAATATGCAACAGCAGTCCGATACCCATAAATACGGCCATCACTGGGATTACCATAACCACAGAGAAGAGCACCGCGCGTGCGCCTTCCCGGGGTGTCTTGCAGGTGAGGACGCGCTGCGTCACGTCCTGATCCAGCCCAAAGGCGGCAATGTTCAGCAGGACAAAACCGGTAAGGGTTGCCCATAAATTAAATGGATCACTCAAGTCCCAGCTGGTATCGATCAGTGTCAGTTTGGATGGCCCCTCCGCAGGGGCGCCCAGTGCAGCAAAAATTTGACCGAAATCCGCAGGGATCTGGGTAATCAGTACGGCCAGCACGGCAAGCGCTGCACTGACATATACCGCACACTGCAGCACATCACTCTGGATGACTGAACGCACACCACCGATGAAGGTTTGCAGGAGGCCTGCTGCGGTGAGCAAAACAACCGCTGCAATCACGTGGTCTGCAGCAATGTCATTAAACAGAATCATCGAGACGGCGATTGCGGCCATATACAATCGGGCACCGCTGGCGAATACACGGCCGAGAAGATAGATACCACCGGCACGATGTTTGGCTTTTTCGCCAAAGCGTGATTGCAGGAGTTCGTATACGGTCGTCACCCGATTGGCGTAGAATTTGGGAATTAAAACACTCGCCACAATGAACGCCGCGATGATTGCGCCGACGTTGGTGAAGAGGTAAGTGAGGTCGCCGCGGTAACCCAAGTCGGGCCCGCCCAGGAAGGTGGCGGCAGATTGGGTGGTCGCCAGAGTGGAAATAGCCACCATCCACATAGGCATGCTGTTGCGAGCGAGGAAGTAGTCGCGGCTATCTTTTGCACGATTCTGGCTGAAATACCACGCGGAGGCGGCCAGGATTGCCAAGTACAGCGCAAATATTCCCCAATCCAAACCGGTAAACTGCAATTCCATCGAATGTCACTCGCTTGAAAATAAATGGCCTTCGTAAATACGATACCAATTTTTTATTCCTGATTTTAGGTACAATTGGTATCATTTATTCTTGCTTTGCGCAAAGTATTTTCTATCGGCGCTACCGATAAGCCCCCGATTTCCGGGGCTTGGCAGGTGTTTTTCGTGGCGCGCGGCAATGATGAATACAATTGCGGAATTTTTTTGTAGCAATAAGGTTCGATCATCTCATGAGCACCTTGGTTAAAATTCGCGCCATGCGCGACAGCATGTCCAATCACGAACAGCGCATTGCTGATTTCGTTTTGGAAAATGTCGACGCTGTTCGCGCGCAATCTTCCAAGGCGTTGGCCGAGCAAGTGGGGGTTTCCCAGTCGAGCGTGGTGAAGTTCAGCCAAAAACTTGGCTACAAGGGTTATTCCGACCTGAAGCTGTCTTTGACCGAATCTGTTGCGCGTTCTGCGATGTTGCCGAAGGCGATTCATGGCGATATTGCGGCCGATGACGACCTTGCGACGGTTGCACAAAAATTGATTGCCCGGAAAAACCTGGCCTTGAACGAAACGGTGATGGCGAATTCTGAGAAGGTTTTACTGCAATCTGCAGAGTCCCTGCTCAGTGCCAAGCGCATTTTGATGTTCGGGGTAGGGGCGTCCTCTCTTGTCGCAAGAGACGTGGCCTACAAGCTGATGAAGTTGGGTAAATCGGTATTGGTTGAAAACGATACCCATGTACAGGTTGCCAATGCTGCTACGCTCGGTCAGGGGGATGTGGTGTTCGCAATTTCCGAGTCTGGGGTAACCCAGGACGTGATCCGTGTCGCGCAAGCGGCCGCATCACAGGGGGCTGAAGTTATCTCGTTAACGCGTTTTGCCCGTAATCCTCTCACCGAGCTGGCAACGCACAGTCTTTTCTGTGTGGCCAATGAATCCGAGGCGCGCAGCTCCTCTATTTTGGCGCGCACCGCTCAATTCATGATCACTGACTTGCTATTTATTTTGATTTCCCAGCGCGATGAAAAAGCGAATGAGCTTTTTGACCGTAGCCGACAAGCGGTAGAAGTGTTGCGCCGCGATTCTTAGCTTCTCAAGACGCTGAATTCGGGCCCGCAATAAAAAATGCCCGATCGGGGTTGAATTCCCAAATAAGGAATAATATATTCTGATTTCTCGTGTGGTTGTGGAATTATTGTTTTTGATAGCGACAGTACCTGCGACCTCGCGGGCTTTGACGCTGGTTCAGTAAGTGAGAGTTTACCGTCCCGGTGTCATTCACCTTGTACTTCCAATTCTGATTTCCTCTTTTGTTGAATTGGCTTTGGAGCCCTGCAGGGCTCCGGTTTTTTCCCCTTCCAACTTTTCATATTATTCGGCACTGATTCGATAGCAGGGTTTGTATGCGGTGCCTGGAAGCTTCATACGCTGTTGCTTTACGAACGAGTTCAGTAGCGTATCCATACTTTTCATCAGGGATGGATCACCACGGAGCTCGTAGGGACCATGCTTTTCAACGTTGCGGATGCCTTCATCTTTCACGTTGCCTGAAACGATACCGGAGAATGCGCGACGCAAGTTGGCGGCAAGTAAGTAAGGCTGCTGGTGATTGTGCAGAGCGAGATCGCGCATGTTTTCGTGGGTTGGGGTGAATGGACGCTGGAACTCCGTGGAAATCTTGAGCTGCCAGTTGTAGTAGTAGGCATCGCCGGTTTCTTTGCGGAATTGGCGAACTTTTAAGATCCCCGCCGACATCTGCCGCGCAACTTCTTGCGGATCATCAATGATGATCTGATAGCGGGAGCGGGCTTCTTCACCGAGAGTCTCGCCAATAAACCGATCGATTTGGAAAAAATACTCTTCCGCACTGGCCGGCCCGGTAAATATGAGCGGGAAGGGCTGGTGCTTGTTTTCTTCGTGCAAAAGAATACCGAGTAAGTAGAGGATCTCTTCGGCAGTGCCTGCGCCGCCGGGGAACACAACGATACCGTGCCCGGTACGCACAAATGCTTCCAGCCTTTTTTCAATGTCAGGCATGATGACCAGTTGGTTGACGATCGGGTTGGGCGCCTCTGCAGCGATAATGCCTGGCTCGGAAATACCAAGATATTGCCCATCACGATCCCGTTGCTTGGCGTGGCCAATGGTTGCGCCCTTCATTGGGCCTTTCATTGCCCCCGGGCCACAGCCAGTACAGATATCAAGGCTGCGCAGGGCAAGCTCATAGCCGACTGTCTTGGTGTATTCGTATTCCTCGCGTGAAATTGAGTGACCACCCCAGCATACGACCAGGCGCGGTGCCCGGGCGCGGTCGAAGGTGCCCGCATTCCTGAGGATATGGAATACCGCATCAGTGACCCCTTGTGCCGAAACCAGGTCGTAGCGTGGGTCCCCGGTTATCTCACTCCTGACGTAGATGATGTCTCTGAGAACCGCAAAGAGGTGCTCCGCAATACCTTGAATCATGCGTCCGTCGACAAACGCACTTGCGGGTGCGTTACAGACTTTGAGTTTGACCGAGCGCTCTGTCGGGATGACGGAGATATTGAAGTCGGCGTATTGCTCCAGAAGTTCCTTGCCGTCGTCCTGGTAGTTGCCGCAGTTCAGGACCGCGAGGGCGCAATTGCGAAAAGTGGTGTTTTCCGGCCCGCGACTGGTGTCGGTAAGTTTATGGATTTCGTATTTCGAGAGGATATCGAACTGACCCGTAGGCGATACACGCGCGTCAACGAGATCGATAAGTTCAGTGGTCATACAGCCCCCATTAATGCTCGTTATTCAGTAACCGTTATGTTCAATGCCTGGGGCGCCGGTTTGCATTGAATGGCGGGCGCCTCGGGGCAGAGGTTTTATTAATAGGTGTCTGATTAAGGATAGCTGACGGGGAAGTCGTGGTTGGGGTTGGGGGGAGCAATTTGAAGTGGGGGAAATGAAAAAGCCCCGAACTCTTTCGAGTTCAGGGCTTCTTGTATGGCGCGCTCGGGAGGATTCGAACCTCCGACCGCCTGGTTCGTAGCCAGGTACTCTATCCAGCTGAGCTACGAGCGCGTCGTTGTGGTTGCGAACTATAGTGACTTGCCTTGGCTTCGTCAACATTTTTTTTAAAAGATTTTTTAAAAACTCTTTTAAAATCCGCAAGTTACCGAGCTTTCGCTGTTGGCCGAAACCTGTGCTTCAGCTCGATAGGGCGCGCATCATGCCGCGCCTTTTCTTCCAATGCAAGCAGTTTTTTTCACTTTTTCGGTGAGGCCTGAAATGTGGGCTGTGAGGAGCCTGTTTCTGGGGGTCAGGCGGCGTTTTCTTCACTCAAGCGGGCTGATGTGGGCGCCTGCGTATTCAGGTGCATGGCAAATGCCCGCTCGATGATTTCGTGGTCCCGGTGTCGTTTGATCTCTTCAAAGAAGCTCTGCGCTTCCGGAAAACTGAGCTTCAGGTAGGCCAGCCACTGCTTGACCCGGTTACCCAGATATTTGGCCGGGTAGAGATCTTTGGTGGTGATGTAGTACTCGTGAAGTATTCCAACCACTTGAGTCCAGCTCATCGGAGTCACTTCCTCGCCCGCGCACAGAGACCGAATTTGCAGGCCGATATCCGGGCGCGCGAGTAGGCTGCGTCCAAACATATAAGCATCGCATTGGGTAACCTCGCGGCAGCGCTCAAAGTCCTTGAGTGTCCACAGGTCACCGTTGGCGATTACCCGTATACCCAGTTCTTGGCGGATCTCACCAATGTATTCCCAGTAGGCGGGTGGGCGGTAACCATCGACCTTGGAGCGTGCGTGTACTGCCAGTTCAGATGCACCACCAGCCTCGGCGGCACGGGCGTTATCCATGTAGGAACTGCGGTCGTTGAACCCGAGGCGAATTTTTGCAGTTACGGGTATTGAGTCGGGTACCGCCTTGCGCACCGCAGCCACAATTCCTTCTACCCGCACAGGAGATTGGAGCAGGCAAGCGCCGCCGTCACTGTTATTCACCTGTTTGGCCGGGCAGCCAAAGTTCAAGTCGATAGCCTTTGCCCCAGCTTCCACCGCACGGGCTGCGTTATACCCCATGGCTTGTGGGTTACCGCCCAGCAGCTGTAGGCGCACCGGAATACCGGAAGGTGTTTGTGCGCCCCGGTCTAGCTCGGGGCAAAGGCGGGTAAAGACCCGGCGTGGGAGTTTTGTTTGGGTAACTCTTACAAACTCGGTAACGCAGACATCGACCCCACCAATTTTTGACAGCAGCGCACGCACGTGGTGGTCAATGACGCCTTCCATTGGAGCTTGGTAGATGAGTGGAGCCGGGTTGGAAGGTGCCGTTGGCTTGGGGTTGGATTTTGTGGTCATGAAATAGCGTGACATTGCGGTACAACAGGGTGGCTATTGTACGAGAAATTTCGTGTATTGGTTAGTTATTGTGCAGTGTCGCTTGTCTGGCCTCGGAAACTCGCTACTCATCGGGTGTGAAAAAGATAGATGGTCAGATCTGGCAGGTAAAATGGTCGAAAATGACGCTTTTATATGGGTTCTTGGTTGCTTCTGTAACTAATAAGTGTTTGATTTTGAAAGGTTCTTTTACCGATAATATCGCCCGCTCAATCATTGGTATGAAATACCGCATCAATAAATTACAAAAATCGAGGGAAAAACCGTGCAAGAAGCATTAATGCAGCAGGGCCTGGACATCACATTGTTCGGCATGGGCATTGTATTTACATTTCTGCTGTTGCTGGTGATTTGTACCACCATCATGTCACGCGTGATGACCCGTTTTTTCCCTGAGGCTGAGCCCGCTGCCGTTCGGTCTTCTGCACCCGCTGCGCCATCGGCAGCCGGGAACGCGCGTCTTCGTAAAATCATTGAAGAAGCCGTTAAGCAACATCGTAATCGTCGTAAGTAGTTTTCACATAATGAAAGCACCGGTACATACCGGTGCATATAACGACAACATTCATTTTTCCAAGATCAATTTTCGAAGAGAGATCAGCTATGACTGAGGTTAACTCTTTAGCTAAAAAATCCCCGCTTGGGATTACCGACGTAGTCCTGCGTGACGCCCACCAATCGCTTTTTGCTACCCGCCTGCGCTTGGACGACATGCTGCCGATTGCAGAGAAGTTGGATAAGGTCGGGTTCTGGTCTCTCGAGTCTTGGGGTGGTGCGACATTCGATGCGTGTATTCGCTACCTTGGTGAAGATCCTTGGGAGCGTATTCGCGAACTGAAAAAAGCGATGCCCAATACGCCGCAGCAGATGCTGTTCCGCGGCCAAAACATTCTTGGTTACCGTCACTACGCGGACGATGTAGTGGAGAAGTTTGTTGAGCGCGCGGCCACCAACGGTGTGGACGTATTCCGCGTGTTCGATGCGATGAATGATATGCGCAACCTGAAAACTGCACTGGCTGCAGTAAAGAAGCAGGGTAAACATGCGCAAGGCACCATTTCTTATACCGTAAGCCCGGTCCACAACATGGATATGTGGATAGACCTGGGTCGCCAGATCGAGGATATGGGGGCGGACTCCATTGCCATTAAAGATATGGCTGGCCTGTTACGCCCCTATGAAGGCTATGAGCTGGTAAGCAAACTGAAAGCCGCGGTGGACATTCCAATTCATATGCAGTGTCACGCGACTACCGGCCTGTCTACTGCGACCGCGCTGAAGTGCGTGGAAGCGGGCATCGACAATATCGACACCGCGATTTCCTCCATGTCCATGACTTATGGCCACAGCCCCACTGAATCGGTGGTAGCAATTCTGGAAGGTACCGATCGCGATACCGGTCTCGACATTAACCTGCTTGAGGAAATTGCGGCGTATTTCCGTGAGGTGCGCAAGAAATACGCGAAGTTCGAAGGCTCCCTGCGTGGTGTTGACTCTCGAATTCTGGTTGCACAAGTACCTGGCGGCATGTTGACCAATATGGAAAACCAGCTGCGTGAACAGGGCGCCGGTGATCGTCTGGACGAAGTGCTGGAAGAAATTCCGCGTGTACGCAAAGACCTGGGTTATATCCCGCTGGTTACCCCAACTTCACAGATCGTTGGTACCCAGTCGGTATTGAACGTTCTGACCGGTGAACGTTACAAATCAATTTCCAAAGAAACCGCTGCCGTGCTGAAAGGCGAATACGGCGCGACGCCAGCAGACGTAAATAAAGAGCTGCAAGACAAGGTTCTGGAAGGCGGTGAGCCGGTTACCTGCCGCCCGGCGGACCTGATTGCACCGGAACTGGACAAACTGTCTGCAGAATTGCAGCAAAAATCCTCCGAAGACGATATCGCACTCACCGCAGGTGACGGTCAGATTGATGATGTACTGACTTACGCACTGTTCCCGCAAATCGGCCTCAAGTTCCTCAAGAACCGCGGCAATGCGGACGCATTTGAGCCAGTTCCCACTGGTAATGAAGGCTCCGAAGTGAAAAACGATGCGGGCGAAAGTGTTTATACCGTCTCTGTGGAAGGTGAGAGTTACACCGTGACCGTTGCCGACGGCGGCGATGTCACCGGAATGGTCAAAGTTGGTGGCGAAGCGGTTGCAGCACCTGGCGCTGCCGCCGCACCAGTTGCCGCAGGCTCCGGCGAGCCGGTAAAAGCACCGCTGGCTGGCAATATCTTCAAGGTATTGGTGAAGCCTGGTGATCAGGTTGCCGAAGGCCAGACCATCGTTGTGCTGGAAGCCATGAAAATGGAAACCGCAGTCAGCGCGCCCCGTGCAGGCAGCGTGACCGGTGTCACCGTGAAAGAAGGTGATGCCGTGGCGGTGGGTGACGACCTGCTGACCATCGCGTAACGGAGGCCAAAGTGGAAAATTTAGCAAATCTCTGGCTGTCATCTGGGGCAAACCAGATGACCATCGGGCAGTTCTCCATGATGGTGGTGTGCCTGGGGCTTTTGTTCCTGGCGATTCGTAAAAACTTTGAACCGCTGCTACTGGTGCCGATCGGTTTCGGTGGAATCCTGGCGAATATTCCAGGTGCGAACCTGGCGCTGCCAGCGGTGGAAGCGGCAATGTATTCCGGCGACGCTGGAGTGCTAGCGCAACTTTCACAGGCGCTTGGACTCAGCGGCTTTGAGTCGATGGATAGCCTCAAGGTTGCGTTTGAGAACGCGCCGGCGGCTGCTGCGGAACGCGCTGCTCAGGTTGCGTCGGACGCGGGCTTTTCCAATGGCATGTTGTACAACTTTTATAACGTTGCCATCGCCTCCGGTGTTGCACCTCTGGTGATTTTTATGGGCGTAGGTGCAATGACGGACTTTGGTCCGCTTCTTGCGAACCCGCGCACCCTGTTCCTTGGTGCGGCCGCCCAGTTTGGTATTTTTGCCACAGTGCTCGGTGCGGTTGGCATGTCTGCCATGGGCATTATGGATTTCTCCATCGCGGATGCGGCAGCTATCGGTATTATCGGTGGTGCGGACGGCCCTACCGCGATCTATGTTTCCAGCCTGCTGGCTCCAGACCTCTTGGGTGCGATTGCGGTAGCGGCGTATTCCTATATGGCTCTGGTGCCACTGATCCAGCCCCCAATCATGCGTGCTCTGACGACCGAGCAAGAGCGTCGCATCGAAATGGTTCAGCTGCGTCATGTGAGCAAAAGCGAAAAGATCGTTTTCCCGCTGGTGTTGCTGATTCTGGTTGCGCTATTCCTGCCGGATGCTGCGCCACTGTTGGGTATGTTCTGTTTCGGTAACCTGATGCGTGAATGCGGTGTGGTTTCTCGTCTATCCGATACCGCACAGAATGCACTGATCAACATCACCACCATCTTCCTGGGGCTTTCTGTCGGCTCAAAGCTGGCCGCAGACAAGTTCCTCGACCCGAAAACTCTGGGTATCCTGGCGCTGGGTATCGTTGCGTTCTCGATCGGCACTGCGGCCGGTGTATTGATGGCCAAGCTGTTGAACATGGTGAGCAAGAACAAGGTGAACCCACTGATCGGTTCTGCGGGTGTATCTGCGGTACCGATGGCTGCGCGAGTTTCCAACAAGCTTGGCTTGGAGGCGAATCCGCACAACTTCCTGCTGATGCATGCCATGGGCCCCAATGTGGCGGGTGTTATTGGCTCTGCCGTTGCGGCGGGCGTCATGATTACCATGGTTCGGGCGATGGGCGGCTAATAGCCTCGTATGCTCCCGAGAAAGAACCCCGCACATGCGGGGTTTTTTATTACTCAATTTTCCGGGTGACTGATTAGTTTTGTCTTTTAATGGGAAGCTGCGTGAAATAGGGGGCTTGCCTCCCTCGTGGTAAGATGGCTGCCGATTTAGTGTCTGTGGTCCTTTATATGGGGCCGGAAGGAGAGGTTATGTCCTGGTTGGGAGCGGGTATCGGTGCTGGTATCGGCATGATGTTTGGTGGACCGATTGGTGCCGCACTGGGTGCCTGGGTGGGTAGTTCGTTTAGCTCCGGGCTTAAGAAACTGAGCGAGCAAGGCATCCCGCTCAATCGTGATGGGGCGCAAACGGTGTTTATCGTCGCGCTCTTCTCCATGCTGGCAAAGATGGCCAAGGCTGACGGTCAGGTCTCAAAAGCTGAGGTTCAGCTTGTCGATGATTTCATCAACAACAATCTGCGCCTGAACGCAGAGGACCGCCAGCAGGCGATCAAGATTTTTCAGAATGCCAAATCAGACCAGTTTTCTATTTACGACTATGCCCGCCAATATCGCCAGTTGATTCGCAATCAAGCGATGCGGGAGATGGTATACAGGTTGTTGTTTGCGGTGGCCTTTGCCGATGGTGAATTGCACCCGGCAGAAGAGGAGATATTGCGTAAAATCCCTGAAGAGCTGGGTTTGCATGCCTCTATTTTTACCGCGATGTTTAATGAGTTTGGCCATGGTGGTCCCGCCACTAGTGAGGGCAGCCTCAAGGCGCATTACGATGTGCTCGAATGCAGCCCGGACGCCAGTGACCGAGAGCTTAAGTTGGCTTATCGACGTAAGGCCGCGGAATTCCACCCGGACAAAATCGCTTCCAAAGGTTTGCCGGACGAATTTATGCGCCACGCGGAAGATCAGATGAAAAGTATTACCGTGGCATACGACACGATTGTTGCCGCGCGTAAGCGCGAGGCGGCGGTGAACCAGGCCTGATCTAAGCAACCCCAATTCGTTATCCAAGAGAAGACTATGTCACTTGCACAACAGATTCAGGAAAAACTGTCATCAGAGCTGGCACCCTCCCATATAGAGGTGCAGTGCGAAAGCCATATGCATAACGTACCGGAGGGGGCGGAAATGCATTTTCGTGTCGTTCTGGTGAGCAGTGGCTTTGATGGCTTGAGCAAGGTACAGCGTCACCAAAAAGTGTACGGCGTACTTTCTGAAGAAATGGCAGGCCCCATCCACGCGCTCGCCCTGCATTTGTATACGCCGGAAGAGTGGCAGGGGCAGGCCCCAGAGAGTCCGCAATGTCTTGGTGGTGGTAAGGGATAAGCAGAACCCAGCTAGCTTCCTATCTCGAAAACATTTCTTTACGTTCACCGTTTTTCTATTTTTAGGGTGTATGTCGCCTGAATAGCTGACGGAAAATTTCCTCTTCTCTCTGTGTGCCAGTTGACGCGATCGCTCCGCTGGCACGATCTTCATTTTTATCTCGGGTTTTGGCGTCTTTTTTATCAAAAGTGGCGCGTTTTTTACTCTCCACCATATCCGCTCAGGCCATGTCGATTTATGTGTCCGGCGTGTAGTTATTTCTAATTAACGAAGTGAACGACAGAAACGCGCAAAAGTTCCACAACTGAAGATTTTTTTTGGTTGTTTTTTCTACAGTGGTTCGCTTCCGTGTCTAGACTGACAAGTGATTGGGTTAATTGCTGTTTAATTTGCCGAATACGATGGAGTTCTCAATGAAAATGACACGCGTTCTGACACCGCTTGCGATCGCTGTTGCTGCCATGGTTAGTGCCCAGCATGCAGCTGCTGATTGGTTGAGTGATGGTGATTTTGTTGTTCGAGTTGGTGCCAGCTGGGTTGATGCCAATGACGACGATAAGCAATTCCGCCTGAGTGATAGCATTTATGGCGATAACTTCGATGTTGACTCGGACACCACTTGGAATATTTCCGGTGCATGGTTGCCTGCCGAGCACTGGGGTGTGGAATTGATGTACATCGGGTCTACAAATCATGATCTGGATATCAGGGGTATTCGTGATAGAGACGGTTTTACCTATACAGATGAGCGTTTCCGGGTAGGCAGTTTCGATGCAGATTATGCCAATGCATTTGTAAACTGGTATCCGCTGAGCCGTGACTGCTTGGGTCAGCCATACATTGGTATTGGTGTGAACTATACCGACTTCAGTGATGAGAACATACGGCGTGCACTATCTGACACAATTAATGACCCGCTACTGGGCTTAGATATTCGCGATGTGAGTTATGGTCTCGGCCATTCGTGGGGTATTGCTGGTCAGGCGGGCGTAGACTTTCGCTTTGGCCGTGACAGTGCCTTCCTGGTGAATGCGGCGGTGCTGTATATCGACGCCGATACTGACCTGACTACCTACTTTACTGAAACAATAGTTACTGATCCCTTGACGTCTCGGCGTCGCGCAGTGACCTCAAGCGTTGACTACAGCCCATGGATCTTCAACCTGGGTGTTGGCTACTCTTTCTAATTGCTCAGGCAGTTAAAAGATAGCGTTCACGGAAGAACGGAAAAGGCACCTGCGGGTGCCTTTTTCTTTGCAATTTTTTAAAGCTAAGAGACTGGTCTGTTCATGGAGTACCGCGATTACTACCAGATTCTCGGTGTCGAACGCACCGCGGCGCAGGATGAAATCAAGCGCGCCTATCGGAAATTGGCGCGGAAGTTTCACCCGGATGTAAGCAAGGAAGACGATGCGGAAGAGCGCTTCAAAGAGGTGAGTGAAGCCTACGAAGTGTTGAAAGATCCAGAGAAGCGTGCGGCCTACGACCAGTTGGGTAAAAGCTGGAATAGCGGCGAGGACTTCCGTCCACCACCGGACTGGGATCAGGGGTTTGAGTTTCGTGGGGGTGGCTACACAGATGCGGACCCGGAAGCGTTCAGTGATTTCTTTGAAAGCTTATTTGGCCGCGGTGGCTTCCAGCATGGGGGCGCGCATCAGGGAGGTTTCCATCAGGGCGGATACAGTCAGGGTGGTTTTCATCAGGGCGGTCGGCAGTTTCACGCGCAAGGAGAGAATACACACGCGAAAATTGCCATCGATGTTGAAGACAGTTATCGCGGAAGTAAGCGGCAGATCTCGCTCAAGCATTCAGAGCTCGGTTCCGATGGGCGTCCAGAAATCAAAGAAAGAAAGCTCAATATCACGATTCCAAAAGGGGTGACGGAGGGGCAGCAAATTCGTCTCGCTGGCCAGGGGCAGCCGGGAATTGGGGACGGTAAGCCCGGTGACCTTTATCTGGAGATCGTATTCAACGCACATTCCCGCTTCAGTGTTGAAGGAAAAACGGTATATCTCGACCTACCGATAGCGCCCTGGGAGGCCGCACTTGGTGGGAAGGTGCCGGTACAAACCCCAGACGGCACGCTTAATCTGACTTTGCCGGCCAATAGTAGGAATGGTGGCAAACTGCGTTTGAAGGGGAAGGGATTGCCGGCGAAAGAACCGGGTGATCTGTATGTGGTTCTGGATGTAGTAACTCCTCCTGCAAATACGGACGATGAGAAAGAGGCGTATCGTAATTTTCAGAACGCCTTCCAGTTTGACCCTAGAAGCGGCGTATAAAGAGAGACTCGAAAATGCAATCTGATGATCAATGGGTTGAGCAAGTCGAAATTCTGGATGAGCAAAGCCGAATGACGCTCCGCGAGCTGTGTGCTGCGTGTGAGCTATCTGCAGAGCAAGTGATGAGCCTGGTCGATCAGGGCGTAATTGATGTGGATACGCAGGGTGGTGGTGTGCGCTTCAGTGGGATCTGTGTGCGCCGGGTTCGACGGGTATATCGCCTGGAAAGGGATTTGGGGGTGAACCACGCGGGCGCCGCGTTGGCACTGGAGCTACTCGATGAGATCGAGCAGCTCCGCTCGAGGATTCGGCGGCTCGAGCGCCGTTGATCACCCTGCAGTTTGTCGCGCTTACGCGACCGCCTTGGAGGTGATTTCGTAGGCGAGATAAGATGTGTAGGCCAAATAGGCGGCGAGCAGGATGGCGCCCTCCAGGCGATTGATACGTCCTTGGCGCCCGCGAAGCCCGTAGCCAAATATGAACAGTGCAATGGTAAGCCCCATTACCATTGGCCAGTCCCGGGTGATCAGCTCATGCGGGACCTCCGGCATTGGTGCAATGGCACCCGCAATGCCGACCACGGCGAGCAGGTTAAACATATTTGAGCCAACCACATTACCAATGGCGATATCGTGCTGGCCTTTCTTTGCTGCAACCAGGGTGGCAGCCAGCTCCGGTAGTGATGTACCCAGAGCGACGATGGTCAGGCCGATAATAAGATCGCTTACACCGAGCTGCTGGGCAATGGTCACCGCGCCCCATACCAGCAAGCGCGAACTCACGATCAGTAGTATCAGCCCAGCCACAACCCAGAACAGCGCTTTGCCCAGTGGCATATCGTGCTCTTCCAGGTTTTCTTCCATGCCACCTTCGATTTCGTCGCCTTTTCCTTTGATCGCAGAATAGATGGACCAACCGATTACCCCGAAAAAACCGGCCAATAAAATGAAAGATTCGGTTCGGCTTAGTCCGCCATTCCAGAAAAACGCGGCCGTTAAGCAGGTGATCGCCAATAACAAAGGCAGCTCTTTGTGGATGATCTTGCTATGTACGGTAAGAGGAATAAAGAGCGCCGTAGTACCCAGAATCAGGCCGGTGTTAGCGATATTGGAACCGTACGCGTTACCCAGTGCCAGGCCCGGGCTGCCGTCCAGTGCGGCCATAGCGGATACCACCATTTCCGGCGCTGAAGTGCCGAATCCCACAATCACCATTCCGATTAGCAGTGGCGGCATGCCGGCGTGTTTTGCCGTTGCAGCGGCGCCATCGACAAATCGATCAGCACTCCACATAAGCAGGATAAATCCGGCAACGATGGCGATCAGGGCGAGAATCATAGCGGTCCTTAAACGTTCTGAATGTCCATTCATCACTACCGATATAGCGGCTGTGACTCCAGGGGTAAAACTGGTGGCCGATTGTAACCACAAAGACAAGCAGTTCCAGTGCAAAAATCAAGAACACACAAATCTGGTGGCTGAATCTGGCGGACTCTACAGTTTGGTCTGATTTTATCTCGGCTGCCGAGGCTGAACAGGAGGCGTTGGGCGATGAACAAGAAGCTATTGTTAGGTGCCTTAATTGGTGCAGGTATGTCCATGCTGAACAAAAAAATTCGGAAACAATCGGCGCCTGCGCCCGGTACGCCACCGCCGGACTTCTCCAAGGTGCCGCCACCGAAACAGCCGGGTGCGACTGATGGTTCCCCCAGCCTGGATGACATTCTCGCCCGCGCCGGGCAGCCGGGTGGGCTAAAGCCAGGCAACTCAGGAAGTGCTGCGGCGCCTGGTGGCGATATCTTTGGTGGTGCGATACCCGCCGGTGCTGGCGCCGGCGGTGCCGCGGTACTGATGGAAATGGCCCGGCGAATATTTGCCCAAATGCAGCAGTCTGGTGGTGCCGTCCCGGGAGGGATGCCTGGCGGGGCACCCGGTGGTGCCGCGCCGAGTGGTGGCGGAGGTATGGGCGGACTGGGTGAGATACTTGGCCAAATTTTTGGCGGTGCCGGCGGCAAGTTCGGTCAGCAGGGACCTCAGGGGCCGCAAAACAACCCGGGTGGGTGGAACAGGGTGGAGCCTCAGGGCAAAGGAGGTTTGTTTGGCTTTGTGAACACCGAGGCCGCAGATGGTGCTGCCGGTGGTGAACAGGCCGAGGTGATGCTGAAAGCCATGGTAGCGGCGGCCCAGGCCGATGGGCGCATTGATGAAACGGAGCAACGTAACGTTATGCAGGCCCTGGAAGGCCAGCTCGATAGCAGCGAGCTGGATGGCTTGCGGAAGTTCCTCACCACGCCAATCAGCATGGATGAAGTGGTAGAGGCGGTGGACGACCCGGCCACCGCATTTAATCTCTATCTGGTGTCTGCCATGACGATCAACCCAGACAATCTGCAGGAAAAAGCCTACATGGCGGCGCTAGCGGAAAAATTGGGCATCTCAGAGCAAGCGGCACAAGTGGTTGAAGCACAACTGCCGCGTTAGGGCCCGACGCTTTAGCGCCCTGAGTGTTCTTTACGGCAGTAGCTGGGCAAAGTTTTCACCGGTGGGGTAGGTCTTTTTGGACCACCCCAGTCGCACCATAACCGTATTGGTAGATGGTGAGATCATTACAATTTGCTCGCGATTACCCAGCATAAAGTAACTGTCGTCCGGCAACTCCGGGTAGCGCAATTCATCGCCGCCACTGTTTAGCCAGAACTGATAGCCGTAGCGGGGCTCATTCTCACTCTGGTTGGGTTTCTGGGCGTCAGTCACCCAGTCAGGGTTCAGTAACTGCTCGCCATTCCACTCACCATTTTGCAGCATGAGCAGCCCAAGACGCGCCCAATCCCTGGCAGAAGCGTAGATATAGGAACTGCCCACAAAAACGCCGCTGCCATCCACTTCAAACGTGGTATGACCCATACCCAGAGGGGTGAGAATCTGCTGATAGAAAAAATCTACGTTGCTTTGCGGTGTTGCACCTACCCGGTCGTAGATCCAGCGAGACAGCAGGTTCGTGGTGCCCGAAGAGTAGGAGAAGTAGTCACCGGGAGCCTTGGTCAGCGGGCTTTGCAGAGCGATATCTGAGGCGCTGTGGGCGCGGAACAACATCTTGGTAGCGTCACTGCCGGGAGCGTAGGTTTCGTCGAATTCCAGCCCCGATGACATCTGCAGCAAATTTTCCATACTGATGTCACGGCGGTCATCGCTCCACTGGGGAAACAGTGGTTGCGACATGTCGACCTGTGGGTTAACGGCTTGCAGGCGACCCACCATCATGGCCGTAAGACTCTTGCCCATCGACCAGCCGAGCAGTGGTGTTTCCGGGGAAATACCCTCACCGTAGGCTTCCGCTACAAGTTTCCCATCCTGAACCACCAACAGGGCGCGGGTGTTAAGCCCCGCGAGGTTATCTTTTTGTAGGATCTCTTCCAAACGTTGCTGTTGCGTAGGCACGATATTAGTGACGGTGTTCCCCTGAGGCCAGGCCGCGGAAGAGTCGACGATGGGGGTGGTGGTCACTGCGTTCAGAGCGCTGGTATCGCCAATATCCAGTGTGCAACCCAAGCCCGGTCGATAGGTAGCGCTGGTTTCACCCATGCCCACAAGAGTGGCAGTTACGCGCTTAACTTCGTCGTCGTACACGAGGTCCAGCAGCCGGTTGGCTGGCGAGTAGGAGGCGAGATCGTCGAGGTTACGGGTGTGGCTAAAACCGGAAAGGTAGCGCCCGGAACAGGCGAGTTTGGCACCCATACCAGTGGAAACACGCACCGCGTTGCCCAGCTGGGTAATTGAGAAGCCGAGTAGAGTGGGGGCCAGCAATGACAGGAGGATGAGCAGCCCTGCGACGATGGCAAGCAGAGTCAGGATAAATTTTTTCATAAATTATTGTTTTCCAAGAGCGGTTTGCCGGGGTAACCCCAATGCGCTCCATCATTCCCTATGGCGAGTTTCGATTCTAGGTTATTAAGAGTCGGTATTGGTGACCGTTCCGAACTCTGCCAGTAGTGTCAGGAAGGGTTCACCAAAGCGCGCCAGCTTACTGTCGCCAATTCCGGAAATAGCCAGCATCTCTTCCTCGTTGTGGGGCCTCGCGCTCAGCATCTCCCGCAACGTAGCATCGTGAAATACCACATAGGGCGGCACGCCCAGGTCTTCAGCCAGTGATTTGCGCAAGGCGCGCAGCGCATCCCAGAGAGGCTGATCCTCTACAGTCACCTCTATAGTGGCGCGGGTTTGTCTGCCGTCTTTGCCAGAGCGCGTTCCTGTCTTCGGCGCCTTGGGCAGAGTGCGTAGGTGCAATGATTCCTCACCGCGCAAGACAGGCCGGCACAACTCGGTCAGTTGCAGGGCGTTGAAGGCCTCCGAATTGACTCGCAAGTATCCTCGGACCACCAGCTGGCGCACCACCGCACGCCACTCGTTGGCACTCATGTCTGTGCCGATGCCGTAAGTGGAAACCTGGTTGTGGTTGAACTGACGAATTTTTTCTGTGTCTGCGCCGCGCAGTACGTCGATCACATGAGCGGCACCGAAGCGCTGGCCAGTCCGGTAAATACAGGACAGGAGCTTGCGAGAAGCCTCACTGGCATCCCAGGTGACGGGCGGTGTCAGGCAGGTATCGCAATTGCCGCAGTCCTGCTCAAGTTCCTCGCCAAAGTAGCGCAGCAACGCACGCCGCCGGCAGCTGGTGATTTCACACAAGCCCAGCATTGCATCCAGGCGTTGCCGTTCCTGGCGTTTGTGCTCTTCACTGCCTTCTGAGCCGGCATTCATCTGGCTAAGTTTTACGACATCTTCCAGCCCATACAGCAATAGCGTTGAGGCCGACTCACCATCGCGGCCGGCACGACCGGTCTCCTGATAATAGGCTTCGATACTCTTCGGCAAATCCAAATGCGCCACAAAACGTACATCAGGTTTGTCGATTCCCATGCCGAATGCGATGGTGGCCACCACGATAACGCCTTCTTCACGCAGGAAGCGGCGCTGGTGTTCCGCACGCATTTCGCTGGAGAGACCGGCGTGATAGGGCAGTGCCGTGAATCCCTGTTCCTGTAGCCAGCTTGCGGTAGCCTCTACTTTGTTGCGTGACAGGCAGTACACCACGCCGGCGTTACCGCCGTGCTCCTGCTTCAGAAACTGCAGCAGCTGCCGTTTGGGATTGTCCTTGGCGGCGACCCGGTACTGGATGTTGGGGCGGTCAAAGCTGCTGACAAAATGCTGCGCGCTCTCCAGATCCAGGCGCCTGGCGATTTCCTGTTGGGTGCGCTGATCCGCGGTTGCCGTGAGTGCCACTCGCGGTACGTTGGGGAAGCGCTCATGTAGACACGAAAGGTGCAGATAGTCAGCGCGAAAGTCGTGCCCCCACTGACTAACACAGTGGGCTTCGTCGATCGCGAACAGGGAGATGTTCGCCTGGCTCAATAGATCCAGAGTACGCGGCTGCAGCAGGCGTTCTGGTGCAAGGTACAGAAGGTCAAGGTTGCCTTGCAGCAACTGTGTTTCCAGCGCCTGCGCTTCCTGGTAGTCGAGGGAGGAATTGAGAAACCCTGCGGCAACGCCTACCGCGCGCAACGCTTCCACCTGATCTTGCATCAGTGCAATCAGTGGAGAGACGACCACGCCGCAGCCCGGGCGCGCGAGAGCCGGAATTTGGTAGCACAGGGACTTGCCACCACCAGTAGGCATGAGCACTAGAGCGTCTTCGCCGTTCACCAGCGTATCAATGATGGCCTGCTGGTCACCCCGAAAATCGGTGTAGCCGAAGGTGTGCTCGAGAATATAGTGGGGTGATGTTTGGGGCGGGGTTAGGGCGTCATTCATGGCGTGAGTATACCGCCTGGGTTTGGCCGAATGCGAACTGGTACAGCGGTTTTGACTGATAAAAATTGGCGTTACTTGCCTCGTAATTGGCGCCCGGTTTATCCAAAAAGTGTGAACCTTAGCTATAATCCGGGCGAGGCCGACATAGACAAGGATAATGCTATGCGCGCAATGACAATGAAGTCTACGCCTACTTTTTACACACTGGCTGTCTTAATTTTGCTCAGTTTGACCGGCTGTGTTTCCAATGCGCCAGAACCAATCAACCCCCGTAGCCTTGCGCAGTCCGCAGTGGCAGACACCCATTTGGGATGGAAGCCTGCCCCCGCTCACCAGTTGAACTACTCCCTGGCGACGTCATCCGGGATTGCGCGCATGGAAATGCGTGCGCTGCCTGTGGACCTGCAGGCCCTGACGATCGAATTGCCGGGAATGCGCAACGTGGAAGGTGTGCAGTGGCGTGCGACGAATGGCCAACAGGCGATGTTGTTTGATGGTGACCAGGGAATGGATGGGGTCACGCTGGAGCGCCAGCGTCGCGGCTATCGCTTGCAGATGCGCGGGCCCGCGCTTGAATCCATCCGCAATGGCGGTTTCCTGACGGTGATTGACTATTACCGCAACTGAGACTGCACTGAGTTCGGAACTGAAACTGCCATTGACGACGGCTATGAATTCCCGCGCCCAGTGCTCTTTCGGCGCTACTCCAGCCCGCTAGCTTCCTCTGGGGAGTCAAAGCCGAGACCCTGAGGGCGCAGCAGGTAGAGATCAGGCCAGTACTTCCCAGTTACCCAGAGCCCATTGCGGCTTTCATCCCAGGCGATCCCGTTGGCAACAGCGTCAACATGCCTGCGGCCTCGTAGGCTCTGTTTCGCCAGTTGTGCGAGATCGAGCCAGCCTTGAACTTCCCCTGTCTCAGGGTCGATCGCGATTACCCGTGAATCCTGCCAGATATTGGCCCAGATCAGGCCGTTTACGTACTCCAGCTCATTTAACATTGCCCAATTTTGCCCACCTCCGGTGACCTTGAGGTGGCGTGTGACCTCAAAGCCGTCTGGTGTGCGGAAGGTGAGGGTATCGCTGCCGTTACTCATGATCAGCGACTCCCCATCGCTGGTGAGCCCCCAGCCTTCGCCCTTGTAGTGGAGCAGGTGCACCAGGTTGAAGTTGCGAAGGTCGTAAATTTGCAGCTCGCCGGCGCGATAGGTGAGCAGGTAGAGGTAATCGTTAAACACCGCGAGCCCTTCGGCAAAGCGGTTGCCCGCGAGCCATTTGCGTCTTACCGGGTTTGCACTGGGGTCGGTATACTCCGCCAGCCAGGAACGGCCATACAGCCCGCTGCTTTCCAGCCAGCGCTCACCGTCAAAGTAGAGGCCCTGGGTAAAGCGGTCGGCAGGGCGGGATTTGCGCTCCAGTACCTGGAAATCCACCGGGCCGGGGTCAGCAGCGGCGAGTGCCGGAGTAAACAATGTGAGCCAGAGCAGCGCCGCGAGAGTCGTTTTCATGGTTTGATACGGATATTCCAGTGTTCTCTGGTTGTGTCGGGTTTTTGTCAGTTTTCGATCAAAATAGTTTTATGACCAAAATAAAAGCATTCATCACATTGACCCTGCTGGGTGGGTTGGCCGTCGTACTACCGATCGCCATTTTTGTTTTGCTGTTCCAGTGGCTGTTTAGCCAGATCAGCGAACTGGTGGCGCCGGCTACCCAATGGATGCAGGCGCATACGGAGTTTAAGGATAACTTTGCCCGCCTGATCGTCATAGCCCTGATATTGGGGATCTGTTTTATCATCGGCCTGCTGGTCAAGACCAGCATTGGGCGCTGGGTGCACAAGCACCTGGATTTCTGGCTGGGCAAGCTGGCACCGGGTTACAACACCATCAAGGATCTGGTTTTGCAGTTTATTGGTGGTGGTGGCACCGAGGGCGTGTTGTCCGGGCCGGTGGCACGGGCGCGGATTCACGGGGCGAATAACCCATTGTCGGTAACTGCGATCGTTACCTCTACCCATGCCAATGGCGATTACACCGTGTATGTACCCACGGCTCCCGTACCCACTTCGGGTTTTGTGTATCACCTGCCACCCGACTGCGTGGAAATTTTGCCGCACGTATCCGTTGAGGCCGCGATGAAATCGATTGTTGCCTGCGGCTCTGGTAGCAGCACCTTGCTGCAAGTGCCCGCACTTGCGGAACAGGGTTAAATTTCTCGGTTCTTGCCCAGTGCGCGAATGGCAAAGCGCATTGGGTGCAAGGACTTCACCAGGTCTTCCGATACCGGCATAGCCTCCCGATTTATCCACGCCGCGAGCACTTCTGCGGCCAGTGGCGCATAGGTGAATCCTCTCGACCCCAATCCAGCCAGAACATACAGGTTTGGTTGGTAGGGCGTACGCTTTCCGACTAGCTGCTTGCGATTTTTGCGCAGGGCACCATAAGTATTCTCAAGCTCTTGCCATTGCGCGACGGGTCCGACCATTGGCAGATAATCGGGTGTGGCGGCGCGCAGTGCAGCGCGCCCCCGTAGCGTTTGCTCGGAAAATTGCTGAGCAAACTCCGGCAGCAGTGATGCGAGGGTTGCGAGGTTCTCTTGGTGCTCTTCCTGGCGAATTTCTGTCGCCGACTGCTTGAGTTTGAAGGTGGCGCCGAAGCTGTGTTGCGCAGAGGCTTCCTTCTCAAATTGAGTTCCTGCCGGAGCAATGTAGCCTTCTCCACACAATGCGATCTTCAGCTTCTCTGACGTGGTGGTTGCCTCGGCGAAGGTGACCTGCCCGCGAATCGGCTGTAGGGGCAGGGGCGCTGTTTGCGGAAACTGGCGGTTGAAGTTGGCGGTACACAGGATCAAAGCATCAAACGATTGGGTTTGCTCGACGCCATCAAAACGTAGCTTCCATTGGGATTTGCCGTCAGAGTTTTCTTCGTACACAGCATCACTGATGCGCGTGTGAAAGTGCGTTTGGATTTTTGGGTGCTGCAACAGCGCTTCACAGACTTGGCGTGGGCGCAGCCAGCCGGCGCGGGGGAAATAAAGCCCCGGGAATTGCAGGCTGACACCGGCGTGTTCGGATGCTTGCTCTCCGCTAACTGGTCGCGCGAGTAGGCTCGCAGTATCGAGTTGCAGTTGCTGGCAAATTTGCCGCTGCAACTGCTGTTCTTTTTCGGTCTGTGCAAGCTGCAGCAAGCCGTCAAAATGTGCCGCTTGCGGACATTGGCTCGGATAGAAGCGCTGCGCAAACTGCAGTGCCTGAAGATTGAAATCGCCATTTGGGCCCGGTTTGGGCGAAAGCTTCGCGTACAGGATTCCCTGATCATTACCCGAGGCGCCGCTGCCGGGATGCTCTCCCTGCTCAAAGACGGTAACCTGGTAATTGCGCGCAGCCAGTGCACGTGCAGCAGAGGCTCCGGCGATTCCTGCACCGATAATGGCCACGGTTTTGGGCTTTAGTGTTGTGCCCAATTCTGGAGGTAGATGCCAAGGGGTGCTCTGGTAAGTTGGGGGCGTGCTTGCTGTGGAATCGGTGGCGGATTCGTCAGCGTCTGCAAAGCGGCCGCGCAGCATTTCCCGCTTGCGCCCAAAGCCGGGCACTTTTTCCTGTGCAAATCCTACGGACTTCAGTCCGCGCTTTACGATCCCTGCACAGGTAAATGTGGCAAACGTGGAGTCCGGAGCACTTAGCGCCGCGATCGACTGAAACAGGGCCTCGCTCCACATCTCGGGGTTTTTCGACGGGGCAAAGCCATCCAGAAACCAGGCGTCGACCCAGCGATCGCGATTGGCGTCATCCAGGGAAAGGGAACGGAAACCATCACTGGCCTCACCAACGACCAGAGTCAAATGGACATTGGGCGTGAGGTTAATACGGTGTACCCCGGGGGCAAGATAGGGTGGATATTGCGCAATAAGCTGGCAGCTCAACGATTCGAGTTGTGGCCACATCGCCAGCGCCCGAGCCAGATCCTTTGGGTGGAGGGGAAATTTCTCTACGCTGACGAAATGCAGGTGTGCCGATGCTGGCGCTATGTCATTCCATAGTTGCCAGGCAGCGAGAAAATTCAAGCCGGTGCCAAAACCAGTTTCGCCGATGGTGAATACTGCGTTTTCTTTTAGCTCTGCCCAGCGTTCCGGCAAATGATTCTGTGCAAGAAAAACGTGGCGCGTTTCTTCTAGGCCCGAGGCCGTAGAAAAATAAATATCGTCAAATGCACTCGACACAGGTTGGCCGTTGTCGCGCCATTCTAGTTGTGCGTGGCTTACCGGTTTGTTGTCTGGTTGAGTTTGATCGCCCATGTGGCTGTAAATTACTGTAGCGAACTACTTAACAAAGAATTTTGGAAAAGCGTTACTGCAAGCCGAATTCGCGCATGACCTGCGCACACCACTGGTCCAGGCGCTCATCGGTGCGGTCAAATTCGTTCTCTTCGTCCAGCGCCAAACCTACAAACTGGCTGCCATCAGGGGTCAGTCCCTTGGACTCTTCGAACTCGTATCCGTCTGCAGACCAGTAGCCCACAGCTTTTGCGCCTACGGCAACCATCTGTGCATGCAGGTAGCCAAGTGCGTCCTGATACCACTGTGGGTAGCCTTCTTGGTCACCCAGTCCGTAGCAGGCCACTTTTTTGCCACTCAAATCCAGTGCAGTCAGCTGATCCCAGCAGTTTTCCCAATCTTCCTGGAGCTCTCCATAGTCCCAGGTCGGGATGCCGAGAATCAGAAAGTCGTACTCCTGCATCTCGGCGACATCATCGCTGGCGACATTGTGCAGGTCGATCCACTCGTCACCGATGCGTTCGCGAATTTTTTCCGCGGCCATTTCGGTGTAGCAAGTACTGGATCCGTAAAACAGCCCAATCGGGGCTCGTGAGGTGTCTGTTGGTTGCATGATCTACTGAGCGTTCACATAGCCAAGCTGTCGCCAGGCCTCATAAATAACAATCGCCGCGGCGTTGGACAGGTTGATGCTGCGGCTGTTGGCGCACATGGGGATGCGCAGGGTGTGCTCCTGCCCCGTCATGGCGAGAAACTCGGCGGGCAGGCCACGTGTTTCCGGGCCAAATACAATCGCATCATCCGCGCGGAATTCGATTTCAGAATGGGGTTTGCTGCCCTTGGTGGAGAGTGCCAGCACGCGCTTGGGCTGCTCTGCGGTCACAAAAGCTTCCCAATCCCGATGGCGCACCACCCGGCTGTACTCGGCGTAGTCGAGCCCAGCGCGGCGCAGGCGCTTGTCGTCCATGGCGAATCCCAACGGTTCAATCAGGTGCAGCTCGGCACCGGTATTGGCGCACAGGCGAATAATGTTGCCGGTGTTTGGGGCAATCTCTGGTTGGTAGAGAACGATTTTGAACATAGCTAATGGGTAGTTAAGGGCACTGCTTTTCGAATGCGTCAGTGTCGGTGGCGTCGACACTGCTATTGTCAGAAGTTGACGTTATAGCCAGACGCTGACGTTAAAGAAAGTATCGAGTGCCCAAAACCAAGATAAGATCAGCCGGGCCCGCAACCGCGTGGGTGATGACGGGCGCGGATTATAACGCGGAGGAGGTTTCTTCGCAGTCTATCTCGACCCCAAGCTCATCGGCGATTTCGTCAAGCTCGTCGTACAGGCCGTCAATACTGACATCTTCGCTGACGCTGATGGCGCATTCTGCGGAAAACAGCGGCTCGCCACTCCACGGGGTGCTGCCGTAGCGGGTATCCAGGGTTTCCACATTGATCTTGCGGGCAGCCAGCGCGCGGGAGATCTCTTTTACGATTCCCGGGCGGTCATTGCCCACCAGCTTCAGCTGCAAGGTCTGGCGGTTATCTGCTGCCACGGCCAGGGCATCCTCGATTTGCAGCTTGAAGTCGGCGCCGGCCAGGTTTTGCAGTGCCGCTTTCAGGCGCGGGCTGTCTTGCGCGGTGGCGCTCAAGCGAACAATGCCGGCGAATTTCCCGGCGAAATGGGCCATGCGGCTGTCTTCCCAGTTGCCGCCGTTCTCTGCCACTACGGCGGAGAGCATCTCCACTACGCCGGGCTTGTCGTCGCTGATAATCGAAATGACGAAGTGCTGTTGCATGAGGGCTTCCTTACTGGCGCTTGTAACACTGTGCAATGATTCGTGTGATGAATTGTAGCCAGTGTGACCCCCGGGGGGCAAAAAACGTGAATAGCGCTCATTTAGTCGATATTCGCGCCGAAGCGACTTTACATGGGGGTGGGTAGGGTGTTGAATCGGGCGGTGAAGAAAATAATTCTAACCAGGCCCAATCGAGGAGACCCCTGATGAAATTGACTCACTGGCTTGCCGGCATTGCATTTGCGGCGACCACAGCTGGCGCTGTACAGGCCGACGCGATCAAGGATGCGGTGGCGAGCGATAAGCGCACAGCGGAATATGCCGCGCGGGACGGATTCCGTCACCCGGCGGAAACCCTCGAATTCTTCCAAGTGAAGCCAACGATGACCGTGGTGGAAATTTGGCCAGGCGGCGGTTGGTATACCGAGATCCTGTCTCCTCTTTTGCAGGCTGAAGGCAAGCTGTACGCGGCCCACTTCCCGAAAGAGACCGAGGTTGGCTACTTCAAGCGTTCACGCGAAAACTTCGAAAAGAAACTGGCCGATAACAAAGATGCTTACGAGAAGGTCGTAATGACCGAGTTTGCACCGGGTCAGGACCTGGAAATCGCTCCGGCGGGTACTGCGGACGCGGTGTTGACCTTCCGCAACGTGCACAACTGGATGCGCGGCGACAATGAAGCGGCAGCCTTCAAGACCTTCTACAAGGCACTGAAGCCAGGTGGCGTATTGGGTGTGGTTGAGCACCGTGCCAAACCGGATACCTCCCGTGAGGACATGATGTCCAGTGGCTACATGACTCAGGACTACGTAGTAGATCTGGCGACCAAAGCCGGTTTTGTTCTGGAAGAAGCCAGCGAAGTGAATGCCAACCCGAAAGACACCGCAGTGCACCCGAAGGGTGTCTGGACGCTGCCACCGCGTCTAGCATTGGGTGACGAAGACAAAGAGAAGTACCAGTCCATCGGCGAGAGCGACCGTATGACCCTGCGCTTCCGCAAGCCCAAGTCCTGATTCTTTAAGGATTCAGTGATGAAAATGCCCCGAAATCTTCGGGGCATTTTTTGTTCTGGGCTTTGCCGAGGCTTGTTGGTAGGTGGCCACCACCTTTTGATTCGAGACGCATGACTGCCGAATCTGATATGTTCTGCTTCAGAACTTGCCTTATATAGATCCCGATGATTATTCCATTCAAGCAACTCCCACCCGAAACCCTGCAAAACCTGTTGGAAGAATATGCGACCCGCGATGGCACCGACTACGGCGAGCGGGAAGTAAGCCTTGTCGATAAGGTTTCCAGCCTGCGCCGTCAGCTGGAAGACAAAACCATCGTGATTTGGTTTGAACCCGGTGAGGAGTCGGTCAACCTCATTCTTGCGGAAGACATTCCCAAAGAGGATGACCACTGATGGCGTTGCCGGGTGATTGGTTGATTGATCAACCGGAAGCGCCGCCGATCGGCTGGTTTCTGTTTGCCCACGGTGCCGGCGCCCCAATGGATAGCGACTTTATGCAAGCGCTGACGCAGTTACTGGTAGAGCGGGACCTGGGGGTTGTGCGGTTTGAGTTTCCGTATATGGCCGAGCGTAGGGAAACCGGTAAGCGCCGGCCGCCTAACAAGATGGAGGTGTTGCTGGATTCCTTCCAAACACAGATTGATCGTGTGCGGTCCGAGCTTGCCCAGGCGCCCCTGTATATCGGTGGCAAGTCTATGGGCGGGCGCGTGGCGAGTATGCTGGTGCAGGATAATTTTGACTGCGGGAAAGTGGCGGGGGCCGTCTGTCTCGGATATCCCTTCCACCCACCGGGTAAGCCAGAAAAATTACGCACCGAACACCTGCAGCCTCTGACCAGTCCAACCCTCATTGTGCAGGGCACCCGGGACAAACTCGGGAGCCTGGAGGAAGTAGAGGGTTACGCTCTGGCCAACGCGATTCAAGTGCACTGGCTTGAAGACGGGGATCACGACTTCAAGCCACGCAAGGTCAGTGGTTTTACCCAGTCACAACACTGGCAGGCCGCGGCTGACCAGATGCGACAGTGGATGCATCTTCAAGAATCGTAATCTTTTCTTCGTGGGCGAGCATGGGGGCGAGCTGGGCCATTTGGTCCCGCCGCTCTTCACTGTCATACCAGTGTTGCCAGTGCAGGATCGACTTCCAGCGCGACATGGTGAAGCGGCGCAGTGGGTTACCCATTTCGGTATAGGTATGGCCGTCTACAAACCCGGTGGTTTGATAGGCGTTGGTGAGCAGCCGGCGCGCGGCCTCCTCGTAAGTAGACTCCAGGTCCAGGGCAATTTCCCGTTCAATCAATACGTAAATCATCGCAATTCATACACCATTCGCACTTACATCATTCAAAGTTACGATCGACTTTAGAGTACCAGGCAAGTGACTGGCAAGTACCTGTGTCCAACAGAGTTTATGGGACGTGGTGATCCCATACACAGCAGTTTAGCCTTCAGTGAACTCAGTAGCGGAGACTGGCCAGTCTGAGCGAAGCGGATGACGCGGCTCGGTAAATCCCCGACAATAGCCATTATGAAGTCACAACATACCCTTGATGCCCGCGGCCTGCTGTGCCCGGAACCTGTAATGATGCTGCATACCGCTGTGCGAAAAGTCAGCGCTGGTGAGGTATTGCAGATGTTCGCCACAGACCCATCCACTCAGCGGGACGTGCCCAAGTTCTGCCAGTTTCTCGGTTATGAGTTGGTGAAGCACCTGGAAGAAAATGACGAGTTCGTTTACTGGATTAAAAAAGCAGATTCCTGAGGTCTACGTGCGGTGTAGGCAGCGGCGGAAATAACAAGGGCGACCACTGGTCGCCCTTGTCTTACATGATTTGTAGGGAAGTAATTTTTAGGGCGAAGTGACAAGCGCCGCGATCGCAGCAAGGGCCTCTGGGTCCTCAGATTTGATCTTGTTGGCGATGTGGTGTTGGAAGAAGTAGCGGAAACATTCGGACCCTTGAGCCGGGTACAGGCATTCGTCCCCTGGCAGGACCGGCGTGGTCTCCACACTATTGTGATCAATCAGCATGCCGTGGATCTCTCCGCTGGCAAATAGACGCCAGCTCACGACTTCAGTAAGGGTCAGGTTTTCCTTGTCGGCATCCATAAACACCGCGTGGGTGCCAATGGTGTCGGGAACCTCCTGAACAACCTCATCCGCCTGATTGCTTTCATACTCGAAGTATTCCGCCGCAGTCTCCAGCTCGACGATTTTATGGATGGGGGGCTCGTGGAATATTTCCTCGATACCCGGGTCGTAATAGCCTTCAAACCGTCCATCCAGGGGATCCTGAATATCCGGGCAGGCCACAATGGAGTTTAACCAGGGAACCAACCCGACCACCTCGCCGTTGGCACGCAGGCCCCAGCAAAGGATTTTCAGGCTGTAGAGATCTGTCCCACTGGAATTGTTGGAGTAGAGCATTTCCAAGCCGTCGAGCTCCGGAGACAGGCGGATAAACCGCAGGCTCTCTGAAGTTTCGATTGGCTTGCCGGTGAAGAGGTCAACCACGTTGTTGGTACTGTGGTCGGTCATGGAGCACCTCCTTGCAGGGCCGGTAGTAGGGCGGGAAGGTCTTGTACTACTTATTGAGGTGCAACCGGCGTAGAGATACCGTGCGAGGGCCGGGCGGCCATCGCCGAATCCAGACTCCGGGAGCAACTTTTTTGCCTCCCTGGGAAGCCGGTACCGCAACCGAAAACAACCGCTGAGCGCTGCAAAAAACATCGCATCGAACGGAAGTAGGTTTCCGGTATCCCTATGTCCAAAGGTATATTCTGATCCGCAGAAATACAACCAGCGGAATGGGGTTGTTTACTACTAAATGTCTCCTTTTTGATTGAATGGACAGGTAGCGGCTACGGACTTGGTATTCGACCATTTTTTGCCGCCCATGTTCCCGATCTAGTCCCCGATCTGGCTCCTGGCCTTGATCCCGGCGCACTCACTGATATAGTCCGCGCCAACCGGGCAGTTTCGCAGGAATTTCACTGCCAGTTTTGAATGAAGAGCAGTCCTTGGCAGCTCAGAGCAGAGAGCAACCACACGTTTTGTCGAATACGGTTATAGATGAGCAAGTTCTATACCATCCTGAGGCGTCTCGGGAGGAAATAGGTGACGTTTCGCCGAGCTCGGTGACTGAATGTATAGTCACCGTCTTCAATACGTGCTTTGCTGCCGTCGATAGCCTCAATACCCGTCTCGAGGGTGGTCACCCTGAACCTTACTATCGCCCAGGCACCTGTGAAGGCGAGGTGCACCGTGTGGAATTTACCCGGGATTATCCCGCCAGTGCGCTACATGAAGCGGCGCATTGGTGCGTGGCGGGCGCTGAGCGGCGCAAGCAGCCGGACTACGGCTACTGGTATGCCCCGGATGGGCGCAGTGCCCAACAGCAAGCGGAATTTGAGCGGGTGGAAGTAAAGCCCCAGGCGCTGGAGTGGATTTTCGCGCGCGCCTGCGGCCTGGGTTTTCGCGTAAGTGCGGACAACCTGGATACGGGGCTTGGCCCAAGTGATGGGTTCAAGCGAGCGATCTGGCAGCAAGTGCAGAATTACTGCGCGGAGGGCGTCAATGGGCGTGCTGAGCTGTTTGCGCAATCCTTGGCACAGGCTTTCGGCCAGCCAAATCCGTTCAAGCAGGCGCAATATCGACTGGAGGATCTCGGGTGAAGCAGATTTATCTGGTGGATGCCTCTGTCTATATTTTCCGCTACTACTTTGCGTTGCCCCCGAATTGGGAAAGCCGTTCCGGTTACACCACCGAAGCGGTATACGGCTTCAGTAATTTCCTACTGGATCTTTTGGCACGCCGGCCCGATGGTATCGCTTGCGCATTTGACGAGTCCCTCGGCAGCTGCTTCCGCAACGAAATTTATCCAGACTATAAGTGCAGTCGGGCACTACCGGACGAGGGACTCGCGTTTCAGCTGGCTGCGTGCCGGGAAATGGCTGAGGCCCTCGGCATCGCCAGCTTCGCCAGTGAGCGCTATGAGGCAGACGATATTCTCGCCACCCTGACCAGGATCTGTGCCGAGCAGGGGGAAGCGCCGGTGGTCGTTACCCGGGATAAAGACCTTGGGCAGTTGCTTAGTCGTGGCGCATCCAGCCTGTGGGACTTTGCCGCCGATGCGCATATGGGAAGCGCTGAGATTGAAGCGAAGTTCGGTGTGCGCCCCGAACAGATTGCCGACTATCTGGCACTGGTTGGTGACAGCATTGACGATATCCCCGGTGTACCCGGCATCGGTGCCAAGACGGCAGCGGGCCTACTAAGCGAGTTTCGCTCTGTCGATGAATTGCTGGCGAACCGAGAGCGCGTAGCGGGCCTTAAAATACGCGGGGCCAAAGGCTTGGTGGATAAGCTGGCTGAACATGAGGGTCAGATTCGCATGGCATTGCAACTCGCGCAGTTGGCTTACGATGTGCCAGTGGGGGTGGCATCTGAAGCACTAGCCCATAACCCCTCAGGGCCTGATTTGGCGATTGCCCTGGCTGAGGAGTTTGGTATTGGTGGACTTGCCAACAAGATTTCCCGCACGCTGACGAACAAAAGTGCAGAGCCTGTAACCTGACTCGTCTGGATTAGATACTGATTTTTAATGATATATGAGAAGTCATGAGTCTTAACGCCACCGCAACAATGCCAATAACAACACCGCTCAATATCGTCGCCGATGAAAACATTCCCGGGCTTGAGCAGTGGTTTGGCGATCTCGGCACGATTGTACGCGCGCCGGGACGCAATCTTTCGCCATCGCAATTAGCGGATGCCGATATTTTGCTGGTGCGCTCGGTCACCCAGGTGAACGAAGCGCTGCTGGCGAACACGCCGGTGCGTTTTGTCGGTAGTTGTACGATTGGCACCGACCACTTGGATACGCACTGGCTGGAGCAGCAGGGTATCGCCTGGAGTGCGGCCCCAGGCTGTAACGCCAATTCGGTAGTGGAATATGTGTTTTGCGCACTGGCAGCGTTGGATGTCGATTGGCGCGGGCGCAATTTCGGCATTGTTGGTTGTGGCAACGTCGGTGGGTCGCTGCAGCGCAAACTGCACGCGTTAAATATCCAATGCAAAATTTATGATCCCTGGAAAACCGATAACCCGGATAGCGCGACGCTCGAAGAAGTCCTGCAGCAGGATGTGATCTGCCTGCATGCTCCTCTGGTGAAAGATGGCCCGCACCCCAGTCTGCATATGATTGATGGTGAGGCGTTGGATCGTATTCGTCCCGGTGCGGTGCTGATCAGCGCCGGCCGTGGTGCAGTGATCGACAATCACGCGCTGCGCGAACGGGACACGTCGTTTACCACGGTGCTGGATGTTTGGGAAAACGAACCGGATATGGATGCGGAGCTGCTTGAACGTGTAAACCTCGGCAGCCCGCATATCGCCGGCTACAGTCACGATGGCAAGCTGGCGGGGACGCGAATGATCCGTGAAGCACTTAACCAGGCGCTGGACCTGCCTGTGGCAGAAACCGCGCAAGAGGCCAGCTCAGCGAGTTCGCCGGAGCAACCGCGGTTGACTACCGACAAGTCGGGCTTTGCGGCAATGCGTGAATTGTTGTTGTCGATGTACGACCCGCGCCAGGATGACACCCGCCTGCGTGCGGCGGCGCAGTCTGCGGCCACCGGTGGGGAATCTCTACCGCTTGCGTTTGATCAGCTGCGCAAGCAGTACCCGAAGCGTCTGGAATTCTCACATTACACTTTGCCATCGTCCGCGCAGTTACCGAATCTCGACCAAGCGGTGTGTGCGCAATTGGCAATATTGGGGCTCAAGTGAAGCTTAAAAAACTCGGACTTATCATCAACCCCTGGGCGGGCGTTGGTGGCCCCGCCGGGCTCAAGGGGAGCGATGGTGCAGACACCGTGACTCGCGCACTGGCGGCGGGTATTGAGCCGCAATCGCACAAGCGCGCAGCGATCGCGCTAGGCGCGTTGCAACCGTTTAGCGAGGCGTTGCAAATTGTGACTTTTGCCGGTGATATGGGCGAAGAGCTGGCAGCCTCCTTAGGCTTTACTGTAGAGGTGATTGGTAAAGCTGGCGGTAAACGCTCCACGCCGATGGACTCCGAGTTGGCCGCTGCAGCGATTCGCGATGCCGGTGCGGATTTAATTGTGTTCGCCGGTGGCGATGGCACCGCGCGCAATATGGTCAATGCGCTAGGCGATGGCTTTCCTGTGCTGGGGATTCCGGCCGGGGTAAAAATGCATTCCGCATGCTTTGCCATCTCCCCACGTGCGGCGGGCGAAGTGCTGCGTCGTCTGATGTCCGGTGAGCTGGTAGATTTGCACCAGCGCGAAGTGCGCGATATTGACGAGAAATCCTTTCGTGAAGGGCGGGTAAGTACCCGCTATTACGGCGAGTTGCTGGTGCCGGAAGAAGGGCACTTTTTGCAGGCGGTAAAAAATGCCGGGCGCGAAGTGGAAGAGCTGGCAGTGGCAGACATCGCCGCGCAGATGGTGGAAGAAATTGACGAGCTGGACCCGGAGACCCTGTATGTATTCGGCCCCGGTTCTACGACCCTTGCGGTGTTGAACGAGCTGGGCGAGAAGGGGACCCTGCTGGGGGTGGACCTCTGGCGCAATGGATCCTTGGTGGCGGCAGATGTCAGCGCCCCGCAAATTGTGCAGGCAATCGCGCAACACCGTGAATCCCACCCAGAGCGCCCGGTAAAAATTATTCTTACCGCCATCGGTGGTCAGGGCCATTTAATTGGTCGCGGCAATCAGCAGCTAAACCCGCAGGTTCTGACCAGTGTTGGTCGGGAAAATCTGTTGGTGGTTGCCACAAAAACAAAGGTCACCGAACTGGGTAGCCGACCGTTGTTGATTGATAGCGGTGATCCGGCACTGGACGAAGCCTGGAGTGGCTTTGTGCGGGTAGTCACAGGCTACCGCGACGAAATTCTCTACCCATTGTCTGGTGACGGCAGCGGTATTGCGCCAGATCATTCGTCTGCCACACGCGACGAATAACACTCAGTAAAGAACTAAAGAGTACAAGTACATTGAATTGGGAACCCTTGCTGCAGGTAGTGCGCAGCAAATTGCAGGAAGAACAGTCTCAGGGTGAAGCACCCGATAGCCGCCGCCTGTTTCATGGCCGTGGGCACTGCTATGCGGGTCTGGACCGGGTGTGTGTAGACAGATATCACCCCGCTATTCTGGTCACTTTGTTTGACGAATATCCCGAGGAAGATACGCTCGCGGACCAGCTGTGGTCACTGGTGGAGCCACTGGGGTACAAGGGCGTGGCCGTGCAGCGACGCTACCAGCGCGGTGCCCCCATTCAGTGGCAGTGTGGCGAAGAAGTGGAAGCACCCGTGGCCCGTCGCGGCGCGCTGAAGTTTCCACTCACCTTTGATCGTCAGAACGTGGGCTTCTTTCTGGACATCGAACCAGGCCGCCAATGGTTGGAGCAGCAGGTGCGGGAAAAGGCCGGCAAGGTCGACAACCTCAAGCTGCTGAACCTGTTCGCGTTTACCTGTGCGTTTTCTGCGGTGGCGCGCGCCGCGGGTGAGCTGGAAGTACTGAACGTGGATCTGAACAAGGGCGTGCTAAAGCGCGGGCAGGCCAATCACCAGCTAAACAACCTGGCCAGCAAGGGTATTCGCTTCCTCGCCATGGATGCACTGCGGGACTTCAAACGCTATGACCGACGCGGGCCATTTCAGTTGGCTGTAGTAGACCCGCCCACCCGACAGCGGGGCAGTTTCGATGCGGCAGAGAACTACGCGCGGCAGTTGGAGCTATTGCCCGGCTGCCTGGCTGATGAGGCAGACTTGCTGCTGGTGTTGAATTCACCGGCCCACAGTGAGCAGTATTTCAGAGAGTTGATTGAAGCGGCGAACCCGGGTTTTTCAGTGGTAGCGCGGTTACCGCAGAATCCGGATTTCCCGGATAGCGATTCCGACGCAGCATTAAAAATGTTGCATGTGAAGTTTCACAGGTGACGCATTAAATCCACTACCAGCGCTTCCAGCTCAGGTGACGAGCCTCCGCGTACAGCCTCGTTAAGCTTTTCCGCATTGCTCATCCCGTCTTCGCCGCGGCTTACCATAAGCAGGAAGCTGCGGTGGGACAGGGTGGCTTCCTCCACCGCCTCCTGACGCACAATTTGGGCGAAATTAATATAGCCGCACTCCTTGAGCCAAGTCATTGCGCCCAGGCAGGCGAGGTGGCGGGGGGAGTGCAGGCCGAATTCGTCCGGGGTGTCAGGGCCGGAAATGTCTTCCACGTAGATGGTCGCCGGTACGGGGAACTGCTGGAATAGTGCCAACAGAATACGCCCCGCATCGCGGTAAAAGTCGTGAATGTGCAGATCGTCCAGCATGTTGCTCTATTGCCAGTATTCTTTTGCCAGTACTTAGCGGCTAATTATTTGCTGTAGTGTTCGAGGAAATTGCCCAGTCGTGCAATTGCGTGCGACAGGTCGTCGGCCCGCGGCAGAAACACGATGCGTAAGTGGTTCGGCTCATCCCAGTGGAAGGCGCTGCCCTGTACCAGCAGAATCTTTTCCTTGCGCAGGAACTCAAGCACAAAGCGCTCGTCGTCTTCGATCTTATGTCTATTCAGATCCAGCTTGGGGAACAGGTAGATAGCGCCCTGTGGCTTCACGCAGCTGACTCCGGGAATGTCATTCAGCATGCGATAGGCAAGGTCGCGCTGCTGGCGCAGCCGGCCTCCGGGGAGCACCAGGTCGTTGATACTCTGGTAGCCGCCCAGTGCAGTTTGCACCGCAAACATGGCCGGTACGTTGCTGCACAGGCGCATGGAGGAAAGAATATCCATGCCCTGAATGAATCCTTTGGCGCGCTGCTTGGCACCGCTGACAATCATCCAGCCAGAGCGGAACCCTGCCAGACGGTAGGATTTAGACAGGCCGTTGAAGCTCAGGCACAGCACGTCTTGTGCCAGTGAGCCCATCGGTACGAACTCAGCGTCGTCGTACAGAATTTTGCTGTAGATCTCGTCGGCAAAAATTATCAGATTGTGCTGGCGTGCCAGCTCGACGATTTGCTCCAACAGCTCACGCGGGTATACGGCGCCGGTGGGGTTATTCGGGTTGATCACCACGATGCCGCGGGTGCGGGAAGTGATCTTCGACTTGATGTCTTCAATATCCGGCAGCCAGCCCGCTTGCTCGTCGCAGCGGTAAAGTACCGCATTGGCGCCAGTCAAATTGGTGGCGGCCATCCACAGTGGGTAGTTGGGCATCGGCAACAGCATTTCATCGCCGTCATTCAGCAACGCCTGGGTGGACATGGAAATCAGCTCGGAAACGCCGTTGCCGAGGTAGATGTCATCGATGTCCACATCGGGAATGCCCAGGGTCTGACATTCCTGCATGATGGCCTTGCGCGCCGCAAACAGGCCCTTGGATTCTACATAGCCCTGGGCCTGGGATAGGTTGTAAATCACGTCCTGCAGGATTTCATCGGGTGCGTCGAAGCCGAAGGGTGCCGGATTGCCGATATTCAGCTTCATGATCCGGTGGCCTTCTTCTTCCAGGCGCGTGGCCTGCTCCATGACGGGTCCGCGAATCTCGTAACAGACCCCGTGGAGTTTTTCCGACTTGTGAATATCCTTCATTGCAGCGTTCTTTAATTAGGCTCAGTAAATTGGGTTTGTGTGCATTGGCCCGGCTGTATTCGATGAAACTGTTTCCGTGGAACTGCCGGGCGGGCAAATTCGTTTCTCTCCAACGCTCGGACCTAGTAGGCTGTACTGCTCGTTAGTAAGGCAATCAGCGGCTGGTCGGTCCAGCGATTGGGTGGGCGCCCCGGGGTATGAGGTGCTGCCACAAAGCGTTTTGCCGGGGCAGGGTAATGCCGCTGGATACTGACTTTTCAGGCAAAAAAGGAGGCACAGTATGGCAAAAGAAAAAGACGATAACTACTGGCGTGAACGCCTGACTGCGGAAGAATTTCGTGTTTGCCGGGAAGCAGGGACCGAGCGTCCATTTACCGGTGAGTACTGGGACAGCTTTGAAGACGGCAAGTACCTATGTCGCTGTTGTCAGGAAGTGCTGTTTCATTCCTCATCCAAGTTTGACGCCGGATGTGGCTGGCCCAGCTTTGATGCGGAGGCGAGTGCGGGGGTTGTTGAGGAGCGCGCGGACCACAGCCTGGGGATGCGACGGGTTGAGATACTGTGCGCCAACTGCGGCAGCCACCTGGGGCATGTATTCCCCGACGGGCCGACCGACACCGGCTTGCGCTATTGTGTTAATTCACTGTCGGTAAAACTGGATCCGGATACCGAACCACAAGATGACTGAGCCCGCGCCAGGGTAGAGGGTAAGGCAGGAGGCTGACTATGCTGCGTTCCGGGCGTCCACGTCACTGGAGTCGCTGGTTGTACCGCATCCAGTGGATACTGCTTGCGCTGATTGGCTTGGCGATTGTTGCGGTGCGGGTAGGGGTGCTGAAGCTCGACTCGACGTATTCCGCGTTCACCGCCCTCGGCCTGGCAATGATCGCTGTCGCGCTCATTGCTATGCTGGTGTTCCTGTGGGGTATGGTAAAACGCAATGCAGAGGCGCGGACCTCGGCATTGTGGGCCATGCTGCTGGCGGTGGTCCCCGTAGCCGTACCGATGATGTTGGTGGGCCAGCAGAACCTGAATATGCCGGCTCTCTACGACATTACTACCGACCTGAAAGACCCGCCCGAATTCGACATGCTGATCTCCCTGCGCCGGGAGGGCGATAATAGCCCGGATTACCCCGGGCGAGTCGCTGCCGATATTCAGGCCGCCACCCCCGCCTATGCCGATATCAAACCGCTTATTGTGGATGTGCCAACACGCACCGTAATTGAACATGCAGAGAAGGTTGCGCGCGAGTTGGGCTGGCGGGTGATTGCGGTCCAGCCCGCCAAGGGGCGGCTGGAATTGGTCGGGCGTACCCCGTTGCTTGGTCTGACTCAGGACATCGTGGTTCGAGTCCGCCCTCACGAACCGGAAAAGGCCGACGAGTCAGCCGCGACTGAAAAGCCGTCTGCCGAACAGACGAAACAGGCAGGTGCTACGCCAGCCAGCGCTAAGCAGGGCCCTGTGAGGGTGGATGTACGCTCAGCTTCGCGCACCGGTGCTCGCGATTTGGGTAGCAATGCTGGGAGTATTCGTCTCTTTCTTGGGCACCTGCAGCAGCGATTGGAACGCTGGGCGGGAGAGCAGCCCCCGGTGGCGCAGTAATCGCTGGTCATCCGAGCTAAGGATTTCTGCGGGTTTTGGCCGCTGGTTGTGTAAGTGTCTGTATGGAAAGGAAAAATTTCTGGAAAAGTTTTAAATCGGGTGTTGACAGCCCCCCGGCCTCTCCATAGAATGCGCCCCACTTCGACGCAGTACTGACTTACGGAAACGACGGTCAGCAACGCCAAGAAGGATTCTGGGTCCCCATCGTCTAGAGGCCTAGGACACCGCCCTTTCACGGCGGTAACAGGGGTTCGACTCCCCTTGGGGATGCCACGCGGGAATAGCTCAGTTGGTAGAGCGCAACCTTGCCAAGGTTGAGGTCGCCGGTTCGAACCCGGTTTCCCGCTCCAAGTTTTTGTTCGCCGGCGCAAGCGGGTGAGCAGGTAAATCGAAAAGCTCGCGAGAGTGTTTGGATTTGCCAGACTCAACCTCTTTGAGGTTGGGAATGTTCTATGTCCCCATCGTCTAGAGGCCTAGGACACCGCCCTTTCACGGCGGTAACAGGGGTTCGACTCCCCTTGGGGATGCCAATGCTGTGAAGCTGCATTAGCGGCTTTGCCACAGGATTGCGGGAATAGCTCAGTTGGTAGAGCGCAACCTTGCCAAGGTTGAGGTCGCCGGTTCGAACCCGGTTTCCCGCTCCAAAACGAAAAGCCGCTCTATGAGCGGCTTTTTTTTGCCTGTTTTTCGGCTAGCTTGTTTTTCAATGGGCTCTTTCGTTTCCGGTTGCGGTTGAAATGTTGCCGCTACGGGCGTTGAATAGCGTCTCCCTGCACAGGAATAGCAACGACTTATGACTGCCGCACTCTCCATTCGCGATCTTCAGAAAACCTACGATAACGGTTTCCAGGCATTAAAAGGCATCAGCTTTGAGGTGCAGCCGGGCGACTTCTTTGCACTGCTAGGCCCCAACGGGGCGGGCAAGTCCACCACGATTGGCATTCTCTGCTCTCTGGTACGCAAGACCGGTGGCAGCGTGTCCATCTTTGGGATCGACATCGACAAGGATTTCCCGGGCGCCAAGCAGCAGCTGGGCGTGGTGCCGCAGGAATTCAACTTCAGCCAGTTTGAAAAGGTGTTCGACATTGTCTGCACCCAGGGCGGTTTTTACGGTATGCCGCGCAAGCTGGCCGAAGAGCGCACCGAGAAGTACCTGCGCAAACTGGGCCTGTGGGACAAGCGCTTTACCCAGGCGCGGATGCTGTCCGGCGGTATGAAACGCCGCTTGATGATCGCGCGTGCACTGATTCACGAGCCCAAGCTGCTGATTCTGGATGAGCCCACCGCGGGTGTGGACATCGAGCTGCGCCGCTCCATGTGGGAGTTTCTGCAGGAAATCAATGCCCAGGGTACGACTATCATCCTCACCACCCACTATCTGGAAGAGGCCGAGAGTCTCTGTCGCAACATCGCGATTATCGATAAGGGTGAAATTATTGAGAACACCTCAATCAAGTCCCTGATCAAGACCCTGAGTAAGGAAGTCTTTATTTTGGATTGCCTTGAAAGGCTGAGTGACGCGCCGGACTTCGGGTCTTTCAATGGTCGCTTGTTGGATGAGCACAGCCTCGAGGTAACGGTGGAGAAGGGGCAGTCCCTGTCGGAATTGTTCGCCCACCTGAGTGCGCAGAATGTTTCCGTAACCAGTATGCGAAACCGGGCCAACCGCCTTGAGGAGCTGTTTGTTTCCCTGCTGGCGGAAAATAAGAAGCAAGAAGCGGAGATGGGAGAATGAGTGTGAGCCCGCAACTGATCTGGACTTCGTTCTCTACGATTTTCCGCCGCGAGGTACGCCGGTTTATGCGAATCTGGCCGCAGACCCTGGTGCCGCCGGTAATCACCATGTCGCTGTACTTCGTGATTTTTGGCTCGCTGATCGGCAGTCGTATCGGCGAAATGGGTGGCTACTCCTACATGGAGTTCGTGGTCCCCGGCCTGATTATGATGGCGGTAATCACTAACTCGTATTCGAACGTGGTGTCTTCTTTCTATAGTGCGAAATTCCAACGCAGTGTGGAAGAATTGCTGGTGTCGCCCACACCCAATTGGGTGGTGATGTCGGGCTATGTACTGGGCGGTGTTGCGCGCGGATTGATTGTCGGGTTTATCGTGACTGTCATCGCGCTGATTTTTACCTCGCTCACTATTCAGCACATTGGGCTCACGATTTTGATCGTGTTTATGACCTCGGTGCTGTTCGCGTTGGCGGGCTTTATCAATGCGATCTTTGCCAACAGCTTTGACGATATTTCGATTATCCCAACCTTTGTGCTGACGCCGCTGACCTACCTCGGCGGGGTGTTTTACTCCATTGAGCTGCTGTCCCCGTTCTGGCAGGCGCTGTCCAAGCTGAACCCGGTCCTCTATATGGTGAATGCGTTCCGCTACGGTGTGTTGGGTGTCTCCGATATCAATGTGGCTTGGGCGTTTGCCGGTGTGTTGCTGTTTATTGCGCTGCTGTCTGGCTGGGCCCTGCACCTGATGCGTCACGGCAAGCGGCTGCGTCACTAATCGATCGAGTAAATTCGGATTTGAGCAAAGGTATGAACCGAGAAGACTGGCAAAACCTCCCGCTGGGCCAGGAAACCCGCTACGAAAGTAAGTACAACCCCGGGTTGTTGCACCCCATCCCACGTGCGGTTTCGCGCAAGCAGTTGGGGCTGGAAGGGCAGGCGCTGCCGTTCAGTGGTGCCGATGAATGGTGGGGGTTTGAGCTGTCGTGGTTGAACCCGAAGGGTGTGCCGCAGGTGGCAGTGGCACGCTTCCGCTTTGCCGCCTCCAGTCCGTCGATGATCGAATCCAAATCGTTCAAGTTGTATCTGAACTCCCTCAACCAGAGTGAGTTCGCGTCTTCCGGTGCAGTGCGTGAGGTTTTGGAGAAAGACCTGAGCGCGGCAGCTGGCAGCGACGTTGCGGTTACCCTGTTTGGCGTGGATGACCCTGCGCTGGCGGTGCATGCGCCACAGGGTGAGTGCCTGGATGGGCTCGATATTGAAACGCGTACCTACGAGCCGGATGCGGCGCTGCTCAAACTGAAGCAGAGCGGTGAGGTCGTCGAAGAAATATTGTTCAGCCACCTGTTACGCAGTAATTGCCCGGTCACCGGTCAGCCTGATTGGGCCACGGTATCGATTCAATACCGCGGGCCGGCACTGGACCGTGCCGGTTTGCTTGCCTACATCATTTCATTCCGTGAGCATCAGGACTTCCACGAACATTGTGTAGAGCGTATCTACTGCGACCTGCAGCGCCTCGCAGCGTTTGAAGAGTTAACCGTTTGCGCGCGCTATACCCGTCGCGGTGGGCTGGATATCAATCCGCTGCGCACATCCTCGGGCAACATCGAATTTCCTCTGCGCTACGGGCGCCAGTAAGCCGCTCGGCAAAAGAGAGGAAGGTTAGGCTGGTGTCTGTAAGGTGGGGCTATCTGAGGCGGTTGCCTCAGATAATGACTTTGCTTTTCAGGCGTGCTTGCGCGTCTTTGAGAGCGCGTAACACTTTCTCTTTGTCGTAGTTGCGCACCTTGTCCAAATCCAGGTGCATGGCAAAGCCTGGTGCGTGCTCTTCCAGATAGCTCTGCTGGCCGCCCAGGTTCTTGCGCAGGTCCGTTACTGAGTAGACCTTCACTGGGGTGCTGAAGCCTTTTACAGTCACGTGCCCCTTGTCGCGGCACATTACTGTTTGTTTGATCATTGCCCAGGTCTCGTGGCTCACCAGGATTTCGCCCGGATCCGCAGCGCTCTCTAATCGCGCGGCCAGGTTCACGTGAGTGCCCATCACCGTATAGGTTTGGTGGTCGGCGGTGCCGAACACACCTACAGTGCAATAGCCGGTATTAATGCCCATGCGAATTTGCAGTGGGTGTGAGATACCCTGGTTGTACCATTCCTGCATCATTTCACTGACGCGCTTGCGCATCGCCAGCGCCATCGCCACGCAGCGCAGCGCGTCGGACTTTGGTCCCTTGCTCTGGTCATCCCCGAATACCACCATCACCGCATCGCCGATAAATTTATCGATGGTGCCGCCGTAATGCGCAACGATGCGCGACATTTCGGTGAGGTAGTTATTGAGCAGGCGGGTGAGCGTTTCCGCTTCCATCTCTTCAGTGAGCTGACTGAAATCCTTGATATCGGAAAAGAACACCGTCAGCAGTTTGCGCTCGGTGACAATCTCTTTGTCCTTGCCTGTGGTTACCGCGCGCCAAAGGCGCTTGGGCAGATAGCGGGAGAGCTTGTAGCTGGCAATATTCGCAATGCGCTGTTCTTTGCTCAGCTTTTCATTGCTGCTGCGCAACTGAGAAATCTGCTTGTGCATGTAAAACGCATAGCAGCAGAAATAGGTAAATACGCCGATCAGGCTGGCCGCGCTGATATTCAGGTCCGCGTTCACAACCAGGGCAGGGCGGTGCACGAGGTAGCCAACGCCGACCCCGAGCAGTAGTGCCGTATTGTGCTCAAACCAGCTGCGACCGCCGCCCTGGGTGAGCGCATGGAACTGCACCATGGTCAGGAACAGCAAGCTGGGCAGCAGGTTGAAGTTGGCGAGCGCCATGGCCATACCGATTAGCAGGGCATCGGTAAACGACAGCCAGCGGCGAAACTCTTCGCGTTTCTCCGGGGTGGAGCGCTGGGAGATTCGGTAGGCCGCGGGAATATAGAGCAGCAGCAGCACCGCCATGCCGAGCGGCAGTAGGGCGGACTGTGATAACAGCGAAGACCAGTTGATACTGTTAAGTAGGGTGCCCGCCGCCGCGAAGCAGATCAGTGCACGGAAATACAGCGGATACCGGGAATCCGATTTTAGGCCGTTGTTTTCTTCGGACTGGTTCTGCATGACCACTGAATCTTTTTAATTCTGTACTGCAAAAACGGAACGGATGAAGGTGGCGTTTTGCAGAGGTTCTCTGGGAGCTTGTTGTTTTCTTTTTGTCCACATTGCCGTGCGCAGTCGGGATTCCGACCATTGCTGCAGGTATGGAATTGATAGCCCTACAACACTGTGACCTGAAAATGTCTTGGGGCAGGCTCCGTGAGGTGGAGGTGGGTTCCGCAAGAATTATTGGAATTACGTGGTTCAGATCACCGACAGACGCAAAGTTTACCCTCAACTGCGAGGGAAAGCGATGTCATTTGAGAATCTTGTCCTAAAAGTGGACGGTCGTCCATAAGAAAATTGGGTGATCAATAGGGTAAAATCTCGCTCTTTCGGAGTTGGCGCGAAATTCAGCCTGCACCATCTACACAAATTATGAAGCACTCAGGAGACACAAATGGACGCGCTGGACGCATTGCATAACCGGGTTTCGGTTGGCCTACTCACCGAGCCTGCGCCGGATGCGGGTCAACGGCAGAGCATTTTCCGGGCAGCCCTGCGCGCGGCTGACCACGGTAACTTGCGCCCGTGGCGCTTCCTGGTGGTTGAGGGCCCGGCAAGGTCACGTTTAGGCGAGATCTACCTGGAGGCGACCGATAATAAAGAAGCACTAAGCGAGGCCCAACAGGAGCGCATTCTGGCCATGCCACTCCGAGCCCCGCTGGTGATTGTCGCCATTACCCAGTTGCAGGAGCACCCCAAGGTGCCGTTTAACGAGCAGCGGATGTCGACCGCCGGTGCTGTGCAGGCCATGCTGACCGCCGCCTTTGCCGAAAATGTCGGCGCTTACTGGCGAACCGGAGTTCTCGCAGAGAACCGATTGGTCGCTCGCGCCCTCGATTTGGCAGACAACGAAGAGATCAGTGGCTTCATTTATATGGGTACTCCGGTAAAGCCACCGAGATCCGCGCCAGATCTCGCCGTAGAAGACTTCTTTGCCGAGTGGGCTGGCGAATAACTAGACAGGTGGGGTGTTTGGCGGATTTTTTTCGAATTTTGCTTGCACCCTCCGCCGCCTTTTTGTAAAGTGCGCGCTCGCTGATCGGGGCGCTATGTTACTGATTAGCAAGGCAAAACAGCCACGAGCCCGCAGGCGTGCGGACGGCAAGCTCGCTAAACAAGCCGTAATCCACGCATACAATTTGGTGAGGTGTCCGAGTGGTCGAAGGAGCACGCCTGGAAAGTGTGTATATCGAAAGGTATCGAGGGTTCGAATCCCTCCCTCACCGCCATTAAACGAAAAAGCCCGGCAAATGCCGGGCTTTTTCGTTTAACGACGCCGAGGTCGGGTGAGAACCCTCCGGTTCGATTAACTCGCGTAGCGAGTTAAGACCGAGGCGCAGCCGAGCCCGCAGGGTTGAAACACGCCCAAGCGTGTTTCAAGTCCATCCCGGCCGCCCCCCGATTCTTATCGCGTGCCCCCTAAACCCAATCTGTGCTTTTTGCTCAGCTCGATTGGCCCTCTTTAACCGCCCGCCGACACCCATAAGCAAACACAAACCCAGCAACCAAGCCCGCCAAACATTGCCCCAGAAGCCCCCATGTGTCTCGCGTACTAGCGATCAGACTCACATGAAAAATCGGATGCATCGCTGCAAAGAAAGCCAAATAAGCAAGCACTCCACCAACAGGGTAAACAACCGCAGCAGGCAAGCCGGTAAAACGGCGCAGCAAGCCCATCACCAAAAAGCCGATTGCCAGCCCGACGGCAATAACCGTTCCGTAACCGGGCAGCAGCCCGGCGATATCCCGCCCAGTAGCCACCAATCGATCTTGCCAGCCAATCTGCACGCCGAGTTCAGTCAGGCCAGACAAAACCACCTGAGTATGAATGATGCTGCTTAACAGGAAGGCAACGACTACCGCCATCAGGTAAGACAGGAAGACCACCGATTTGCGGATCGCAGTTTTTTCTTTTTTCATGCTTGCGACTATGTCACAACTTTCCCGCTGCGCGAAGTGCCTGCAGCCCAGCACAGCCTTCAGTGGGGGCGCATGAGTCGCAGTTTCATCCCCTGTAGTGGTTACGGGTTCTGCGTTATAGTTTTCGGAACAATAAATGGAGTGCGCAAGTGCTAAATAGAATCCGTGTATGGGCGGGCCTTATGTCCCTCGCTCTATGTTCCGCCCTCGCAGTGGCTGCCCCCCCGCACGATGTACCGGTGCGAGAGGCGATCAACAGTGATGCCTTTACGATTACCGAGTTGAATACAGACTTGCAGCTGCCCTGGGGGCTGTCTTTCCTGCCCGATGGCCGCATGCTGGTGGCCGAGCGTGGTGGGCGCCTGGTAATGCTGGATGCGGACGGCGGTAACCTGCGTGAGATTGCCGGGCTTCCGGAGGTCTACGTAAAAGGGCAGGGCGGCCTGTTTGAAGTGCTGCCGGCTCCCGACTTTGCGCAAACCGGTGAAGTGTTTGTCTCTTATGCGCACGGCACCGACAAGGCCAACGGCACACGTATTAGTCGGGCTACCCTGCGTGACGGTCGGCTGCAGGATCTGCAGCCGATATTCACTGTCGAACCATTCAAGAATACTCCGGTGCATTTTGGTGGGCGTATGGCCTTCCTGCCCGATGGCACCTTATTGCTGACAACCGGCGACGGTTTCGATATGCGCGAGGATGCGCAAAAGTTGGATGGCCTGCTGGGTAAGGTCGTGCGAATTAATCGCGATGGCAGTGTGCCGGCGGACAACCCCTACGCGAGTAGCCAGGGTGCTGGTGCAAAGGTTTGGACCTATGGCCATCGCAACCCGCAGGGGCTGGTGTACGACGCGGCCAGCGACAGCGTAATAATGCATGAGCATGGTCCTGCCGGAGGCGACGAGGTCAATATCCTGCAGGCGGGCAAAAATTACGGCTGGCCAGTTGCCACCTACGGCAAGGATTACTCGGGTGCAATTATTTCACCGTTTACCGAGTACGAGGGTATGGAGCCGCCTCTGATGCACTGGACTCCGTCCATCGCCCCGGCAGGCCTTGCCATTTACCGCGGCGAGCTGTTTCCGCAGTGGGATGGCGATCTGCTGGTGGCGGCACTGGCTGGTCGCCATTTGCGGCTGGTGGAGATGGAAGGTGGCAAGCCTATTGCACAGCAGGAACTGATTGCGGATCTCGAAGAGCGCATTCGTGATGTACGGGTGGGGCAGGATGGTGCCATTTACCTGTTGACCGATAGCGACCAGGGCAAGTTGCTAAAGCTCCAGCCTCGTTGATCACAACAAATACCCACTGACGATAATTAAACAACGCATCCAGGGGCTTAAATGTCACTAAAAACTTACCTTCAGCGCTCTGCCATCGTGCTCGGTTTATTCAGCACCCCAGCGCTGGCGATTACTCACATTAGCGCCGACCGCATGATCGATGTGGAAACCGGCAAGGTTATCGAAGCCCCGGTGGTTACCGTGGACGGCAACCGCATCACGGCGGTGACGGCCAATGGGGAAGTGCCAGAGGGCGCGATTCGCCTGCCAGGCACTACTTTGGTGCCTGGGTTGATGGATATGCACGTACATCTCACGGGAGATGCGCATACCCATGGCTACCGACGTTTGGCGGTATCTTCTGTGCGCTCGGCGCTTACCGGGGCCAAGAATGCGCGTATCTCGCTGGACAAAGGTTTTACCACCATGCGCAACCTGGGTGCGGGTGGCTATGCGGATGTGGCACTGCGGGATGCGATTAATGATGGCGATATTCCGGGGCCGCGTCTGTTCGTTTCCGGCCCATCGATCGGCATTACCGGTGGTCACTGCGATAACAACCTGCTTCCGGTGGAATACGATGCGGTTGGCGGCGGTGTTGCCGATGGTCCCTGGGCGGTTCGTGCCAAGGTGCGTGAAAACCTGAAGTACGGAGCGGACCTGATCAAGCTCTGCGCCACCGGTGGCGTCATGTCCAAGGGCACCGAGCCGGGCGCCCAGCAGCTGGCACTTGAAGAAATGCAGGCGGCGGTGACCGAGGCGCACAACCGCGGCACTACCGTGGCGGCACATGCGCACGGCACTGCCGGTATTAAGGCTGCTATTCGTGCGGGTGTGGATTCGGTAGAGCACGCCAGCTTTCTGGATAAAGAAGCGATCCGCTTGGCGAAAAAGCACGGCACCGTATTGTCCATGGATATATACGTAACCGAGTACATTCTGTCCGAGGGCGAGAAGGCGGGTATTCTGCCGGAGAGCCTGGAGAAGGAGCGTCGTGTTGGTGGCAAGCAACGCGAGAGCTTCCGCTACGCGGTGGAAGAGGGCGTGAAAATGGTATTCGGCTCCGATGCAGCGGTATATCCGCACGGCCAGAATGCGCGCCAGTTCTCCCGTATGGTGACCTTCGGTATGACGCCGCTGCAGGCCTTACAGGCTTCTACCATCAATGCGGCTGAACTGCTTGGTAAACAGGAAGACTTGGGCAGTATCCGCGTGGGTAAGCTTGCGGACTTGGTCGCGGTATCGGGTAACCCGCTGGAAGATATTTCCGTAATGGAAAACGTGCAGTTTGTGATGAAGGATGGCAAAGTATTTAAAAATACACTGAAGAACTTCTAAGCCTTCATTAGCCAAAAAAAGGCCGGTGGGCAACTCAATTTAGAGTTGTCTCCCGGCCTTTTTTGTATGCATGACTTTTTCTTGCAGAGAAGAATAGGGAAAGTCAGTGCCCCCAATCACCTACCTTGTCTGATCCGGGCAAATAGAATTCGAGATAACTTTCTACCGAAAAAGGTAGTTCTTCGGTCACTTGCTTGACCCGCTCGGCGATCGCTTTGGTTTCCGGGCGCGCATTGGCGAGTCCGGTGTAGGGGATGCCTTTGGCGTTCGGCACATCCGGGTATTTCTTCTTCATCAGTTCGTGTCGGGCAACCATCCGGTTAAACTGACCCTGGGTATGAATTAGTGGGGTCAGCTGCGGATTTTCTTCCCGGGGGTCCATGTACAGGTCGAAATAGGCCTCGGGCATACCGGATGCGGCCACATCACCGGCACCGATCCAGTGGCGCTTATAGCGGCCCTTTACTGTGGCACCGAGTTCGTGCCCCGCGTAGATAAATACATAGTCTCGCCGGCTATGTGTGTCGCCCTTGAGCAGTAGGGCGGTTTGGTCGAGACCATCCACCACGCGGTCGGTTGGGATATTGTCCTTGGCGCCGCCAAGGCGGGCAAAGGTGGTGTAGAGGTCGGTGACGTGAATGATGTCGCCGACCGTTTGCCCCTGCTCAATCATCCCGGGCCACCAGGCAAATGCCGGCACTCGCACGCCCCCTTCTGTGAAGTCACCCTTGCCGCCGCGATACAGCATCGGCAGCATGCCCCAGCCCGTAGGTGGGCTGTGCACCATCGGGCCGTTATCCGCCATGGCGATAAACAGGGTGTTTTCTGCAATGCCCAGTGTTTTGAGCTCTTCCATCAGCTGGCCAACGAAATCGTCTACTGCGGGAAAGGCGTCGGCGACCATCAGGCCAGCAACGGAATTTTTGGGATTGTAGACGGCGAGGAAGTTGAGAAAGTTGGGCCAGTAGGCCACGAAAAAGGGTTTTTTCGCTTCTGCATTGCGCCGAATAAAGTCGATGGTGCGACGCTCTGCCTCCGGGTCAAACTTGGCAAAACATTCGTTGGATGTACCGCACCACTCTTTACCTTGTTCTCCTTTTTTACCCTCAATATTCATTACCCAGCCCTCGGGAATTAGTCCGGGGGTGTCCAGGCGATAGGGGTCGGGCGGGTAGATCTCAGGGGCGAATCCCAGTACTGCATTTACCGCGTTGGCCTGCGGGTTATACAGGGAGGTGATTTGGTTCATGGGGGTAAACAGCGCTTCATCAAAACCCTGGTTGTGCAGATAGCTTTCTTCAATGTCCCCAAGGTGCGCTTTGCCGAAGAATGCGGTGGCGTAGCCGTTTTTGGACAGTACCTCGGCGATGGTGACTTCTTCCTCGCGCATGCCGGAAAACTCATGGGGCATACCGACAACTCCCATACCGTGGCGTACCGGGTGCCGTCCGGTGAGGAAGGCGGCGCGCGTGGGTGTACAGGAGGGCTCGCTGTACATGCGCGTGAAATTGATACCCTCGGCAGCCAATTTGTTGATGTTTGGCGTGGTGTAGCCGAAGTTCTTTTGCAGGGCAGGGAAGCCCACGGCGCCAAATGCGGTGTCGTCCCACAGTAGGTAAACGATATTGGGCGGTTGCCCATATTTTTGTCGTAACTGCTGCAGTTTTTGCTCCAGTTCCTGATCTTCCTGTTTCCACTTCTCGCCGTGTTGTAGCTTCAGCACGTAGTACTCGGCGTCGTGTACGACGTCGTCGGCGAGTGCGGGGAGCGGCAAGAGCATACTCATGAGGAGAAGGGTTGTGGCGCGCATCATAGTGTTATTTCCCGTACCTGCTGGTGAATGATTGGTAGCGACTTCGCAAACAATGAAAAGGCGCACATCATCAGGCGCTTACCGAAGGAGATAACGGGTGGAGTTAACCCAACGCTAGCAGGCTAACTTTAGGAAACTGTGGGGCAGGTGAGCGGAGTCGGGCGCCAGTTGGCCGTTTGTATGCTGTAAATGCGGAATTGGAGAGATGGCAGAAAAGCAAAAGGCCCGCGGATTACCATCCGCGGGCCTTTTTTACACTGCAGTTGAACCGGTCAGACTTCGGTGGCTGGCGTCTGGGGGCTGCCCGTCAGCTTCCGCTTAACCGCATTTTTGATGCGAGATGTGAGGTTGCTGATATCAACACCAATACCGTACATGGCCGGCACCAGCAGCAGGGTGACGAAGAACGCCACGAATACACCGAATGCCAGGGCTACCACGATGGGCTGCAGGAAGGCGGCCTGAATACTGCGCTCCAGCATCATCGGCAGCAGGCCGACAATGGTGGTGACGGTGGTCAGCAGGATCGGGCGGAAACGCGCCACGCCCGCTTCGACCACCGCTTTGATGGGCTCCATGCCTTTCTCCCGCAGGCGATTACAGTGGTCCATCAATACCAGGTTGTCGTTAACCACTACCCCGGCCGCCGCGGCGATACCGAAGTAACTGAAGATGGCCATTGTCATCCCCATCACACCGTGGCCCAGGATCGCGCCGACAAATGCGAAGGGGATCGCGATCAGGATCAGGATGGGCTGGAAGTAGCTGCGGAATGCCACCGCCAGCAGGCTGTACATGGCGAAGAATGCCATGGTGTACAGGCCGAGCACTTCCTGGATAAAGCGTTTTTCGCCTTCGGCCTGACCCACCGCACCGCGCACGATACCGGGATAGCGGGCTTCCCAGTCCGGGAAAAAGTTTTCATTCAGGTCCTTCATGATGTCGCCGCGCACATCGTCTTTCAGGTCCGCCATCACACGGGCGGCACGGTTGCCGTTCCAGCGCTGAATGCGCTTGATGCCCGGTGCGTATTCCAGATCGGCGACGGCCAGCAGTGGCACTTCACGGCCATCACTGGTGCGTACACGGAAGTCCTTCAGGCTTTCAATGGAGCGGCGAGACTCCAGCGGGTAGCGCACCATGACTTTTACGTCCTGGCCACCGCGCGGCAGGCGCTGCACTTCTTCACCAAAGTACGCCTGGCGCACCTGACGATTGACTTCTGCCAGGGTCAGGCCAAGTTTGGTGGCGCCGGGCTTCAGGTCGATACGGATTTCTTCCGAGGCACCTTCCAGATTGTTGCGCACGTCGTAGAGACTTTCGTAGGTACGCAGCTGGGCTTCCAGTTCGGCGGTGGCATCGCGCAGCACGTCGAGGTCCGGGTGGCGAATGGAGAGTTCAAAGCCCGGTCCGTTGTTGTTGAACGAGTACTGTACGGATACCTCTTTCGCGTCTGGGATCTCGCCGAGCAGTTCACGCAGGCGCAGTGCGGCGTCCTTGGCGGTCATGTCGCGGGTTTCTGGCGGTGCCAGCTGCACAATGGCCATAACACTGTCGCGGCGTGAGCGGGTGTACCAGTTCTCGATCAGTGCGCCTTCGCCATTGGTGCGCTGATTGACCTCTTCTTCCAGGCGCTTTTCCGCATCCTGAAGCTGGGCGAGAATTTCCAGGGCGCGGCTGTAGGGCGCGCCCTCTGGCATGACCACGTTCACGATAATCTGGTCGGATTCGATTTCCGGCATGAAACTTTTCTTCACCCAGCCGTTACCGAATGCGCCAAAGCCGATAAACATCGCTCCTACAAAAATGCTCAAGGTGAGGTAGCGGCGTCCCACAGCCCACTGGCCAATACGGCGATAGTGGTTCTGGGCAACGTACACAATACCGTTGGCAATTTTCTGCTGCAGGCGGCCGAAGCGGCCCGGGTTTTCCCGCGGCTTCAGGTTGTTAAGGTGCGCGGGCAAGATAAACAGCGACTCGATCAGGGAGAACAGCAGGGCAAGGATTACCACCCAGGTAATATGACGGGTGAACTCACTGGTAGATCCACTGATAAAAATCCATGGAAGGAAGGCGAGGATGGTGGTCAGTACCGCGAAGATAACCGGCTTCGCCACCAACTGGGTGCCTAGGGTTGCCGCACTCAGGCTATTACCGCGGTGTTCAGGGTTGTGGGATTCCGTATGGATGCTTTCGCCCACCACAATCGCGTCGTCCACCACGATGCCGAGTACCAGCAGGAACGCGAAGGTAGACAGCATATTCAGGGAAACACCAACGCTCGGCAGCAGTACAAAGGCGCCGGCGTAGGCGGTACCAATACCCACCGATACCCAGAATGCCACCTTGGGGCGCAGGCTGAACACCAGTACCAGCAATACCAGCAGCAGACCCATAAAGGCAGAGCTACTGATGGTTTCCATACGGCCTTTAAATTCTTCTGCGTTATCGGTCCACAGTGTCAGCTCGGCACCTGCGGGCAGGGTCTTCTTCCGCTCGGCGATCCATTTGCGAATGGAGTCGGAGGCGGTAACGATATCCATGGTCTCGGTGCTCATGACCTGCAGCAGCACCGCCGGCTCACCATTCAGGGTGGCCAGGATCTCGTTGTCTTCAAAGCCGTCTACAACCGTGGCCACATCGCCCACGCGGATGGTGCCGCCATCGGCGGTCTGGCGGACGATGATGTTGGCAAACTCCTGTTCGGTGTCTGCCTGCTTGCGTACCTTTAGCTGATAGGCGCCGACTTCGGTACGCACGGTACCAGCGGACTGATTAATGGAGTTGGCGCGGATGGCATCGGCAAGTTCCTGGAAGGTCATGCCGTAGCGGCGCAGGGCCTGCTCGCTGACCTCGATGGAGACTTCTTCCATGCGCGTGCCAAACAGCTGCACGATGGAAATTGCGGGTAGGGTGGCGACTTCGCGGCGCAGTTGTTCGGCCAGGCGCTTCAGCTCGCGCTCGCTCAGGTCACCGTGTACCGCGACGCGGATAAATTCCTGGCGGTTAACCCACTGGTGTACCTGCGGTGGCTCAATACCGCGGGGGAATGAAGAAATACCGTCCACGCGGATTTTTACATCGTTCATAAAACGGGAAAAATCAACGGTGGTTTCGGCGAGGATATACACGCCGCCATACCCCTCGGCGGAGGTGGAGCGAATCCATTCAATATTGTCGAGCTCGCTCACTGCTTCTTCGATACGCGAGACGATTTGTTCTTCCACTTCCTGTGGTGCAGCGCCGGGCCAGGACACATTAATCTCAAGCCCCGGGAAGCGAACCTGTGGGTCCATTTCCCGTTCCATGCTGAAAAAGCCAATAACACCGGCGACAAGGATGCCAATCATGGCGAGGTTGGCGGCAACCCGGTTACTGGCCCACCATGCGATCAAACTATTCATGTGTGCGAGTCCTTATCGGCGAGCCAGTTGGGTGATTGGCTGAACTTCCATGCCTTCCACCGGGTTAGCAATGGTGGAGGTCACAACGCGCTCGCCATCGGCAACACCAGCGGCAAGCACTACGCGGTTTTCGGAAGTGGAAAGTACCTCGACGGTACGAATATTCAGGCGGTTATCCGCGTCAACAACGTAGACCTTGTCAGCGCTGCGCAGTGCCTCACGGGGAACCACGATGGCATTGCGTTCCGCGGTGGATGCCGCTTCTGCATTCACAAATAAACCAACCGCCAGGGGTACACCATCACTGGCGCCTTTGCCATAAGGGTCGGCAACTTCCGCCACCGCATAAATCAGGCGGGTTTGCTGATCAATCGTTGCCTGGGTGCGCACTATGCGACCGCTCCACTGCCGCTCATGGCTGCCGACCAGTGCGGAGAGTTTCACTTCCGGACCAGGATTGTTGTCGCCAGCGACGAACCCCAGTGGCAGGCCGAGTTCCTGCAGCTGGTTGTCGGTCAGGGGAAGACGAATTTCCACACGATCGGTGGCGAATACGCGGCCCAGTGAGGTGCCGGCGGTAACGTATTGGCCAACACCCACTTCGCGACTCACCACACGGCCGCGATACGGCAGGTGAATCTTGGTGCGAGCGAGGTCCATTTTTGCATCGGTCAGCGCAGCCTTGGCGGCACGCAGATTTGCTTCCGCTTCCAGTACTTGCGGTTTGTTAACCTGCAGCGGGGTGGGTTCTTTATTCGGGTTCAGGTTCAACCACTGCTGGCGTTTGATTGCGGCAGCGGCCTGCGCTTGTAGTAACAGTACTTCTGCTTGTGCTACGCGGGCCTCGGCCTGAGCAGCCTCGAGCTGGTAGTCGGCATCGTCGATTTGAATCAGGGTTTCGCCGGCTTCAAAACCTGCGCCTTCCGCAAAGCGGTCCGCGATGGCAGTGATGCGTCCGGATACTTGTGGCGTAAGGTTTATTTCAGTGTGCGCACGAACTTCCCCTTGTGTCGTTACGCTTAATTGCACCGGTTCGGCACGCGCCTCAGAAGTAACCAGCGAAATCAAACGCTGCTCTTCTTCCTTCTTTTCAGGCTCCGGTTTTGCTGCGGACATCCATTGTACGGCGCCGAACGAGGCCGCAATTACGAGAACCGGGGCCATCACATTCAAGATTTTTTTCTTCATCGTTCTATTCGCGTAGTTTCAATTTTTGTGGAATTTGGCGAATGCGACCGAGTTACCGCTGGTGCAATAACCCGATATGAGCACGAAAACCACGGGCCTTGGAATCTCCAAGGCGCCGAGGTGAGCTGAATCAGCGACCAAAATCCATTTGGGTTGCCTGATTGACGATGTGATGTCTCGAGGTGGATGCAGTGCGAGTGAAAAAAATTTTGAGCGAGCGTGCTGCTCGTTGAAAAGGGCGCCCGGGAAAGCTTCGATGCGGAATGAGTAGCTGAGGTTTTCGCTCAATCCTGTGAGTGCAAATGGCTTTGCACTGCGCGGAAACGTATTGGGTGCAACATGAGTGGAGATAGAGCCACGATCAGGCCAGCGAGTGCACCCCACAGGTGGGCATCGATGGCTACTGGAGCGTTGATCAGTGCAGCGGTCGCACTGGTGTCACCACCGAGTTGTTCCCAGGCGATTTTTGTGCAGACGCCTGCCAGTATTAGCAGTCCAAATCGATCACCATGCATCAGGTCTTTCACGCAGCCCCAAATGATCAGCGCGTGGAGAGCACCGGACAAACCCACGTAGTGCGTCAGGTGTGGTGAAAAGAAAAGGATCCCGGTTCCGGTCAGAAGGCACATCAGAGAGAGCAGCCCCGCAGCGGGGAGCGGTCGCAAGTGCGGCTTGAATAGATACCAGAGGATTGCACAGGCCCCCGTATTGGTGAGCGCGTGTACCAAGTTTGTGTGTAAAAAGTGAGCGCTCAGCAGTCGCCAATACTGGCCGGCGATGATGGCCTCGCGGTCGAAGCGCAACAGGTTCTGCACGTGCTCGGAAATCAGCTGGGCAAGACCGACCAGGAAAACTACGGCAAGAAACGTTGGGTTGAGCGCTCGGAATGCCATAGTAGGTAAGGTTGTGCTCGAGGGCGTGTGGCCGGTCTTGTGTATATGGCACCCCCGGGTGGACTCGAACCACCAGTCCGGACTTAGGAGGTCCGTGGTTTATCCTGTTAACCGACGGGGGCGTACTCTTAATCCGTCTAACTACTTGGGGCTAACGTCCCGGTGCGCTGGCGGTGTAAGAGGCTGGCCATTCTAACCACTGGGGCAGGCTCTGTCATCGAATGCTGCGCCCAGTTCCAGCCCTGTGTAATTACCTGTAATCTCGGATTGCCTTCCTGGGAATCTCCTGCTGTCACCAAGCGTAACGTTTTGCGCCATGGGGGTTACCCATTTTCTCTTTGCATGAAAATTTTCTCCTTTCAACAAATCGGCGAAAAAATTTCGCAAATTGGTAACAAATTACCGCTATTTTGGCGCGAGCTGCAGATCAGTGAGGATCGGGCTTTTGGCTTTTGCCTGACTAATGGAAGCCCCCAGTGTAACCCCCGGAAAAACCTGATCGCACCGTGCAAAAGTTGCTTGACCAGAAAAGCGGGAGCTGGCTAATCTGGATTTGCACAACAAAAATAGACAAAGAGTTTCTGCCCTGGCAGATCGAGATTGTGGAGTTTTCTATGAGCGGCAACGTTATCGAAAATGACATGGATTTTGGTGGATCTGATTCCTCTTTTGAAGGGAGTCTGCTCTATACCCCGGAGAGTCCCCGTGACGCGCGGCGCATGGTGGAGGATCGACTGGAGGAACAACGCCTCCGGCGGGAACTGATGGATTATCAATACGACTTGTGACTTCGAGTCTTTCTTCGGGTCTTTTTTCGAATGCCTCTTGGAGTCGTTTTCTCCAAGAAGCATTTCTGAAGAAATATTCTGCATAGTCCTTTTTACCGGGTACAGTTCGGTCGATCATATATGCCCCGTATTCATGCTTTGTGCAGAAAATAGCCGGGTAAGCGAAGTGGAGTGAAAGGGTGCCTGAGGCACCCTTTTTACGTTCTGGGTTTGCGCTCTCGGTTTGCGTTATGGGGCAGCTGCTTTGGGGTAGGGGATTTCCTGCTGAAGCCGGTCCGTAAATGACGAATCCGCCCCGGGCAAATATGCGAACGTTCGCCATGTGGGTTTTGCCGGTTTTCACCCCCTGCGGGTGGGTGTATATTGGCGGAAATTGGATTCGCAATGATAAGGATGAGGCAGGATATAGGGCCCGCAAATGGTGGTTTCCGAAAGGTTTGAGAGCCGTGTGAGCTCGGAAGTTTCCGCTGGAGGTGAGGAGCTGGTGATTCGTGTCGCTGGCAACTTTGATTTTAATGTTCACCGCGATTTCCAGCGCGCGTACCGCAATGTCAGTCCTGCGCCGAAGGTGTTTCTGGTGGACCTGTCCGCAACCGAACATCTGGATAGTGCAGCACTGGGGATGCTTTTGTTATTACGTGACTACTGTGCGGAGCTTAGTCACGAGGGCGAGCAGCCGCGGGTGGAGTTAATGAACGCGAACGCGCACGTTTCCCACATACTCCACGTTTCCAATTTCGATCAAATTTTCAGCATCTGCTGAACCACACCGCGCCCCGATGCCAACCTTCCGCATCCTCATTATTGAAAGCGACCAGCAAGAGTCGTCGGAGCTGCAGCAGCTGATTCAGCAGTGGGAATATAAAAGTACCTCCGAGAGTGTCTCCCCGGCTTCGACCTTGTGCGTGCCTACTGCCGAGGCCGCACTGAAGTCCTTCGAGCAGTTCCCTCCCAACCTCATGATCTTCGGCCCCGTTGCGGCACGGAAAACGCCACCTGAGTCTGTGCGCCAGTTGCGTCAGTCGATGGGGGTAGAGCCGGTGCCGATTCTTGCGGTACAGGGGGTACAGGAAAGTCCTGCGGAGCCACTGTATCTGGCAGATTGCGACGATATTCTGACCAAACCCTATAGTCGCTCGTTCGTGGAACTGAAGTTAGTCGCCATCCGGCGCTTTGGCGAGTTCAGCCGATCGCTCATGGCGCAACGTGACCGTCTGCGCCGCCACCACGCAGACTTTCTCCAGGAGCAGGCAAACGCGCGGGAAATATTTGGCAATCTGGGCAATGAGAGCTGCCTGGATGACACGCCTGCGATTCGCTATCACCTTTCTCCGCGCGCGGTGCTAAACGGCGATTTGCTGGCGGCAACCTATTCACCGGATGGCAAGCTGGTATTGATGCTGGGGGATTTCGCGGGGCACGGACTGGCCGCGGCGGTAGGGGCTGTTCCGCTTACTTCTATCTTCTATTCAATGATCCCACGGGGCTTCTCTTTTGGTCGGGTAGCGCGGGAAATTAACCGCAAGCTGCACGATATCCTGCCGCGCCAGATGTTTTGCTGCCTGGCGATTATGGAGTTCGACCCGCGGCGCCAGCACCTGCGTATGTTGAACGCGGGTATGCCCAGCCCCTGCCTGAAGCGTGCCGATGGCTCTTTGCTGATGATTGAATCCCGGCATCTACCTCTGGGGGTGCTAGCGTCTGACCATGTGGATTCCGCGATAGTGAATGTACGGGTTTCACCCGGAGATCGCCTGTTTTTGTGGAGTGACGGTATTCACGAGGCGCGAAACAGTCGCGGTGAGCATTTTGGTGAGGCGCGCCTGTTGTCGCTATTGCAAAGTGAGCGGCCGGAAGGTACACGGCAGGAAGGTGCGCAGGTATTCGAGCAGATTCTACTGGCCGTCAACGCGCATGCGGCGGAGCAGCATGATGATTTATCGCTGGTGGAGTTGGACCTGACGGATCCCGGGTTGCGTTCCGGCGGGAGCCTACCCCAAGAGGTAGCTGGGGACCGGAAGGGCACGCCTGTTGGTGACTGGTCGATTAATTTCCGTCTTTCGCACGGGGAGTTGCGGCAAGCAGATCCGCTTCCGCAATTACTGAGTGTTGTGGTGCAGATGCCCGGTGCTGCCAGATTCCAGGAGGACCTTGCGATTGCGCTGGGCGAGCTGTTCCGAAATGCACTGGAGCATGGTGTATTGGAACTGGATTCCTCAATTAAGGGGACGGATGATGGGTTTGTTCGATATTACGACCTGATGGCAGAGCGGCGTAGCCATTTGGACTCGGGTTGGGTGAGTATTTCCCTGTCTTGCCTGGAAGGCGAGGGGGGTGGAAGCCTGACTTTGGTGGTGGAAGACAGCGGTAAGGGGTTCTCCGAGGTCCGCGATGCGGGCTCGATTTACTCGGGCCGCGGGCTGGAGCTACTGCACACGGTTTGCTCTGAGCTGCACTACTCGGCGGGCAGCAGTCGCGTTGAAGCGGTCATCAGCTGGCAGGCGGAACCCGAAGCAAAACCGGGGGATGCTACGCAAGCGCAACACAATGCCATACAAAACCCCTCAGTACCGGTATAATTACGCTCAGTTTTTCATCAACACCGGTGGGCAATGTCCTCGAGCCGCTTTACATCCTCTGCCGCCTCATCCGCATCTTCAGCGCAGAATTCACCTGTCGACAGCGACCGTCTGAGCGCACGGGACTTGTCCTGTGAGCGCGATGGCCGCGTGTTGTTCGCCGGGCTCGACTTCCAGTTGCCTGCTGGTACCGCATTGCAGGTCGAGGGTGCCAATGGCGCGGGCAAGAGCACGCTGATTCGTACGCTGATTGGCAGTGCCAGTGATTATCACGGCGATATCTCCTGGCGCGGCAAGGTCTTTCCCGGGGCTCTTGCAGCCATGCGCTCGGAATTGCTCTATATCGGTCACCACGCCGGAGTACGGCGCGGCCTTTCTCCATTGGAAAACCTTGCCTGGTACGGCGCTGCTGCGGAAGATGCGATGGCCGCGCTGGATGCCGTTGGTCTGTATGGCTTCGAGGATACCCTGTGCCAGCAGTTGTCTGCGGGACAGAACCGAAGAGTCGCGCTGGCCCGCCTGTACCTGCCGGCTGCCCCACAGCTGTGGATTCTGGATGAGCCGCTCGCCGCGCTGGATGTGGTCGGGGTTGAGAGCTTGGAGTCCTGTATGCACGGTCACCTGCAACGCGGGGGCAGCGTGCTGTTGACATCGCACCAGCCGGTCAGGATCCAACCGCTAGTGAAGGTGAATCTGGCGGACTTTCAGCCCCAAGAGAGTCACCTGGAGGCTGAATATGGGGTCTGAAGCGGTGGGGGTCTCCTTGTCGAAAAAAGCGCAGTCCGCCGAAGCTAGCAGTGCAGCGTTGGATACCTATGCGCGGGTACCGGGCTTTTACACCCTGTTCCGCACCGAAATGGTGCTGGCAGCCCGCCGCCGGTCGGATATCGTGAACCCGCTGCTGTTTTTCGTTACGGTGCTGGCGATGATGCCATTGGGTATTGGCCCGGAGCCGGAGATGTTGTCGCGCATGGCGCCAGGGCTTATCTGGGTAATGGCGTTGCTCGCTACCTTGTTGTCTCAGGAGTCATTGTTCCGCGGTGACTATGAAGACGGCTCACTGGAGCAGTTGGCCCTACAGCCACAGCCTCTGTATTTCCCTGTGTTGGCAAAAGTGCTGGTGCACTGGTTGGTCACCGGGGTGCCCCTGGCCCTGTTATCTCCGCTTTTGGGGATGATGTTAAACCTGGGCGCTGAGGGCTATTGGCCGCTATTTATCTCGCTTGTATTGGGCACTGCCAGTCTCAGTTTGATCGGTGCCGTGGGTGCCGCGCTGACCGTGGCTTTGCGACGCCCCGGCCTGCTCTTGGCGTTGATCATTATGCCGTTGTATGTGCCCGTGTTAATCTTCGGCACCGGAACGGTGCAGGCAGCACTGGATGGCTATAGTTTTGGCCCGCAATTGGCGGTTCTCGGCGCGATATTGGCCGTGGCCGCGGCGCTGGCGCCCTTAGCGGCTGCGGGAGCTATCCGAATCAGTCTCGAAAACTGACCCTTTCCCAATGGTATGCGCTCAGCCGCGACCGAATGAGAGAAGGGCGTAGGAGTAAGTATTTTGTCCTGGCAATGGTTTCACAGATTGGGCTCACCCCGCTGGTTTTACCAGAAATCGAGCGCCTGGCTTCCCTGGCTCGGCGGGGCGGCGCTGTTGTTGCTTACGGTGGGTATTGTCTGGGGGCTGGCCTTTGCGCCGGAAGACTTCAAGCAGGGCAATAGCTACCGGATCATCTATATCCATGTGCCTGCGGCATTCCTCGCGCTTGCGGGCTACTACATCATGGCTATCTCCGGGGCCATCGGCCTGATCTGGAAGATGAAGCTCTCCTTTGTGGTGATGCGTGCAGCAGCGCCGATTGGCGCCGCCTTCACCTTTATTGCCCTGTTTACGGGTGCCGTGTGGGGCAAGCCCACCTGGGGTACCTACTGGGTTTGGGATGCCCGTATCACCTCTATGCTGATCCTGTTCTTCCTCTATCTGGGCGTCATGGCATTGTCCGGTGCCTTCAGTCGTGAACAGTCGGGAGACAAGGCCAGTGCCTTGCTCGCGTTGGTCGGCACGGTAAATATCCCGATTATTTATAAGTCTGTTGACTGGTGGTTTACGCTGCATCAGCCGGCCACTCTGAAGCTGACCGAAGCCAGCACTATCGACCCAAGTATGTTCTACCCGCTGATCACTATGATCGCCGGCTTTTATCTGTTTTATGCCTGGGTACTTACCTTCCACACCCGCACCATGATTCTGCAGCGCGAAGGGCGCACGCAGTGGGTACGCGAACTGCTCGGGGCGCCGGCTCCGGCCAAAGCCTGACGCACCAGCGAGGATTCGATTGATGCAATTTCAGTTTGATAGTCTGGCCAGCTTTTTCGCGATGAATGGTCACGGGCCCTTTGTGTGGGCATCTTATGGGATGGCGGTACTGGTGTTGGTTGTGCTGGCGGTCACCCCTGTTTTCCGCCAGCGTAAATTGCGCCGGGAACTCCAGCAGCAGTTGCGCCAGGAAGAGGCCCGCAGGCGTGCTGCCGCGGCGCGCTCTGCATCGCAGCGTACGGCGGAAGCGGTCGAGTAATTGCGAACAGGCTTTCACCGATATAGCGATTCAAATTTATAGCGATTTCGATTTTTAGTAGGAAGACCATGCATCCAGCTCGTAAACAACGTCTGATCCTCGTCGTACTTCTGGTGGCGCTTTCCAGTGCTGCCATTGGGTTTGTGACCTATGCCATGCGCGCAAACATGGACTACTTTTATGCACCCCGCGCCTTTGCTGCGGGCGAGGTTCCGTTTGAAAAGCGCATTCGTGCCGGTGGCTGTGTGGTGCCAGGCAGTATTGTGCGCGACAGTGATTCACTGGATGTACGTTTCGCGATTACCGATGGCGAAGCGGAACTGGAAGTGGTGTTCAATAAAATTCTGCCGGACCTGTTTGCCGAAGGCGAGGCTGCGGTAGTCACCGGCAAGCTCCAGCAGGACGGTTACGTACGTGCGGATCAGGTGCTGGCCAAGCACGACGAAACTTACACGCCGCCAGAAGTGGCGGATTCCATGGTGGGTAATGCGAGCTGTCAGGGAGATGCAAAAATATGAGTCCTGAACTCGGGCACTTTTCGTTAATTGTCGGCCTGCTGCTGTCTATTGCGCTTGCCGTTGTTCCGCTCCTTGGTACCTATGCCGGCCGTGTATTGTGGATGGATACTGCACGCCCGCTTTCTTTTGGGGTACTCGCGTTTACCGCGCTGTCATATGTCTGCTTGACGGTCGCTTTTGTTAACAGCGATTTTACCGTTGCCTACGTTGCGCAGAACTCGAATAGCATTCTGCCGATGATGTACAAGGTAACCGCGGTGTGGGGTGGCCACGAAGGTTCCATCTTGCTGTGGCTGCTGATGATGTCGGGTTGGACCGCCGCCGTTGCCACGTTTAGCAAGCAGTTGCCGGATGTGCTGGTGGCACGGGTGTTGTCGGTACTCGGCATGCTGTTGATCGGGTTTTTCCTGTTTATTCTGATGACCTCGAATCCCTTCGACCGCATCTTGCCGTTCCCGCCCAGCGACGGAAATGACTTGAATCCGCTGCTGCAGGACCCGGGCATGATTATTCACCCACCACTCCTGTATATGGGGTATGTGGGTTTCTCCGTTGCCTTTGCATTTGCAATCGCTGCGTTGCTGGAAGGACGTTTGGATAGCGCCTGGGCGCGCTGGGCTCGCCCCTGGACCGCCGTGGCCTGGTCGTTTTTGACCCTGGGTATCGCACTTGGAAGCTGGTGGGCTTATTACGAGCTCGGCTGGGGCGGCTGGTGGTTCTGGGACCCGGTAGAGAATGCTTCCTTTATGCCCTGGTTGGTGGGTACCGCGTTGCTGCATAGTCTGGCGGTAACCGAGAAACGTGGATTGTTCCGCAGTTGGACCATCCTGTTATCCATCTTCGCGTTTAGTCTGAGCCTGCTCGGTACCTTCCTGGTGCGCTCAGGGGTGCTGACTTCTGTTCACGCGTTCGCAACCGATCCGTTGCGCGGTGGCTTTATTCTGGCGTTCCTAGCCATCGTGGTGGGCGCTTCGCTGTTGCTGTTTGCTCTGCGTGCGCCAACCGTGAGTGCCGGCAGCGTATTTTCATTCCGTTCGCGGGAAACGTTTTTGCTGGGCAACAACATTGTGCTGATGCTGGTCATGGCGATGGTGTTGACAGGAACCCTGTACCCGCTGCTGGCCGATGCGCTCAACTGGGGCAAGATCAGTGTCGGGCCTCCATTTTTCAACCTGTTCTTTGTGCCGCTGATGATTGTGCTGAGTATTCTGTTGGGCATGGGTATTCATGCAAACTGGAAAGACACTCAGGGTAAGAAATTAGTCAAAGCCTGGGTGATGCCTGCGCTGATCGCTGCAGTTGCTGCACCGCTGATTGCGCTGCTGGCAGGCGACTTCCACTGGGGCGTTGTGATTGGGTTGTTTGCGGGGCTTTGGGTGGTCACCTCGAGCGGTGCCGATATTCTGGCGAAGTCGCGCAATGCGGATAGCCTCCTTGCGGGGCTGAAGCGTCAGCGAGCAAGTTATTACGGCATGCATCTGGGGCACATAGGTCTGGCTGTTTCTGTATTGGGGGTGGCGCTCACCACGGTATACAGCGTGGAGAAAGACTTGCGAATGTCTCCGGGCCAGAGTGCAGAAATGTCTGGCTACGAGTTTACCTTTGAAGGGGTGCGCCAGGTCCGTGGACCAAATTATCGCGCCTCAGAAGGTGTGATTGTCGTTCGTCAGGATGGCCGCCAGGTGGCCGAGTTGCTCCCGCAGAAGCGCAGTTATCTTTCCGGCGGCAATATCATGACCGAGGCCGCCATTGATACCGGCCTGTTCCGAGATCTGTACGTGGCACTCGGTGACCCAATGGATAAAAACCATTTGGGTGGCGATTGGGCTGTGCGTCTCCATTACAAGGCTTTTGTTGTATGGATTTGGCTGGGCTCGGTGCTGATGGCGCTCGGTGGTGCAATAGCCGTGGCCGACAAGCGCTATCGTAAAGTGCGTGCGGCGCGAGCGGCGAACGTCAAAACAGAAAGTAATACCGGCACTCTGGCTGGCGCCTGAGGTCGGGAGTCGGCGCGCCCTTTGCCGCATCGAGGGCGCGCGAATGGATAATTACGGATTGGGAAATTGATGGCGAGACTTAAGCTTTTTCTTCCGCTCATCGTATTCGCCGCACTGGCGGTACTGTTTTGGCGTGGATTGTCCCTGAACCCGCAGGATATGCCTTCAGCGCTGGTCAATAAGCCGGTGCCCGAGTTTGCCCTGTTGGATGTTGAGTCCAATCGGGAATTGAAAAAGTCCGACCTTCCCAGTCGCCCGTTGCTGTTGAATGTCTGGGCTACGTGGTGCGTTTCCTGTCGGGTTGAGCACCCATACCTGAATCAGTTGGCAGAGCAGGGTGTACCGATCGTTGGTATTAATTTGAAAGACGATAACGAAGCTGCGCAGAAGTGGTTGGAGAAATTCCAGAACCCTTATGTGTTCTCCGTTTCGGATATTGAAGGCCGTCTGTCACTGGATCTGGGCGTGTTCGGTGCGCCGGAAACCTTCCTGGTGGACGCAGGTGGCACCATCCGCTGTAAGCACGTTGGCGTGGTCGATGACAAAGTTTGGCAGACCAAGCTGCAGCCCTTGTACCAGCGATTACAGAATCAAGAGTGGGACGATTTTTCTGGTGAGCTATCAGACTCCTTGCTTGCCCGTTGTCGCTGAGACCGAAGAAAAGAAAAGCCGCTTTATCTGCTGGCTCGGGCCAGTAACCGATAAAGCGGCTTTTTTGTGTCAGCTCGAAACGGTGCGCGCCCGTTATCCGGATGCTTCTCATCACTGTACTGCGTTGGTCATAGGTAACCCCGACAATCCAGAGGTGATGCAGTTCGACGACGATGGCGAACCCGGTGGCAGTGCCGGACGGCCTATGATGGAGCTGCTTCTGAAGCAGGGTATCGGCAACGTTGGGGCTATCGTTACCCGGTATTTTGGTGGCACCAAGTTGGGTGTCGGCGGCTTGATGCGTGCATACCGCGGCTCAGTGGGTGCGGCGGTGCAGCAGGCGGAACTGAAAACCTTTGTTCCGCTGATATCAAAAGTCATTGCCTGTGATTTTGCACAGGAATCTCGCCTGCGTTTTTTGGTCGGGCAGGCCGGTGGCCAATGCTTGAATGCGGTCTATGCGGCGCGGGTTGAAGTCGAGATTGAGGTCGCTGTGGATTGCTGGGCCGGTCTGGCGGAGCAGCTCCTTTCCGAGATGTACCAGGTGATCGACTGATTACTCGCGAGCTCTTGATTGGCTTCACGAGGCTGGCTGCGAGGTTGGCTGCGAGGTTGGCTGCGAGGGTCGGCTTTGTTCCCGTTAAGGCGACTATCGGTACCCTAAGCCCTCTAGCACCTTGCAAATCTCTGTGGTTCTCTCTTCTCGATAGGGTTCACGCCACTCGTAGGTAGAGACCAACCGCACCAGCCCTTTTACGATGGGGGAATCCGGCTGCAAGGGGTACTGCGGGGGAATATCGATACCCGAAAGACGACGCGAGCAAAGCTCATAAGAAACCTGGGTAAAACCGCAATTCATTGCCCAGAGGCTGATGCCGATTTCGTCTATCAGTGCCTCGCGGGATTCGCCGCTCAATGCCAATTCCCCAGAATCGATTGCCTCTCCCAGTAGGGTGTGAAACAGCCCTTCCAGTTGGTCCTGATACTTGAATAAACGTGCAAGCCATTTTTCCGAAGCGCGAGACAGTGTGGCTTCATTACTGGCAAGCATTAGAAGGTTGGGCCCAAAGTCACACTGGTGTACGGCCTCAGGAGACATCAGGTGAATGGCCATCAGTCGCTCGGGGGTGGAGTAGGGGAGCGAAAGTACCTCGCTAAATACCTCCACCGCCTTGGCTTCTACCCGAGTGGCCAGTGCCACCAATACGTCTTCCTTGGTTTGTATGTGCTTGTACACGGACCCCATGGATATCCCCGCGCCCTTGGCAATCGCGGACATCTTAAAGTCGAGAATTGACGATTCCATAATGCAGGCCGTGGCCGCGTCCAGAATGCGCTGTTCCTGTTCTTCGATGGAGTACCTTGGTGCCGGCATAGGGGGTTCCCGTGGTTCGAATCTCGCTCGAATAGTATTTAGCGTAGAGTTTTGCGTCAACGAGCGTCAGCACTCGCACTCGCTATTTGTGACCGATAATCCCAGTTTTACCTTCAATCTTCGTTAGAACAAGTCCCTCTTTTTCTGCCGGCTGATAGGCCCTCTGTACTGGCTTCACGATGATTTGACTGCCCAAGTCACTGTTAAATTTGACCTGACACTGATCTGATAATAGTATTCGAATCATATTCGAACAAGGTTCATTTTTCTGAAGGTGTTCGTATCTTGGGTTTCGCCTTCAAACAGTGAATAGCAGAGTCAAGTTAAGGAGTGGTCTGTGAGTGATTCCCCATCAAAATTTAAGCCCTGGGCGGTTACCGTTTCGGGGCTTCTGGTGCTGATTCTTGGTCTTGCGGGTGCCAAGGCACTGGAGATTTCGCAGGCAATTGCCATGGCCGAGGCCATGCCCGAGCACTCTGAGGTGGTCGAGTTGGCCTCGGTAGAGGAGACCAACTATGTTCCACGCATCCAACTGCTGGGTACCGTGAGTGCACCGCGGCAAGTGACATTGCGCAGTGAATACCCCGGTACACTTCGCGTTGTGAATACGGCATTCGGTGCACGTTTGCAGGCGGGGGATGTGATCTTTCAGCAGGATGTCAGCGAAGAGCAGGCAAGGCTACAGGCGGCGCGGGCCCGCGAAAAACTTGCGCACGCAGCATTTAAACGAGCCGAGCAATTGCGCGCTGCCAACGCGGTGAGTGAGGAGCATCTCGATAATGCACAAGCCGAGCTCGCAGTGATTCGCGCCGACATTGGTGTGCTGGAAAGCAGCATAGCCAAGAAAACGGTGCGCGCCCCCTTTGCTGGCACCCTGGGGCTACACCCGTTTCGACCGGGTGACTTTGTCAATTCAAATGCGGCACTCGCGGACTTTGTCGGCGAGACCGACAATCTTTGGGTGGACTTTAGTGTGCCGCAAACCTACCCCGAGTTACCTGTTGGGACCACAGTGTTGATTCGTCCTGTGACTGGCGATGCGGCGGCTGAGGCAAAAGTGATCGCCATGAGTTCGGTTGTATCTTCCTCCACACGTAGTCGCCAATACCGCGCGACTCTCGCAAAGGATCAATCTTCCTTAGCTTCGCTAGCTCCAAATGGTTCGCTTGCTCCAAATGGTTCCGTTGCGGTTGACGTTCCTGTCACCAGCGATAGCACAACCATGCGCATTCCATTGTCGTCTCTCCGCCACGATGTGAACGGTAGTTATGTTTATGTGCTGGCCGAAGACGAGAGCGGCAACGGCTACCGCGCAGTTAGGCGGCCGATTGTGGTAGCGGGCGAAAAACAGAGCAGTGTGTTTGTGCGAGAAGGTCTACAAGCCGGCGAGGTGATTGCCGGAGCCGGGGCGTTCAAGTTGTATGACAACGTGCTGGTGTATGCCGGCACGCGGCACCGAGGTGTCGAACTTGCAACCAGCAGCCAGCGCTAAAGAGGTACGTGAACGTGGATATGTTTGTCAGGAAGCCAGTGCTGGCGATTGTTGTGTCTCTGGTGATATCGGTGGCGGGCCTGCTGGCTGCGGGAAAAATCCCGGTGATGCAGTTTCCCCAGGTAGAAAGCTCCTCTTTACAAATCACCACCGATTACCCGGGCGTGTCGGCAGAAGTGGTGCAGGGCTTTATTACCGAGCCCATTGAGCGCGTGGCCATGACGGTGCCGGGTGTGGACTATGTCGATTCAATGACCACACCGGGCAGAAGTACCGTAACTGCCTGGTTAAACATGAATGAAGATAGTACCGATGCGTTGGCGGAGCTCAGTTCCCGCTTGAGCCAGATCGCCTACGAGTTGCCCTCTGGCGCGCAGGATCCGGCAGTCAATGTGAAACGGGCGGACCGGGAAGGAGGCTTGTTTTACCTTACCGTCAGCAGCGATGTGTTTTCCCGCGCGGCACTGTCCGATTATCTGGAGCGTCGGGTGACCCCACTGTTGTCCTCAGTTGAGGGGGTGCAAAAGGTAGAGTTATCGGGAGGGCGTACACCCGCAATGCGTGTGTGGCTCGACCCACTAAAAATGGCCAGCCTGAATGTTGGTGCGGCGGATGTGCAGGCTGCCCTGCGCGACAACAACGTTGTTGCCTCATTAGGTCGCGCCGATAACGCGTCCCAGGATATCAGTATTCTCAGTAATGCGACTTTATCCTCTCCGGAAGACTTTCGCCGTCTGGTTGTGATGGAGAGAGACAACAGCACAATCCGTCTTGGCGATATTGCGCGCGTTGCACTGGGTGAAGATCGCGGTACGGAAAATGCCCGTATCGATCAGCAACAAACGGTATTTATCGCCATCTTCCCCGCGCCCGGCGCCAATGAGATTTCGATTGGTGACGAGGTTTACAGCCGGTTAGATAAAATCGAGCAAATCCTGCCGGACCATATGGATATCCAGATTGGTTATGACGGCACCATTTACATGCGCGATGCGTTGAAAGAGATTTTTACCACTCTGGCCGAGACGATAGTGCTGGTCGGAATTGTGGTGTTGTTGTTGATGGGTTCCTTCCGGACCGCCGTCGTACCGCTGGTGACTATTCCAATTTCGATTCTTGGCAGCATTGCGGCGATGTCCTTGCTGGGCTTTAGCGTTAATCTGTTAACGGTGCTGGCAATTGTGCTCTCGGTGGGGCTTGTGGTCGATGACGCAATTGTGGTGGTAGAAAATGTCGCGCGCCACATGCGTGAAGGTAAGACGCGGCTAGAGGCTGCCCTGCAAAGCTCCCGCGAGTTGTTGCGACCGATTGCGGCCATGACGCTGACACTTGCAGTTGTCTATGCGCCCATTGCCATGGTTTCCGGTTTAAGCGGTGCGCTGTTTCGTGAGTTCGCTTTTACCTTGGCGATTGCCGTACTGTTTTCCGGCGTTGTTGCAGTCACGCTGTCACCTGTAATGAGTGCCTTTGTGTCGCCTGAAAAGGGTAAAGAAGGGCGCTTTACCCAGAAAGTGAATGGCGTGTTCGAGCAGCTGGCGACCACCTACGGCAAGGTACTGCACTGGAGTTTTCACTACCGCGGGCAGATTCTGGCGAGTGCCGTGGTCCTGTCCTTGTTGGCGGCCCCTTTCTATCTGTTTTCCTCCAAAGAATTGGCTCCGGTGGAAGACCAGAGTTCCATGTATCTGATCTCCGAGGCGCCGGCGAGCGCATCGCTGGTGTACAGCAACGACTATATGCGCGATGCCGTGAATCATATTTATGATGGTGAGGGCGTCGACATGGTCTGGCAGGTTGTATCGGCCGGGAACGGTTTTAGTGGTATTGAGTTTGTGCCGACGAGTGAACGAGACAAATCGGTACACGAGTTATTGCCGGAAGTGTATGCAAGCCTGCAACAGATTACCGGGTTGCGTGTGCTGCCAATTCTGCCACCGGCGCTGCCTACCGCTGGTCAGTTTGATGTGGAGCTGGTGATCCAGTCTCAGGACAGCTACGAGAATATGGCGGCCTATGCCGGCCAGTTAATGGGCGCGGCCTATGGCACCGGCAAATTTATGTTTGTGGATACGGACCTCAAACTGGATGCACCGGTTGCGCGCTTGCAGCTGGATCACGCGGCCATTGCCGACCTGGGTATGACGACGGCCACGGTTTCAGACCAGATATCGGCCATGGTTGCGGAGCAGGAAATCAATCGCTTTGATGGAAATGGCAAGGCATATCGGGTGATCCCCCGTATCGAGGCCAGTGCACGGCAGACCACGGAAGACCTGCTGGACTTGTATATCCAAACGCCCTCTGGCGAACAGGTACAGCTCTCGACCATTGCCACCGTTTCCCGTGAGGTTGGCCCACGGATCATGGGCAAGTTCGACCGGCAGCGGTCTTTCAGAATCCTCGGCGGCGTTATTCCCGGCTTCACAAATGAGGATGCCTTGTCTGCATTGGAAGCGGTAGCGAAAGATATTTTGCCGGCGGACTACCAGATCAATCATGCGGGCATCAGCCGTCAGCTGCGTAAGGAAGGCAATAGCCTGGTCGGCGTACTAGGTGTCGCACTCTTCGTGGTGTACCTGGTGTTGACGGTTCAATTCAACAGCTTCCGCACGCCATTGGTGGTGTTGTTGGGTTCGGTGCCACTGGCCCTGTCCGGGTCTATGGTGTTTACCTTCCTCGGTCTATCGAGCATGAACATCTATGCGCAGATCGGCTTTATCACCCTGGTTGGCTTGATTGCCAAGAACGGTATTCTGATAACCGAATTCGCGTCTGAGCTTCAACGTCGCGGCAAGGAAAAAGTGGATGCCATTGTGCAGGCCGCGCAGACCCGTTTGCGCCCGATCCTGATGACAACCGCCGCGACGGTATTGGGGCACTTCCCATTGGTGCTGGTAACCGGTCCGGGGGCCGAAGCGCGCAACAGTATCGGCATCATTCTGGTGGCGGGCATGATGATCGGCACGTTGTTTACGCTGCTGGTACTGCCAACCGTTTATATGTTGATTGCGCGGGATACTGATCAGAAGGAATCTTCTGAAACTACTGGTGTTGCGATAAATGCAGGGGAGGTGATGGCATGAAGGAGCAAGCAATTTTAACGCGCACCAAAATGCATGGAATGCGTTTTGGCTTGGTGTTTTCTCTCGCGATCGCGCTGGGTGCCTGCGCGCAGCAGCCCGTTGAAACTCCGCCTGCGGAGCAGGCAGTAATAGCATTGGAGCCCGGGCATAACGATTGGTGGCAGCAGTTTGAAAGTCCGCAATTGCTGACTTTGCTTGCGGAAGCAACGGATTCAAATCGCGATCTGGGTATCGCGCGTGAGCGTCTTGCGCAGGCCAATGCACAATTACGTGTAAATGTCGCAGACAAGTATCCGGGCATCGGTGCGGGTATCCGCTCGTCACGCAATTCTGTAAGCACCGACGGTTCCTCGGTTGATACCAATATGAATACACTGGGGATTGATGCCTCCTACAGTGTTGACTTGTGGGGCGCACGCGCCGCCCGCGAGAAGGTCGAGGCATTTCGTCTTGCCCAGCAGCGCGAGAACCTGCGTGAAGTTTCCTTGCAATTGCAGGCAGATCTCGCCGAACGATACTTTGAAACACTTGCGCTAAGAGACCAGATTGCTCTGGCTGAAACGGCGCTGTCGGCATCTAGGGAATTGCACGAGTTACTTGTCCTGAAGGAAGAAATTGGTGTTGCTACAGAAGTCGAAGTGGCCCAGCAATGGAATCTCGTGCTCGCGCAGTCGGCCAGTCTCGAACGCTTGCAGCGCGATTTCACCGCGCGCAAGCGGGCGGTTGCATTGCTAGCGGGGCGGAGCGAACTGGATAGCCTCGAAACTGCGCAAGGGTTCTCGGCGATAGAGTTTCCCTCGGTGTCTCCCGAGCAATCTCTGGCAATGCTTGAAGGGCGTCCAGATGTACGGCTGGCGGCACATGCGGTTGAGATTGGTGAGGCGAATCTGGATCACGCCAAGGCCTTGCGCTGGCCGCAGTTGAATCTCAGTGCGGACATTACCCTGGACGACTTGAGCGGTGGGGACCTGGTTTCCAATTTGCTTGCCGGGTTAACGGCACCTGTATTCCAAGGGGGGCGTATTCAGGGGCAAATTGACGTTGCGAAAGCGGAAACCCGGATTCGCGGTATCCAGTATGAGCAGATATTTACGTTTGCCACGGAAGAGGTACTGAATGCGTTGACGGCTCAAGGTTCGCTGCAGCGGTCGTTGGAAATCAGTCGCAAGTCGCTGGCTACCAGTGATTCGCTCTTCCAAAATGCGAAAGTGCAATATGACCTGGGTGCTGCAGATTTCCTTGTTTTGCTCGACGCCCAGCGCAGTTTGGTTGATGCACGTATGCAAGAGAGCGAGGCTAGGTTGAAGTACGCACGGGCACTGTTGAATTTGTTTCGGGTGCTGGCCGCTGCGCCAGAATTTCCGCAAGTTGATTAATATGACCGGTTAACTGGCACGGACTGTTCTTCTTTCGCTTCTTTTTTACCTTTCCTTGTCTCTGGTTTGGTGCCACACCGCTTGCTGTTTGCCGCGCGAGTTTGGTGTGGTTCCGCCTCTTTGTATTACACGGTATTACGCCGCTGCTTCAGTTCGCATGTCTCTATTCTGCAAAACAGAAATATTCTGGCGTTGAAGCCCACCACTTGATTGACAGCGTTGTCAGATCGTCATTAGCTTGTTCGAGCTAGTATGACAGCGTTGTCGGCCACGAGCCTGGCAGTTTTCTCTTTGTCCCGTCTTCACGAGAGGCGGGTGTATTCCTCTAGCGTTTTCTTTCCCTGCGGTACTGATCTTTCCAAACCGGGCCGGCCTGTCCGGCCGTAACTACCGACTCTTCGACTAGGAGAAGAAGACAGAATGCAAACAACAACAATAAAAAAGATTGTAAGTACAGGTGCTGTGCTCTTTGGCTTTTGGGCCAGTGGAAGTGCGTCCGCTTACGATTGCAGTAATTCCACAGAGTTTACCGATGGCGCCACTTATACAACTGGTGCGATCGTACAAAATGAAGGTAATGCCTACCGTTGTGATGTAGGTGGTTGGTGCAGTCAGGGTGGCCCCTATGCTCCGGGCAGTGGCTGGGCCTGGGGTCATGCCTGGACCGATCTGGGTGCCTGTGAGTCGGGTGGCTCAAGCTCTGGTAGCTCGAGTTCCAGTTCTAGCTCAAGTTCGAGCAGCTCTAGCTCGAGTTCAAGCTCAAGTTCTAGTTCAAGTAGTTCAAGTTCGAGTAGCTCAAGCAGTTCGGGTAGCGGGAGTTCGAGCTCCGGCAGTTCTTCTGGTGCAGGGACTTGTCCCGCCTATGCCGCCGGTTCGACCTATGCCGCGGGCGATATCATTGCCAACAACAGCGGATACTTTGCCTGCTCGGTAGCCGGCTGGTGTTCGTCGGGTAACGAAGCCTATGAGCCTGGAGTGGGTTGGGCCTGGGAGCACGCATGGTCTGCCAGCACCGCCGAGGCCTGTGCCGGTGGTAGTAGTGGAGGCAGTAGCGGTGGCGGAAGCAGTGGCGGTGGTGTCACGATTCCAGATGAATATTTCTGCGCACCGGTGTGGAAGACCGGTACCTTGTATACCCAAGGTACTATCGTCGATTACCAAGGGATTGCATACCGCGCATTGGTCGATACCCACTCGATTACTCCGGACAATACTGCTTATCCAGACCAGTGGGAGCCCGCGGGTTATCCGGATGAGGCGCTCTGCCCAGTGCCGATTCCCAACACCATTGACTATGGTGAGCCACAGCCGGTCGGTGGCAGTGTGTCTGCAGGTGTCGTAAACGCTACCGGTAGCATTGCCTCTGCCCGCATCGCCGATGCTCAGTCCAGTATTAGTGGCAGCAAGGGCGGCGCTAATCCGGCGACGGATAACGGCGGAGACCACGGTGGTTTGGATGTCGACAATGGTGCCCGTGGTACCAAGCTGGTGCCGGGTAGCTTGCCGTTGCAGCACAACACCTACGATCTAAGCGCCGGTACGGAAATCGTGACTTACATTGGCGACTGGGCAATTTACGGTCGCCAATACGATTTCACCAAGTTGCCCGCATCCAACCTGAATCGCATTGTGTATGGCTTTGCCGGTATCTGTTACCCCGATGCGAAAAACGAGCAGGACGGCGGCTTCCCGACTTCGGCACCTGCCGCCGTAATGCGTACCTGTAACCAAAGTAATTTGCCCGATGGTGCAATGGCGGTTGCGGATTTTGAAGCGGCGTTCCTGCGTGATGTCGGTGTTGCCCCCAATGGGGTTGTTGGTACCGAGAGTATGTATGAACTGGATCGCACCAAGGTTGGCGGCGTATTCGGGGTGTTGTATCAGTTGCGCGAGCAGAATCCGCAGTTGAAACTCGATCTTTCCATTGGTGGTTGGACCCTGTCCGAAGGATTCCCATGGATGGCGCACGATCCGGTGCGGCGTAAAGTCTTCATTGATTCGGTGGTGCATTTCCTCGAGCGCTATGACTTCGACGGTGTCGATATCGACTGGGAATACCCGGGCAGTGACGGCGCGGTAGTTGGTATGGCGCGTGAGGACGATGGAGAAAACTACGCAATCCTGATTCGTGAAATGCGTGCGGCGATGGACTGGCTGACGGTCAAAACCGGCAAGCCCTATCGTTTGTCTTCTGCGATTCCGGCCGGTCTTGGTCGCTTGCAAAAAGTCGATTGGGCACAGGTGCATCCTTACATGGATCGCCTGTACGCAATGACCTATGACTTGACCGGTGCCTGGGAGCGTGAAATTTCCCATCACACGCCGTTGTACATCAACCCAATGGCGACTGGCTCTTCAGCTGGTACCTCTGCTAACTGGACGCTCACTTACCTGCAAAGTTTGGGTGTGCCAGCTAACAAGTTGATGATAGGTGCCGCCAATTACCATCGCTCGAAAGCGACCAACACTGGTGATATATCCGAGTTCACTTACGGCCTGACCGGCAGCAGTAGCTATGGTGATAGCAACTGGAGTGGGGCGGATCTGATCCTCGGTGTGGCAGGTCTTGGTTCCTGGGAGGCGGGCGTGATTGAAGGCTATGACCTGTACCAGAATTATCTGGACAGCAACATGGCCCCGCGCAATGGTTTCTGGTTGTATACCGATAAAGAGGCGAATGCAGACTATCTGTATAACGACGATATCGGTGCGTTTATCTCCGTCGAAACCCCGCGCACCGTTGCGCTAAAAACCCAGTATGCGAAAGACAATGGCCTCGCCGGTGTCTTTTTCTGGATGGCCGAGCAAGACAATGGCTACAACCTGAATGCGGTCAACCACGTATTGGGCAATGCTCAGGTTGCCAATGGTTCCGATGCGAGCCCGCAAGACCAGATTCCGGTTTGTGGCCGCAACGTGACATCTGCTGAGTGTGAAGCGTTGATTGCGCCTTTACGGTAACCCTCTGCATTATTTTTGCTCGTTTATCCAAGCGCAGTTCACAGATGTGGGCTGCGTTTGTACAAGTTTAATTGATGTACAAAAAGCTACTATACTGCGTGTTTTTCTTGTGGCGCAAAATTCATTCTTCGGGAGCTGTCTAGTTCTCAATATTATTCGATGTAATGCTCTGTAATTGCAGTAATTTGAATTGTCGTGTAAAACCACGCTGCAGTTTATATCGATATCTGGTTTTAGTGTTTTACGGGGCTATCTGCTTTACCCAACTTTTTCTAAGTCGTCTTGATTCTCTTATCAAAAATTTTGAACACCTCGGTGAAGTTGGTAGACCACTCAAGTAATCAATCTCGCTTAATACTGTTTCAGACGATTTGCCCGGTGGTCGGATATGATTGAAAAATCCTCACTGACATTGTCAATGTATATATGATGAATACGTCGCGTTTTCCGGCGAGAAAATGTACTGCTGAATTAGGTCGGATTTTGATATGTGAGACCTCGCTATTTGTTCGCTGCAATAATTTCTATCGAGAGTGATTTCCTGGGAATCATGAATTTTTCGAGGCTAACTTTAGGTTATGGGCATTTTTATGGTTATCCGTACGCTATTTGTACGTCTATTTTCTGTTCTTCTGTTTCTATGCTCGTTAAATACATATGCAGGCGATTGTTCTGTTCAAATCTTTGGTCCCTACAATAACCAGAATTATGCTGGCTATGCATGTCGCGCAGATGGTCCGGAGGGATGTTTGCATGTTACGAGGGAAGATCGCTATGTTTACTATCGCCGCGTAACAGATGTTAATGGATATGTGAGATACGCGCCGGCCGGGAATTTGTCATGTGAAGGTGTGAATACTGAGAGCTATTCATATGAGTTCTTTAATTACCTTTATACCGATGGGTGTCCCGCAGGCTCACAAGTAGATATTTATCAAGGTAACCTTTGTGTCTGTGAAGAAGGGGAGATGAACCTAGAGTCAATGTCTTGCGAGGCACCTGTCGTGCCGAACTGTGAATCTCCAACCTCTTATAATAGCGATACCGGTCTTTGTGAAAAGGAATGTCCAGCTGACAAACCTTGGTCCGAACCCGCTAGGGGCTGTACAGCTCCTCCCGAGCCATGCAATAGCTGTGAACACCTTACGTTCAACCCAATAAACTTTCTTTCCGGCCATAAGCTTCAAGAAGAGCTAGTCTTTGCTGCGAAAGGCGATTTCCCGTTAACTTTTTTCTGGCGCTACAACAGCTTTGGAAATCACCTGAAGACGGGTGCAGGCTACAGTGTGGGTTCACGGACTGCGGCCGATGGCACCTCCGAGACGTTCGGGGAAACCGTTGTGCATACCGAGCAACCATTGGCTGAAAGTGCTACTCCAATCAGTTTGCCGTTAAATACCGACTCAGCTCAAACCTATATTGGTGGTGCCACTAATAACTGGCGACACAATCACAGCTACTTTTTGGGACATTACGTACTAGCGGACGGGGTGACGGAGCGGCTGATCAGCTATCGACCTGACGGAAGTGACCTGCATTTTGTAGCTGATGACGGAAATTTTGTCGGCCAGGGCAATAGGCAGTGGCAAGTGACCAAAGATCTCAATGGGAGCCAAGAATACACCGGTTGGACATTGAAAGTCGGTGGTCGCATCGAGCGATATGATACGGCCGGTCGTATCCAGCGTATCGAAAATGAGCAGGGACAGGGCATCACCTATACCTATGATGCGAATGGTGTGCAGCAGGAATCGATTGCAGATGACAATGGCAACAGTATCACACTCGGGTATATCGAAGGTCGGTTAAGCCAGATTACCCGTAACGATGGTTCTGTTTACCAGTTTAGTTACAACGCTAGCGGCTTGCTGCAAGGCATTACCTTCCCAGGTACCACTACACCACAGCGTCAGTTCCGTTATGAAGACACCCGCTTCCCACGCTCACTGACTGGTGTTACTGATGAAGCCAGCAATGTATACAGCACTTTTGCCTATGACGACGAGGGGCGGGCGGTCAGCTCCACGCATAGTGATGGTGCAAACTCTGGCCAAGTGGAATACCTCAGTGATAACACCCGTCGCCTGACAAATGCGCTGGGCAAGCAAACTACCTATACCTTTGCTGAAGTCGACGGCAGCAAGCGCATTGTCTCAGTCCAAGGTGAAGCATCTGCGAACTGTGTAGCTGCCAACATGGCCTACACCTACGATGCCAATGGTTTTGTCGCCAGTGAAACCGGCTGGGAAGGTAATGTTACTACTTATACTCGCGATGTGATTGGCAGGGAATTGAGCCGTACCGAAGCGTCCGGTACCCCGGAAGCACGTACCATCACTACCGAATGGCATGCCACTCTAAGTCAGCCGGTGAAGGTTACTTCTCCTGAGCAAATCATAGAAAACACTTATGACGCTGGTGGGCGCCTGCTCGATCGCAAGGTAACGTCAGTCTCACCTTAGTGGTTAATAAAATATTTTTGGCTAGTACCTTGGGCGGTGTTGGGTGAAAAAAATTGAGGAATAATCAAAAATGTTTATCTACTCTTTAGCGAAAATTTCTCACGCCTTTGGTAAATGGAAATTACTTTCTATAGTCGCTTTGTTCTTTCTCTCTGGAAATGTGAATTCTTTCTCTTGTCAAGTTGTTGAACATGGTCTGTATAGGGGGACAAATACAGCTTTTAACGCGACTAAATCACATGAGTGTTATCGAGCTGGTTACATTTTTGATAACGCAAATATTCCCGCCCGTGGATGCAGCAGATTTAAATTAGAGTCTTCTGGAAGCTGGCGCTATCACCCCTATGTAGAACTCTGCTCGCATTTCTCTGGTGAAGGTAGAGAATATGAAGTACATCTCTGGCGGTATACTAATGTTTGCCCGGATGGATCAAGTCCAAACTGGGAGAAAGGCGGGATTTGTGAATGTCAGCAAGGAGAGATGAATATCGATACTTTGCAGTGCGAGCAACCCAACTGTGAGTCGCCCACAAGTTATAACAGTGATACCGGTCTCTGTGAGAAAGAATGCCCAGCTGACAAACCTTGGTCTGATTCTGCGCGTGACTGTGTAGGTGATCCGGAGCCGGAGAGCTGTGAACATAAAGCATTTAATCCTATCAATTTCCTTTCTGGCCACAAGCTTCAGAATGAGTTGGTGTTCGAGGCCAATGGGGATTTCCCGCTGACATTCTCCTGGCACTACAACAGCTTCGGAAATCATCTGAAGTCGGGCGCGGGTTACAGCGTGGGTTCACGGACTGTGGCTGATGGCACCTCCGATAAGCTTGGAGAAGCCGTTGTGCATACCGAGCAACCATTGGCTGCTGGTGCTACTCCGATCAGCCTGCCGTTAAATAGCGATCCTGCGCAAATCTATATTGGCGGCGCTACAAATAACTGGCGACACAACCACAGTTACTTTCTGGGACATTACGTACTGGCTGATGATGTGACGGAGCGAGTGATCAGCTATCGCCCGGATGGAAGTGATGTGCACTTTGTTGCGGTTGACGGAAATTTCGTTGGTCAGGGCAATAGGCAGTGGCAAGTGACCAAAGATCTCGATGGGAGCCAACAGCACACCGGTTGGACGCTGAAAGTCGATAGCCGTATCGAGCGATATGATACGGCTGGTCGTATCCTGCGTATCGAAAATGAACGGGGGCAGGGCATCACTTATACCTATGATGCTAATGGTGTTCAGCAGGAATCGATTGCAGATGACAACGGAAACAGTATCACGCTCGGGTATACCGAAGGTCGGTTGAGCCAGATTACCCGTAACGATAATTCTGTTTATCAATTTGGTTACAACGCCAACGGCTTGCTACAAGGTATTACCTTCCCGGGTGCCACTACTCCACAGCGTCAGTTCCGTTATGAAGACACCCGCTTCCCACGCGCACTGACTGGTGTTACTGATGAAGCGAGCAATGTATACAGCACTTTTGCCTATGACGACGAGGGGCGGGCGGTCAGCTCCACGCATAGTGACGGTGCAAACTCTGGCCAAGTGGAATACCTCAGTGACAACACCCGTCGCCTGACCAATGCATTGGGCAAGCAAACTACCTATACCTTTGCTGAAGTCGATGGCAGCAAGCGCATTGTCTCAGTCCAAGGTGAAGTATCTGTGAACTGTGCAGCTGCTAATATGGCCTACACCTACGATGCCAGCGGCTTTATCGCCAGTGAAACTGACTGGGAAGGTAGTGTCACCACTTATGCTCGCGACAGCTTGGGGCGTGAGTTAAGTCGTACCGAAGCTTACGGCACGCCAGAGGCTCGCACTATTACCACTGAATGGCACGTGACGTCGAACCTCCCGATGAAAGTCATTACACCTGAGCAGATTATCGAATTTTCCTATGATTCAGCAGGTAACTTGCTTGATCGAAAAATTAGCCCTCTCTAAGGGCGGGTTAATGTAATGGAAGAGTTTACGAATTGAATTGCCGAGAATTTGAGTATAAACACAGCTTAAAGTTACTGGATTTGATATTCAGTTTTGGTGTGACTCACGCGCTCGCTAGATGATCTAATGGACGATTGACCAGAAAGACGGGTTGGAACGACTACGTTGCGACAATTGTTAGGTGTGGATAGTTATGGTCGGGAAGTATCGCGAGTAGGAGCTGTGGACACGCTCGATGAAGGAGTGATTACTACAGAGTGGCACGCGATATTGAATTTGTTCGTGAGAGTTGCTATTTCCGAGCAAGTTATTGAAGCTGAGTATGACTCGAAAGGGCGCGCTATAGGTCGTAAGGCGGCATCCTTTCTAGGTCATTGATCACTGTAATCTTTCAGCCGAATCTTCGAAAAAATGTATATGCTTTATGCGTTCTGCATATGGCGAATTATTTTTAGGTATGTGGATTGTATGAAAAAATTTGTAATGGACCAAAGGTATGGTCTGCTTCAATTCATATTGGTTGTGATTGTATCGACATTCAATTTTGCACATGCAGCAACGCCTCCATTCAGTTCATGCTATGCGGTTAAATTCCTCGGTATTTATCCTGATCGGGATAGCGCGAAGGCGGCTTGCCGCAGTGCTGGAGAACCAACCTGTCTCTTTGACCATTACATCGAAAATGGGCATGGCTATGGAGGTTTGGTCAAATATGGTGATGGAACTTGGAATTCTCGTCATTGTGGTGTAAGGGGTATTCCCAGTGGTACGCCTAATTTATATGGCTATCGTGTCAATGGCGGGTGCCCTAGCGGCTCGACTCCGGCGCCGGAGCTGGATGCGAAATGTGTCTGTGAAGGAAATTATGAGATGGATTTGTCGACTAACACGTGTGTCGAGTTAGAGGCCCCTACTTGTCAGAGCCCAACAAGTTACAATGCTGATAGCGGTCTTTGTGAAAAAGAGTGTCCAGCTGATAAATCATGGTCTGAGACTGCTCGCGATTGTGTGGAGGAGCCTGAGCCTCAAAGCTGTGCGCATAAAGCATTCAATCCGATCAACTTTCTCTCCGGTCATAAGCTTCAAACAGAAGTAGTGTTTTCTGCGAATGGCGATTTCCCGCTGACTTTTTCCTGGCGCTATAACAGCTTCGGAAATCACCAGAAGACGGGTGCAGGCTACAGTGTGGGTTCACGGACTGCGGCTGATGGCACCTCCGAGACGCTCGGAGAAACCGTTGTGCATGCCGAGCAACCATTGGCTGCTGGTGCTACTCCGATCAGCCTGCCGTTAGATAGCGATCCTGCGCAAATCTATATTGGCGGCGCTACAAATAACTGGCGACACAACCACAGTTACTTTCTGGGACATTACGTACTGGCTGATGATGTGACGGAGCGAGTGATCAGCTATCGCCCGGATGGAAGTGATGTGCACTTTGTTGCGGTTGACGGAAACTTCGTCGGACAGGGCAATAGGCAGTGGCAAGTGACCAAAGATCTCGATGGGAGCCAACAGCATACCGGTTGGACGCTGAAAGTAGATGGTCGCATTGAGCGATATGATACGGCTGGTCGTATCCTGCGTATCGAAAATGAGCAGGGGCAGGGCATCACCTATACCTATGATGTGAATGGTGTCCAGCAGGAATCGATTACAGATGACAACGGCAACAGTATCACACTCGGGTATACCGAAGGTCGCTTGAGCCAGATTACCCGTAACGATGGTTCTGTTTATCAATTTAGTTACAACGCCAACGGATTGCTAGGAGGCATTACCTTCCCGGGTGCCAATACACCACAGCGCCAGTTCCGTTATGAAGACACCCGCTTCCCACGCGCACTGACTGGTGTTACTGATGAAGCGAGCAATGTATACAGCACTTTTGCCTATGACGACGAGGGGCGGGCGGTCAGCTCCACGCATAGTGACGGTGCAAACTCTGGCCAAGTGGAATACCTCAGTGACAACACCCGTCGCCTGACCAATGCATTGGGCAAGCAAACTACCTATACCTTTGCTGAAGTCGATGGCAGCAAGCGCATTGTCTCAGTCCAAGGTGAAGTATCTGTGAACTGTGCAGCTGCTAATATGGCCTACACCTACGATGCCAGCGGCTTTATCGCCAGTGAAACTGACTGGGAAGGTAGTGTCACCACTTATGCTCGCGACAGCTTGGGGCGTGAGTTAAGTCGTACCGAAGCTTACGGCACACCGGAAGCCCGCACTGTTACCACCGAGTGGCATGAAAATTTCAATGTACCGTCAAAGGTAACAACCCAGGAAACTGTGGTGGAGTTTAGTTACGACACGTCAGGTCGGCTGCTGAGCCAAAAGACCTTGCGTGAGTCGAATGATTAACCTCGGTTTGTGATTCACTGGATGTGCTTAATCTAGGTTGTAGATCGGGCAAGTATCTATTCAAGAGTTATCAAGTTTTCCCACTGGTGGTTGAATAATAAGAATTTATTTCGTGATTTTTGGAGGTGTGTGTGATTCGATTGGGAATGATTTCGATCGCGGTCTCTTTATATTTCGTGACTGTATCTAAAGTTGTTTTTGCCAACGATTGGGATTACTGGGAAATAGGAAGCCATGGGGTCTACTTCAAGGAGCCTAGTGATGCCTGTGAATATCAGTATAAAGTAATGTATTACACTATTACTGATCGATATTGTCCTGAAAGAAGTCGATTTGTAGATGTATATAACCAATCTTTTCAATGCGGTTATTGTAAGGAGGGGGATAGCAGGGAAACTTTTGGCAGCACTATCGGACGGCGGTCGTCATGTTCTGATGCTGAAAACTTTGTCTATGGTAGTGGTGGCTGCGCACCTAGAAGTGTTCGAAAAAATCTAGGTGATTCTTGCCCTAGTGCGGGTAATCCAATAACCATCGCATCTGGAAATAAGTTTCAAAAGCTCAACCTGTTCTCTGTTCAGAATTTTCGCTTTGATATTTTCTATAACTCCAAAGGCGACGGTTGGACACACTCATTAAATTGGTCCATTAGTGAGGTGGCGGGTGAGTACTATCTGTCGCGCGGTGATGGAAAGCTGATAATTTTCGCTGCTGAAGGCGGCGCATATGTCGCCGATACACCAAGTTATGGTGAGTTACTTGTCGGAGTTGACGGGTTTAGCTACCAGGATGCAATGTATATATACAATTTCGATGCTAGTGGTGCTTTGGTGTCGGTTGAGGATATTTATAATCTGGCTTTTCTCATAAACGTTGATTCTGAAAAGGCGGTAATTAATCAAGGTGGTGAGATAATTGCCCAGGTCAATTTTGGGGGCGAATCTAGAGTCGAATCTGTTAGTTACGATTCCAGAGATTTTTCTTTCTCTTATCAAGAAAATGGCATGTTAAGTCAGGTCGTTGCCGATGAGTTGCAGGTGGCTAGGTTTGTGTATGAGCTTTCTAATCTTACTGAGTACTATGCTGCAGATGATCAGTTGATTACTAAGTGGACTTACGATAGCGAATGGAGAGCTGTCTCTAGTGAGCATGCAAACGGTCAGGGTAAGGTGGTCCTCGTGTACAACGAAGATGGAACGGTTACAGAAACGAACAGCCTCGGGCGGGTAACGAAATATACGTTCCAGGATTTTGATGGCCTGAAACGACTTGTCGCGGTTGAGGGTGAACAGTCGGCAAACTGTCAGGCCTCTCATAAGTCTTACAGCTATTTTTCGAATGGAATGCTGCAATCTAAAACTGATTGGGAAGGAAATCTGACCAATTATGAATACGACGACCGTGGTTTAGAGATTAAGCGGATTGAAGCCGCTGGTACGGCTTTCGCTCGAGAGGTTACCTCAGAGTGGCATTCATCTTTTAGGGTTCCAGTAAAGATTTCCACTTCAAAAGAAATCACCGAATTTGAGTACGATGCCAATGGCCGATTACTTGCACGCAAGGTAACGCCTCTTGGTGGGTCTGAATAATAAATTTGTAGAAGTAAGTAGAACAATTAAACGAATAATTCATTTCGAAGGAATTGATATGTATTTCAGTAAGTCTCTTCTTGCGGGGGCATTGAGCTTTCTGGTTGCACATGGCACGAGTGCTGCAATTACGGAACAGAATTGGTCTTATACCTACACCGAAGGGGGCAAGTTAGAAACAGCGGACGGTCCGCGTACCGACGTGTCCGATGTCACCTCCTATACCTACGATTCCTTTAACCGGATGACAACGAGCACCAATGCACTGGGGCATGTTGACTCTATCCTGGAATACGATGCTGCGGGTCGCCCTACGAAGTCACAGGATGCAAACGGTCTGCAGACGCACTACACCTACACCGCGCGCGGTTGGCTGGAGACGGTCACCATCAAGGCGGCAGCAGGTGATTTGGTGACCACTTACACCTATGACCCGGTCGGACAGGTAATCAATGTTGCCTTTCCCGATAGTTCTACGGTTGCGTTTGAGTACGACGCTGCGCGTCGCTTGACCGCCGTTGAGAATGCCGTGGGAGAGCGTATTGAGTACAAGCTGGATGCGGCGGGTAACGTCACCGAAGAAAAGGTCTTTGCCGCGGACGGTACAACGCTGGTGCGTTCGATTAACCGCAGTTATGACGAGCTGAGCCGCTTGATCGATGTCGATGGCAATAATGGCCAGAATACGTCGATTGCCTACGATAAAAACGGTAACCGTGTTTCTGCCACCGACGGCAACCAAAACACCACTGGTGAAGCGCGCGATGCTCTGGGGCGTGTAGAGGCGGTCACCGATGCCGCCAACAACACAGTCCAGTTTACCTACGACAGTGCCGACCGTGTCACCTCGGTGACCGATCAACGTGGTAATACCACGAATTATGAATACGACTTTGCGGGCCACCTGATCAAATTGACCAGTCCCGACACGGGTATTGCCGACTACGACTATGATGAAGCTGGTAACCTCATTACCCGTACCGATGCGCGCGGTATCGTTGCGAACTACAGTTACGATGCACTTAATCGGCTAACCGGTATTGTGTACCCCGGCAATACTAGTGAAAACGCTAGCTTTACCTATGACAGCACCGAAAATGGCAATCATGGGGTAGGGCGCCTGACGGGTTACAGTAATGATTCCGGTTCTACGGCCCTCGCTTATGACGAGCTGGGGCGCGTCACCACGCAGGCCGATACCATTGCCGGTCTGAGTTTTAATACTGGTTACAGCTACGATGCCCTTGGCCGAGTAACAGAAGTTACCTACCCGTCAGGCCGCATCGTCACATACGTCCGCGACAGCCTTGGGCGCGCCACCGCCATTACCAGTAAAGATGATGCCCAAGCGACTGCCCAGACCATCGTCAGCAATATTCAATACCAGCCCTATGGCGGCATTGCTTCCATGGAGTATGGCAATGGCATTACCCAGACCTATACCTACGACTTAGACGGCCGCTTGCAGGAAGTCACAGCAGCTGGCCTGGGTAGTGTGCGTTCAGAGTTTTATACCTATGATCTGGCGAACAATATTACCGGCATTGCCGATGTCTTGGATGCAAACAAAGACCGTGTGTTCGCGTACGATACCCTGGATCGGTTGGACGACGAGGTGTATTCCGCAGGCTCTCGAGACTACCAGTACGACAGCGTAGGCAACCGTACGCAACGTATTTGGGATAAAACGGATAGCACCACCTCCACGGCGACCTATGCCTATGAAGCAGAGTCGAATCGCATGGTTCTGCGTGGTTCAAAGGCTTGGGTAAAAGATGCGGCTGGTAATACCGTTAGTCATAACGATGATGATTACCTCTATACCTACAATCATGCCAACCGTATGAGTAGCTACACCAAGTCAGGTGTTCTAAAAGGCACATACTCCTACAATGCCTTGGGGCAGCGTGTACGTACCGACAAAAGCTCTGATGTTCTGCTGCACTACAATCTGAGTGGACAGTATCTCTCCGAGACAACCTTGCGCAGCGATGGCGTGAGCCTGTCCAACCAGGTGGATTACATCTATCTGGACGGCGAACCGGTTGCGCACATCAAGACGACATACAAGTCGAGTGGTGCGGTGAACAAGAAGTTCCTGACTTACCTGCATACCGACCATCTATATACCCCGCGTGTAGGCACCAATGATGCGCAAGCGATCGTGTGGCGCTGGGACAGTGATGCGTTTGGCAATACCAATCCTTTAGCAGATGTGGATGGTGATGGTGTAAACGTTACGGTGAACCTGCGTTTCCCTGGGCAGATCAAGGGTGGTGAAGCGCCGTTCTATTACAACTATTTCCGGGATTATGACCCGAGCACTGGGCGGTATTTGCAGAGTGATCCTACTGGGTTGGACGGTGGTATAAACACATATTTATATGTACTAGCAAACCCAATGAATTTATATGATCCTGATGGGCTTAAGCCTCAGCGCAATCCTGGTAACCCGAATTCTCGAATTGCGCGTAATAATGCGCGATTGAAGGCTCAGCAGCAGTCTTTAAGAGATCGGCTAAGAAATCTTCAGAATAAAGCGAAAAAGAATAAAGTAGTTGTAGAAGGAATCGCTGAGATTCTTGAGCAGCTGAAGGAGTTGGAAAAAAACCTGCATAAAAATTATCCAATGACTTGTGAAAAGCGTGTGTGTCCGTGGGATTCAAGCGGTGTAGAGCAGTATTGCGGTGCGCCGGGCCAAAATCAAAGTATGTCACCAATGGCAACAGTCGAGAATGGCTGCGTGTGTGTGTCATATAAGCCTGCGTGGTAAACACCGTTGCGGAGAGGTGGAGGAAATTATGAAGTTGTTAGCTGATTTCGATTCGATTGAAGAGGCGATGAATTTGTGTAACTACCTTCTCGATCATGGTGTCGCTGCTACGGTTTCGGGGGTGAATGCGTTTCAGCATCGAGTCTTATCCGGATCGACTCGGGTTGGTGTTTGGGTTGTATATGAAGAGCAGTTCAATGATGCCTGTCAATTAAAAAAAGATTCTAATCATGTTGTTTCGAAGAAAATTTCTGAGCAATTGCTAAATGAATTTAAAGAGCAGTTGGATAGTGGTGGAATAGACTCTGAACTTGGCAATAAGATCTTCTTTGCCTTGTTCGTCATATTTTCTGTTCTCACTATTTTTGTTGTCGGCGCAATTCTATTGTTCAGGATTATACTAATAGAGTGAATGTTTTTTCTTATGTAAATATTCTCGGACTATTTTTGTGTTGGATTAAAGATAGAGTCGATATCGTTAAATGGAGATGTTTGTTTGTAGGATTTCATGTTTTTTATTTTAGGGTGTTCTGACTGAACTATGTGTCGGAGCCTCTCTATTTTTCTAGTGATGGATACGCTGATGCTCGCATGTAAATTTCTACAGGCAAATTTCTCATAAATAAACTGATTTTCAATATTTTGGAGCGGTTTGTGCTGGAATATTTAGGTGTGCGGTCTTGTGATGATCTCTATAGTTTGATTGATAGCTTCGACTAGTCGGTGGGCAGTCTTTGGTAAATACAGTTTTTTTAGAAATCTTGAGTATAATTTATATTCGAGTTGAGGTTGTCCGGTGAGCTCCGCAAATAAATTGCCAATCTGCAAGCTAAGTGCCCCTATCTTACTTGTTATGATATCAATAGTAGAAGGTGCGTATGCCCAGACTATTGTCGAAAAAGGGTTGTATGTATTAGATGGGGCTTATGAGGCTTGTAAGTCCGAGGCCGGGCATTGGGCATACTGCAGCAACAATTCGTGTGAGAGCAAAATTCGCGGATCTGGATCACGCTGTTATTACTCTGGCTGTGTAGATTCAGCCGGAAATTCAATGAATAGCGGCGGGCCGATTATCAATCCGAACGAGCCTTCATTGTGCTCGACGATAGAGGCATTTATTCGACTACCGAGTTGTCCTGATGGGTATGTGCTAGATCTTGAAAAAAACATGTGTGTGATAAGTCCGGCATGTCAGCCTCCAACTAAATATGATGCGAATTCTGGTGCTTGCATAAAAGAATGTCCTGTCGAAAAGCCCTGGTCTGAAGATGCTCGCGATTGTGTAGAGGGGCCTGAGCCTCAAAGCTGTGCGCACAAAGCATTCAATCCAATCAATTTCCTCTCTGGCCACAAGCTTCAGAATGAGTTGATGTTCGAGGCCAATGGGGATTTCCCGCTGACATTCTCCTGGCACTACAACAGCTTCGGAAATCATCTGAAGTCGGGAGCGGGTTACAGCGTGGGTTCACGGACTGTGGCTGATGGCACCTCCGAGAAGCTTGGAGAAACCGTTGTGCATACCGAGCAACCATTGGCTGAAAGTGCTACTCCGATCAGTCTGCCGCTAAGTAGTGACCCTACGCAAACCTATATTGGTGGTGCCACTAATAACTGGCGACACAACCACAGTTACTTTCTGGGGCATTACGTACTAGTGGACGAGGTGACGGAGCGGCTGATCAGCTATCGCCCTGACGGAAGTGATCTGCATTTTGTTGCTGATGACGGAAATTTTGTCGGCCAGGGCAATAGGCAGTGGCAAGTGACCAAAGATCTCGATGGGAGCCAAGAACACACCGGTTGGACATTGAAAGTCGGTGGTCGCATCGAGCGATATGATACGGCCGGTCGTATCCTGCGTATCGAAAATGAGCAGGGGCAGGGCATCACTTATACCTATGATGCTAATGGTGTTCAGCAGGAATCGATTGCAGATGACAACGGCAACAGTATCACACTTGGCTATGCCGAAGGTCAGTTGAGCCAGATTACCCGTAACGATGGTTCTGTTTATCAATTTAGTTACAACGCCAACGGATTGCTAGGAGGCATTACCTTCCCGGGTGCCAATACACCACAGCGCCAGTTCCGTTATGAAGACACCCGCTTCCCACGCGCACTGACAGGTGTTACTGATGAGGCGAGCAATGTATACAGTACTTTTGCCTATGACGACGAGGGGCGGGCGGTCAGCTCCACGCATAGTGATGGTGCCAACTCTGGCCAAGTGGAATACCTCAGTGATACCACCCGTCGCCTGACCAATGCACTGGGCAAGCAAACTACCTATACCTTTGCTGAAGTCGATGGCAGTAAGCGCATTGTCTCAGTTCAAGGCGAAGCATCCGCGAACTGTGCCGCGGCCAACATGGCCTACACCTACGATGACAATGGCTTTATCGCCAGTGAAGCCGACTGGGAAGGTAATGTTACTGCTTATAGTCGCGATAGCCTTGGTCGTGAACTAAGCCGCACAGAAGCCTACGGGACACCAGATGCTCGCACTATCACCACGGAATGGCATGTGACGTTGAGTGTCCCGGTGAAAATTATTGCTCCTGAGAAAGTTATTGAAAACGTTTATGACGCTAGTGGGCGCCTAATGGAACGGAAAATTATCCCTGTATCGAATTGATCGAGTTTTGGTTGTAGTTGGTCTTTAATGATTTTGTGTCTTTTTTGTTCTAATAAATATGCTCGGGAATGATAATAAGTGCTTAAAGTGATTACGTGTGTGCTGATATTGCTATCAGTGTCAGAATCAGTCTATTCGCAAGAGCTTGTGAAGGCTAAACCAAAGGCGTGGTGTACCGGTCATTCAGCCCACGGGACTTATAGGTGGGAGTGTAATGATAGCCCAGAGTATTTTGGGGATTTGATTTGCGAGTCTCTTTCGACACCGAATAGATCTTCATCATTTTTGGAATTTAGCAATAAGTATTTTGATTACCCTGAAGAGAAGTGGACCATTCGATGTTTGAGGGATGATGGAAGCTATAATCACCCAACTTCAGTGAGGCGAAAGTTTTATTGTTCATCAGGTGGTGCGAAGGTTAGGGTTGGCGATCATGTAATGTGTGCTCAAGGTGTTCGAGAAAACCCCGGTTGTAGTTGCGAAACTGCATGCACTGAAAATCCCATTATTCTGTTAACGGGTGGTAAATATAAGAATGTTAAGGATTATCGAGCAGGTAGGTTAGGTGTTGAGAGAACTTACTACTTTGATTCAAAGGGGGCTGGAGGTTGGGTCTTTGGTGTTAATAGTGAGCGGCTAGAAATTGTCTCAGATGATATCGCGTCCGACCCGAAAGGGTTTATCTACTATGATCAAAGAGGAGTCGGAATTTCTTTTCATAGGAATGGTGAAGGGTCTGAATTTTTGTCATATGAAAGGCCTTTCGACAAGATAGTTCAAATTGTTGGTGGGTATGCTTTGCTCTCAAGTGGAGATAAGTTCTCAAAGTTTGATTATCATGGAAATATTGAGCAGAGAAGCTATGGGTATGGGGATGTTGTCGAAATAGAAGTTAAATATAACTCGGATGATGATAATCTTGAATTTCTTGAGAGATTTTCAAAAGATGGTCATCGTGAAAAATATTTCTTTGACGATCGTGGTAGGGTGAATCAGATTGAAGTGCTCGGTGGTCCGACGCTGACATATGAATACACGACGTCCAGTTCAAATTTGGTGAGCTATGTATTTTCAGATGACGAGCCAATTTTTGAATATAGATATGAGAATTCTAAGTACCCCACAGCACTTACTGAGATAAGAGATGGAGGCGGTATTTTGCTGGAAAGCTATACGTACAACTCAGCCGGATTAGTGGTGTCAAGCGAGCTTGCAGGCGGCGCGGAGCGTGTTGAAGTGGATTATTCTATTGTAGGAGGTTATGTTGATTCAGCAACAATTAGAAATGCACTTGGTAGAACTTCTACATATAAGTTTGATGCGGTTGGTGTGAATAATTCGTCGGTGATAGTGAAAGTTAGTGGTCATGAATCGGCGAACTGTGCAGCCGCCAATATGGCCTACAGCTACGATGCCAATGGCTTTATCGCCAGTGAAACCGACTGGGAAGGTAATGTTACTGCTTATAGTCGCGATAGCTTGGGGCGCGAATTAAGCCGCACTGAAGCTTACGGCACACCAGAAGCTCGGACTATCACCACGGAATGGCATGTGACGTTGAACGTGCCGGTGAAGGTTACTTCTCCTGAGCAAATCATAGAAAACACTTATGACGCTGGTGGGCGCCTGCTCGATCGCAAGGTGACGCCTGTCTCTCTGTAATGACTCATTAACTTATATTGGCCAGAATTTTTGGGGCTGGCCTAAAGAATTAAAAAATAATCAACAAGGACTTTAAGCATGCGGTTAACTAAATCGGCTCTTGCGGGGGCGTTGAGTTTACTGGTTGCACATGGCACGAGTGCTGCAACTTCGGAACAGAATTGATTTTATACCTACAGGCAAAGTGGTTTGTAGGAGGTGGCGAATGATTGAGGTGACAGGCAGGCCATCTAAAGTTATTTTTAGTGTTGGTGAGGTTAAGTTTAGTGTGAGTGATTTTAATTCTTGTTCTTCGGTTTTTAGCTGGTGGGCAAAGTAGTATTCAGGGTGTTCCATGTTCTCTTTGTAAAATTGAAGCCTGGTAGGCTGTAATGTAAAAATACATTTCTGTATATATTTTATAGGTTATTTATTTTCTCTAATTGTATCCATGTTTTTCGTGTGATTATTGATTATATTTCCCTGAAAAGATTTATACGTTTTTGATGTTTCAGGTGTGTGAACCTAAAGCATGTATATTTGATGAGTAATTATGTTTCGGATATTTTTGGCTTTGACCTACTTTCTTTCCCATTCAGCCGTATCTGATGGGGTTTGCGAAGAGTTTTATATTGGGATTTTCGAGGATAAAGCTGGGGCGTGCGCAGCTGTTAATGCTGCCTCTGATCATCCTGTTTACAATGGCGATCCTGACAGTTGCCTACAGTATGGGGCAGAGATTAATTCAGAGACTGGCTTGCGCTCGGTTGATCTATATAGATCGTATTACTCTTCAAATGGTATTCCTAGAGCGAGTGAATTTGCTACCTGTTCGACTAAATTGAATGCTACCCCTGATGATGCGTATGGTTATTCATGGACAGCTCACTTTTATGATAGTGGTCTATGTCCCGAGGGTACTACTGCGTCATCAGATTTTGGTGGAGCCTGTGAGTGTGTCGGAAGTGCTTCGTACGTACCTGAAACAATGTCGTGCGAAGAGTCAGTAGTTCCCAAATGTGAAGCCCCAACTTCGTACAATGTTGATACTGGTCTCTGTGAGAATGAATGTCCAGCTGACAAACCTTGGTCCGAGTCTGCTCGCGACTGTGTGAGTGATCCTGAGCCTCAAAGTTGTGCACACAAAGCATTCAATCCGATCAATTTTCTCTCCGGACATAAGCTCCAAACAGAAGTGGTGTTTTCTGCGAATGGCGATTTCCCGCTGACTTTTTCCTGGCACTACAACAGCTTCGGAAACCACCAGAAGACGGGTGCAGGCTACAGTGTGGGTTCACGAGCTGGGGCCGATGGCACCTCCGAGACACTCGGGGAAACCGTTGTGCATACCGAGCAACCATTGGCTGCTGGTGCTACTCCGATCAGCCTGCCGTTAGATAGCGATCCTGCGCAAATCTATATTGGCGGCGCTACAAATAACTGGCGACACAACCACAGTTACTTTCTGGGACATTGCGTACTGGCTGATGATGTGACGGAGCGATTGATCAGCTATCGCCCCGATGGAAGTGATGTGCACTTTGTTGCGGTTGACGGAAATTTCGTTGGTCAGGGCAATAGGCAGTGGCAAGTGACCAAAGATCTCGATGGGAGCCAACAGCACACCGGTTGGACGCTGAAAGTCGATAGCCGTATCGAGCGATATGATACGGCTGGTCGTATCCTGCGTATCGAAAATGAACGGGGGCAGGGCATCACTTATACCTATGATGCTAATGGTGTTCAGCAGGAATCGATTGCAGATGACACCGGCAACAGTATCACGCTCGGGTATACCGAAGGTCGCTTGAGCCAGATTACCCGTAACGATGGTTCTGTTTATCAATTTAGTTACAGCGCCAGCGGCTTGCTGCAAGGTATTACCTTCCCAGGTACCACTACACCACAGCGTCAGTTCCGTTATGAAGACACCCGCTTCCCACGCGCACTGACTGGTGTTACTGATGAAGCGAGCAATGTATACAGCACTTTTGCCTATGACGACGAGGGGCGGGCGGTCAGCTCCACGCATAGTGATGGTGCAAACTCTGGCCAAGTGGAATACCTCAGTGATAACACCCGTCGCCTGACAAATGCGCTGGGCAAGCAAACTACCTATACCTTTGCTGAAGTCGACGGCAGCAAGCGTATTGTCTCAGTCCAAGGTGAAGCATCTGCGAATTGTGCCGCTGCCAACATGGCCTACACCTACGATGCCAATGGTTTTATCGCCAGTGAAACCGACTGGGAAGGTAATGTTACTGCGTATAGTCGCGATAGCTTGGGGCGCGAACTAAGCCGCACAGAAGCCTATGGCACACCAGAAGCTCGCACTATTACCACGGAATGGCATGCCACGTTGAGCGTGCCGATGAAGGTTACTTCTCCTGAGCAAATTCTAGAAAACTCCTATGACGCTGGTGGGCGCCTGCTCGATCGCAAGGTGACGCCTGTTTCTCAGTAATAAAGCATTAACTTGTATTGGCCAGAATTTTTTGGGATGCCCTAAATATAAATAATTTTAACGAAAAGAGATATGTATGTTTTTTCGGTTTTTTAGAAAAGTTGTTTGTGTATCTATCTATGCGTTTTCAGTTGCTGCATTTGCCGATGGTGCGAATGGTCTTCCTCCGGGTAATGGTTGGATTTATTTGTGGCATACATGGGGGAACTTAGAGGCGGCACAGGGTGCATGCGATGGTGCTAGAGCGAATGGAAAGCTTTGTTACATTCGGATTACTGATGTGTATGAGGTATGGGAGCATCACGGCAATCCATGTGGTGAGGGAGAGTACTGGAACACGGATACTGAATGGTGGATGCATCAATGCACTCCTTATCCGCCGGAGGAGCCTCAATGTCAAAGCCCTATGGCTTACAATGCTGACTCAGAAAGTTGTGAAATACAGTGTGCGGTGGGAAAGGATTGGAACTCTGTGGTGCGTGCTTGTACTGAATTGCCGGAGCCGCAAAGCTGTAAGAACTTTGTTGGTAACCCGATTAATTTCTTCAGTGGTCATAAGTATCAAAAGGAGAAAGTTTTTGAGGCTATTGGTGAATTTCCTCTGGCGTTTTTCTGGCTTTATAACAGTTTTGGTAATCAAAAGAAAAGTGGAGCAGGGTATAGTGTTGATGAGAATTCAACGATTGAAGTTGTAACTTTCTCCGAGTCTCCACTTTCAAGTGGTGACCAACCTATCTCCTTGCCATTAGATGCGGATCCCTCGTTAACCTACCTTGGTGGTGCGTCTAATCACTGGCGACACAATCATAGCTATTTTCTTGCTAGTTACTCTGTTCCTGGCGGAATGACAGAGCGTCTAATTGCGTATCGCCCTAATGGAAGTGATGTACATTTTAATAATGAAAGTGGAGCTTTTATCGCAGAGGCTAACCGTGATTGGAGGGTGGAGAAGGATCTGGGTGCGGGAGAGCAACATGTTGGGTGGTCGTTAAAGGTTGATGGTCGAACTGAAAAGTATGATATTGAAGGGCGCATTTTGCGCTTGGAGAATGATCTGGGTCAGGGTATTACTTATTCTTATGATGAAGCGGGAGTCTATCAAGAGTCTATTTCAGACGATAATGGCAACAGCATTTTGCTCGAATATGTTGGTGATAAATTATCAAAAATTACCCGTAATGACGGATTGATGTATCAATTTTCTTATGCGGACAGTGGGTTATTGCAGTCGATAGAATACCCTGGTGAGGGTGGCTCTATTCGCCTTTATCGTTATGAGGATAGCCGCTTTCCCAATGCATTAACGGGTATTACCGATGAGGCGGGAAATATATATAGTACGTATGATTACGATGCTCAGGGCCGGGCTATTCGTACGGAGTACAGTGATGGTGCAGAATCGATTGATGTTGAATATGTCGATGACAATACCCGTCGCCTGACTAATGCACTGGGCAAGCAAACTACCTATACCTTTGCTGAAGTTGATGGCAGCAAGCGCATTGTCTCAGTCCAAGGTGAAGCATCCGCGAACTGTGCAGCTGCCAACATGGCCTACACCTACGATGCCAATGGCTTTGTCGCCAGTGAAACCGACTGGGAAGGTAATGTTACTGCTTATAGTCGCGATAGCTTGGGGCGCGAATTAAGCCGCACAGAAGCCTACGGCACACCAGAAGCTCGCACTATTACCACAGAATGGCATGCCACGTTGAGCGTGCCGTTGAAGGTTACTTCTCCCGAGCAAATTATAGAAAACACTTATGACACTGGCGGACGGTTGCTCGATCGCAAGGTGACGCCTGTCTCTCTGTAATGACTCATTAACTTATATTGGCCAGAACTTTTGGGGCTGGCCTAAAGAATTAAAAAATAATCAATAAGGACTTTAAGCATGCGGTTAACTAAATCGGCTCTTGCCGGGGTGTTGAGTTTACTGGTTGCACATGGCACGAGTGCTGCAATTACGGAACAGAATTGGTCTTATACCTACACAGAAGGGGGTAAATTAGAAACAGCGGACGGTCCGCGTACCGACGTGTCCGATGTCACCTCCTATACCTACGATTCCTTTAACCGGATGACAACGAGCACCAATGCACTGGGGCATGTTGACTCTATCCTGGAATACGATGCTGCGGGTCGCCCTACGAAGTCACAGGATGCAAACGGTCTGCAGACGCACTACACCTACACCGCGCGCGGTTGGCTGGAGACGGTCACCATCAAGGCGGCAGCAGGTGATTTGGTGACCACTTACACCTATGACCCGGTCGGACAGGTAATCAATGTTGCCTTTCCCGATAGTTCTACGGTTGCGTTTGAGTACGACGCTGCGCGTCGCTTGACCGCCGTTGAGAATGCCGTGGGAGAGCGTATTGAGTACACGCTGGATGCGGCGGGTAACGTCACCGAAGAAAAGGTCTTTGCCGCGGACGGTACAACGCTGGTGCGTTCGATTAACCGCAGTTATGACGAGCTGAGCCGCTTGATCGATGTCGATGGCAATAATGGCCAGAATACGTCGATTGCCTACGATAAAAACGGTAACCGTGTTTCTGCCACCGACGGCAACCAAAACACCACTGGTGAAGCGCGCGATGCTCTGGGGCGTGTAGAGGCGGTCACCGATGCCGCCAACAACACAGTCCAGTTTACCTACGACAGTGCCGACCGTGTCACCTCGGTGACCGATCAACGTGGTAATACCACGAATTATGAATACGACTTTGCGGGCCACCTGATCAAATTGACCAGTCCCGACACGGGTATTGCCGACTACGACTATGATGAAGCTGGTAACCTCATTACCCGTACCGATGCGCGCGGTATCGTTGCGAACTACAGTTACGATGCACTTAATCGGCTAACCGGTATTGTGTACCCCGGCAATACTAGCGAAAACGCCAGCTTTACCTATGACAGCACCGAAAATGGCAATCATGGGGTAGGGCGCCTGACGGGTTACAGTAATGATTCCGGTTCTACGGCCCTCGCTTATGACGAGCTGGGGCGCGTCACCACGCAGGCCGATACCATTGCCGGTCTGAGTTTTAATACTGGTTACAGCTACGATGCCCTTGGCCGAGTAACAGAAGTTACCTACCCGTCAGGCCGCATCGTCACATACGTCCGCGACAGCCTTGGGCGCACCACCGCCATTACCAGTAAAGATGATGCCCAAGCGACTGCCCAGACCATCGTCAGCAATATTCAATACCAGCCCTATGGCGGCATTGCTTCCATGGAGTATGGCAATGGCATTACCCAGACCTATACCTACGACTTAGACGGCCGCTTGCAGGAAGTCACAGCAGCTGGCCTGGGTAGTGTGCGTTCAGAGTTTTATACCTATGATCTGGCGAACAATATTACCGGCATTGCCGATGTCTTGGATGCAAACAAAGACCGTGTGTTCGCGTACGATACCCTGGATCGGTTGGACGACGAGGTGTATTCCGCAGGCTCTCGAGACTACCAGTACGACAGCGTAGGCAACCGTACGCAACGTATTTGGGATAAAACGGATAGCACCACCTCCACGGCGACCTATGCCTATGAAGCAGAGTCGAATCGCATGGTTCTGCGTGGTTCAAAGGCTTGGGTAAAAGATGCGGCTGGTAATACCGTTAGTCATAACGATGATGATTACCTCTATACCTACAATCATGCCAACCGTATGAGTAGCTACACCAAGTCAGGTGTTCTAAAAGGCACATACTCCTACAATGCCTTGGGGCAGCGTGTACGTACCGACAAAAGCTCTGATGTTCTGCTGCACTACAATCTGAGTGGACAGTATCTCTCCGAGACAACCTTGCGCAGCGATGGCGTGAGCCTGTCCAACCAGGTGGATTACATCTATCTGGACGGCGAACCGGTTGCGCACATCAAGACGACATACAAGTCGAGTGGTGCGGTGAACAAGAAGTTCCTGACTTACCTGCATACCGACCATCTATATACCCCGCGTGTAGGCACCAATGATGCGCAAGCGATCGTGTGGCGCTGGGACAGTGATGCGTTTGGCAATACCAATCCTTTAGCAGATGTGGATGGTGATGGTGTAAACGTTACGGTGAACCTGCGTTTCCCTGGGCAGATCAAGGGTGGCGAGGCACCGTTCTATTACAACTATTTCCGGGATTACGATCCGGGTACCGGGCGCTATTTGCAAAGTGATCGTCTGGGTTTGATAGATGGGCCCAATACGTTTTCATATGTGAAGGCGAATCCAGTAAATATGATTGACCCCTCGGGAGAGCAGGCAGTATCCGCAAGTTTTGGTTTTTTGGAGGGGCAAATGGCGAAAGATTTAAATCTATCGAAGTCAGCATTTAGGAGGCCGGCAGCGAGTCCATTATCTTGTGCGCAAGCGTGTAACCTTAACGCAGCTAAAGAGTGGGGTTATGGATTGGGTTTGGGTGCGTTATATACCTATGTGGGGGGGCCGCCTGGGTATGCATATGCTGCTGGATCGTTGGGTTTGGTGGGGACAACAGCGGGATATGCTGCTTGTATGGAGGAGTGTAATAAAGAAGTGTGCGAAAAGTAGGTAATACTAGGCTGTCGAAAAGGTGGACTCTGTGGGTCTTAAGAATGTTTTCACTGCTGTTGCAGTTGTCTCTTTTTCTGTTTTTTTTAGCATGGGTGCTTGGGGGGGGAATGTATTTTCATTCTTATCTGAAGAGGCGCAGCGATATCTTCAGTTGTTTTGTATTTTGGTGGGTGGGGGAGCGCTCGTCCTTCGGTCTAGTGTCTGCGCCAAAAAAAATGATGTTGTAGTAATAAACGGACGAAATTATTTGCGCAGCGTTATTCGCAATCTTAAGCAGAACTCTGTTGCATTTGAAATTATTGAAACGGTAATTTCAGAGGGTGAATTTACGCCAAAGGCGGGTAAGGTTTTTTATACTTTGGTCGATGATGGTGGGCTTAAATGGGTGGTGGTTCTTGATGCGGAAGGTTGTGTGATTGATGTGGTTGTTTAGATGCAAGCTTGTTGTTGTGCGTCGATCAGGTCTTTCTGTGTGATTCTGAGGTTTTTGTGAGTCGGCTCGGGCTGTGTCCTTTTACTAGTCTTGGGTAGCGCGCTTCGAGTCTGCTCATTAGTTCCCTTTCTAAGTTACTGCTTTTGTTCCGTTTTAGGTTTGTCGTCAAAAGGGGCGCCCTATGCTTGTTTCGGTCTGTTAGTTTGAGTTGCCAGTCGCCTCTTTTCGGCTTTGCTGTTCTCTAGGGTTGGGGGGCAAATTTTTAGCACATACAAAAAAGGCCCACACTTTCGTGTGAGCCTTTTTTGTATATGGCGGACCGGACGGGACTCGAACCCGCGACCTCCGGCGTGACAGGCCGGCATTCTAACCAACTGAACTACCGGTCCGCATTCCTGACATTCCTTTGTCAAATCTGCCTGGCAGACCTAAAGGAAAGTGGTGGGTGGTACAGGGGTCGAACCTGTGACCTACGCCTTGTAAGGGCGCCGCTCTACCAACTGAGCTAACCACCCCGCGTCAGGAGCTGCGTATAGTAATGATATTTTTTGGGGCGTCAACGCTTTTTGAAAAATTTTTTCAATTCAATGAGTTATGCCCTTTTAGTGGTTTGGCGGCTGCCGATATGACTATGTTGCGGGGCCTGTTGCCATGGGTGTCTGACGGCGAAGGCGCTGCTATAATCGGGCGAATTTCCGCCGGAGAAAATCAGTGCAGAAAAAACGAATCGACGCGTCTCTTACCAAAAAGATCGCCGCTACATTGACTCTACTAGTCACAATGGTCGCGTTCTTGCCTTCCAGCTATGCCGCCGTCGAGGTGGAGAGGCTGTCGAATGCTGAGTTGCAGGTGCGCTATGAGGTTTTGATTGAGGAGCTGCGCTGTCCCAAGTGTCAGAACCAGAACCTAGCCGGCTCGGATTCCATGGTCGCGACCGATTTGCGCCGCGAGGTTCGTCGCCTGCTTGAGGAAGGTTACACCGACGAAGAGATTAATCAGTACATGGTGGCCCGTTACGGCGACTTCGTCCTGTATCGACCACCGATGCAACGCAACACCATGGTGCTGTGGGTCGCGCCGGGTGTATTTGCCGCACTGGGGCTTTTGTCGCTCATCCTGATTGTCGTTCGATCCCGCAATGGCCGCGGAAGCCGGCAAGAGGAGGAGGGCGCGGAACTGAGTGCGGAAGAATCTCAGCGGCTCGCGCAGCTGCTGAATGGTGAGCAACAGGGTGGTGGTAAGCGTAATGATTGATTTGTGGATGATGCTGGCGCTGTTACTGCTGCCTCTGGCATTGCTTATTGCCTGGCCTGTGGTTGCTAAGGTCAGGGAGCGCAAAACGCGCCGCGCAGAATTAAATGCGGACGGCCCTGAGGGTACCTCTCAGGCAGCTCTGTACCGCGAGCACCTGGCAGAAATTGAGCAGTCGTGTGCAGATGGTGCAATCGACGAGGCGCAGTATGTATCGCTAAAGACAGAGCTGGCGCGCAAGTTGCTGGCGGAAGAGCAGGGTGGCAGCTATCAGTTGGCGCAGCGCCGAGATGGTGGCCGCGGGCTGTTGTTTGCTCTGGCCTTCGCGGTGCCCCTGGTGGCGCTCGGCCTGTATTTCTATTGGGGGGCGCACGATGATGTCGCGCTGTACCGGGATATTGTGGCCAGTCAGTCCGGTGCGTCGGATATGGTGGTCGAGGCGCGTATCACTCAACAGCTGCGTAAGCGTGTTGAAAGCCATCCGGACGACCTGAATAGCCGCTACATGTTGGCTCAGCGTCTGCTGGTCAGCAATGATATCCAGGGCGCTTTGGCTCAATACCGTTACATCGTTGCCAAGGAGCCAGAAGCGGTCAATATTCGCGCGGAACTGGCTCAGGCGCTGTTTTTTGCTAATGGCTCGAAAATCACGGCCGAAGTAATCCGTGAAGTGGATCTGGTGTTGGCCACACAGCCAAGTAACACCACGGCGCTGGGGTTGGCGGGTATCGCGGCCTTTGAGCGAGAGGATTATGCGGCGGCGAAGTCTCACTGGCAGCGCGCGCTCAATCAATTGACGCCGGGTTCTAACGCAGCTCAGGCACTGGCTGCTGGGGTGCAGCGCGCGGAAGCGGCACTGGCCAAGGTTGGTGGTGAGGCGGTAGCGGAGTCCACCTCGGTAGCATCCCAGTCTGCGGACGAGGGTGCTTCCAAGGCGCAGACAGCGGATGAAAACAGTATTGCGGTCACCGTGTCACTGGGTGATGCGGTCAAATACAGCCCCTCCACACCGGTATTTGTCTACGCGCGTACCGCGGAGAGCCCAATGCCGCTGGCGATCGTGCGGCTCACTGCGGCGGACCTGCCGGCACGTGTGGTACTGGATGAATCGCGAGCAATGATGCCCGGTCGCAGCCTCAAGACGGTCGATCAGGTTCAGGTGGTTGCCCGCCTAGCGGTCGGCGGCAATGCCCGTCCGGCGCCTGGTGACTGGCAGGGCGAGGTCAAGACCCTGGCCAAGGAAGACTGGTCGAAGCCCTTGTCCATTGTGATTGACCAGCAGATCTGATTCATTATTGATCGATTTCACACCCTCGGTTGCACCTTTCGGTGCGACCGGTCCTTCCGCATTTTCGGCCGAAAATAGCGCTGAAACCCGGCTCATAGCCATGTACAATCGTCTGTTTGCAAAGACAAACTGGCGATTCGTGCGGACTGCTCAGTCAGGCCTCTGCAAACTCCCTGTTTGAACCTGCTGTTTGAACCTTTTGAAAGTACAACGAAGAGCGTCCGGCAGAGCAAAGTTGCTGCACGGTTGCCGAGTATTACCGAGTTAAAAGACCATGCGTTTGAAGTGCATTAAGTTGGCCGGATTCAAGTCGTTCGTCGACCCGACCACCGTCTACTTCCCTTCCAACCTGAGCGCCGTGGTCGGCCCAAATGGTTGTGGCAAGTCCAATACCATTGATGCGGTGCGCTGGGTAATGGGTGAGTCGTCTGCGAAGAACCTTCGCGGTGACTCCATGACTGACGTAATCTTTAACGGCTCCAGTGGCCGTAAGCCTGTAGGCCAGGCTTCCATCGAACTGGTATTTGATAACTCCGCCGGCAAGCTCACCGGGGAATATGCCGCGTTTAGCGAAATTTCCGTTAAGCGTAAGGTTACCCGCGATGGCCAGAACAACTACTACCTGAACGGGGAGAAATGTCGTCGTCGCGACGTGACGGACCTGTTCCTGGGCACCGGCCTGGGCCCGCGCAGCTATGCGATTATCGAGCAGGGCATGATCTCCAAATTGATCGAGGCCAAGCCGGAAGAGCTGCGGGTATTTATTGAGGAAGCGGCGGGTATCTCCAAGTACAAGGAGCGCCGCCGTGATACCGAAAATCGCATGCGCCGCACCAAAGAAAACCTCGAGCGCCTGACCGATATTCGCGATGAACTGGATCGTCAGCTGGCGCGTCTGGAGCGCCAGTCTGCAGCGGCCGAAAAATACAGCCGCTTCAAAGAAGAAGAGCGCACCCACAAAGCTCATTTGCAGGGCCTGAAATACAAAGACCTGGACGATCAGGCAAAAGGCAAGCAGCAGCAGATCGGCGAACTTGAGCTGACCGTGGAAGAGCTGGTCACCCGCCAGGTGGGCTTCGATACCGGTATCGAAGAACAGCGCGTGGCCTACCACGAGTTCTCCGATGCGTTTAACGAAGTGCAGGGGCGTTTCTATTCGATCGGCGCCGACATCGCGCGCCTCGAGCAAAGTATTTCCCACGCCCGCGAGCGCAATGCATCGCTACAGTCTGACTTTGCCCGTACCGAGCAGGAACACAGCGAGTCTGTGGCACTCCTCGCCGCGGATCAGGAAAAAGCTGAAGAGTTCGATGTCGAACTGGAAGTGATTACTCCGGACCTGGAAATGGTGCAGGCCGCAGAGGAAGAATCTGCGCAAACCCTGCTGACCGCCGAAGACGAAATGCGCGAATGGCAGAACGCCTGGGACCAATTTAACCAGGGCGCGTCCGGCTCCCGCCAGCGCGCGGAAGTTCAGCAGTCTCGTATTCAGCACCTGGAAACCTCGGCGCAGCGCCTGCAGGACCGTATTACCAAGCTGCAGTTAGAGCGCGAGAGCCTGTCGGTCTCCGAAGACGAGATCGAGCTCGAAGAGCAGAACGAAGAGCTGGCCGAACTGGAAATGCAGCTGGAAGAGCTGCGAGAGTCCACCGCCCAGCAGGTAGAAGAGCTGTCTGACCTGCGCCGCAAGGAAACTGAACTGGCCGCAGATCTGGATAAAGAGCGTTTGCAGTTGCAAACCAGCCGCGGTCGCCAGGCTTCCCTCGAAGCGCTGCAACAGGCCGCTATGGGGCAGGGTAAAAATGTCGCCAGCTGGCTGGAGCAGAACAACTTGCAAGGCCGCCCACGACTGGCGGAGCAAATCAGCGCAAGTGCCGGCTGGGAAACCGCAGTAGAAACCGTACTCGGCGCCCAGCTGCAGGCAGTATGCGTAGACCAGATTGAATCCCTGCAACAAACCCTGTCCAGCTTTGATGGCGGTCAGGCGGTATTTGTTGACGGCCGCAGCGCACCTGCTGCGGTGAGTGGTGCACTGCCGAAACTGGCGGACGTGATTGACGGCCCCGCTTCCCTGGCCGGCCTCATTGATGGCATCTACACCGCAGAAGACCTGAACAGTGCGCTATCGCAGCGCGACCAGCTGAAGGCGAGTGAATCCATTGTCACCCGCGATGGCCTGTGGGTTGGCCCAAACTGGCTGAAAGTCAGCCGGGGTGGTGATGCGGAATCCGGTGTGCTGGCGCGCAAGCAGGAACTGGAAAACCTGGAAGCGGAACTGGAAGCCTGTGAAGCCCGCATTGAAGAGCTTTCCGCGCAGCGCGAGCAGCAGCTGTCGAGCACCTCGCAGCTGGAATCCTCGATTGAACAGGGTCGCAACAATACCGAGCAGCTAAACCGCCGTGTTGGCGATCTGCGCAGCCAGTTGTCTGCCCAGCGCGCACGTCAGGAGCAGATGGACGAGCGTCGCCGTCGCATCGAAGCGGAAATCTCTGAAGTAAAAGAACAGAAAGAGCTGGAAGCCGAGTCCATTTCTGAAGCCCGTATGGTGCTGCAGGAAGCGGTAGAGGCCATGAGTGACGATACCGATCGTCGTGAAACCTTGTTGGCCAAGCGTGAAGAATTGCGCGAGGCATTGGATGCAGCGCGTCAGCGCGCCCGCGAAGATAAAGACCGCGCCCACGAATTGGCGATGCGTGAGCAGTCCGTACGCACCCAGAAAGTGTCTCTGGAGCGTACCCTGCAAGTACTGCGTGAGCAGGTTGAGCGCTTGCAGGAGCGTCGCGAGCAGCTGCTGCGTCAGATGGAAGATGCTCAGGATCCATCTCAGGACTTCCAGGCAGAGCTCGAAGACAAGCTCGGCCAGCGCATTGAGGTGGAAACCGAACTCGGTGAAGCGCGCAAGAAAATGGAAGAGGTGGAATCCACTCTGCGCAATCACGAGCAGGAGCGTCACAAGGTGGAATCGGCGTTGCAGGGCGTGCGTGCGCAGCTCGAGCAGCAGCGTCTGGCCGCTCAAACCCTGGAAACTCAGCGGAATGGTTTGGTCGAGCAGCTTGAGGAAGCCGGGCATGAACTCGACGCGCTGCTGGAAGAACTGCCCGAAGAGCTGACCATGGACGCGGTGCAGCAGGATATCGAGCTGGTGGCAGCGCGCATCTCGCGCCTGGGCCCGATTAACCTGGCGGCTATTGATGAGTACAAACAGGAATCTGAGCGCAAATTCTACCTGGACAGTCAGTTCAACGATTTGAACGACGCGCTGGAAACTCTGGAAAACGCCATTCGTCGTATCGACAAGGAAACTCGAACCCGCTTTAAGGAGACCTTCGATCAGGTGAACGGTGGCCTGCAGGAGCTGTTCCCGAAGGTGTTTGGCGGTGGCCACGCGTACCTCGAACTGACCGGCGACGACTTGCTCGACACCGGTATCGCCATCATGGCGCGCCCACCGGGCAAGCGAAACAGCACCATTCACCTGCTGTCCGGTGGTGAAAAGGCGCTGACGGCAATCGCGCTGGTATTTTCCATCTTCCGTCTGAACCCGGCACCGTTCTGTATGCTGGATGAGGTAGATGCGCCGCTGGATGACGCCAACGTGGGGCGTTACGCGCGGATGGTAAAAGAAATGTCCGAACACGTGCAGTTCATCTACATTACCCATAACAAGATTGCCATGGAGATGGCCAACCAGCTGTTGGGTGTAACCATGCACGAGCCGGGTGTATCCCGTCTGGTATCTGTGGATGTGGAAGAGGCAGCGGAGCTGGCGTCTGCGTGATGAAGGAAACATGTTGTTTGAGTCGGAAGATCCCGATGGACTACAACGTTTGGAATCTGAATTGCCAGATTCAGTGTCGGTCGATTCAGGGACAAGAAAGTCCTCGCACAGCGGCACAGGGAGAGGGGCAAGAAAATGGATAATTGGCTGATTAATCTACTCGCGCTGATCATTCTCTGCGTGGTGCTTGATGGTGCTCGTCGCGCTTTTCTGAAGCATAGAGACTCGGTGAAAGTGTCGCGCAACCTGTCGCGCTCTATGCGCCAGGAAATGGCGAACGACGATGTTTTGTCGCCGCCACGCAAAGTAAAAGAAGAGTCTGATTGGCAGCCGCCTGTTCAGGAAGCACCTGCAGTGCCCGATGAATCGGAGCTTGAATACATTGACCCGGAAGAGGCGGAAAAGCGCCGTCAGATCGCTGCCGAACTCCCCGGTAGTGTGCGCGTGGTGCAGCGACGCAAGCCGGAGGATGCCAGTCAGGTAAATCGGCAGGTGCAAAAGAACTTCCACTCTTCGCGCAAACCGCTCGCCGGTAGCAATCCGGATCGAGGCGAAGATACCGAAATGGTGGCTTCGGAGCCGACGTCGGGCTCTGTTTCTGCGGCCGTACCTGTATCGGAACCTGTATCGGACGTACCGCAACAGGCATCGCTAAACCTGGAAGAGCAGGTGCCAACCCTGATGGACTCGATAGAGCCGGTTGTCGCGCCGCGCACCGAGCAGAGCATACCGTTTGACGAAACTGCAGATGCAGAGGGTGAGCCAGCGTCTCCCCAATCGCACTTTGCTCCTTCAATGGAAGCAGCGGTTACTGCACCAGACCCGCTTGCAGCCCTGTCTGCTGATGGTGAGGAACCACAACTTCCCGATCGCCGCGAACCTTCGCTGGACGAGTCAGTGAGCCTGGAGTCTTTGCAGGCGGTGCCGGAAGCGGCTGAAGCCGAAAAAGAGGAGAGCCCGGCGAAGAAATCCTGGGCTGCGCCCGATCTCAAACTGCCGGAGTTGAAGTTCCCGGACCTCAAGAAACCTGCTTCAGCCAGCCGCGACTCTTCGCAGCCCACCTCCAGTGAGTCTGGTCGCCGCCGGGCGGAGAGCGACCGCTCGAAGCGCCCGGGCAAGCGCAGCGAAAGCGCACGCACCGAACGCGCGGTAGAGGAAGTGTTGATCTTAAATATCATGGCGCCTTCCGGGGATTGCTTTGAAGGCAATGACCTGCTGCGCGTGCTGCTTTCCAGCGGCCTGCGCTTTGGCGATATGAATATTTTCCACTACCACTGCGGCGAGGCGGGAGAGGGGCCAGCCCTGTTCAGCCTTGCCAATATCGTGGTGCCCGGCACCTTCGATATGTCGGATATGGAAGAATTCACCACACCGGGCGTCAGCCTGTTCCTGGCATTGCCAGCGGAAGTGGAAGCGCTCAAGGCATTCGATACGCTGCTGACCACTGCGCGAACTATCGCCGAGCAGTTGGGCGGCGAACTCAAAGATGAGAATCGCAGCGTGTTTACCGCACAGACTGCGGAGCACTACCGACAACGCGTGATGGAATTTCAGCGTCGCAAGGCACTGGCGCGCGCGCAGGCCTGACGGCCACTCCAAACGGCGACGGCGGGAGTGTGAAAAGTTCTTTCTCCCGCCTGTTGCGCGCGCTTCTCTCTTCATTTCAATTTGTAACCGGCAAGAATTTCCCGTTTTTTGCGGATAAAAAATGACTAAAACGATTCCCCCGGAAGCCCAGCAGCGCGCTCAGCAGCTGCACGATATCCTTAATCGAGCAAACTACGAATACTACGTGCTGGACGCACCGGATTTGCCGGATGCGGAGTATGACCGCTGTCTGCGCGAGCTACAGCAGCTGGAAGATTCCTACCCGCAACTGGTCTCCAGTGATTCGCCAACTCAGCGTGTCGGCGCGGAACCACTGGCGGCGTTTACCCAGATTCGTCATGAAATGCCCATGCTCTCGCTAGACAACGCGTTTAGTGATGAAGATATGGAAGATTTTGATCGCCGTATTCGCGAGCGCCTGAACAGCGCGGAACCCGTAGAGTACGCCTGTGAGCCCAAGCTCGACGGTATTGCAGTCAGTTTGCTTTACCGCAAGGGATTACTGGAGCGCGCGGCTACGCGGGGTGACGGTACTGTCGGTGAAGATATTACCCAGAATGTGCGCACCATCCTCTCGATCCCGCTGAAATTGCTTGCCGATGATGTACCGGAAGTACTTGAAGTGCGCGGCGAAATTTATATGCCCAAGGCTGGCTTTGATGCGCTTAATGAAAAGGCAAGGGCTGCGGGTGAAAAGCTTTTTGTGAACCCGCGTAACGCTGCCGCCGGTAGCCTGCGTCAGTTGGATTCCCGTATTACCGCGCAACGCCCCCTGGAGATGTGCGCCTACAGCGTGGGGCTGGTGGAGGGGGGTGAATTACCCGAGCGCCACTCGGACATTCTCGCGCAGCTCAATCTCTGGGGCTTTCGGATTAACGCGGAAATGGCCGTGGCTGAAAATATTCAGCAGTGTATTGATTACCACCGCAAGCTTGGCGAAAAGCGCGCTGAGCTGCCGTACGATATCGACGGTATCGTGTTCAAGGTAAACAGTATTCCCCTGCAAAAACGCCTGGGTTTTGTTGCGCGCGCGCCGCGCTGGGCCACCGCGTACAAATTTCCCGCACAAGAAGAAATGACCCAGCTGTTGGACGTGGAGTTCCAGGTAGGGCGTACCGGCGCGGTTACCCCGGTGGCGCGCTTACAGCCGGTATTTGTTGGTGGTGTTACGGTTTCCAACGCCACACTGCACAATCGCGATGAAATCGAACGTCTTGGCGTGAAAATAGGCGATACGGTAATTATCCGTCGCGCGGGTGACGTGATCCCACAGGTGGTTTCTGTGGTTGAGAGTCGTCGTCCTGAGGACGCCCGCGATATCGAATTTCCCACCCACTGTCCTGTGTGTGATTCCCCGGTGGAGGCAACGCCGGGCGAGGCCGTTGCCCGTTGCAGCGGTGGCCTGATCTGTAGTGCGCAGCGCAAGCAGGCAATCAAGCATTTTGCCTCGCGCAAGGCGATGGATATCGATGGTCTGGGGGACAAGCTGGTGGAACAGCTTGTCGATGAAGGGCTTTTGCACTCCGTTTCCGGGCTCTATCACCTGTCTCTGGAGCCGTTGATGGGACTGGAGCGCATGGGGGAGAAGTCCGCACAGAATTTGCTGGATGCGCTGGAACGCAGTAAAGACACCACACTGCCCAAGTTCCTGTATGCCCTCGGCGTACGCGAAGTGGGTGAGGCCACCGCGCGGAATTTGGCCCGTCACTTTGGTGATCTGGATCACCTGATGCAGGCGGATAGCGAAGCCCTGCAGCAGGTGGAAGATGTGGGGCCGGTGGTTGCGCACTATGTGGCCGAGTTTTTTGAGCAGGCACACAATCTCGAAGAGGTCGCTGCATTGCAGCAGGCGGGCGTGCACTGGGAAGCAGAAGTCCAGGAAACCGGCAGTCAACCGCTTGCGGGGCAAACCTGGGTGCTCACGGGCAAACTCGAGACCCTGTCGCGCAGTGAAGCTAAAGACTATCTGCAGCGTTTGGGGGCCAAGGTGGCCGGCAGTGTTTCTGCGAACACGCACATGGTGGTTGCGGGGCCCGGAGCTGGTTCAAAATTGAACAAAGCACAAGAATTGAACTTGCCAGTGCTCGATGAAGAAGGGCTAATGGCGAAGCTGCGGGAGTGGGGCGTCGAAATTTAATCGATCTGCTGGAAATGCGATCGGGTCGAAAATTTCACGGCATCTGACGGTAGAATTCTCCCGATTGCCCCGTTACAGTTGGCGCTGTATTTGTTGAATTGACCTGCCAGACGGACCATCGTCTGGCGGGGAAAGCGTAGGGGTTAGCGCAGCGTGATTCAGGGCGATCAAGAATCTATCGTTTACGGCTGTATCAAAGACAGCAACAGTCTCACTGGAGGCAGCGACCGTCGTCGCGTCAACCGCGAAGCTGTACTCGCGTTGCCCAGCGCCGACGAATGGCCCTTCCTGTGCCGCGATATGTTTTCGGTGCCCACCATCAAGGTCAAACAATCCCAGTACCAGACCGATGTGATCCATTTCGGTGCGTCTTATCGGGCAGTTGAGTACGAGTGGAATCACTGGATTCAAAAATTCGAAGAATTGCTGCGCAGCATGTACTGGGTGTCAGCTACCGTACATCTAGAGACCGAATTATCCGGTACCCATTCTTTCACCTGGGAAGCAGCAGGTCTGTATCACGAACCAGGCAGTGGCGAGATGCAGGTGCGTTGCGAGTGGACTCAGGAGGGTAAGGTCAGCGTCTAGTGCGCTCGTCTTCCATTCTTTTTCATCCGCTGACTTTCCTCGCTTTCAAACTTCTCTTCTAAATCCGTCGTCTCTGCCAAATTCCCTTTGATGACGCTAAGCTGTACAGGTTTCCCGGTCCGCACGCGGAACCGGGCTGTAACCTATGGGAAATTCAGGAGGTAGCCTCCGGTGCACAACAACAGTAGGCAGGCAATTCCGTCGGCCGCGGATTCTGAATTTCGGATCGAAGAAGACAGTCTCGGCGAGATCAAAGTGCCGCGGCAGGCTTTATATGGGGCGCAGACGCAACGCGCCGTAGAAAACTTTCCGGTCAGTGACTACGTGATGTCTGCCTCATTCGTTCGCGCGGTGGTTGCGATCAAACGCGCTGCGGCGCAAACCAATGCGCATTTGGGGCTGCTTGAAAGCGCGATTGCGGATGCAATTATCCAGGCCTGTGACAACCTCACTGAAGAAGACTACGCACAACAGTTTCCTGTCGATGTATTTCAGACGGGTTCCGGCACCAGCACAAATATGAATGTGAACGAGGTGCTCGCACACCTTGCTTCCGCGACGAGCGGCCTTGCCATTAGTGCCAATGATCACGTGAATATGTGTCAGAGTAGTAATGACGTGATTCCAACCGCCATTCATCTCTCAGCGTTACTCGCGATTCAGAATGAACTGCTGCCGGCGCTGGTGCACCTAAGTGATGCACTGGATCAAAAAGCAGAAGAGGTGGGCGATGTGGTGAAAACGGCGCGCACCCATTTAATGGACGCCGTACCAATAACATTTTCTCAGGAGATTTCCGCGTGGAGTGCGCAGATAAAGCTGTGCCGTGCGCGTCTCGAATGCACCTTGCCGCGCCTGGAGTTTCTGGCCCAGGGGGGGACGGCAGTGGGAACGGGCCTGAATGCGCACGATGAATTTGCGCAAGAGTTCGCGTTCAGGTTAGGCGCCGACTGCGGTATTGCACCGCGGCCTGCGGAAAATCCATTTGCGGCGATTGCCAGTCAGGATACCGCGGTCGAAGTGTCGGGCCAGGTAAAAACTCTGGCGGTTGCCCTGATGAAAATTTCCAATGACTTACGCTGGATGAATAGCGGGCCGCTAGCGGGGTTTGGCGAAATTGCCCTGCCAACCTTGCAGCCTGGCAGCAGTATTATGCCGGGCAAAGTAAACCCGGTTATTGCCGAGTCTACCGCGATGGTTGCGGCGAAAATTATCGGTAATGACACCACGGTGACGGTCGCCGGCCAAAGTGGCAACTTTCAGCTGAATGTCATGTTGCCGGTCATTGCGTTTTGCTTGCTGGAGAGTATTCAGCTTGCGGGTAACGCCTCGCGCTTACTCGCCGATAAGGCGATATCTGGTTTTTCCGTGAATCGAACGCGCATGCAGGAAGCGCTGGCGCGCAATCCGATTCTTGTCACTGCGCTTAACCCCGTCATCGGGTACGCCAAGGCTGCAGAAATTGCGAAGCAGGCGTATCAAGCGAACCGCCCGATACTGGACGTGGCGGAGGAGATGACGGAGCTCTCGCGCGCGGAGCTGGAAAAGCTGCTGGACCCGTCCCGTCTGAGTGATGGTGGGATCGTAAGCGGGGATTAGATCGATAGCCTGGGTAGGGAAGGGAAGAGACTATAAGGTGCCAAAGCGAGATCTAACCGGAAACCATGCGGAGGCGAAACATGCGGTGTATCTCAGGCAAAAATCAGCACACCGAGCAGAATGGAACCTGCGATCAGCATCATCCACTCGACCCAGATACCCAGCCGGCGCAGTGCCGCTCGGTCCTCAGCGCGGAATAAAAGTCGTTTGTGCATAGCCTTCGACGAGCCTTTCGAGTGGGCGAATTATCTGCCCAGTGCCCAATGTTTGACTTCAAACTTACACGTGGCCCGCGTTGACACGGGTAGACCAATGTTGCAGGATTCGGCGCCGTTGAGAGATCTGGGCTGGCGCACTATGTGTACCAGAGGAAGCATTTGGCGCAATGGCCCACTGGAGCGTTGCTCAGTGCAATACCGGTGGAGCAGGGCTTGGGACACTCGTGTCTCTCGCGTAACTCCCGCCCGTCTCTCTCGATAGTGTGCACACCCTATCGCTATAGTATAAAGGTCGGCGCTGTCGATTGTGTCGTGCAGGACGCCTGTAGCCGCTAGGTTAGTGTGGAGTCCTTCGTTGACCAATCATTCATATCCGGATGAAAGTAGTTAGTTATGGCTAGAAAACGCCGCCGTTCGTTTGTTACCAGCGTGCTTGCCTGTCTCGCCTTTATTGCGGCGGCGGTTTGGAGCTGGGATCTACCGGTAGAAGACCTGCTCAGCTACCTGGTACTTATGTTGATTTTTCTCGCCGTGATTATTGCGGTAGCGCTAGGCTTCGGTGCGCTGCTTAACTGGCTGCGAAATCGTAATTCCAACGATCGTCACAAAGATGATCGCTGATCGCGGGTAGGGCATGGGTAGCGATTCACAATCACCAGTTGCCGGCGCGAGTCATTCACAGGGCGATGACATTCGCATTCCGATTGCCTATGTTCAGCGCCTGCTGGAAGAGGCTTCGAACCGCGGGTGCGATCGTGCAGAGCTGCTGGCTGCGGTCGGGATTTCCGAGCACGATCTGGAAGATACCGCGGCTTTTTCTGCGGTAACTTACGGCCGTTTGTATCAGCGGGTGATGTGGCTGGCGCAGGACGAATGGTTTGGCATGCTCAGTGGCGGCCGGGTGCGTTCGGGCTCTTTTCGCTTACTGTGTTTGACCGTGGTGAATTGCGCGACGGTGCGGCAAGCCATTACTCTCAGCGCAGAGTTTATGGAGATCTGCCGCGGATTTCGGGTAAAACCGGTACTCTCACAGGAAGGGGACCGGGACAAAGTGGTGATCCAGGGGATCAGCTCTCTAAAGCCCGGTGAATTCGACTCGCTTATCGCCGATACGTCCCCAAGCGTTATCCGTACAACGCTGGCTGTGTGGCACAGGTTTTATTGCTGGCTAGTTGGGCGCGAAATTCCACTGGCTAAATTGCATTTCTCTTTTCCCTGTCCCGAAGAATTTCAGACGCTTGCCCAGAGCGAGGCGGGCGAGCTGCTGTTTGATCAGCTGGGTAATGCGCTGGAATATGAAAGTCGTTATCTGGATTATCCGGTGGTGCAAAGTCCACAGACGGTGGAGGATTTTATCCGCACCGCGCCCTATCACCTGGTGATCAGTGACGGCAACGCAAACAGTATCAAGACCAAGGTAAAGACCATTCTGAATCGCGACGTGAGCGAATCCATGCCTCCGGCGGAAGCGGTGGCCGAGCGGCTGAACATGTCGGTCACTACCTTGCGCAGGAAATTGCAGCAGGAAAACACCTCCTATCAGAAATTGAAGGACGAGTGTCGGATGGAGGCGGCTTTCCACTATCTGAGCTGTCCGGATCTCTCCAATACGCAGATTGCAGAGATGCTCGGGTTCGATGAGGCCAGTGCATTTTTCCGCGCGTTCAAAAAGTGGACCGGTGTCACCCCCGGGGAGTATCGCAAGAGCCCACGGAGCTCGGCCGTCGACGGCTAAGCGCCACAGCCCACGACTTCCCGATAACTGTCTTTTTCCTCATTGTTTCTGGCCTTTGTGGCCCACTGGTCAGTGCGCTGGTTTGCGGCCTGAACATCATTTCTCTTCACCCTCTGCAGCGGGTTTGACTCACCCGTCAGTCTGTTTGCGTCAATTTTGTCGCCGTAATTTGTTAGTGCTTTGGACACTTTTCGCCATAGTGGCTATTGGTTATTTGCTACTAATATGAATAAAACCAATAGTTGAGTCACGGCTTAGTGCCGAGCTTCCCGACGCGTCATTCGCTTGTTACAACTTGCTATATGGGCGCAATAATTCGAGTGTAAAAATCGTTAACGAGGGTATTCAGGATGAGCGAGATCAAAATTCCGCTGCGTGACATGCGTTTCTCTATGCGTGAACTGCTGAACTGGGATCAGCACTATGCGGCACTGGGCTATGAAGATGCGAGCCCGGACGTAGTGGATGCGATCCTGGAAGAAGGTGCCAAGTTCTGTGAGAACGTTCTGGCGCCAATCAACCAGAGCGGTGACCAACAGGGCTGTACCTGGAAAGACGGCGAAGTCACCACCCCCGACGGCTTTAAAGAGGCTTATCAGCAGTTCGTTGAAGCGGGCTGGCCGTCCATGCCGCACGACGTCGAAGTTGGTGGCCAGGGCCTGCCGCACTCCCTTGGCACCATCCTGAGCGAAATGGTTGGCACCGCCAACTGGTCCTGGGGTATGTACCCGGGCCTGTCTCACGGCGCCATGAACACGCTGGATGCGCATGGTACCGACGAGCAGAAAGAGACCTACCTGACCAAGCTGGTAGAGGGTACCTGGACCGGCACCATGTGTCTGACCGAGCCGCACTGTGGTACCGACTTGGGTATTCTGCGCTCCAAAGCCGAGCCGAATGACGATGGCTCCTACGCCATCAGCGGCACCAAAATCTTTATCTCTGCCGGTGAGCACGATATGGCCGAGAACATCGTGCATATCGTCCTGGCGCGCCTGCCAGACGCACCTGCGGGCACCAAGGGTATTTCCCTGTTCATCGTTCCCAAGTTCCTGCCAAACGCAGACGGCTCCGTTGGTGAGCGCAACGGCGTGACCTGTGGTTCCCTGGAACACAAGATGGGTATCCACGGGAATGCGACTGCGGTACTGAACTTCGACGGCGCGAAAGGCTTCCTGATTGGCCCGCCGAACAAAGGTCTGAACTGCATGTTCACCTTTATGAACACTGCGCGTCTGGGTACTGCCCTGCAGGGCGTTGCCCACGCTGAAGCCGGCTTCCAGAAGTCTCTGGCTTACGCCAAAGACCGCCTGCAGATGCGCTCCCTGAGTGGCCCGAAAAACCCGGAAGGTGCAGCTGACCCGATCATCGTGCACCCGGACGTGCGCCGCATGCTGCTGACTCAGAAAGCCTTCGCCGAAGGTGGTCGTATGCTGGTACTGCTGTGTGCCAAACAGGTGGACCGTAGCAATGCCGCTGAGACCGAAGAAGAGCGCAAAGCGGCCGACGATCTGCTGGCGTTCCTGACGCCGATTGCCAAGGCTTTCCTGACCGAGACTGGTTACGAGTCTGCCAACCTGGGCCTGCAGTGTTTCGGTGGCCACGGCTACATCGCCGAGTGGGGCATGGAGCAGAACGTGCGAGACAGCCGTATCTCCACCATCTACGAAGGTACCACCGGTATTCAGGCACTGGACCTGCTGGGCCGTAAGGTTCTGATGACCCAGGGCGAGTTGCTGCGCAACTTCACCAAGGTCGTGCACAAGTTCTGCCAGGCAGAGCTGGACAACGAAGCGCTGGCGCCTTACGTCACCAAGCTCCAGGAACTCAACAAAGAGTGGGGCGAGTTGACCATGAACGTTGGCGTTAAAGCCATGGAGAATCCGGACGAAGTCGGTGCTGCCTCCGTGGATTACCTGATGTACTCCGGTTACGCGGTTCAGGCCTACCTGTGGGCTCTGGCGGCGAAAGTTGCCAATGAGAAACTGGCCGAAGGTACCAGCGAAGAGGACTTCTACCGTTCCAAGCTGGCAACTGCGCGTTTCTACTTCGACCGCATCTTGCCGCGCACCGCGACCCATGCCGCCGCTATGCAGAGTGGCGCCGACAACCTCATGAGCCTGGATGCGGAACACTTCGTATTCTGAGCCACATGACTCACGAACACCGCCGCTGGTAACAGCGGCGGTGTTTTTGGATCTGGGTCTCGCCAACGGCGGTGGGGCGCAGGTCTCCGAGAAACCGGAGTAACGATGCTATTACCGGCGCACATTCTTGAGCGTTTGCGGCAGCTTACTTGTCTGCCACAAATCACTCGAGTACAGTTTCGATTGCCGGACGGCAGCGATTTTTATCTGCAGGTACAACGGAAGTCCGCGAGCGAAAGCCTTGCCGAAGGTGACCGTGCAGCCATTGAGGCGAAGCAGGTTGAAGGTTTGGCGGCTTCCTCTGATCTGGACCTGGAAATGTCCTACGATACGCTGCAAGACATTATTGGCGGCAGGTTGAGTGCGCGGCACGCATTTTTGCTTGGCGATATTCGCTACACTGGGAATCGAGAATTGGCCGCAGCCCTCGCGGACCTGTTTGCGGTACATTGAGTTTCTTTTAATAAGAAATGCGCTGAGACTGATTGGTCAAGGCGTGTTGGCGCGAAAATAATTTTATGGCGGATCACCTCTGAATGAGCGATGAAATTCAGGCGGTTGTTTTGCCTCACACAGTTACATTCACCAGATAACTAACAAAACTTACAATAATTATTTGCCCGGTTAGACCAGAACCGCGGAATTCGTCTATAAACGGACATGGAATATCCTTGAGGTACCATCGTTCCGTGAACTCGCCGATAATCCGTTAGTCCTGTTGCTTCCGATCTCGCACAGAGGTCCGGGTCGCGTCCAGCGGGCGAAATCACAAAAACAACAGAATTGGGAGATACAAGTTGGACATTGAACGCAGCATTCTTGAAGTGTTTACCGATGCTACGGCCAAATTTGCAGACCGGCCCGCATTTACCTGCCTAGGGCAGACGTTGACCGTAGGTGATATCGATCGGCTCAGCGCCCAATTTACCTCCTACCTTCAGAATCATACCAACCTGAAACCGGGCGATCGCATTGCGGTTCAGCTGCCGAATGTACTGCAGTACCCGGTAGCGGTTTTTGGTGCATTGCGCGCCGGCCTGGTGGTCGTTAACACCAACCCGCTGTACACCCAGCGTGAAATTAAGCATCAGCTGAATGACTCCGGTGCCAAGGCGCTGGTGGTTCTGGCAAACATTGCCGATACCGCCGCTGCAGTGGTTGCGGAAACCTCTGTTGAGCAGGTGATCGTGTCGGAAATTGCGGACCTGCACCCACCGCTGAAGCGCGTGCTGATCAATACCGTTGCCAAGCACGTGAAGAAGATGGTTCCGAACTTCCATTTCGCGAATCAGGTGAACTTCCGCGACGCCATGGCCAAAGGTGCCAAGGCTCCGCATCAAGATGTGGCGCGTACCGCGGATGACCTGGCTGTACTGCAGTACACCGGTGGTACCACTGGTGTTGCCAAGGGCGCGATGCTGACCAACCGCAACCTGGTTGCCAACATGGAGCAGGTGCGCGAAGCACTGGGCGAATCCATGAAAGAGGGCGAAGAGTACTATGTTGCGCCTCTGCCTCTGTACCACATTTACGCCTTCACTATTCACTGCATGTGTCTGTTTACCACTGGTAACCACTCCCTGCTGATTCCTAACCCGCGGGATATCCCGGGCTTTGTGAAGACCCTGAAGGGAATTCGTTTTACCGGCTTCTGCGGCCTGAACACTTTGTTCAACGGCCTGATGCGCGACCCGGGTTTTGCCGATCTGGATTTCAGTAAGCTGCACACTACCTGTTCCGGTGGTATGGCGCTGACGCGTGCAACTGCTGAGAAGTGGGAGCAGGTGACTGGTTGTGTGGTAACCGAAGGCTACGGCATGACGGAAACTTCTCCGGTTGTTTGCTTCAACCCGGCGGAAGCGGTGCAGCTTGGTACCGTTGGTGTTGCGGTTCCGGCTACCGAAGTGAAGGTCATTGATGAGAATGGCAACGACTTGCCGAACAACACACCGGGCGAACTGTGTGTACGTGGCCCTCAGGTAATGAAAGGTTACTGGGAGCGCCCGGAAGCCACTGCGGAGACCATCGACTCCGAGGGATGGCTGAAGACTGGTGATATGGCGGTGATTCAGGACGACGGTTACATCAAGATCGTGGACCGTAAGAAAGACATGATCATTGTGTCTGGCTTCAACGTGTACCCGAATGAGATTGAAGACATCGTCAGCGCACACCCGAAAGTGACCGAGGCTGCTGCCGTAGGTATCCCGGATGAGCGCAGTGGCGAAGCGGTGAAGCTGTTTGTGGTGAAGGCGGATGCCTCTCTGACTGCGGACGAAGTCATCGCTTACTGTCGCGAAAACATGACCGCCTACAAGGTGCCCAGAAACATCGAGTTCCGCGAAGACCTGCCGAAAACCAATGTCGGCAAGATTCTGCGTCGTGAACTGCGTGATGAGGAGCTGAAAAAGACCGAGGCGGTAACCGCTTAAGTTTTTTCAGATCGATCCATGGCTGCTGTCACAGACAGTAGCCATAAAAAAAGCCCGCGAATTTCGCGGGCTTTTTTGTTTTCGGAATGGTTATCCGACTTGTTTATTTGCGGGTCTCGCTACTGGCATCGCGGGCCGCGCGAAACTCGTTCCCTTCATACCAGTTTGGCCAGTCGCGGCTGTTGGCGAGTTCGAGGCCGAGGTCCAGGCCGAGCGCCAGGTCCAGCGCCGCACCTTCAAGGTTCCACTCCGCATCGTACTCATCACCCGGTTTGTGGTAGGCATTTGCCAGGTAATCTTTACCTTTCTGTTGTGCCCACTCGCGGCCATGTTCGAAGCTGTCGGTACCGGAGGTAAAATACAGCATCGGTACGCCTTTCTTCGCCAGGCTGAAGTGATCTGAGCGGTAGAAGTAACCGCGCTCAGGGTGCTCTTCCGGTGCCAGATAGCGCGCTTGCTTCGCCGCGGCTTTCTCCAGCATCTTCTCCAGCTCGCTGCTCCCGTAGCCCATCACAACGACGTCGCGCATCGGACCGAGTACACCCATGGCATCGAAGTTAATACCGGCAACGGTTTTTTCCAGAGGAACAACCGGATTCGCTGCGTAGAATTTGGAACCCAGCAGGCCAGACTCTTCTGCAGTCACCGCGACAAATACCATGGAGCGTTCTGGTGCTTGCGGTTGCTTGGTTACCTGGTGGGCCATTGCCAGCAGGCCGGCGGTACCGGTGGCATTGTCTACCGCGCCATTAAAGATGTGGTCGTGGCCCTCTGTGTTTTCATTTACACCGAGATGATCCCAGTGGGCGGTGTAAATAATCGCTTCATCCGGGTATTTGCTGCCCTCGACTTTGGCAACGACGTTGCGCGAGTCGGAAGTACGCAATTCCTTCTTCAGGTCTACGCTGGCAGTTAAATTCATCGGCTTGGCCTGGAAGCCGCGCTGTTTGGCCGCTGCCATCTCTGCGTCAAAATCGAGGCCTGCGGCGGTAAACAGTGCCTTGGCTGCGTCATCGGTAATCCACGACTCTACTGCAACCCGGTCCGCGTTTTTGTCATCTGCAGCCAGGCTGATCTGAGCGCCGGACCAGCTGCCGCTGACGACTTCCCATGGGTAACCAGCAGCGCCCGTCTCGTGGATCACGATAGCGCCGTCTGCACCCTGGCGAGCCGCTTCTTCAAACTTGTAGCTCCAGCGACCGTAATAGGTCATGGCATTACCGTTGAACAGGTTTTTGTCCTGGGTTGCGTAGCCCGGGTCGTTAACCAGGATCACTGCGGTTTTGCCTTTCATATCCAGGCCGGCGTAATCATTCCAGTCGTTTTCCGGGGCGACAATTCCGTAGCCGACAAATACCAGTGGGCTGTCTTTCAGTTGGCTCTCTGGGGTCTGGCGTTGGGTAAAGGTCACCATATCGGTGAGTGGGGCGAGTGATTTCTCAAAGCCTTCGCCCTTGATCGTCAGCGGTGTACTTTCGATGTTCATTTCCACCACCGGCACCTTCTGGAACCAGCTGGGGTTGCCGTCGCTGTCGATCGCGCCAGGTTTGAGGCCCAGTTTTTCGAACTCAGTTGCCAGGTAGTTGATGGTCAGCTCTTCGCCTTTGCTCGCCGGGGCGCGGCCTTCAAATTCGTCGGAGGCAAGGACCGCTACATGGGTGTGCAGGTCTTTTGCCAACTCAGAGATTTCGGTTTGTTCTTGCGCACTGAGTGTCGGGGCGCTAGCGGCTTCGGGTGCCAGCTTTTCGCTGGCTTCGGTTGGCGCTACGGATTCAGCGGTAGTGTTCTGCGCGGTTTGTGGTGCACTCTCGGTGGCGCTCGTCGCCTCCTGCTTGCTGCAGGCGCCCAGTGCAATCAAGCTGGACAGGGCGAGGGGCAGAGCGAGTCGCTGCAATGGTAACGGGTTCTGCATCGTGATTCCTTTTCAGGTCTTCTTTGTTATCGGTGTCGTTATCGGTGTTGTTATGGATCTTATTAAGGGTGTTTTTATTTGGCGCCTTTCATAAATGCGAGCGTTTCGCGAATCGGCGTAAAAATGTCGCGCGCGAGCTGTCGGCTGCGGGCAGGGGACCAACCCTCTACCGGGTCGGGCAGGTCGTCATTGTCCTTAAACGGCATCTCCAGGGTCAGCGCCAGGGTGCGGAACTGGTGGCCGCACCAGTTGGTGCCGACGGTCATGTTGGCTTCACCGGGTTTATCCAGCGGGTAGCCCTGTGCGGTTTGGAAGTCCGGGCTAGCCTTAACAAAGGACTCTTTGAAGAGTGACTCCAGTGCCGCGTGTTTTTCGTCGTAGCTGGGAATCCCTTCACAGCCTGCGACAAAATTGAATGGCAGTGCTTCGTCGCCATGAATGTCGAGGAAAATGTCGCCACCGATAGCGAGCATCCGCTCGCGCACCAGGAACACCTCAGGGCTCTTCTCCATGCTGGGCGATTGCCATTCACGGTTGAGGTTGGCTCCAGCCGCATTTGTGCGCAGGTGGCCGCGTACGCTGCCGTCCGGGTTCATATTCGGCACAACGTAAAACACCGTGTCCTGCAGCAGCTGCAGGGCGGCGGGGTTGGCCTCATCCAGCAGGGTTTCCAGGAAGCCCTCTACAAACCATTCGGCCATGGTTTCGCCGGGGTGCTGACGGGCAATCATCCATACCTTGTTACTTGCTTTTTCCGCATCACCAATGGTCAGCAAGGTCATGTCGCGGCCATCGAGGGTGAGACCGAGGGTTTCTACCTGTACACGATCGTCGGCCTGCACCCACGCTAACAAGTCGAGGTGGCGCTCCCAGGAGTAGGGTGCGAAATAGGCCAGGTAGATCGCGGGTTGATCCAGCTCCACGGTAAAGTCGAGAACCTTGCCATCGTACTGTGCATCGAGTCGAAACCAGTGATGGCGGTCGTAAGAGGCGCAGACGCGGTAGTTTTCCCATCCTTCCGGGTATGCGGCTTTGCCGGCGTTATTGATGCGCAGCGCGTATTTTTTGCCAATATCCCCTTCAAGACGAAAGTGGAACCATTGGTAGAAGTCGGACTCGTTGTCGATACGGATAGCGAGCTCTATGGGATCGCTATTTTTATCGATGACTTTGATGTTGCCGCTGTCAAAAGCGCTGCTGATATGCATGGATAAGCTCCATAGTGATTTTGTTCTGGCCTGCCCCCAAGTGCAGGCGTGTGCAGTTGGGGTAGGGCTGTGGGTCCAGTGAACTGAAGGATACAGCTTTGGAACCGAGGATCAGGATAGTTCAATACAACTTGGGAAAAACCTCTGCCGAGGCTTGGTTATCGAGCATAAAATATCGAAATGGCGCGGTAAACCTGATGGGGCTGATGGGAATGTACCTGGGTATGACTTGCAGGAGCGCAAAAATTAAAAAGGCGCGACGCTCTTGCGAACGCCGCGCCTCTGCCATTCCCTGGCGGCACCTGCTGAGACTACTGCTCCCTGAAATTTCTGGCGTCGGACCAATGACGACTTCTCACTGCCTCGGTCAATGCTCGGCGCGAACCACAAGCGCGCCATCAGAAATGTTGTACTGCTCCCTGACATCCCTCAGCAGGTGCTGTTTAAAGTTTAGGCAGCTATCGATGCTCGGCGCTGCCTAAGTGATCAACTTGGCGCGGATTCAGTTATCTCTTTGATGGTCGGACAACCTATACAGGTTGCCCAACAGTGAATCCGCGTAATTGAACGTATTAATTGAGTGCGCGATCTTTCCAGTACTTGGTGCCTTTGAGGGTGGCCTGCAACGCGATACCGCTCTCGGTCAGTTGGTACACACGCATGCCGTCCACTACCACTTCGCCACCGACCGCAGCACCTTTGTCCTGTGCCTTGGCTGCGGCGTCTGCATGTCCGCCGAAGGACCAGCCGCTCTCGACAAAGCGGCCCATGACTTCCGGCGAATCAAACACAAATAGTGCCCGGAAATCCTTTACCCCGAAGCCGAGGCCAACACCGACTTCGCCCATCTTCATGTAGGTGCGCTTGCCGCTGTTATTTACCGCGACGCCGTAGCCGGTTGAGGCGCTGGCAAGCAGCAGGTTCACATTCACGTTGCTAAACACCGCGTAGCCCGGTGCCTGTGCCAGTTCATTGCGCAATTCGGGCTGTAAGCTGTAGAGCTCATCCAAAACCTGGCGCTCGGTTTGCTGAATGTGGCGGCGCTGGTCGTCGCCGGTCTGACCGGGGGCTGCACAGGCGGTAATCAGTACAATCTGGGCCGCTACGACCAGTTGGGCCAAAGGGCGAAGAAAAGTGCGCGCAATGTGCGTCATGTGAGCTCTCCAATGTACCGGAACACTGCCGGAAAAATGTGCCGAAATAGGCGGTCAACAAATGCCGCGGCGTATGATGTTGCAAAACTTCATGCTCAGAATACCGATGATGCCTCGTTATGCCTGCGACTTGGCGCACAAAGAGTGAATTGGCGCCACTTTCAGCTGGTTCCTGAAATCGGGTATTCTTGCGCCCACTGTTATGCGCTGGTTATGCGCAATTCCGCCGGATAGTGATTTGCCGGTATTTCTCAGAGGATAAAACCATGAACCGATCCCTTAAGCGCGGCCTGGCCGCATCCTGCCTGCTGACCATGGTGATGAACCTGACCGCGTGCGGATACTTCCTGTACCCAGAGCGTAAAGGCCAGACTGGCGGCCGCGTGGATCCGGTGGTGGTGATTCTGGATGGTGCGGCGCTGCTATTCGGCATTCTGCCGGGTATCGTTGCGTTTGCGGTGGATTTCACTAACGGCACTATCTACCTGCCCGCCGGCGGTTCTTCGGCGATCGATCGTCACATCAGCTCTGCCGATGACAACCAGCTGAACGGCGCAAATGGCGAGGTGCTGGGTAAGCAGGTTATTGACCAGAACGGTCAGGCCTGGGTTGAGCTGCCGCTGGAAGCGGTGGGTACAGCAGTCAACGGCGATGAGCTGACCCAGGTGAGTGCGGCTATTCGCCAGTACACCGGCCATGAGGTGAGCGTTACCGATGTGGTTTGGGTGCGTGACCTGGCGGCACTGCAGCAGGCCCGTAGCGAGCAGTTTGCCGCAGCCCACTAAGACGCCCTTGCTGGCTATTATGTTCTCCCGAACCGGTATTTGCCTGTGGCAATCATGACAGGCGCCGAGTCCGCCTCTGCAGAGGCTTCGGCCGGTTCGGCTTTGCGCGAAGTCCTGCCGCGTCGCTACGCTCAGGACTTTGCAGCCCCCTCTGTCTGCCTACCGTTTCTCAAAGTCCCCGATATTGTTCATATGGGGCTGAACAAGCTGGCGCCTCAGTCTTGGATCACTCCCTGTTCGCAGTTGCCGCATTACCTGAACAACAAGACCGCCGCCTACCAGCGGCTGGGTGAGAAGGTGTATGCACAGTTGCCGGAGTCCTTACCCGCCCAGCGTGAACTCGTGGAGTTGCTGCACCGGCATCTTTTACAGGATCACTCGGGCTATGTTCGTACCGCCGCGGGTACGCTCCGCTGGCGAGGTGCTTCTGGAGATTTGCACTGGCCCGGTGTCGAGTCTGTGTTGCGCAGTGCCTCTCCATTGCGCGATGCCGGCCGCTGGATTGCCGACGATGTCTGCCTGTTACTGCCGGGCGATACGGGTTACCAATTGGTGGCGGCTTATCTGGCGGCGCCCAGTTACTGGCGATTGGAAGAGAAGATCGGCAGGCCGCTGAATCAGATCCACGCACCAGTACCGGGCTTTCAGAATAAACTGGCGGGTCAAATGGCGCGCTTTTTTGATCACCTGAAGCCCGAGTATCCCGTGTGGCGCAGCAATTGGTCGGTGGTGGATTCTCCGGCACTGTTACAGCGCGGGGAAATGGCGTCCGGTCTGGACGAGGGGGCTGAGTCTGGAAAGTCGCTATACCTGCGTATAGAGCGGCAGTCGCTGCGCCGGTTACCCAATACCGGGGCGGTAGTCTTTACCATTCGCGTCATGATCAACCCACTGGAAGATCTGCTGCCGATTGAGGGTGGCCTGAGCGCGTTGGCGGCGGCGGTCGCTCAGATGTCTCCGGAGGAGGGGCGCTACAAATCGCTCGCGCCCCTGTTGCCGTCACTGCAACAATTTTTCTCCCGTCACCTCGAGGACCCATCGGCCTGAGGCCACTGCCGCAATTCGCGTGTTGTATCTCTTTTTGATCTTATTCCTGGGCTTTAAAATTCTTCGGTGAGAGTCCCGTCCAGCGCCGGAAAGCCTTGCCGAATGCACTCTCGTCGCAGTAGCCAAGCGCCGCTGCGATATCCACGTTGGTCTTCTGTCCTTCACGTAACCACTGGCAAGCGTAGTGGCTGCGCACTTCGTCCTGGATTGCGCGGAAGCTGGCATCTTCTTCGAGCAGTTTTCTTCCCAGGTGCCGGGGGCTGATGCACAGCCGTGCGGCCACCTGTTCCCGGCTGAGCTGGGGTTCCTGTTGTAGCAGGTGCGCTACGCGCAGTTGCAGACTTTTGCTGGTCAGTGCTTTCAGTAGGGCGTCCGCTTCCGGCTTGAGGCGTGCCATTACCTGACGGTCCGCGGCGACCAGGGGGATCTCAAGGTCCTGTGAGCGCAGTCGGATACCCGACACTTCGGCATTAAATTGCACGGGCGCCTGCAGGACTTGCTGGTACTGCTGTTGTACCGCGAGCGACGGGGTAGGGTAGGCAAATTGAACGCTCTGCGGCTGGAATTCCTTGCCGGTCATTGCCCGTGACTGTGAGAGCAGGGTGGAGAGCACGGTTTCCACGCGCAGGCGGGCACAGCGCAGATAGTTGGGGTGATAGCAGACATCCACATAGTAGCTGCTGCGACGCAATTCAAACTGACCGCCTTCGCCCAGCAGAGGATGATAAACCAGCAGCTGGTCGATGGCTGCGCCAAGGTTTTTTTGGGTCATCAGCAGGTAGCCCACCAGTCCCATTTGGCTACCCTGCATCGCCTGGCCCAGGCGGACCCCAAGTAGTGGGTCGGGGTGAGCCTCCTGTACCGCGAGCCAGATTTCTTCCTGAACCTGCATGGGCACCCGTTCTTCCTCGTTAATGGCGGCCAGCAGGTCCTGTGCGGCATCCGGTAGCGTCAGGTTCAATTGCCCCAGTGCGCTCAGAATCGCGCGTGTGTAGCTTAATGTGACGGTTCTAGTATCTGCGGTGTTCAAAGTGACTGTCCGAAATTAACCAGAGAGTGCCCGATTATGACGACGGCCAATCCGGATGTCACGTTATATTCACTTTGAATGAAAAACGGAATGTCCATCCTCCTGGCGCGGGACGCCAGAGTGGCTTCCAGCGGTGAATCCAGCTAAGCGAGAAAAGAATAATGAAACCCTATGCAGTGATTGGCGCGGGCCCTATGGGGCTTTGCACAGTACGCAACCTGATCAAGCACAGCATTCCCTGTGTGGGGTTCGAGATCCACAGCGATGTGGGCGGCTTGTGGGACATCGACAGTCCCACTAGCACCATGTACGAATCGGCCCACCTGATCTCTTCCAAGCGCATGACCGAGTTCGCGGAGTTTCCGATGGGCGATGACGTTGCGCTGTTCCCGCACCATCGCGAAATGAAAGAGTACTTTCAGGCCTTCGCGCGGGAGTTCGACCTGTATCGCCACTACGAGTTTGAAACCGAGGTGGTGCGCTGTGAACGCGAAGGCGATGACTGGCACATTACTACCCGCAGCCAGGGCCAGGAACAGACCCGGGTATTTGGCGGACTGTTGATTGCCAACGGTACCCTGCATCACCCGAATATGCCGAAACTACCCGGCGAATTCAGCGGCGAATTGCTCCACTCAGCGGACTATCGCGACCCCGCCGTTTTCGAAGGTAAGCGCGTGTTGTTGGTCGGATGCGGTAACAGTGGTGCGGATATTGCGGTGGATGCGGCCCACCGCGCTAAAGACGTGGACATCAGCCTGCGTCGCGGTTACTACTTCCTGCCTAAATTTATCGGCGGTAAGGCGACCGACGCGCTGGGTGGCAAGATCAAGTTGCCGCGCTTTATCCAGCAGAAGGTGAGTGCGGCCATCTCCAAGCTGATGTTGGGAACACCTGAGCAGTACGGTCTGCCCAAACCCGATTACAAAATGTTCGAATCCCATCCGGTGATCAACTCTTTGATTCTGCATCATATCGGTCACGGTGATATCCACGTGCGCAAGGATATCGCGGCAGTGGAGGGGCATAGCGTTACCTTCGTCGATGGTAGTAGCGCTGACTACGACATGATCGTGATGGCCACCGGTTACAAGTTGCACTACCCATTTATCGACCGCGCGCACCTGAACTGGGAATCTTTCGCACCCCGTTTGTATCTCAACGTGTTCCACCCGGAATACGACAACCTGTTCCTGATGGGGATGGTGGAAGCTGCGGGCCTTGGTTGGGAAGGTCGCAACCGTCAGGCAGAAATGGTGGCCCTGTATATTCGCCAGCTGTCCGAAGGTGCCGAGTCCGCGAGTAAACTGAAAGCGGTAAAACAGGCACAGGCTGGAAAACGTGCGGACGGTGGGATGCAGTATCTCAATCTCGAACGCATGGCCTACTACGTGCACAAGGATACTTACCTGAACGCGATGGCCGAGCATACAGAGGGTCTGCGTAAGGATTACAAAAGTTTTGATGCGGCAGTGAACCTCGACGCTGCCCCGATTCCTGCAAAATAAGAGCACAACATGACAGAGAAGCGGGTTTTAATTACCGGTGCAGCCGGTTACGTCGGGCATCTGCTGGGGGAATCCCTGAGTAAGAATATGTCCGTGGTAGGTGTTGATGTCGCGCATCGGGAAGCCTGTTTCCCAATCTTTAATATGGATATCTGCGACGAGGCACTGGTTGAATTGATCCGGGCGGAGCGCGTTACCCATGTGGTGCACCTGGCTTCGGTGATGTCTGCCGGCCGCGACCGTGCGCGGGAATATAAGATTGATGTTGAGGGCACGCGCAATGTGTTGAACGCGTGTGTACGCGCGGGCGTTGTGCACTTTACCCTCACCAGCAGTGGCGCGGCTTACGGTTATCATGCGGATAATCCAGCCTGGTTGCAGGAAAGTGATGCTCTGCGTGGAAACCCGGAATTCGCCTATTCCGATCACAAGCGCCTGATTGAAGAAATGCTGGCGGAGTATCGCCAGAACCATCCTGAACTTAAACAGCTGGTATTTCGCCCCTGCGCCATTGTTGGTGCCACCACCAACAGCAAAATCAGTGCACTGTTTTCCGGGCGCAGCATTCTCGACCCCGGCGCGCACAATTCTCCCTTCGTGTTCATCTGGGATCAGGATGTGGTCGGCGCGATCGAATACGGTGTTACTCGCGATGCAGCGGGTATCTACAACCTCGCGGGTGATGGCGCCCTGACGCCGGCAGAAATTGCGCGGCTGCTGAATAAACCCCTGCGCCGTCCACCGGTCTGGTTGTTGAAGGCCCTGCTGGCAATAAGCTTTGGGCTGCGCCTGGGTGACGCGCACCCTGCGCAGGTGCGCTTTCTGCAATATCGACCGGTGCTGCTCAATACACGCCTGAAATCAGAGCTTGGCTATCAGCCCCAGAAAACTTCCGCGGAGACTTTTGCCTTTTTCGCCGAGCATGCTCTGGGCCGGAAAGTGGATCTCAGCGATGCCCAAATTACCTACTGCTCCGATTCATCGGGCAGTGATGGAGCACAGCGCGTGGCAACAAATGAGGGGGCGGCAGTATGAAAGAGTTATTCGTCAGGCGCGTAAATCGGGAGCGCGTTGCGGTCGTTACCGGTGCAGCGGGTGGTCTCGGTTGGGCAATGGTGCAGGAGCTGGCGCAGCGCGCGCAATCTGCCTCGGTCGCATTGCGACTGGTTTTGGTAGATGTGAACGAGGATGCCCTACGTCAGCGCGCCGCAGAACTGGTTGAGCCGCTGGTGAGTATCGATATCCATGTGGCGGACCTGTCGGCGGAAGAGTCGGTTGCCCAGCTTTGTGAGAAGTTGCGCGATGCGTATCCTCAGGTGGACCTGCTGATTAATAATGCGGGTATTACCCATCGCAGCCTTTCAGCGCAAACCAGTAATGCGGTTATTCGGCGGGTGATGGCCGTGGATTATCACGCGCCGGTTGAGCTGGCCCAGGGGTTGCTTGCGCCGCTCACCGCGGCAGGCGGCTGTGTGGTGAATATCAGTTCTATGGCGGGTTGGATGCCCGTTCTCGGTCGCGCGGGCTACTGTGCGGCAAAGAGCGCTTTGCACCAGTACTTCGAGACCTTTCGTGAAGAAGTGCGCGAGGACGGTGTGTCTGTGCTGATGGTATATCCCAGTTTTGTGGCGACCAACATTGATGCCAACGCGCTCTCCGGTGATGGCGGGCGTGCCCAGCACGCCCAGAGCACGGTTGGCCAGGTGCGCAGTGCCGACTGGATGGCTGTGCGTATTCTGGATGCGCTGGCAGCGGGCAAGGAGCGCTTGTTCCCCCGCGATAAGTCGTTGTTCGGAGCCTACCTGTATAAATTGGCTCCGCGCCTGTTCCTGCGGCAAATGGTGAAGAACTTTCGTGTGGAGCTGGAAGAGGGGCGCAAGCTGGCCCGCCAGTCTGAATTGTCGCAGGGCTGATTCTGCAAAGATCCTGGACTGGCTTTCGATCTACTCAGGAGAACTCGGTAGTTAGCATGGGTATCACGCTGGCTGCCAACAGCAGTCCCATCGTCATATTAAAGGCCCGCAAATGTTTCGGCTCGGTGAGAATCCGTTTTAAACCGACGCCGAACATTAGCCAGATACCGATGCACGGGCCTCCAATCAAAATGAATGCCAGTGCAATGCGGCCTGCCTCGAGCAGTATCTCGCCATTGGGGGTGGTAAAGGCCGCGAGCGCGCCCACGGCCATAATCCATCCCTTCGGGTTCACCCACTGAAACGCGACCGCCTGCAGGAATGAAAAGGGCTTTTGCTGCGGCGTTGCGCCCACATCCCGGGTGCTCGCGATTTTCCAGGCCAAATACAGCAGGTAGGTAATGCCCGCCCAGCGCACCACTTCGTGCAGGAATGGAAACTGCTGAAATAAGGTCCCCATACCAAATCCGATCGCCATAATCATGGCCGGGAAGCCAATACATATGCCGAGCATATGCGGCAGGGATCTCTCGACACCGTAGTTCAGGCCCGAGGACATGATCATAAGGTTATTCGGCCCCGGCGTAATACTGGTGGAGAATACAAACAGCGCGATGGACAGCAAAATTTCCAACGTAAACCTCGGCAGTGGAATGGGGCGGTAGAAAGCAGTAGGGGGAAATCAGCGTGATTATCGCGTTGTGATGCCTATCCGGCAATCCTGAAGGTGTATGTCTGGCGAGTCTGCTCTCTGCTGCGGCGTCAGTCTCGGGGAATGCCAGCGTCGCTTTTGTGCCGCGCCCGACCTACAATTCACTTTTTCTAGCTGCGCACGCCCGACGCCAAAGGCTGCGCTCAGGTGGGGTTATGCATGGCGTTTATCGACAGCCACTGCCATTTTGATTTTGATGCGTTTAGCGAGGACCGCGCGCAAGTCTGGTCGCGTTGCCGGCAGGCGGGGGTGCAATCCCTGGTGATCCCCGGTGTCAGTATTCCCCAGTGGCGACAATTGTTTGCCCTGGTGCACTCTGAACCCGGTTGGTATGGCGCGGTCGGGGTGCATCCGTGGTGGGTAAAGGAGCTGGCGATTGCGCCTGCCGACGTGCGTCGGGCAGTCGTTGAGCGTGTCGAGCATGAACGCCAGCGAAGCGGAGATGTGTCGCGCTGCGTCGCTGTAGGTGAGTGCGGTCTGGACGCCACTATCGAAACACCCCTTGAGCAACAGTTGCCGGTATTTGAAGCGCAGTTGGATGCTGCGCGCGCATTGTCCCTGCCGGTGATTGTCCATAGCGTTCGTGCGCATGCGGATGTATTGCGCACGTTAAAGAAATTTTCCCTGGAGCAGGGTGGGGTGATCCATGCGTTTTCCGGCAGCCGGGAAATTGCTGAGGAATATGTGCGACTGGGTTTCTACCTGGGAGTTGGCGGCACCATTACCTACGACCGCGCGATGAAAACCCGCAAGACGGTGCGCGAAATTCCATTGGAAAAGTTGCTGCTGGAGTCCGACGCGCCGGACATGCCACTGGCAGGCCGCCAGGGAGAGCGCAACAGCCCGGAATACTTGCCGCAAATCGCGCATACTCTGGCAGAGCTGCGCGGTATTTCTCCGGAGCTGGTCATTGCGCAGACCGGAAAAAATGCACGCGCGCTTTTTGGATTTTGAACCGACGATGAATTTTTCCTCGCAAGAATTTAAGCAGCAGTTCCCACTGTTTTCCCAAGCAGAAAACCGCGAACTGGTTTATCTGGATAATGCGGCGACCACGCAGAAGCCGGCCTGCGTCATTGATGCGATCCGCGATTTCTATCTGCACAGCAATGCCAATACCCATCGCTCAAGTCACCGCCTGGCCCGGCGGGCCACAGAGATGGTGGAGCGGGTCAGAGCGGCAAGTGCACGTTTTCTGGGCGCGGAGTCACCACGCGAGATCATATTTACCCGCGGCGCCACCGAAGGTCTGAATCTGTTGGCCAATAGCTTGTGCCGGGGTCTGGTCGCCGGCGATGAGATTATTTTGTCGACCGCCGAGCATCACGCCAATCTTGTGCCGTGGCAAATGCTGGCGGCGCAGTATGGTCTGGTATTACGCTTTGTGCCGGACGCCAACGGTGTGCCGCAAATTGACCGTATAGCAGAGGTGTTGTCGCCGCGCACCCGGGTTGTATCCATCACAGGCGGATCCAATGCACTGGGCTTTCGCACCGATCTTGCAGCCTTGCGCGCAACCCTAGCTGCGAAATCGTCAGCTGCAACATCGTCAGGTGCAGTATCGTCACAAGGCGATCTGCGGTGGATCGTGGACGGCTCGCAATTGGTTGCGCACGATGTGGTGGATGTTGCGGCCATTGGTTGTGATTTCTTTGTGTGCTCTGCGCACAAATTTTATGGCCCTACGGGTTTAGGTCTGGTTTATGGTCGCGAAGCGCTGTTGCGCGAACTGCCGCCATGGCAGGGCGGTGGGGAGATGATTACCAGCGTCGATCTTCTTGCCAGTGATTACGCCGATCTGCCTCATCGGTTTGAGGCGGGCACATCGTCACTCGCGGCAATTGCCGGGCTTGGTGCCTGTTTGGAATTCCTCGGCAAGCAGGACCGGCTGGCGATGGCGCAGTACGAGCAATCCCTGCTTGCCTACCTGCACGACAGGTTGTCACAGATACCTGAGCTGGAGCTGCTGAGCGATGCCCGCAACAATCTCGGTATTGCCAGTTTTGTGCACGCCCGTTGTGCGGCGATTGATATCGCGCAGTGGTTGGATGGGCGGGATATTGCGGTGCGCGTAGGGCATCACTGTGCCCAGCCGCTGTTGCATGCTGCTGGCCACACGGCGACGGTGCGCGCATCTCTGGTGGCATATAACTCGAAGGAAGATATTGACCGCTTGATTGCTGGGGTTGAGGAATTATTGCGGCAGCTGGATGATACGGCGGAACCTCAGCCGGCTGCCGCCGATTCCGCCATAGATTCTGCAGAGACGTATTCCTGGCAGCCCGATAATTTGGCGAAACTGGATCTGGGAGCGCTGCGCAATCAACAGAACTGGCAAGATCGCTATCGTACGCTCATGAGCTGGGCGAAGGTGATTTCTCGCAAAGATCACATTCGTACCACCGAGCATTTGGTGCAGGGCTGTGAATCCAGTGCTTGGCTGGTGCATCGCCAGGAGGCGGGCGTGCATCGCTTCGCCATCGATAGCGATAGTCGGATCGTAAAAGGGTTGGGGGCGCTATTGCTGTCGCAGATTGATGGTGCGACGGACGATGCCGTTGCGCCATCCCAGTTACATCAAATTTTTGATGAGTTGGGTTTGTCGCAGCAACTGAGTGAATCCCGCGGCAACGGCTTTCGCGCTTTGGTACAGCGCGCATTCGACTTAATGCACGCCTGATAGATTGGCTTGCTCGCGCTACTTCTGGGGCTTTGCGCGCTGCACAATGCGTTCAATCGCTTTGCTTGCGGCAACAAATCCAAATGTGCCTGTGACCATTGTGGCTGCGCCGAACCCGCCACTGCAATCCAGTTTTACCCCATTTTGCATGGTGCTTTTTTGCTGGCAAACCTGTCCATCGGGCTGCGGGTACACCATGGGCTCGCTGGAATAAATGGCGTCCACGCCAAACTGGCGTTTGCTGGACTTCTGGAAATTGTGAAAGCGGTACAGGTGCTGGCGGACCTTTGCCAGCATCGGGTCGCTGACGGTACGGCCGAGATCAGCGCTAGTGATCACGGCTGGGTTTTTCTTACCGCCGGCCGAGCCTACGGTAATCAGGCGCAGCTTGCGGGCTTTGCAGTAGGCGATGAGCGCGGCTTTGACGCGCGCGTTGTCAAACGCATCGATCACCATATCGATGGCTTCTTTCTCCGGTGCCAGAAATTCGGCAAAGTTGTCGCTGGCGATAAAATCTTCGTGGGTGACTACATCAACTTCCGGGTTGATCATACGCAGTCGCTCCGCCATGACTTCCACCTTGATCTCGCCGATGCTGCCCACCTGGGCATGGATCTGGCGATTGGTATTGGTGATGCAGATGTCATCCAGGTCGATCAGGGTGATTTTGCCCACGCCGCTGCGTACCAGCGCTTCTGCGGTCCAACTGCCTACGCCGCCAATACCGATGATGATGACATGGGATCTGTGCAGAGCATGCAGGGCGTCGTTGCCATAGAGTCTCGCAATTCCGCCAAAACGTTGCAGGTAGGCGTCACTCAAGTTCTTTCCAGGCATAGGGCTTCCTGTGTTACATCTCTTGCGGGGGTCCCAGATCAGAGGAGTAGATCAGGGGAGGGGAGGAGCATGGCAGGGCGAAGAGGCCGCCCTGCCGAGGTGCGGAAGCGAATCAGTGCACGTGGCCGTGGTCGATTTCTTCCGGAGTAGCTTCGCGTACGGAAACTACTTCAACGTCAAAGTGCAGCTCAACACCGGCCAGCGGGTGGTTGCCATTGATGGTGACTTGATCGCCGTCGATATCGACGATTTCCACTTCGATCGGGTGGCCATCGGTGCTCTGTGCGCGGAAAGCCATACCAACTTTCAGTTCATCAACACCACCAAAAGCACTCTTTGGCATGGTCTGGATCAGCTCGGGGTTTTGTGGGCCGTAGCCTTCTTCCGGGGCGACTACCACCTTGAACTTGTCGCCGGCACTTTTGTCCAGCATTTCCTGCTCCAGTCCGGGGATGATATTGCCCACACCTTGCAGGTATTTGAGCGGCTGGCCACCTTCGGAAGTGTCGATCACAGTGCCTTCGGCATCTTTCAGGGTGTAGTTGATCTCCACAACGCTGTGGTTAGCAATTTTCATTGGCAGTCTCTTGTGTGTTGAGCGTGAGTGATAGCTTGCCGCGCGTACCGATTGACAAGCAATCGGAGCGATAGGCTTTATGAGCGTGCATTGTATGGGCGGGCTGCTGTGCTCGCAACCGAGTCGCATGTTAGTGGACGGTTGGTCGGTTACGCGGTGGTAGGTTCGTGAGGTGAATAGAGGTATATGGTGGGTGAGGGCGGTCGGGGGCTTTATTTGATCCCGCCGCCGCTGTTTTAGCACCGCTCCCTGATAATACGGAATCGGTGCTGTCTGGGGCAGAAGAGGTTTCTGTTAGCTGGCGATAGCGCGCTTTGCATGGCTGCGAGCATAGAGGTCGCCGGCCATGCGGGTTAGCTGGTCGCTGAATGTTGCGGGATAGCCAAGTTCAACCAGGTGGGCTTCAAAGTACTCGAGCAGTGCCGTAAACAGTGTTGGACTCAGGCCCTGGGCGAGAAACTGCGCGCGACTGCTGTACACCGGTTCCGCCTGCTCAGCCAGCGCATGGCACAAAAATTGAGCTTGGCGAGTCTGTTGCTTCTGATGATCTGCAACGTCCTCGGTGGCCATGAACTTTCCGATTGCCTGATAGAAGTCGGTAACTAACTGGGAGACAAATACGCGCCCACCAATCGTACCGAGCAGGCCGCTCTCGGCGGCCTCTGGTGCGCACTCGCACACCTGGCCGTGATTGCATCGAGCCGGGTTGCCGAGCGGATATAAACCGGCAGGACTGAGTGCGTGCGCAGACGATACCTGTGACATGGATGAGCTCCCCCTGTGAGACGAATTTTCTGAATTTTTGTGGGCGTCCCGTTAATCTTGTCGATGTCGTTATGTTGACCTGCCGGAGGCGAAATCCATACCTGAAAAACGGTGTGGGGAAATTCGCGTGTGGCGGGTCTGGGACTGCCTGTTTCGATATGGGCGGCAAGGTTACGGGATGAAAATACCTCTGCCAACAAAGCGGAAACAAATTGTCACACTCTTCCACGGGTGTTGTATGGCTGGTTTAATCAAGCGCTATTTTGGGGCGTCGTATGCGACAAGTGCCTGTTTTTAAGGCAATTGTGACGGAAGAATTTCTCTGGGTTAGCTCTTGCGGGTTAAGCGGGGCGTGGCGTCGAACTTGTCTGCTGCCGGGTAAAAGAGTGACAGGAGAAACTGCACTGGTAAAATCATCGACACACGCGCACATTTAAAGTAATCACGGCCAACGTAATCGAGAAGGAGATCCTGATGGCGAGCATCTTTACCCAAATTATCAATGGTGACCTTCCCGGACATTTCGTTTGGCGCGACGATTCGGTGGTGGCATTTATGACCATTGCCCCCATCAAACCGGGTCACTGTCTGGTGGTTCCGGTAGCGGAGATTGATCACTGGGATGATGTACCCGCAGAGACCAGCGCGCACCTGATGGATGTGGCAAGTAAGGTCGCCAAGGCGCAGAAGCAGGTTTACCGTCCGCGCCGGGTGGGAGTGATGGTGGCTGGTATCGAGGTGCCGCATACCCACTACCACCTGGTGCCGATCAACGAAATTGCTGATCTGGACTTTGCTCTGCAGCAGCAGGCCGAGCCGGAGGCGCTGGCCGAGGAAGCGGCCAAGATTCGCCAGGCGCTTGCGGATCTCGGTTTCGAGAATGGCATGGAATAGCTCCGTTTCGGTGAATTTGGCATTACTGCATCCAAACCCGGAGGTAGTGACGTCATACCGGTAATGAACCAAGGTGGCGGCCGATATCGGCTGCCCCAAATGCAAATGAGCTATGACTACAGGTATACGGACCATGCGTAATAGATCGCCACTTCTGTCCCGCTTTATTTCGGTCGCCATTCTGGTGCCGCTGTTGACCCTTTGCGCGGCGTTTAGCCAGGCGGAAGAAGCTAAGGTCTTCTCGGTGGATGGATTTTCCGCCATTGCCCTGAAGGGAGGTTCTAACCTTAAAGTGACACAGGGCCCAGAGTTCTCTGTAACAGCCTATGGCGAGCAAAAAGACCTCGAATATGCCAAGGCTGAGGTCAAGGGTGATACCCTGTCGCTTTCCGTTGAACCGGACCGCAAAAGCCTGTTTGGAGTGGTCACCGTCAGCAGTGAGCCGAATGTCGAGTTCCGTGTGACCTTGCCCGAACTGTCTGCAATACGCGTGACCGGGTCCGGTGAGGCGCTGGCAGACACCCTGGAGAGCGCTGATCTGGATTTGCGCGTCACCGGTTCTGGATTGATTCGCGTGGAAAAGGTCGCTGCGGAATCACTGAACGCAGGCGTTACCGGCTCAGGCGATGTGATCCTCGGCACTATTCTCGCGGTAGCGGGGCAGGCAGGGGTGACGGGTTCTGGCGACGTGCGTATGGACAATTTCATCGGCGAAAGCCTGAACGCCCAGATCAAAGGGTCTGGCGATGTGGTAATCGGCGGCAAAGTAGCCAGCGTGAATATTACGGTAATGGGGTCTGGTGACTTCATGGGGCGCCAGTTACAGGCCACCAGAGCTGGTGGCGCGGTAATGGGGTCCGGTGACATCGTATTGAAGCGCCCTGCCAGCGAGTCCTTCTCGGTAATGGGCTCCGGGGATATCGCCCTGGTAGATTGACCCTAGCTATCCGCTAAAAAACGGAGTTTTAGTGAGTTCAGATCAGGATGGCCGCGCAGGACGAAGTCGCCTGCGCGGTTTGAAGAAGCAACTGCGCCAGCTGGGTAAAGAGGCGCTTGATAAATCCCACTGGGCCGCCGAGCGTCTGCTCGACAAGCGCCTCTGCATCGGTATCACTGGTCTCAGTGGCGCCGGCAAGTCCACCCTAATCACCAGCCTTATCTATCAATTGAGCAACCCCGATCGGGCGCAGCTGCCTGGCTTTGCGCCGGCGCTGAACGGCCGCTTATTGGGGGCTGAGCTGCACCCCGCGGTTGACGCTGGGTTACCCCTGTTTGAATACGAGCGCTGCCTCGGCGCGCTGACGGCAACACCGCCGCGCTGGCCGGATTCCACACGCGATCTTTCTGCGCTGGAGTTGCATCTGCACCTGCAGGGGCGTCGGTTTGGGCGAAACTACCGGCAGCGGCTGATTCTCGAGTTCCGTGACTACCCCGGGGAGTGGCTCATGGATCTCCCGCTGTTGCGCATGGATTTTGCCACTTGGTGCCGTCACCAGCGCGATTTGCTGGTTGGACAGGCGCGCCGCAATCTTGCGCCGGAGCTGATGGCGCGCCTAGAGCAGCTGGACCCCGCAGACCGTATGGATCCAGCTGAGCTGGATAGCCTGTGGCAGAACTATCGTCAGTTTCTGCGCGACTGCCGCGGTAGCGCCCGCTTGAGTTATCTGCAGCCGGGGCGGGCACTGCTCGACAATGAGGAGTATGGCTTTTTCCCGCTGCCGACCCTCGGTCACCAAAGTGCCGCTGAACTGGACGAGTTGCCCGAGGACAGTGTGTATCGGGTGCTGGAAGCGCGCTATCGCGCTTACGTCGAGCAGAGTGTCGCGCCCTTCCTAGAGAGCCATTTCCGGCATCTGGACCGCCAGTTGGTGCTCGTAGACCTGATTGGCACCCTGTTTGCTGGCGAGGAAGCGCTCGAGGATATGCGCCTGGCGTTTGGGCACATTGCCGATACCTTCCGGTACGGAAACAGCGGGCTGTTGCGCAAGCTGTGGCGTCCGCGTATCGATCGACTGGTGTTTGCCGCGACCAAGGTAGACCAGGTACTCGCGGCTGACCACGACGCGCTTCGCCAATTGTTGGGCCAGCAATTGCAGCAGGTGTTCTCCGGGGCGCGTCACCGCGGCTTACCGCTTTATTGTGAGGCGATTGCCGCCGTCCGCTGTTCCACGGAACAGGTGAGGAGCGGTCGCCGCTTGTTGGTAGGGCACGGAATGGATGGCGACTATCTCGGGTTTGAAAATGCCGAGATACTCGCCCACCTGCCGCAGGAAAACGGGTGGAAACATTACAAGGGTGGGCTCCCGCCCCAGTTGCGTCCGCCGGTGGGAATTGCGCGGGAAGGCTATCTGCCACATATCCGCCTTGATGCACTGTTGAATTTATTGTTGGGAGACAAGGTGTAATGGACTCTGCGGATAACAAAGCGGAGCGTGGGGCTGCTTCCGCGCGTCCAGGTCAGGAGCCGCGCCGGCAAACTCGTATTGAGAACCTGGAAGCGGAAGAGAGTACGGTGCATGACCGCGCGAGTACGCGTGTCGAATCTCTTTCGGAAGAGGCCGATCAGCTACCGCGTTCGATCACCACGGGCGAGTCCCTGCCCAATACCATCTCATTTTCAGAACTGCGTCTTCCGGTGTTTCGTCTGCGCTTGTGGAAGCCGGCGCTGGCTGCGGCGTTGGCGCTGACTTTTGGTGCGATTTTTTGGGAGCTGCGTCAGTTCTTTTACTGGGCGGCAGACATGCACTGGGGCTTCGGCCTGCTGGCCGGGGTGATCATTGGCGCCCTGGTGCTTACCATGGTCAGTGCCGTGTGGGAGTACTTTCGCGCTGGACGGCCCTTGCGCAAGCTGCAGAAAACGCAGGAATTGGCGGCAGAGGTGCGCGACAGCCGTGCCACTGATGCGGTCGAGCCTCTCAACCACCAGTTGCGCGAGCTATTCGAAGGGAAGCCGCAGGGAGCGCTACTGGCCCGTGTGCAGGAAGAGGCACCGGATTATTACGACAACAGTGAGTTGCTGCGTCATCTGGAGCTCAATTTTTTTGAAGCGCTGGATCAGGAAGCCCTGCGGCGGATTGTTCGGCACGCGACCACCACCGGGGCCCTGGTAGGACTGAGCCCGTTTACCACCTTGGATGTGTTGGTGGCATTGCGGCAATCCATGCGCATGATCGACGATGTGGCGCAGATATACGGTGTGCGCCCGTCGGTCGTGGTCCGCTGGCGTTTGTTCAAGAAAATCCTCGCCCTGGTTGCTTACAGTGGTGCCAGCGAATACGCAGTGAGCGAGCTGTGGCCCGAACTGGTAGGCGATAGCATGTTGAGTACGGTTTCTGCGCGTCTTGGGCAGGGCATGGGTGCCAGCCTGTTTATGGCCCGTATCGGTCTCGCTGCTGTGCATAGCTGCCGCCCGATTCCTTTCTCGGAGAAGCAGCGCCCCCGCTTGGGTGCACTGACGCGGCGCATTGCTGCGAGCCTCAAAGAGCGTTTATTGGGGCGTGAACAGGTCAACTGGCCAGAGGCGCAGATGAAGGCTGAGGAAGTGGAAGAGCGTGTTGCTCGAGAGGGGAATAGAGGGGGTCGAAAGCGGGGGAGCTGAAACGTCACGCTCCCCCGATGGCTCGCTTTGCGGGCTTTCTGTGCAGATTACTGAAACTGTTTTTTCATCAGTATTCTGGTGTGGTGCTGATCCATCAACGTTGCGAGGGTCTCGTAACGATCCTTGATGAATGGCAGCGGGTTGTTTACGCCGGTTTCATCCGGGAATTCCACGCCTTCGCGCACCAATTGCAGCTCTTTCGCCAGCGCATCGATCGCAGTAAAGATTTCCCTGGTGTTTTTCTCATCGTGAAATACAGAGGTGCTCGCCGTATCGTTCAGGTAGGAGTCGCATTCCGATAGCCACTCCGAGCGCTGCTTCAGGAAATTGATGGTATTGCGAATACCGCCTTTGTATTCCAGATTGAAGTTTTCGTTTACATACTTCCCAAGGCTGCGCATACCGTAGTCGACAAATTGATCCACCAATCCGTCGCAATAACTTTGCGTCAAATAAGACGGGTGGGTTTTGGCGGTTGCGTTGCCGGAGGCCAGCAATATACTCACGGCCATCGCGCCGCACAGAGCCATGTACTTGCGCAGTTTGGAAACAGCGAAAGTGGCTTTCTGGGAGGTTTCACTCGGGTGTGTTGTTGCGAAATCTGACGTTTTCATTTTTAAGTGCCTTGCTGTTGTTTTCGCTATCAGGCTTGTTATTGTGATAAACATCACATAAGTATCTAAACGACAGTGCTATGTCAACGGCTTTTAAGTTCCGATAGTCAGTTATGTGCAGATTGCGGAACCAGTCGGCATTTTCAACGGAAAATTTGTTGTGGTAGAGGCTGTTTTTTCGGCAAAAGGAGCAGATTTTGTCTGAGTTTGATTTCGACCTTTTCGTGATTGGAGCGGGTTCCGGCGGCGTGCGCGCGGCAAGAATGGCCGCGGCAACCGGAATGCGCGTGGCGGTTGTGGAAGACCGCTACATGGGCGGTACCTGCGTCAATGTGGGCTGTGTACCCAAGAAGCTCTTTGTCTACGCAAGCAGCTACAGCGAGACGTTTGAGGACGCTACAGCCTTTGGTTGGCAGGGACAGGGTGGGGCGCAGTTCGCCTGGCCTACGCTCCGCGATAACAATGCCAAGGAAATCACCCGTCTTAATGGCATCTACCGCAAGTTACTCGGTAACGCCGGCGTCACCGTTATTGATGGTCGCGGCAAGCTCACTGGTCGTCAGCAGGTAACGGTCGGTGATACTCAATACTCCGCCGAGCGCATACTGGTTGCTACCGGTGGCTGGCCCTACGTACCGGAATTCCCCGGCAGTGAACATGTAATCACTTCCAACGAAGTGTTCTCGCTGGAGGTGTTTCCGAAGCGGGTACTGGTGGTCGGTGGGGGTTATATCGCGGTGGAATTTGCCGGGATTTTCGCCGGGCTCGGGGCGGAAACCCATTTGTCCTATCGCCGCGATCTGTTTTTGCGTGGGTTTGATAATGACATACGCCATTTTGTCCGCGATGAAATCGAGAAGAAATCGGTGCAGTTGCACTTCCATCATCAGGTCAGCTCAATAGAGAAGGCGCCCGATGGCAGTTTGCGTGTCCAGGATAGTGACGGAAACGTGCTTGAGGTGGATGCGGTGCTGTATGCCACCGGGCGCAAGCCGAATACCCGGGGTCTTGGGCTGGAAGAGCTGGGTGTGGTGCTGCAAAAAGATGGCACTATCGGGATTGATGATAATTTCCGCAGCAGTGTGACCTCGATCTATGCATTGGGTGATGTCACCGGCGGCCCCGAGCTAACCCCGGTAGCGCTGGCTGAAGCTATGGCGTTAGTGAAGCATTGGCAAACGGGAAAGACCGCGGAGATCGATTACAACAACATCCCCACGGCCGTTTTTTGCCAGCCGAACATCGGCACTGTGGGGCTTAGTGAAGAAGAGGCACGTCAGGCTGGGATCTCGGTTGCGATATATCGCTCGGACTTTCGTGCTATGCGGCACTCGGTGAGTGGTCGAGACGAGCGCACCTTGATGAAGCTGGTTGTTGATACCAGCAATGACCGCGTGATTGGCGCCCATATGGTGGGCCCGGATGCCGGTGAAATCATTCAGGGTATTGCGGTTGCAATGAAGGCCGGTGCGACTAAGTCTGTATTTGATCAGACCATCGGTATCCACCCGACTGCGGCGGAAGAGTTTGTTACCATGCGCACGCCGGTTGCAGAATAGTCGGCGCTTTTGCTCGCGGATTCGCGCGTAAATAAAAAGAGCGGGGAAGCATTGCTTCCCCGCTCTTTTTAATTTGGCCTCTTTGATTTATCCAGATTATTCGTGCAAATCAAAAAAAAGTTTATTCGCTTTCGCTGTCAAGGACTGCGGTCTGGTAGCGACGGGATTTGCGACGGCCGCCGCGCTCTTTCAGGCAGCGCTCGGCAGAATCGAACGCTCCGTTAACGGCGCGATGAATAGAGTCGCTTTCGTTGGAGATTGTGACCGGATTTCCGCTCACGGCTAGCTCAACGGAAGCTTTGTATTGCTTGCCTTTGTGCTTGTGTTGATGGGGAGCTTCGAGGACCACACGGCTTCGTATGATGTCGCCACAATAACGTTCCAGCTTGTTTAGCTTTTTGGAAACGGTATCCGCAAGAGATGCAGATTTATCGATGTCGCGGAATACAATGTTATCGTAAGGCGCTGATTTCATGGGCACATACCTCCGGTTATAAAGGGTCCATGCAGGCCGCGAAGTGCGGTTTGCTGAAAGAAGGTAGGGCGCCCAGTAGGGAGAGTGTGACAGGCTTGAAAATCGAATCACCAGAGGTCGCGAGTTAACGGCTGCCATCGCAGCCAAATAAGGTTTTGCGCTCGGGCCGGTTTTCAATCCGGTCGGGATCAACTCCCTGTAGTCATAATGCGATTCTGAGAAAAAAAATCAAGCACTCCAATCAAGAAAGTGTCATAAAAAATTGTTAGTACTTTTGGAACTTTTTGGCAAAGGCTCGACAGGTCAGATAAACCGTGAATTGCAGCACACGTCACTCAAAGCCCAGTAATCTTGTTGGCATGGTCATTGCTGAGAAAAATCGAGTGGGGTAAATTGGCGTTCGCGCAGGAGGATTGGTGCGCACAGGTATTCTCAAGGTGCTGGGGTACGTCTCAATGTGGAGGTTCCTGCCGGTGTAGAATACCGAATCTCAGTTTGCCCTGGTCTCCATAGGCTCTTTGGCGAGTTTTAGAGGCTTTCGGCGCATCCGAGGCATCTGGGCGAGGGGGTACCTGCTCGGGTGGATTCAAGAAGTACAAAATCAAACAATGGATTCTGACAATGGTGGTAAACCGTGGCCGCTCGCTGCTTTTCGCGGGCTTGTTGGGGGTAGTCGGCTGGAGTGTTGAGCTGCAGGCAGCGTCGTCGCTGACCGTGGAGCAGAACAGGCTTGCTCGAATGGAGCAGGTGCAGGAAAACCGACTGGTTGAGCTGGAAGATATTGAGAACGAAATTGTTTCCTATGAGTACAAGCTAGAACGTGCTCAGAATTCGCTCAGCGAGGCGCGGAAAAACTATCAGCAGTCGCTGGTAGCGGTAAAGACCGCCGAGCGGGAACATAAGGGTGCAGCGAGCACCGATACCGCACGCGCACTGAAAAAAGCCAAGCACACACTCAATATGGCGGAGCGTGGCGTTGATAGCCGCAATCGTCGTGTTGAATTTATCCAGTCCAATTACGGTGAGTTGGCGACCCGTCTGGCCGACGCGCGTGAATCCGTCGCCGGCGGCAAGTCACGTCTGGAAGCGCAGCAGACTCTGGTGGACTCTCTGGTCAAAGAGATGCTGAACGAGGCCAAGACTGCGAAAGCCAAGGTGGCAGCCAAGAAGTCGGCCCCCAAGCCAGAGGTGGCACCGGCGGTGGTGATCTCTGCGCCAAAGGTTCCTGAGCCGACGCTGGCAGCTGCCGGCGATATGACGAATGCAGCGGCCGATTCGGCCGCCTCCGGCGAGGCAGCCCCGTCTGGTGAGGTCACCGCGGCAGCTGGCGCCCGCGAGGTTGACCCGGAGATGGTGGAATATGTGCGCGGTGAGCGCGCTCGCCTGGAAAAGCTGCTGAGCCAGCTCGGAGAGGGCGAAAGCGGAAAGCATACGTTCCGCAATTTGACCCTGAAGCCCAAGGGAGAGGATTCCGTGGAATTTGAATTCCTGGGGCAGGATCAGTATCGGGTGATTGTGCCGGTAACCGCAGGTCGCCAGACCTACAAGGTCAACTCCTGGAAATTCCGTCGTACCATCCCCGCGGATGACAATGGCGAGCGTTATGTGTTTGTCTTCGACGCACGTCGCCTGTCGCGCCCGCGACTGGTGATGTACCCAGAGTACCTGCTGCCAAAGCTTGACTAGCTAGTCTCCAGCAGATTTCGCTGCTAAAAGCCCGCCTTGTGTTGTGCAAGGCGGGCTTTTTTGTGCCCGGGGAATCAGTACCTATCCCCGGGTGCGGACTCGCCAGCGAGGGGTAGCGTTAGCAGGGGCTGGTATTGACTGCCACCAGGCGCAAGCAGGCTGTGATACAGCGTGATGTTGTTCAGGTGGCAGATAAAGTCTGTGGGCACCGGGGAGAGGCTGGAAAAGCCCCCGGGGCTGCGAGCCAAAGTAAAGTGTGGACGGAAGGTCTTTTTTTCCGGCGTTTTGCCAATCGCGCGCATTAGTGCCTGGCAAGCCTGGTGTAGGTCAAGCAGGCGCTGCGAGGGCAACAATTCAGCGGCAAACAATCGTGCGCGAGGCTTGGGGAAGGGGTGTGTACTGACAATTCGGCCATCGAGTGGCGCTGTGTATTGGGCGATGTCTTTCAGCCGAACCTCAATGGTGTCCAAGTGGGCCGGCTCTGTCTCCCCAAGAAACGCTAGTGTTAGGTGGCGATTGGTGTGGTTGATCCAGCGCAGCTTTCGCGGCATTCCCTGTTGCTCTCTGGCGGTGCAAATACTATCTAAAAAGCGCTGGGTATTTTTATCCGGTGCAATACCAATAAACAGGCGCAATGGTTCTTCGCTCTGCCTTCCGTCCCGCATCTTGTCTTGGGGTGCGCTATTTTTCATAAATTTTTTTATTTTTATCCTTGAAGCTCTTTGCTTCGGCCCAATATCTATTCTCAGGAGGCAGGCTCGACAGAGGTGTCTCCCTAAGCTGCCGCAGCCAAGTATGAAGCTTTGTTTCATTCGTTGGTAGCAGTGGTGCTAAACAAACGCTTGGTACAGCTCTCACGCGTAGAGCAATGGTACGGGCACATTCTATAAATATTGCTCTGAATTGAGGATATGACAATGCGTAATTTAGATCTTTCCCCTCTTTATCGTTCCGCTATCGGTTTTGATCGTATGGCCAGCCTGCTGGACTCCATGACGGCAACCGAGCAGAACCAACCCGCATACCCCCCATACAATATTGAGTTGACCGGGGAGGATGCTTACCGAATTTCCATGGCCGTTGCTGGTTTCGATCAGTCTGAACTTGATATACAAGTTGAGCAAAATCGCCTGACCGTTAGCGGTAAAAAGCCAGCAGATGAAAGTCAGCGCAACTTCCTGCACCGCGGTATAGCGGCGCGCAATTTTGAACGACGCTTCCAGTTGGCGGATCATGTGCGTGTGGTTGATGCGCAGCTTGCCAATGGCTTGCTTCACATCGAGCTGGTGCGAGAAATCCCTGAAGCCATGAAGCCGCGCAAGGTAGAAATTTCTACCGGCACTTTACTGCAGTCTAAAACCGCGGAGCAAAAGGCCGGGGTAGAAAGTACGGCAATTGATGTCGACGGCAAGCGCGAGCAGGCAGCCTGACGCGGTCCCGCTTTGGCTTTGCTTTATAAACTGATCTGCGTAAATCGGCTTGTATAAAGTGACCGAGTCCGAAGTTAATCAATCCCAGCAAGAATCTATTGAGTCTTGCCCCCTGTGCCGCCATCGGGCGGCACAGCCATTTCTGTACCACCAGGATAAGCAGCGTGCATACTACCAGTGTGGCGAGTGTGCGCTGGTGTACGTCCCTCGTCGTTACCACTTATCGGCTGCGGAAGAAAAAACCTATTACGACCTGCATGAAAATCATTTGCAGGATCCCGGCTATGAAAAATTCTTGAGTCGTTGTGCGGATCCGTTGCTGGCCAGGTTGCCGGCAGGAGCGCATGGATTGGATTTTGGGTGTGGCCCCGCACCGTTACTGGCCAATATGCTGCAGCGGAGCGGGCACCCGACCGCAACGTACGACCTTTACTACCGCCCGGATATTTCTGTGCTGGAGCAATCTTACGATTTTGTTGTTAGCACCGAAGTGGTTGAACACTTGAGCGAGCCGGGGAATGTTATTGCTTCCTTGTGGCAGCGTCTGAATCGCGGCGGTGTGCTGGCGCTGATGACCAAGCTGGTGGCTTCACCAGAGCGGTTTGCCAGCTGGCACTATATTCGCGATCCAACACATATCGTCTTTTTTAGTGCGCCCACCTTTTCGTGGCTGGCGCGCAAGCTCAATGCGGAGCTTGAGATTGTCGGCGCCGATGTTATTTTTTTGCAGCGACGCGACTGACTCAGGTGTTTACCCGAAATAGTTTTGCACGCACGGTAGTGCGATATTCACTGGGTGTCGTAGAGAGAAACTTCTTGAACAGGGCAGTGAAGTGCCCCATATCCTGATAGCCCACCTTTTCTGCAATTTCGTTCACCGATAAATTGCTCGATTGCAGCAGCTCACGCGCCATATCAATTCGAACGTTCTGCAGGTATTGCAGTGGCGTTTGCCCAGTGGCCAGTTTGAAGCGGCGATTGAAAGAGCGCACGCTCATGTCGAAATGTTTGGCCACTTCGCTGAGCTTTACATCGTCGCTGCAGTGCTGTTTTAGCCAGGTCTGGGCCTGCACAATCTCTTCGTCTGGATGCAGATGTACCGCGCCTTCCGAGTAGGCAATCTCTTCAAATGGTCTGCGAATCTCGTGCGAAAAATTGCGCTCGACATGGCTGGCAATGGATGGGCCGAACAGCTGGCGAATCAGGTGCACGGTGACGTCAGCGAGTGCGTTCACGCTGGCGGCGCAGAACAGTCGGTCCGCCTGAGTAATAAAATACTGTCGCTTTAGCTTCACTCTCGGGTAGTCCGAAGCAAAGCGATCAAAATAGTGCCAGTGAGTGGTCGCGGGTTTGTCATCCAGTAATCCGGCTTCGGCAAGAAAGCACACGCCGGTGCCCACCGCGCTGATAACCGCACCTTTCGCTGCCTGATCGCGCAGCCACGCCAGTAGCGCGGTATTGCGTTTTAGTGCCGGGCGAGGGTTACGCCAGAGAGCTGGCAGGTAGATGATGTCGCTGTCGGGTACCTGATCAAGGGCCATATCTGGTGCCAGATTGAACCCCGAGCGGGACTTCACCGGCGCGCCATCGGCACTGGTGGTGACCAGTTTCAGTGGCACCGACTCTTTTTCCGCTCTGGCACGGCTCTCGGCACCTCGCAACATCTCCAGCGGCAAAATGGTGCCGGTGGAAAGCATTTGATCAATCAAAACAAAAGTGACGGTGGGCATGGGTAACTCTCAAGTATGACCTTATGCGTGCATTTTCTAGCCCGTTCGCGACAGATGGCGGCAGTCGGGCAAGTTTGCCGTATAGATACCGGTTTGCTGGCCGTTGCTTGGCAGAAAATGCCGCCGTCACACATGGCCAGATGGTCAAAATTGCTGGCCAGTATGCCCATAACGAGGCCGAATCACCAGCCCCTAAACTGGCGCCCATCCGAATTTGCCGGGTAATTTCGTTTCGCATTTCCATACTAGGCTGGAGGTCAGGATGCAGCGCCTACCTGTTATCACTGCGTTTGGGGGATTCAATCCTGCGGGTCGCAGCTCGTTTCACCGCGGCTACAAGCGCATGGTGCTGGACAGCCTCGCCTCTGAAGAGCGAACCGATGTCCTGTCTGATCTCGCTGCCCTGATGGGGCTGCGCACCGGTGACGATGCTCAGGGGCCGTTGAGTGCCGAGTTGGAGCAGCAGGTGTTGCAGGGCACGTTGGTGCGGGAGCTGGAGTCGCGCTTCTACGACTATCGCCAGTGCCATTTCCACCAGCCGGCCGCACTTTCAAATGCAGGCGGTTTTACCTTTGAAATGTCCGCGCGCCAGCTGCCGAACCCGCTGCCGGCCGATTGGCAGGTAGAACCGCTGGATAGCGGTCGTGTGCGGGTACACGCCGGCGCACTGTCGGTCATGCTTGATAGCCACCGCGAAATTTCTGTTGCTTCTGCAGGCCAGTTGCCAACGGGCTTTGAGCCCGGCCAGGAGTACAACTCCCGATTCCACCCGCGCGGCCTGCAGTTGGCGATTCTCGGCGCATCTGACGCGGTGCAGTCCCTGGGTATTGATTGGGACACAGTCGCGGCGAAGGCGGGCCCGGACAAGATCTCTGTGTATGCCAGTTCTGCCATGAGCCAGTTGGACCCCAATGGCAATGGCGGCCTGTTGCAGTCGCGACTGCGCGGTGGCCGGGTGAGCTCGAAACAGTTGGCGCTGGGTCTCACCAGCATGCCCGCAGACTTTGTAAACGCCTATGTCCTCGGCAGTGTGGGTACGACTGGGGCCGTTGCCGGCGCCTGCGCCACATACCTCTACAATCTGCGCGCTGCAGTGGAAGATATTCGCTGTGGCCGTGCGCGTGTCGCTGTGGTCGGTGCCGCAGAGGCGCCGCTGGTGCCGGAGGTGGTAGATGGTTATACCACCATGGGTGCGCTCGCGAATCTGGATGGACTGCGCAAAATCTTCGATGGCGACATCGACTTCCGGCGTGCCAGTCGCCCGTTTGGCAATAACTGCGGCTTTACCCTGGGAGAGGGGAGTCAGTGGGCAGTACTGATGGACGACGAGCTCGCGCTCGAGCTAGGTGCGCCGATTCATGGCGCAGTGGCCAATGTGTTCGTGAATGCGGATGGGGCCAAAAAGTCCATCTCTGCACCGGGCCCCGGCAATTACCTCACCGTTGCCCGGGCAATGGCCGAAGCGCGCGCCATTCTCGGTGAAGACAGCCTGCGCAACCGCAGCTTTGTTCAGGCTCACGGTTCCAGTACGCCGCAGAACCGAGTGACGGAGTCTGCCATCTTTGATCGTCTCGCCGGCGCCTTTGGTATTGAGGCGTGGCCGGTATGCGCGGTGAAAGCCTTTGTGGGGCACACCGTCGCGGCGGCCAGTGGTGATCAGTTGAGTACCAGCCTGGGCATGTTCCGCCGCGGTATTTTGCCGGGTATTACCACCATCGACCGTGTGGCCGATGATGTGCATCACGAAAATCTCTCATTGTCGCTGGAGCATGTGGAGCGCGATCCACAATCCCTGGATGTGGCCTTCCTCAACTCGAAAGGGTTTGGTGGTAACAATGCGACGGCCAGTGTGCTGGCGCCCCATATTACCGAGAGCATGCTGGCCAAGCGCCACGGTAACGCCGCGTTTACCGCATACCAGAAGCGCAATGAGGCTGTGACCGAGCAGGCCGCGTCATACGATGCGCGCGCCAGTCGCGGCGATCTGGACGCGATCTACCGATTCGGTGAGGGGCTGATTGATGAGTCGGCCATCGAGCTGGATGCTTTCAGTCTCAAATTGCCGGATGGTGCTGGCGCTATTTCACTGGAGTCAGAAAACCCCTTCGCCGATATGGTATGACTTATGTCCGTCGCTCATCCGCCTGTGCGATGAGCCGGTCGCCGGCGGCTCCATGTGTCGCCGGTATCCTTCCCTTGCTGCGCGGTGATCCTGTTTCCGCGCGCTTTACCCGCTATGCTTCGGGGCGCAGATATCGGTTGTCTGCGTGTTGCCTGTTCTTGAAACAAATTCCTGACTTTATGAACGAATGGGTCAGATTTTGATCGGAATCCCTGTCTGACCACAATGTTTGCACCAAACCGGACAGTAGATATGGCAGAAATGGTATTCAAACACACGTTTGAATCTGGCTATACTTGGCGCGTCGACTGATTTCGGACAATGCGTCATTAAGTGGCAACACTGGTACCGCACGCTGTCTGCGGCGAGTCCAATCTCAGTCTTGCACAACCCGACCCCCGGACCGGTACATTGTCGGCAATGACACCGGGTCACCAATCAATGAGGTCAATAATGTTATTTAGTGGCAAAGCGCTATCCGTTCAGATGTTGGACAACGGCATCGCGGAACTGAAATTCGATCTGGAAGGCGAGTCCGTCAATAAGTTCAATCGTCTCACCGTATCGGAATTTTCCGACGCTCTGGACGCGATTGAGAAAGCGGGCGATATCAAAGGCCTGCTGCTGACCAGTGGCAAAAACGTATTTATCGTCGGTGCAGACATTACCGAGTTTGGCGGAGCTTTCTCCGCTGGCGCGGAAGGCATCGCCGAGCTGATGAACAAGAACAACGACAACATCAACCGACTGGAAGACCTCCCGTTCCCGACTGTGGTTGCCATTAATGGCTTCGCGCTCGGCGGTGGCTTCGAAGTCTGCCTGGGTTGTGACTACCGCGTGATGGGTGATAAGGCCAAAGTTGGCCTGCCCGAAGTGAAGCTGGGTCTGATCCCTGGCTGGGGCGGCACCGTGCGCTTGCCGCGCGTGGTTGGTGTTGACGTTGCGGCCGAGTGGATTGCTGCAGGTAAAGAGCAGCGTCCAGACGCGGCACTGACTGCACACGCCGTCGACGCTGTAGTTCCTTCTGACAAACTGCGCGGCGCTGCACTGAAACTGCTGGAGCGCGTTGCTGCGGGCGAGCTGGACTACCAGAAACGTCGTGAAATCAAGAAGTCCCCGATTCCGCTGAACGATACCGAAGCGCTGATGGCGTTCTTCACCACCAAGGCATTTGTTGGTCAGCAAGCGGGTCGCAACTACCCGTCTCCGGTTAACGCGGTTACCTCTATTGAGCAGGGCTACAAGCTCGACCGCGATGCGGCACTGAAAATCGAGCAGGAACAGTTTATTGCCAGCGCGCAGACCGAAACTGCGAAGTCTCTGGTAGGCCTGTTCCTGAAAGACCAGCTGGTTGGCAAGGTTGCCAAAGGCTGGGAAAAGAAAGCGGACAAGAAAATCGAGCGCGCTGCCGTACTGGGCGCGGGCATTATGGGTGGCGGTATCGCCTACCAATCTGCCTACAAAGGCACGCCGATTAAGATGAAGGATATCAATCAGGACGGCATCGACCTGGGTCTGAATGAGGCCAGCAAGCTGCTGTCGAAACTGGTTGATCGCGGTCGCATGACTGCGAGCAAAATGGGCGAGGTGCTGAACCGCATCGAGCCGACCCTGAGCTACGACGGTTTCGACGATATCGACGTGGTAGTTGAAGCGGTCGTGGAAAACCCCAAGGTCAAGCACGCTGTTCTGACTGAAGTGGAAGGCAAGGTTTCAAATGACACCGTCATTGCTTCCAACACTTCTACCATTTCTATCGACAGCCTGGCAGCGCCGCTGTCGCGCCCGGAAAACTTCCTGGGTATGCACTTCTTCAACCCGGTGCACAAAATGCCGCTGGTGGAAGTGATTCGCGGTGAGAAAACTTCCGAAAACGCTGTTGCCCGCGTTGTGGCCTACGCCAACAAGATGGGTAAAAAGGCGATTGTGGTGCGCGACTGCCCAGGATTCCTGGTAAACCGCGTGCTGTTCCCATACTTCGCCGGTTTCGCCATGCTGGTGCGCGATGGCGCTGACTTCCAGCAGGTTGACAAGGTGATGGAACGTTGGGGCTGGCCGATGGGCCCGGCTTACCTGATGGACGTGGTTGGCATCGATACCGGTGTACACGCCGAGCAGGTAATGGCGGAAGGTTTCCCTGAGCGTATGGGCAAGACCTTTACCGCAGCTTCCGATGTAATGTACGAAGCAGGGCGCTACGGCCAGAAGAATGGCAAAGGCTTCTATGTCTACGAGCAAGACAAGAAAGGCCGTCCGAAGAAAGTGGCTACCGAAGAGTCTTATGAGCTTCTGAAGCCACACGTGGCTGATCGTCGCGAGTTTGAAAACGACGAAATCATCGAGCGTATGATGGTGCCAATGGCGACCGAGCTGGCGCGCTGCCTGGAAGAGGGCATCGTGGATTCTCCGGCAGAAGCCGATATGGCGCTCATCTACGGTATCGGCTTCCCGCCATTCCGCGGTGGCGTGTTCGCTTGGCTGGACAGCATTGGCCTGGACAACTTCGTGAAAATGGCCGAGAAGTACAGCGACCTGGGTGCGCTGTATGAGCCGACCGAAGGCATGCGTGAAATGGCTGCCAGCGGCAAAACCTACTACGGCAACAAGTAAGGAGAGTATCCATGAGTCTGAATCCTAGAGATGCCGTAATCGTCGACTATGCGCGTACTGCCATGGGTCGATCCAAAAATGGCGTTTACCGCAATGTGCGTGCGGATGACATGTCTGCTGAACTGCTGAAGAAATTTCTGCAACGCAATGAAAAGCTGGATCCGAAAGAAATCGATGACCTGATCTGGGGCTGTGTCATGCAGCGTGACGAGCAGGGCTTCAACGTGGCGCGCTTTATTGCTCTGGCTGCTGGTCTGCCCCACACCGTTCCGGCGCAAACCGTGAACCGCCTGTGTGGGTCTTCCATGTCCTCTCTGCACACCGCCGCTGCCAATATTCAGGCGGGTGTAGGTGATGTCTATGTGGTCGGCGGTGTCGAGCACATGGGTCACCTGAATATGATGGAGCACGTGAGCCCGAACCCGATGCTGGGTCGCCATATGGCGAAGGCTGCAGGCTCCATGGGCATGACCGCTGAATACCTGGCCATGATGCACGGTATCCAGCGTCAGCAGATGGACGAGTTTGGTGCGCGCTCTCACCAGCACGCTGCCAAGGCCACTGAAGAGGGCAAGTTCAATCGCGAGATTATCGCAATTGAGGGCCACGACGCCGACGGTGTGCCGATTCTGGTAGAAACCGATCAGACCATCCGCCCGGAAACCACCGTTGAAGGTCTGGCGCAGCTGAAGCCGGCGTTCGATCCGAAGCACGGTCAGGTAACTGCGGGTACTTCCTCCCAGATTACCGACGGTGCTTCCGTGATGCTGGTGATGTCCGCCGAGCGTGCGCAGGCACTGGGTATGACCCCGGTCGCCAAGGTGCGCGAAATGGCGCTGGCTGGTGTGGATCCGTCCATCATGGGTTACGGCCCGGTACCTTCCACGCAGAACGCGCTGAAGCGCGCAGGTCTGACCATCGACGATATCGATAAGGTAGAGTTGAACGAAGCGTTTGCGGCGCAGGCGTTGCCGGTGCTGAAGGACCTCAACCTGCTGGATAAAATGGATGAGAAGGTCAACCTGTACGGTGGTGCTATCGCACTGGGTCACCCGTTCGGTTGTTCTGGTGTGCGTATCACCGGTACCCTGTTGTCCGTGATGCAAAATGAAGGCGGCGACCTTGGCGTTTCGACCATGTGTATTGGTCTGGGTCAGGGCATCACCACCATCGTAGAGCGCGTATAAGCCGCTCCGGCTTCCGTGCAAAAGATGGGGCGCCCATGGGCGCCCCATTTGTTTTTAACGCACTTATTGAAGCCCTGTGTCCTCTGTGGCACAATCTGCTCCCCTCGCTGGACGGCTAACCTGTTTTTTCTCAAAAAGGCAGGGAAATCAAAGAGTTATCCGCGAGTTTGGATTTGGGGACGTGGTGGAATTGGTAGACACGCCAGATTTAGGTTCTGGTGCCGCAAGGTGTGGGAGTTCAAGTCTCCCCGTCCCCACCAATTAAATATTTCGCAGTCCGTGTTTATTCGTTGCCCGCAGCGCGCATTTATGTCGTGTTTTGCAGGGTAGGGATGGTGGCACGGGCTGTTTGTATTTGGCGGCCGGATAAGATTCGGCGCAACGCTAAGCGCTGGTGCTGGTTGGACTTTTCCGTAGCCCGGCATTATGTGAAGAGAAGAGTCTCACGAGGATTAACATGCAGGTTTCCATCGAAACAACTTCCGGATTGGAGCGTCGCTTAACGGTAAATTTGCCGGCAGAAGTGGTGGATAAGGAAGTTGATAAGCGCCTTCAGCAAGCGGCAAAGACCGTGCGCATCAACGGCTTCCGTAAAGGCAAGGTGCCGATGAAGGTTGTGCGTCAGCGTTTTGGTGCCGGTGTTCGTCAAGAGGTGCTGGGTGAGGTAATGAGCCGTTCTTTCTACGACGCGGTTCAGAAGGAGCAGGTAAAGCCTGCCGGCCAGCCGAGCATTGAAGCCAAGAATGTCACCCCGGGTGAAAACCTGGAGTACGTAGCGACCTTCGAAGTTTACCCGGAGGTTGCTCTGACCGACCTGGCAGAAGTTGCTATTGAGCGTCCGACTGCTGAAGTGACTGACAAAGACGTCGACAACATGATCGACGTACTGCGCAAGCAGCAGTCCGGTTGGAAAGACACCAAGCGCAAGGCTCAGAAAGGTGATCGCGTTACCATCGACTTCGTTGGTCGCAAAGATGGCGAAGAGTTCGAAGGTGGCAAGGCTGAAGGCCAGCAGCTGGTTTTGGGTTCCGGCAGCATGATCCCGGGCTTCGAAGACGGCATTCTGGGCATGAAGCCGGGCGAAGAGAAAGAAGTGGAAGTGACCTTCCCGGAAGACTACCAGGCGGAAAACCTGAAAGGTGCCGACGCGGTGTTCACCATCAAGGTAACGGCTTCTGAAAAGCCTGAGCTGCCTGAGCTGAACGACGAATTTTTTGCTGGCTACGGCGTTGCCGAAGGTGGCGAAGAGAAGTTCCGCGAAGAAGTGCGCGGTAACATGGAGCGCGAGCTGAAGAACGCTGCACTGAACAAGGTCAAGACTCAGGTCATGGACCAGCTGTTTGAAAAGCATCAGGTAGAAATTCCTGCTGCACTGGTTGCCGGCGAAGTTCAGACTCTGCGCGGCCAGATGGTCCAGCAGTTTGGTGGTCAGATCAAGCCGGAAGACGCTGCGAATATGCTGCCGGACACTATGTTCGAAGATCAGGCGAAGCGTCGCGTTGTCCTCGGCCTGGTGGTTGGTGAGATCGTTAAGGAAAACAAGCTGTCTGTTGACGCGGACCGCGTAAAGGCAAAAGTTGAAGAACTGGCGTCTACTTACCAGCAGCCGGAAGAAGTGGTTGAGTACTACTTCAACAACCGCGAGCTGTTGGCTGGTGTTGAGTCTGTAGTCCTGGAAGATCAGGTTGTTGACTTCGTTCTGGATAAGGCGAAAGTTAGCGAAGTTGAAAGCAGCTACGACGACGTGATCAAGCCGCAAAAGCAAGCTTGATTCAGGCACGTATGCAGCTGAAAGCGGCCACCTTAGGGTGGCCGTTTTTGTTTGTGCGAGATGCCAAGAGTCAATCTGGCATTATCGACGCCGAGCAGTTAAGCTCAGGTTGAACAAATTTTTCAGAAGTGTGCTTTTTTTGAGCACATGCGTTCTGACCCGCCTAATACGCCGAAAAAGGAAGCATCGTATCCATGGCATATATTGACCGTCCTAGTAGTTCCCCTGACATTCTTGCCACCGGCGGCCTGGTGCCCATGGTGGTAGAGCAGACCGCCAGAGGTGAGCGTTCGTTTGATATTTATTCCCGTCTGCTGAAAGAGCGCGTGATCTTTCTGGTGGGGCCGGTAGAAGACCATATGGCAAACCTGGTCGTGGCCCAGCTGCTGTTCCTGGAAGCCGAAAACCCGGATAAAGATATCCATCTGTACATTAATTCACCAGGTGGGTCGGTGACTGCAGGCATGTCGATCTACGACACTATGCAATTCATCAAGCCTGATGTGAGCACCATGTGTATCGGACAGGCGTGCAGCATGGGTGCTTTCCTGCTGACCGCCGGTGCAGAAGGGAAGCGTTATGCCACACCAAACTCTCGTGTGATGATCCATCAGCCGAGTGGTGGCGCACAGGGGCAGGCTTCAGATATTCATATTCACGCCCAGGAAATCCTCAAGATCCGTGCGCGCCTGAACGAGCTTATGGCTCATCACACCGGCCGTACCGTGGCGGAGATTGAGCGTGACACAGATCGCGATCGCTTCCTCAGTGCGGACGAAGCCAAGGAGTACGGTCTGGTGGATGAAGTGTTGGCGCATCGCCAGGGCTTAGCCAAGTAATACCGATAAGCTATCTAGCACGCACTTATTCCCCAAATACACCCCGGGCAGGGGAGTGATGTTCCGCGACGACTGTGCGCTTTGTGCAGTTGTTGCGGCGTGTTGCGGAGCCTCGGCCCCGGGGGAGAACAAAAAAGCTTGAAAAACCTGCCAAAAGACCGCATCTTGATTACGAACCCCATTTGCCACCGCATTTTGGCTGGCTGTCAGAGCACGGAGTACTTAGATGACTGATAAGAACAGCGGAGAAGATAACGGCAAACTCCTTTACTGTTCCTTTTGTGGCAAGAGCCAGCAAGAAGTACGCAAACTGATTGCAGGGCCTTCTGTATACATCTGTGACGAGTGCGTTGAGCTCTGCACCGATATCATTCGAGAGGAAGTGCAGGAATCTGTCGAAGGTGACGATTCCCGTCTGCCTACACCTCAGGAAATTACCGAGATTCTTGACCAGTACGTGATTGGTCAGGCGCGCGCCAAAAAAGTACTGGCGGTCGCGGTATACAACCATTACAAGCGTTTGCGCACCAGCAAGGGCGTTAAAGGCAAAGATGATGTTGAATTGGGTAAATCCAACATCCTGCTGGTAGGTCCTACCGGTAGTGGTAAAACCCTGTTGGCGGAAACACTTGCCCGCCTGCTGAATGTGCCATTCACCATTGCGGACGCCACTACTCTCACCGAAGCCGGCTATGTGGGTGAAGATGTCGAAAACATCATTCAGAAGCTGCTGCAAAAATGTGATTACGATGTAGAAAAGGCCCAGCAGGGTATTGTTTACATCGATGAAATTGACAAGATTTCTCGCAAATCCGATAACCCCTCCATTACCCGGGATGTTTCCGGTGAGGGCGTGCAGCAAGCACTGTTGAAACTGATTGAGGGCACAGTTGCCTCGGTACCGCCTCAGGGTGGCCGCAAGCATCCGCAGCAGGAGTTCCTGCAGGTAGATACCTCTAATATCCTGTTTATCTGTGGTGGTGCTTTCGCTGGCCTGGATAAAGTTATCCGCGATCGCTCAGAAAAAGGCGGCATCGGTTTCTCGGCCGAGGTTAAATCCAAAGACAGCAACAGTAACTTCGGTGAAGTGTTGTTGGATCTGGAGCCGGAAGACTTGGTGCGTTACGGGTTGATCCCGGAGTTCGTTGGCCGGTTGCCGGTGACCGCGACGCTCGAGGAGCTTAACCGCGCTGCGCTTGTACAAATTCTAACCGAACCGCGCAACGCACTGACCAAGCAATACGGCAAGTTGTTCGATATGGAAGGGGTTGAGCTGGACTTCCGTCCGGATGCCTTGGACGCGGTAGCAACTAAAGCCATGGAGCGGAAGACCGGTGCACGTGGACTGCGTTCGATCATGGAGTCGGTACTGCTCGAAACCATGTACGACATCCCATCCATGGATAACGTCGCCAAAGTCGTAATCGACGAGGCCGTGATCAAAGGCGAGTCGGCCCCCTTGCTGGTATACGAGCAGGTGGAAGCCCAGAAAGCCGCGCCGGAAGAGTAAGTTTCTCCGCGCTGATCACTCTGCCTTTCGGCACAAAAAAAGCCCCAGTTTGGGGCTTTTTTTGTGCCTCCAAGTTGGCGCCCGATTCACGCAGCTACCGGCAGGGTCTGCAAGCGCTTTTCGCGGCTAGTTTTTCGGTGTTTGGATAATATTTGTTCTACGTCTGGGGCGTCATAGAGAACTTGGGTTTTATGCAACCATCGTCAAGTCGCCGAAATTAAACTAATTTTGCTGCGTGTGACGGGGTGGACTTGTTATTCTGGGCGACGCCCCCACCTTAGCTGTTGAACTGGCACAAGTCGTATCGAGCGTCCGCACTGGAGGCGACGCGACAGATACGTTGAGGCTGCCAATCTGGCGGCGCAGGCCGCCTGAAGGCCGAGAGGAGTTATATGGACCAGCCATCCGAGACCTTGAACGAATACCCCCTGCTGCCACTGCGAGATGTAGTGGTCTATCCGCATATGGTGATCCCGCTGTTTGTCGGCCGAGAGAAATCCATTGATGCGCTGGAAGACGCGATGCGCAGCGACAAGCAAGTGCTGCTCGTGGCGCAGCGCCAAGCGTCCGAAGACGACCCCGGTGCGGACGATGTGTATCGTGTGGGCACCGTGGCGAGCGTACTGCAATTGCTCAAACTACCCGATGGCACCGTAAAGGTGCTGGTAGAGGGTGGTCATCGAGTGAAAGTCGAGGAGATCCAGGAGGGCGAGGGTCATTACCGCGCCACTGTGTCCCCGATTGAATCGGAAGAGCTCTCCGAGGCGGAAGCGGAAGCGCTAGTGCGCTCTGCGATGTCGCAATTCGAGCAATACGTCAGCGTCAGCAAAAAAGTGCCGAATGAGGTGATGACCTCCCTGTCCGGAATCGATGAACCGGGCCGCTTGGCAGACACCATCGCGGCGCATATGTCGCTGGATCTGGCGCAAAAACAGGAATTGTTGGAAACCATCAGTGTTAAGCAGCGTCTTGAACATTTGCTGGGCTTGATGGATTCAGAAATCGACCTGATTCAGGTAGAGAAGCGTATTCGCGGTCGCGTGAAAAAGCAGATGGAGAAAAGCCAGCGCGAGTACTATCTGAATGAACAGATGAAGGCGATTCAAAAAGAGTTGGGCGAGATCACCGAAGAGCCTAACGAAATTGAAGAACTTGAGAAAAAAATTGCCGACTCCGGCATGTCTGCCGAAGCGGAAAAGAAAACCCGTGCGGAACTGGGCAAGCTGAAAATGATGTCGCCCATGTCTGCGGAAGCTTCCGTGTTGCGCAGCTATATCGACTGGATGTTGAGCGTGCCCTGGAAAAAAGCCAGTCGCGTGCGTCACGACCTGATAAAGGCGGAAGAGATTCTGAACAAGGATCACTACGGCCTTGAAGAAGTGAAAGAGCGTATTCTGGAATACCTTGCCGTGCAGAAGCGCGTGAAAAAGGTAAAGGGCCCAATTCTGTGTTTGGTTGGACCGCCCGGGGTAGGTAAAACCTCACTCGGTGAATCCATCGCCCGCGCGACCAACCGCAAGTATGTGCGTATGGCGCTTGGCGGTGTGCGCGACGAGGCGGAGATTCGAGGTCACCGCAGAACCTACATCGGCTCGCTGCCAGGTAAACTGATTCAGAAGATCTCCAAGGTAGCGGTGAAAAACCCACTGTTCCTGCTGGATGAAATCGACAAGATGGGTATGGATCACCGCGGCGATCCAGCATCTGCATTGCTCGAGGTTTTGGACCCGGAGCAGAACAAGTCTTTCAACGATCACTATCTGGAAGTGGACTACGATCTTTCCGATGTGATGTTCGTGTGTACGTCGAACTCGATGAATATTCCCGGGCCGTTGCTGGACCGAATGGAAGTGATTCGAATTCCCGGATACACCGAAGATGAAAAGTTGAATATTGCCCAGCGTTATCTGATCCCCAAGCAGCGTAAAAACGCTGGCCTCAAGCCCGAGGAGCTGGAGATCACCGATGAGGCTGTACGCGATGTGGTTCGCTATTACACCCGCGAAGCGGGTGTGCGTGGGCTGGATCGTGAAATGGCAAAAATCTGCCGTAAAGTTGTTACCGAGCATGTGCGCAAGTCCACCACTAATAAGGTGGTCATCAAACAGGATCAGCTGGAAGACCTGTTGGGTGTGCGCAAGTTTGATTACGGTCGCGCGGAAGAGGAAAACAAGATCGGTCAGGTCACCGGACTTGCCTGGACCGAAGTGGGTGGCGAACTGCTCACGATTGAATCCTCTGCAGTGCCCGGTAAAGGGCGCGTCATCAAGACTGGTTCCCTCGGTGATGTGATGCAGGAGTCGATTCAGGCGGCGCTCACCGTGGTGCGCGCGCGCGCTCAATCGCTGGGTATTGCACCCGACTTCCATGAAACGCGCGACATTCACATCCATGTTCCTGAGGGCGCTACGCCCAAAGACGGGCCTTCAGCGGGTATCGCAATGTGCACCGCTCTGGCGTCGGTACTGACCAATATTCCCGTTCGTGCCGATGTGGCAATGACCGGTGAAATTACTCTGCGCGGTGAAGTGCTGCGTATTGGTGGCCTGAAAGAAAAGCTATTGGCTGCACACCGTGGTGGTATCAAAACGGTACTGATCCCGGCGGACAACGAGCGTGACCTCAAGGATATTCCTGACAATATTCAACAGGACCTGGTAATCAAGCCGGTGAAGTGGATTGATCAGGTGTTTGAATACGCGCTGGAATCAGTGCCCAACGCACTGAGTGATGAAGAGTATTCCGCGTTACAGAAAAAGGCGGATGAGCGGTCCCAGCGTTCTGTCCAGACGCACTAATCGTTTGGCATGCTCTATCGATCATAACTCGACCTGACTTTTATCCTGCGACCTGCTGCTAAATGGAAAGTGGCAGGTCGTTTTGATGTGCAGTTTGTTGAAGTTTTGAACGATTTTATTGGTGTTGTGTATTTCCCGCTCGACAGTCGCTTCTCTGTTAAACAGGTGACAGTTACTTGCCGCTAAGTTTGCACAAAAAACCATTGAAACGTTGGTATCAAGTCGCTTAGAGTACGCCGCCGGGCGTTGCGGGCGGTTAAAAAATAAACTTGCCGCCCGTTGACTGAACAAGTGTGGCTTAAAAGTGTCAAACTGCCCGCAAAGCCGCATGGTTCCTTGACCCGCTAACAGGCAGTTGGTATAAAACGTGGCTTGTTGTGCTACGGGGGAACCGCAGTCGATTGGTAAATCCACTGCGAAAAATTACTTGATTGCACCTTGTTATTCAGGGTTGCAACAGACCTGACAAACACACCTGGAATTGAATTCTGGGAACTACTTCCAGATTCAGAATCTAGTTACATAGACCATTTAGACCTAGAAAAGAATAGAGGGATATAGCGTGAATAAGTCCGAACTGATTGAAGCCATTGCCGCGTCTGCTGACATTCCTAAGGCAGCTGCTGGCCGCGCTCTGGACGCCATGGTAGACAGCATTACCGACGCTCTGAAAAAAGGCGATCAGGTTGCTCTGGTTGGCTTTGGTACCTTCGCTGTTAAAGAGCGCGCTGCGCGCACTGGCCGCAACCCGCGCACCGGCGACCCGATTGAAATCGCCGCCGCTAAGATCCCGAACTTCAAAGCTGGTAAAGCTTTGAAAGACGCGGTGAACTAAGAAGCTTTGTAAAAAATGCTTCAAAGAGGCGTATCACATGGATGCGCCTTTTTTGTTTCTGAAAGATTGAAATCGTAATCAGGATCAACGGGATGTTTCCCTGATCAGCACCTAAAACTTTGTTTGTGCTGAAATAAGAATAACTATTGATCCGGTGGTGTACAGACAAGAGTTAATTTCGGAGCTGGATATGCTTCAGTCCATGCGTGACAACCTGAAGGGAACCGCTGCCATTATTGTTGCGGCGTTTTTCGGATTTATCATGGTGATTGGTGGAATCGATTTTTTCACCGGTGCCAGCGGTGGCTCTGCTAGTAAAGTGGCAGAGGTAAACGGCGAAAAGATTTCTCAGCTTGACCTGCAGCGTGCGATCCAGAATCGCCGTGCGATGATTGAAAACCAGTATGGCGACAATGTGCCAACTGACTTGCTGACCGATGAGCAACTGCGTGGCCCGGTGCTGCAGCAGCTCGTCAATAGTGCGGTTATGCGACAGGCTGCGCTCGATCGCGGTATGGCGATGAGTGTCGCCGCGGTAGATAAAGAAATCGTGCAGATGCCTGGTTTCCAGGTAAACGGCCAGTTTGACCAGCAAATGTATCGCGATGGCCTGCGCCGAATGGGATATAGCCCGACCGTTTTCCGCCAGTTGCTGGAACAGGAAATGGTGATGCAGCAGTTTATCGACAGTGTGTCGCAAACTGCATTCAGCACCCGTACCGATGCCGAGAATATCGTTGCCGTGTCGATGGAAGAGCGTGACTTTGATTACGTGACCCTGTCTGCGGCGCCTCTGCTCGAAGGTATTGTGGTTGCGGATGGTGAGGTGCAGACCTACTACGACGAAAATCAGTCTGCATTCCAGCGTCCTGAACAGGTTTCTGTTGAGTATATCGAGCTGACCCCTGAGTTGTTCGCGGCGAATATCGATATTTCAGATCAGGACGTGCGTGCGCAATACGATCAGGAAGTGAAGAACTTCCAGGCGAACATTCGTCGCCATGCGGCACATATTCTGGTTGAAGGCGATGACGAGGCTGCACAGGCGAAGGTAGCGGAAGTTCAGTCAAAGCTGGATGGTGGTGCGGAATTCGCAGCGCTGGCGAAAGAGTACTCCGATGACATCCTGTCTAGTGAAGACGGTGGTGATGTCGGTTTCACTTCCGGTGATGTTTTCCCGCAAGCGTTCGAAGAAGCTCTGGCTAAATTGCAGGTTGGTGAAGTTTCCGGCGCGGTAAAAACCGATGCTGGTACCCATTTCATCAAGCTGATTGAAGTTGCCGATGCAGAGCCGCCGACCTTTGAAGAGCGCAAGACTGCGATTGAAACGCGTATTCGTAACGCGGAAGCGGAGCGGGAGTTTGTTGATGCGTTAAGTCGTTTGGGTGACTTGGCGTACAACGCCGAGACGCTGGCGGCGCCAGCAGAAGAGCTGGGTGTAACCGTACAGTCTTCTCCTTTGTTTTCCCGCCTGGGCGGTCCAGGTATCGTTGGCGAGCGCCAGGTAATTACTGCAGCGTTTTCCCCTGAAGTTCTTGAAGACGGCAATACCTCGGACGTGTTGAATCTCAACGAAAACCACGCGGTTGTATTGCGTGTTGTTGAGCACAAGGCTGAAGGCGTGAAGCCGCTTGAAGAAGTGAAGGCGGATGTTGTACAGCGTCTCAAGCGCGACAAGGCGAGCGAGCAGCTGGCGAGCAAGGCCGAGCAGGTCGCGTCACAGGCTGGCGAGAGTGGTGGCCTGGCAGCGGTTGCAGAGTCTGAAGGTTTGACCCTTGAAACCAGCGATAAGACTCGCCGCGGTGGCTTTGGTGCCCGTGGTGAAGTGGTGAACAAGGTGTTTACTATGGCTGAGCCACGTCCGGGTGCCCGCACTCTGGATCAGTTCACCATGCCAAGTGGTGACGTTGTTGTTGTGCAGCTGCGCGATGTGCGCTCTGGCGATCTTACCCGTCAAAGCAAAGAGCAGCGTGATGCGCTGATGCAACAGTTGTCTTCTATGCTGGGTGGCGCGGAGCTGGCAGCGGTGCAGAAATATCTGCTAAGCAAGGCTGACGTTGAAGTGTTTAGTGAGACTCAGCAGTAACGGCTGATTGTTTCCGCAAATAAAAAAACCGGCGATTTTCGCCGGTTTTTTTATGCCTGCAATAAGCTAAAAGCAAAACGGCGATGCAGGGGTCGCCGTCGAGCAGTCTGGCTGGTTTAGCCGTTATTTGCGCTATCGACAAACAGTGTCAGGCGTTGACCCGGTTGCAGATAGCTGTTCTGGCTGATTTTGTTCCAGCGCACGATATCGCTGATATCGATACGAAACTTTTGCGCGATTCGATATAGCGAGTCGCCACTGCGGACTCGGTAAGACACTTTGCGGGTGGTGCGGCTGTTGCTCGAGCTGTTGCTTGTACCTTTTGCGTTGTACGCGACCAGCTTGCGCCCGGGACGCAAGGTGTCACCTGGAGCCATGTTGTTCCAGCTCGCCAGTGAGCGTACTTTGACGTTCAGGCTGCGGGCGATACCCCAAAGAGTGTCACCTGGGCGCACGGTGTAGCTGGTTTTGCGTCCCTTGCCGGAAGACTGGCGGCGCTTCACGCGCTGATCGATGGAATAAGCGTACTGGGCGTTGGGGCCGGAAGCGCTCGGAATCAGCAGGGTCTGGCCTGCACGGATTCTGCTGCCGCGCAGTTTGTTGGCCTGCTGAATCGCGGCGATCGTGGTTTCGTAGCGGCGCGCAATGACCGACAGCGAGTCGCCGTTGGCTACCCGGTAGTGCTGCCAGCTTACGCGCTGATCGGCAGGTAGCTTGTCCAGGGCTTCAACGAACCGTGTACTCTTTTCATGGGGAACCAGCAGTCGGTGATTGCCTTCGGGATCTGTCGCCCAGCGGTTATAGCCGGGGTTCAGCAGGTACAACTCTTCAATCTCCACACCAGCGAGATCTGCCGCCTGGGCGAGGTCAATCTGGCTGCCCACGTTTACTGCAGCGTAATAGGGTTCGTTACCCACATCGTGCAGCGGCACCTTGTAGTGGTTTGGGCGGGAGACCACTTCCGCTAGCGCCAGAAGTTGTGGCACGTAGCGGCGGGTTTCGCGAGGGAGCTTCAGATCCCAGAAACTGGTGCCCTTACCGGCGCGCGCATTGCGCTCGCGCGCGCGGCGTACAGTACCTTCGCCGGCGTTGTAGGCCGCGAGTACTAAAAGCCAATCGTTATCGAACTTGGCGGCCAGGTAGTTGAAGTACTCGGAGGCCGCGCGGGTGGACTCCACCACATCGCGGCGGCCGTCATACCACCAGTTCTGGTGCAAGCCAAAAGAGCGTCCGGTCGCGGGAATGAACTGCCACATCCCGGAGGCTTGTGCGTGGGAATAGGCGAAAGGATCGTAGGCGCTCTCGACGATGGGGAGTAGGGCAAATTCGAGCGGGATGTTTTCCTGCTCCAGTTGCTCGGCCACGTGGAAGATATAGCGGCGGGAGCGCTCGGTAACCCGGGCCATATAGCCCTGGTTAGAGGAAAAATATTTTACGTAGTCCTGGACCTTTGGGCGGTTTGTTTCGCGATCCAAGGTAAAACCCTGGCGGAGGCGGTGCCAAATGTCGTTATTGGCCAGTGCGGGTTCAGCGGCATTGAGAATATTCTCGCTGATGGCGCTGTCCATACTCGGCATGGAATCCACGCCGTCAGCCGGTTCAATCTGGGCGGTTTTCGCCGGGGTGGGTGCAGAGTCAATCTGGGTGCAGGCCCCTACCGCTGTTGCCAACAGCGCAACAGCAAACTTTTTATAAACCATTCTGGTATCCGAGGTCTGTAATTATCTCTTTGCTCTGCACCGAACTGGCCAGGAATCTTGGGCGGATGCTGCCAAGGCGTCGTTATTTTTGATGCCGGCAGGCCCTAGAAGAGGCGTCGTTGAATAATGCGCATGAGCTTTGTTGTGTAATTGTCTGATTCTAAAGAGGAGGGTGAGTCCTGGTCAATGCGATTTGGTCAAAAAACGTCCTTCTGTTGGCGCAAATTGGCGAAAATTTCGACAGGGTTCGCATTCTTCGGCAGACCTTTTGCCTGCGCCTGTAGGCGTATATCTGGATCGTCGGTGCGCAGGAACGGGTTAGTGGCGCGCTCCAGCTCAATGTTCGAGGGGAGGGTTGGCTCTCCGCGTGCGCGGATGGCTTCCGCATTCTGTTGGCGATCGCGCAGGCGTGAATTATTGGCGTCGACGGCGAGGGCAAATTCGAGGTTCGCCAGTGTGTACTCGTGGGCGCAGTAGACACGAGTGTCGCCCGGCAGCGCTGCCAGGCGTGACAGTGACTGATACATCTGGCTCGGCGTGCCCTCGAACAGTCGGCCGCAGCCGCCGGCAAACAGGGTGTCACCACAGAACAGGTGTATCGTTTCACCGTCCGTCAAAACCAGTGCGATATGGTCCAGGGTGTGGCCTGGCACCGCGAGCACCTCACAGGGCGCGCCCAGCAGGTTAAAGTGGTCGCCGTCACGCAGCGGGTGGGTGACTCCTTCAATAGTGGCGGGACCGTAAACGGGGCAGTTAAAAGCCGCAGTGAGCGCTGCGACGCCTCCGGTGTGGTCGAAATGGTGGTGGGTCAGCAGTATGCCGTTTAACGGCTTGCCTGCGAGTGCTGCCATGACAGGAGTCGCATCGCCGGGATCGACTACCCAGTGTTCGTCACTCTGTTGTAAGTGCCAGATATAGTTATCGTTAAATGCTGGGATGGGGCGGATTGTGATCATTAGCTGTCCCCGCTAACCTAAGGATGATTGGCGCAACATTAGCACAGCCTGCATGGTCATTTGTGCACTTGGTGAGATAGGGTATTCTGACTTCTGACCGAATATCCATGCCCGCCGTATGTGGGCCTCTGTGCTGATTGTCACAATATAGGAGCTGGAGATGACTAGGATGCCGGAAAATCCGGAAAAACATTCCCTGTTCTATCGCGGGAAAGCGCCTATTTCTCCGCTGGCAGATTCCTGTCCGGCGTTAAGTGACTGGTTCGACAGTGGTCTTGGCCGGGAAATTCTCACCCAGCAGCTGGCGCTGGTGCAGCCAGTAGTGGAGGGAATGTTCGGCTATCACCTGATGCAGGCGAGCGTGGCGCGACAAGTCGATTTCGCCGCGTGCAGTCGCATCAATCACCGGTTCAAATTGAGCCCCTGTGCGGAAGGACAGGGGGCGGCGCTGGTGGAATTTGAGCAGTTGCCGCTGCCGTCTGAGTCAATTGATGTGGCTGTGCTGCACCATCTGCTGGACTTCTCTCCTCAGCCCCATCAGGTGCTGAGAGAAGCTGCGCGGGTATTGATTCCCGGCGGGCATATGGTACTTATTGGATTCAATCCTTTCTCCCTGCTGGGGCTCGCGCGGTTGTTTGGCGGTTCCAGTCCCTACCAGCTGGGTAACCAGTTGCGCGCGGCGCGGATCGAGGATTGGATGAACCTGTTGGACCTGCAGTCCGGACAGGTGGAGCGCGGATTTTTCCGTATGCCGCTCAATCATGGGGACCTGCTCTCCAAGACTTCCTGGATGGAGCGGGTGGGTACGCGCTGGCACTTGCCGTGGGGCGGCTTTTACATCATAGTCGCGCGCAAAGAAGTGGCGCGGATGCGCACCATTAAGCTCAACTGGCGAGGCGAAAAGAAACCTGCCCTGAGCGCAGTGCCGAGCAGTCCACGGGTGGCTGCCCGGGGGCGCCACCACAAGCAAGGCCGCCACAATAAGTGACGAGCCCAAACAGGTTGTACCAGAGTGAAGCTGTACCAAAACGGAGTGCAGCTCCAATAATTTCATAATGAGAACGCATTGAAACAAGTCACCATTTATACCGATGGCGCTTGCCGGGGTAATCCCGGTCCGGGCGGTTGGGGCGTATTGCTGATGAGCGGTGACGCCGAAAAAGAGTTGTGCGGGGGTGAGTCTATGACCACCAATAATCGCATGGAGCTGATGGCCGCAATTCAGGCATTACAGGCGCTGAATCAGCACTGTCGCGTCGACCTGCATACGGACTCACAATATGTGCGTCAGGGCATTACCGGTTGGATTCACAACTGGAAAAAGAATGGTTGGAAAACCGCAAACAAAAAACCAGTGAAAAATGCCGACTTGTGGCAGGAGCTGGATAGCGCGATTGGCGAACACGACGTGCACTGGCACTGGGTGAAGGGGCACGCCGGTGACCCGGGCAATGAGCGGGCAGATGCGCTGGCGAACCGCGGAATTGACGAATTGGGGGCCTGTTAAAGCATGCGGCAAATTGTTCTGGATACCGAAACCACCGGTCTTGATCCCAAGTCAGGGCATCGCATTATTGAGATTGGTTGCGTAGAGCTGATCAACCGCAAATTGACCGGCCGTCACTACCACCAGTACATCAATCCCGAGCGCGAAGTCGACGATGGCGCAATTGAGGTGCACGGCATCACCAACGAGTTCCTCGTTGATAAGCCCATCTTCTCGCAGGTGGTCGACGAGTTTATGACCTTCTGTGATGGTGCCGAGTTGGTCATTCATAACGCACCATTTGACGTTGGGTTTATCGATGCAGAGCTAAAGCGCTTGAGGAGTCCTCGCTGGCAAAACGTTGCCGCACATTGCGGAGTGCTGGATACCCTGGCCCTGGCGCGAGAAAAGCATCCGGGTCAGAAGAACAATCTGGACGCCCTGTGTAAGCGTTACTTCGTGGATAATTCCCAGCGCGACCTTCACGGCGCTTTGCTGGATGCGGAGATCCTTGCCGACGTCTATCTGATTATGACTGGCGGCCAAACGGACCTGTTGGCCAGTAACGATGCGTCCGGTGATACGGATCAGAAGCAGGAGGCAAGTGCTTTGGAGGCGGGTGCTATTCGTCGTCTCAGCGGTGAGCGGGCGTCCCTCAATGTGGTGCGTGCAAATGAACAGGAGCTAGATGCGCACGCTGCGTTTCTGGCGATGCTGGAAAAATCCGGCGGAAAGCATTTCTGGTAGTTGAGTGCGTTGTGTTTGAATCGTATGCACGTATCAGCATGAAATAAAAAAGGGGCCAAGGGCCCCTTTTTTATTTCATGTGGTTTTGTTTCATATGGCTCGGCGAATACTCAGATCGCAAATACTACGCAGATCAGTGCGACCACAGTCAGCACGAGAGTGTAGGGCAGGGCCATCACCACCATGCGGCCGTAGGACAGGCGAATCAGTGGTGCCAGTGCGGAAGTCAGCAGGAACAGGAAGGCCGCCTGGCCATTGGGTGTGGCAACACTCGGCAGGTTAGTGCCGGTGTTAATCGCAATCGCCAGCTTGTCGAAATGTTCGCGGGTAATATCGCCGGCGAGCAACGCGTCCTTCACCTCATTAATGTAGACGGTCGCCACGAACACGTTGTCACTGATCATAGAGAGCACACCGTTGGCCAGGAATAGGGTGCCCGGCTGTTGCTCCGGTTCCAGGCTCAGCACAAAGTGGGTGATCGGCGCGAACAGGTGTTGTTGGTGAATCACCGCAACAATGGCGAAGAACACCACCAGTAACGCGGTGAAGGGGAGGGCTTCTTCAAACGCGTGGCCGATCCGCGGTTCCTGGATAACACCGTTAAAAGCGGTGAGCAGCACGATGATCATCAGCCCAATAATGCCTACTTCGGCCACATGAAAGGCTAGGGAAAGCACCAGAATTACCGCAACGATGCCCTGAACCCAGAGTTCGACCACGTCGCGCTGGGTGCGCTTCTGTTCCTGTTCGGTGGCGAAATTGGAAAGTACTTCGCGCACTGCGTCAGGCAGTTTGGCGCCGTAACCGAAGACTTTGGCTTTCTCCAGCAGGAAGCAGGTTGTCAGGCCAGCGGCGAACGCGGGAATGGTTACCGGGGCCATCTGCTGGAAAAACTGTACGAAGTCCCAGCCGGCTTTTTCTGCGATCAGCAGGTTTTGCGGTTCGCCTACCAGGGTGCATACACCACCCAGCGCAGTGCCAACGGCTCCGTGCATAATGAGGCTGCGCAAAAAGGCGCGGAACTGGTCCAGATCGGAACGGTGGTATTCAACCACGTGGTCGTCGTGGGAGTGGTCGTGATCCGAATGAGCTGGGCGATTGGAAGCTGTCTTGTGGTAAACCGCGTAGAAGCCCACCGCAACAGCGATCAGTACGGCGGTGACTGTCAGGGCATCCAGGAATGCGGACAACACTGCGGAAACACCGCAAAACAGCAGTGATAAAGTTGTCTTGGAACGAATGCCGACGAGGAGCTTGGTAAACACGTAAAGCAGCAGGCTCTTCATAAAGTAGATGCCGGCCACCATAAACATCAGCAGGAGAATAACCTGCAGGTTTTCTTTTACTTCGTGGTAGACCGCGTCGCTGCTGGTGAGGCCGAGCAGTACCGCTTCAATGGCGAGCAGGCCGCCGGGCTGAAGCGGGTAGCATTTGAGGGCCATGGCCAGAGTGAAGATAAATTCACCAATCAGAACCCAGCCGGCCACAAATGGGGAGGTGGCGTAGAGAAGGATTGGGTTCAGGATCAGGAACAGGGCGATGGTCAGCTTGTACCAGTCCGGCGCTTCCCCGAGGAAGTTGGCGGTAAATGCACGGGCCATGCCGCCACCCGCCGTGGGCAGAGTATCGTTTAGAGAGTTCATTTTTGTTACTTCCCTGGTCCTCTGAGTGCCCTTTCCCGCGGTCGCCGGGATTTCGGCGGGGGAAAGTACCGATTTCGACCCCAAAAATCAATTGGTTTTACCTGCTGTGACCCGGTTTAGACTATGCGTCCGCTATTTTGTCGATTGATCGGTGGAAATGAATTGATTTAATCTGGAAACTTCTACGGTTGTGTACAAGTGAGCCAGTTTCCGGGGGTTGGGCTACGGCCTGGGGAAGCTGGGGTAAAAATAATGAAAATTGCAGTGGTGTAGGCAATGAGTGGATTGCGTGAAATCAATCTGACTTCCATCAGTCTGGTCAAAGACGAGCTGGTTGCGAGTATTGAGGGGGCTACTGGCCATCTGGACCAGTTCGCGGTAGATCTGGCGGATAAGGTAGCGCTGGAAAAGTGTATCCAGGGGCTTCGCCAGGTGACCGGTGTATTGCAAATGGTCCAGCTGAGCGCGGCGGAGCTGCTTGCCCAGGAAATGCTGAGTGCGATGGGGGATCTGCTTCAGGACCGCCAGCAATCTCCGCAGGACCTGTTGGAGAGCTTGGGGACCGCGTTTTACGTGCTAACCCGCTACCTCGACTTCGTGCAGAGCCGTGCAGCACCCCGCCCGGAGCTGTTGGTTCCCTATATCAACAGTCTTCGACTGGCTCGTGCTCAGGCACCGGTGCCCGAAAGTCATTTCCTGCGTTGCCGCCTGGACGCCACCGTCCCGGGTGCGGTTTCTTCGGCAGTGATGTCCGAGGACCTGAAAACCTTTGTGCGACGCTTCCGCCATATGTATCAGGTTGGATTGCTGGCGCTGCTCAAGGGCAAGCCCCGCGGTCCGGCCTACACCATGATGGCCCGCGCACTTCAGCGTATTGCCAGCGTTTGCGCTGGCCGCCCCAACGGCAAGTTGTGGTCGGTTGCGGGTGCAGCGTTTGCCGCCATGGCAAGCCGCGAGATGCTGGTGAACCGTCAACGGGTTATGGTTTTCAGCATGCTCGACCGTCGACTGCGCAACATCTGCCGCGACGGTGACACCGTGCTGGATCAACCTGCACCACCGGTACTGATCAAAGAGTGTCTCTACTGGCTGGCCCTGGCTGGGCCGTCGGGGCAGGGCGAAAAGCTGCTTCAGGTATTCAGCGTGCGCCCGTTGGACTATCGCGAGCCTGAACTGGAGCGCGATCGGGCGAGTCTGGGAGGGCCGGGCGCTACGGCCATTGCCGCTGTTGCCAACGCGCTGGAGGAGGAGCTTTCCGGTGTGCGCCGCCTGCTGGATGATGCCGAAATGGTCGGTGTGATTGCAGGCGACGATGAAGGTGGTCTTGTAGATACCCTGCGGCGTATTTCTAACACCCTGATCATGCTGAACTTCCGCCGAATTGGTGAAAATTTGGGCGGCTCACTCAGTGCCTATCAGAATTGTGCCCAGGTTGGTGGGCGAGCGGCGGACAACGCATTGCAACAGTTGACCAATCAGATCCTGGCCGTGGACAGCACCATTCGTTCTATGCGCCAGCGCTCCACTATCGAGCTGGATGAGAGCGGTCAGGCAGACGTTGAGCTCGAACGCAGTCAGCTGGAAGACGCTGAGCTGGCGGTGCTGAAGGAAGCCGAGGCAGGGCTCGCATTGATTAAGCGTGCGCTGGGGTCCTATGCGGAATCCGACTATGACCATGGCCACATTCGCAACGTATCCACCACGCTGAACAGTGTGCGTGGAGGCTTGGTGGTCTTGAGCTTGAGCCGTGCGGCGGCGGTGGTTGAGCGATTGGCGCACTTTGTCGACGCGGTGATCGATCAGGCCAATACCGCTCCGGCGGTTGAGCAGTCGCTGGAAACGTTTGCCGACGCGATTATTAGCCTGGAGTACTACCTGAACGAAGTGAAAATGCACCGTCAGGTGGATATGCAGTCTCTGGATTTGGCGGTAGAGAGCCTGGAGGCTCTGGGTTATCCGGTTGAGGTTGCCTGAGACGAGTCTCTGGTGCAGTCTTGCCTAAATGACCTGAGTTCAGAGTCTGTCTGATGCCTGACTTCAATCCTGCGGCGACTGTATTACCGCACCCCGAGTTCCACTGGCACATAGTGGTTTCCAATGGTGAAGTCCTCTGCGGTGAGCGGGGGCCTTTGCACTCCATATTGCCCATTAGCCTGTCTGCCGGTGAGCTGGCGACCCATTATCTGGGTGATTGGGCGGGCAAACCCTGTGCGGTGCACCACCTGCCGTTGCGCCTGGCATTGCCCGGTTGCGAGTGGCGCGGTTTGCGCGCGCTGCTGGGGGCCGTCGAAGAATCCCAGTTTCTATTACTGGGGCGCGCCATGCAGGTAGCAAGCTGGGATCTGGATCATCGCTTCTGTGGTCGCTGTGGGCTGCAGACCAGCTACCACGCCAAAGACCGCGCACGGGTCTGCGAGCACTGTAACTTCTCTGTATATCCCCGAATTTCACCTTGTGTCATTATGCTGCTGATACGTGGTGACGAGTGCCTGTTGGCCCGCCACGCCCGTCATCGCCACGCGCTGTATACCGCATTAGCCGGCTTTATCGAGCCCGGCGAGAGCGCTGAGCAGGCGGTGGTTCGGGAGGCTGAAGAAGAGGTGGGGTTGGCAGTTGGCCTGGAGCCCGGACAATTGCGCTATGTGGGCAGCCAGCCCTGGCCGTTTCCCGGGCAGCTGATGATCGGCTACCTCGCTGAGGTCACCGGCGGCGAGCTGCGCCCTGACCAGGATGAGATCGCCGAAGCCCGCTGGTTTCATCGGTCGGAAATTCCGCAGGCCATTCCGCCGGTGGAAACGTTGTCGGGTCAACTGATAAGGACGTTTGTGGAGATGCGTTAGCTTGCGGCTTGGATCGCGGGTTATCACCCAGATTAGAGAACAAACATAATGTATATCGCTATTACTTTTACTATTGCGTTTTTTGCCCTGCTGCTTGTTTTTTGGGGCGGCAAGGTATTGTTGCGTGGCAACTGGCTGTTGGGCTTCCTGCGTGGGTCCGTGGGGTTGCTGTTGCTGGGCGGAGCACTACTGATTGTGCTGCTCGCGCTGGATGTCTATAGCTACCGTAATCTCGGGGATGAGCACAGCGTGGGCACCGTCTCGTTCGAGCGCCTTGGGAAGCAGCATTTCCTGGTCAAGTTTTCTGATGAAGATGGAATATCGCAGGAGTTTGAGCTGTACGGTGATCAGTGGCAGCTGGATGCGCGTATGCTGAAATGGAAGGGCGTGCTGGCGCGCTCGGGTATTGAGCCTGCTTATCGTTTGGATCGTTTGAGTGGCCGCTATTTGACTCTGCAAGATGAACGTAATAAGGAGCGCTCCGTACATGCGCTTGATTCGAGCAACCACGGCGTAGACCTGTGGAAGTTTCTGCGTGAAATGGATACTCGTGTTCCGGTGGTAGACGCGGTATATGGCAGTGCCACCTTCCTACCTATGCAAGATGGCGCGGTATATGAAGTGCGTATCAGCCACTCCGGTTTATTGGCGCGTCCGCTGAACCAGCAGGCGCAGTCAGCGTTGAATGAGTGGCAATAGTTAATTTTGTAAGTATTTTTTTGACCACAGTAATTGGGGGTTGAGTGGAATTTCTCAGTGAATACGGATTGTTTTTGGCCAAGGTGGTGACCATCGTGGTCGCACTTTTGGTGGTGATTGGTTTTATCGTGGCCAATCGCGCACATATGAAGGATCGTCAGCCTGGCCATGTTGCAGTGACACGCCTCAACGATCGTTACGAGGATATGAAAGAGACATTGCTGGAAGCGGTAATGTCTGAAGCGGATTACGCTGAGCGCAGGAAACAGCACGAAAAAGACAAAAAGGCCGAAGCAAAGGCGCTGGCGAAAAAACGCAAGGCAGAGTTAAAGGCGGATGCCAAGGCCCGTAAAGAGCACGATAAACACCCTGATACCGAAGCCTCTCGCGAAGCGCCGCTGCCAGAGCAGGCAGAGGCTGACGCCGAAACCGGTGCGGATCCTGTAGAAGGGGAGGTGGTGTCTGCCGGTGAAGCGGATGAACCTGTGGAGCGCAAGCGCTTGTTTGTGGTGCACTTCGACGGCGATATCAAAGCCAGTGCACTGTCTAATTTGCGCGAAGAGATTACGGCAATTTTGCAGGTTGCGAGCAAAGAAGATGAGGTTGTCGTTTGCCTGGAAAGCCCCGGCGGTATGGTGGCGAATTATGGTCTGGCCGCCAGTCAATTGGCGCGTGTACGCAGCGCCAGCGTGAAGCTTACCATTGTGGTCGACAAGGTGGCGGCCAGCGGCGGCTATATGATGGCCTGTGTGGCTGACCGTATTCTTGCTGCACCATTCGCTATGCTTGGGTCGATCGGCGTTGTGGCGCAATTGCCAAACTTCCATCGTTTGTTGCAGCGAAACGATGTGGATTTTGAATTGTTTACCGCAGGTGAGTACAAGCGCACCGTGACTATGTTCGGGGAAAATACCCCAGAAGGGAAAGAAAAATTCCAGAGCGACCTGGAAGAAATCCATACCTTGTTCCAGCACTTCGTTCACGAATATCGCCCGCAGCTGGATATTAATAAAGTTGCTACGGGCGAAGTCTGGTTTGGTCAGAAAGCTCTGGACCTGGCGCTGGTGGATGAACTGAAAACCTCCGATGAATATCTCACCTCACGAGCGGCCAATGCTGACCTGTATCAGGTGGAATACAAGGAGCGGCAGAATATTGCCAAGAAAATGGGAATCGCCGCGCAATTGGGTGTTGAGAGCGCGGCGACACGCCTGTTTTCGCGCTTGGCTGCATGGCGGCACCACGCTCAGTAACTTTGCGCGAAAATAGGCATTTTTCATGATCCATAGGGAAGTGATGGGAATGGCGGCTGAAGAGCAAAAAAATTCCGAACAGTCTTACCGTGCCATGCTGGTAGAGGAAGTGGCGGCGGGTAAATACGATCAGACAATTGTTCGGCGCCCGCTCAGTGACCTTCCCGCGCACCCGGTACGCATCGCCGTTTCCCACTCGTCTTTGAATTACAAGGATGCACTATCGGCGTTCGGTAACCGGGCGATTACCCGCGAGTACCCGCACACGCCGGGCATTGATGCGGCCGGCACGGTTGTTCAGGACACCAGTGGGCGCTTCCAACCTGGCGCGCGAGTTCTGGTGACGGGATACGATCTGGGCATGAATACCGCAGGTGGTTTCGCCGAGCGTATCGCAGTGCCGGCCGACTGGGTTGCACCACTGCCGGAAGGCTTGTCTTTGCGCGAGTCAATGATCCTTGGTACCGCTGGACTCACCGCCGCGCTATGCGTGGAGAAGCTGCTCGAGGCCGGTGCCAAACCTGATGATGGCGAGGTACTGGTTACCGGTGCCACCGGTGGTGTGGGCTCGATCGCCGTGGCGCTGCTCGCCAAGCTCGGTTTTCGGGTGGCGGCAGTTACCGGCAAACTCGAGTCAGCGGAATTTTTGACCTCCCTCGGGGCCTGGAAGGTACTCGACCGAGAGACGCTGGCGCCATTTGCCAATAAGGCGATCGCCAAACCCCTGTGGGCCTGGGCCGTCGATACAGTGGGCGGGGAAACCCTGTTCAATGTGATCAAGTGTCTCAAGTACAGTGGCGGTGTGGCAGCCTGTGGTATGGCTTCCGGCGCCCAGTTTCAGGCCAATGTCTTCCCGTTTATCTTGCGCGGTATCAGCCTGCTGGGAGTGGATAGCGTAGAGTTGCCACTGTCCAAGAAAACCGAGGTTTGGCAGAAGCTCGCCGGGCCCTGGTATATCGGCGAGCAGCTGGAGCAAATTGCCGAAGATATTTCCCTGGAGCAGGCTCCCGAGTTTCTGGCCAGGCTACATCGTGGGCACGGTATTGGCCGCTATGTGGTAGATATGACCCGCTAGGCGATTACTGGTCAAATTTGTGAATGCGCGCGCATAATCCTTTTTCTGCGGCTACTCCGTGGCCCCGGGCCTGCTATCCTCAGCTGGTATGTTGAATCGTCACAATAATGTTTATTTAGGACGGCTAGGTCAAAAAAAGATCAGCCGAAAAATCAGGCTCCTAACCTCTCTCGATCTGGTAGCAAGCTTTGTCGGTGAATAACCCCGTTCCTCCAGTCACACAGGATTCCGGCGCGCTGGTCCTTTCCGGTGGTGGTGCGCGCGCGGCTTATCAGGTGGGGGTTTTGAAGGCGTTGGCAGAGTTGGCGCCAGACTCCGAGCCGCACCCATTTAAAATCATCTGTGGCACCTCCGCAGGCGCTGTGAATGCACTGGTGCTGGCCACCCATCCCGGTACGTTTAAAGAGGCCGTGGCGCGTCTGTACGATTTGTGGATGGGGCTTACCGTAGATCAGATTTATCGCAGCAACTGGACTAGCCTGCTCGGTAATATGCTGACGATTACCGGCTCCCTGTTTAATTACGGCGTGGCGCGCAATAAGCCGCTGGCGCTTTTGGACAATGGGCCGCTGCATGATCTGGTGAGCGAAGTGGTACCGTTTGGGAATATCCAGCGCAATATCGACGCAGGGCGCCTGCGCGCGGTCAGTGTGAATGCCATGTCCTATAGCGAAGGGCAATCGGTGAGCTTTTTTCAGGGGCGCGAAGAGCTGAAAGAGTGGCGCAGGTTTCGCCGCTGTGGCGAGCGCACCCAACTTAAAATCGAACATTTGATGGCTTCGGCGGCGATTCCCACGCTGTTCCCATCGGTAAAAATTGGTGACGAATATTTTGGTGATGGCGCGGTGCGGCAGTTGGCGCCGATCAGCCCTGCGTTACACCTTGGTGCCAGTCGTGTATTTGTTGTGGGGGTATCGGATAATCGCTCGCCAGTGCACTGGGGAAAGCGCCGCAAGGCTCCCAAGCACTCGCCCTCAATTGCGCAAATTGGTGGGCACCTGTTTAACGCTGCGTTCATTGATAGCCTGGAAGGGGATCTGGAACATCTGGATCGGGTGAACCTTCTACTCAAATCGGTAGAAGACGAATCCCTGTCGGACCTCGCCCCATTGCGGGCGGTAGAGTCAGCCGTAATTGAACCCAGTCAGAGCCTGGATCGGATTGCCGGGCGCAAGGTACGCTATCTGCCACCGGCACTGCGCTGGCTGTTCCGTTCTACCGGTGCCACCACTTCTGGGGGCGGCGCCTCGGCGGCCAGTTATCTGCTATTTGAAAAGCCATATCTCGGTGAGTTGATCGAGTTAGGGTACCAGGATGCCATGTGGGAGCAGGATACCCTGAGGGAGTTCCTGCGCCCGCGTAATCAGCTGGTAGAAACACAAGAAAAACGTTTGTTTGGATTGCGGGTTAAGCCCGCTACGGAAGCCTCGGATGATAATTCTTCGACCTGAAGTGTGTTCGGTTATGTGTGTAAAAAGTGTGTCGTGGGTTCGCTTGGGGTTCGCCCTTGGTGTGTCTCTATTGTTGGCAGCCTGTAGTGGCCAGCAAGTGGAGCAAAGCACCGGCGCTCCTCCGTTACGCGAGCAGACCCAGAGTGAATACCGCATGTTGCTGGACGAGGCGCGGCAGCTCAGTTTTACCCTGGATTTTGATCGCCTGCGCATGGCGTACGTGAAATCATCGGAGTACAACCCATACGGTGGTATGAAGCTGGATGGATTGCCGGAAGCATACAGCTCAGTAGAACAGGCGGACTTTACCGATTGCCTGCGCAATGTCGATAAGGTACTGGCTTACAACTACATGAGCCTCGAGGCACATATGATTGGTGTTTTGTGCAGTGGTCAGGCCGGCGAGTTGGACCGAGAAGATTTGCACCGCTACATGGTAGAAGGGTTGATGACCTCCATCGAAAATAGTGGCGATGGCAAAAGCCAGGCGAGTGCGTTCCAGACGATCAGTACATCCGAGTTGCGCGGCTACATTCGTCTCAAGGGATTGCAGGTGCTGGATCAGTCTATTGTTTACGGTAAGCAGGGTATCTACGACAAGATGCAGGTGCGTGACCTGGAGTCCGGTGAAGAGTACCCGTTGTTTTTCAATGTGAGTCAGCAGTTTGTACGCTCAAGTATGGACAACTAAGCGTTAATATTTTCTCTTTTCTGCCGGTGCGTGATTAGCACAAATGCTGTGACAGTTTGTCCCAATCAAAGCGCCGGGTCTGGCGGTCACTGAATAGGATTTCCACGCGGGAGTCCTCCCATTTTGTGATTCTGCCGTAGCCCAGCTTCTGGTGCTTTATCCCTTCACCCACCGCAGGTTTTTTGACGGTTGCCCGCGGTGCATTAATTTCCGGGTTGTACTTGCAAGTTTCCAGGTAGCGTAAGCCCAGTCGGGTAACCGGTACCTGCGAGCGTATACTTTCCGGCCGTTCATGCAGGGCTCTTCCCAAAATATCACATAGTGGCAAATGCATTTCGTCCAAAAATACCGACGGTTTTTGCTCGTTGTCCGCCGGGCTGCCAGTAGGTCTTTTGCTGCCGCTCTCTGTTGGCGGCACCAGTAAGAATAGGTTTTTACGCGCGCGGGTCATGGCTACATACATCAGACGACGCTCGCTTTCGACCGATGCCGGAGTCGTGAAGTCTCGCTGTGGTTGATAGGGCATATTGTGGGTGGTGAGGGATGGAATGATCACCTGATCCCACTCCAATCCTTTAGCCTGATGCATGGTGGTGATCTGAATAACCCCCGTTTTCTGAGTCTCTTCTCCGTTGCCGTTCTCTTCGCTGCTTTCCTTCTGGTGCTGTTCCTGTAGCTGCTGCAGGTGAGCCAGGGCCTCTTGTGGTGGTAGCTTCAGTTGGTCCAAATACTGGACAAAGGCGATTATCGTCTGTTGTTTTTCCTCCGCCTGCTGGCGGTTGAAAGCGTCTTCCGCAATGCCGTTTAGGAAGTCCAGCTCACCCAACTGCCGGCGCACCAGTTCGCCGGCCATACCGCGCCAATGCTCTACTTGCTTCAGCAGCTCGGCCCGCTGTCGCAGACGCTTGCTCTGCGGTTGGCTGAGCGATTCCGGTATCAGCGTAAGCAGGGTGCTTCCCCAGTCTTTTTCCTGCCGGGATAGCTGTTCGCACAGAGGCTCCAGTACTGCGCGCGCTATGCGCACATGGGGTGCGGTGAGCCATTCGTACAGGCCTTTGGCGCGTCGGGCGCGAGGCAGCTCGCGAAAGCGTCCGGAAGCAATATTCAAACTCCAGAACAGAGGGCGCAGCTCGCGGCGGGAGAGCACCGTATTGCGATTGCCCGAACGGTAGGGAATGTTGTTGGCCAGCAGTGCCAGCTCCAGTGGTGCCGCGAGAGACCAGAGGCGTACCAGGATGGCGGTTTCTCCGAGGTCGCTACCATTCTGGCGGCAGCGGCGGAGATGCTCCACCAGCCACTTGCCTTCGTTGGCTGCAGTGACTTGTTGGATTGCGGTTTCCGCATCTGGGATGCCTGATACACAGAGAATGTCCGCTCTTTCCCGGTTGTTCTGGATGAAGTGATTGGCCGCCAGCGACAGTGTGTGCCCATAGCGGAAGGTGCGGCTCAGGCGGTACACATTGGACGGGGGAAAATCCCCATCAAACAGGCGCAACAAAAATTCCGGGCGCGAGCCACGCCATTCGTAAATGGTCTGATCCGGGTCGCCAATGGCAATCACATTGCCAGACTTTCCATACAGTACTCGCAACAGGAAATGCTGTACTTCGTTGATGTCCTGGTACTCATCAACCAGCAGGTCTTCATAGTGGCTGCCGTACGCTTCGGCCATTTCGGGGTTCAGCTTTAGCTGCAGGGCGGGGTCGTACAGCAGGTCTGCATAGGTAACCGCTTTTTGTTCCCGTCGCCAGTCTTCAAAGTGGCGGAATACCTTGAGGAAATAGCGGTAGTCATCGCCGAGCTTGAGCCGCTCAAAGGCGCTGAGGTCTCCGTCGAGGGTGGTTTTGGTGAAGTCGATAAAAAATTCTGCGGCTTCCGTCTCCGACTGTTTGCGCGCGCGAATATCTTCCAGATCTGCCGGTGGCGCGCAGGCTTCGATGGATTTCCAGACCTGCAATTGCACCAGAGATTGTGGCAGGGGAGAAAGGTTTGTCTGCGGCAGCTGGCCTGCGGCCATCATGCGCTGGTAGAGGCGATAGCCCAGGCTGTGAAAGGTGTTTACCGCAGGACTCTTCTGGCCGCACAGTGCCTGCACGCGCACACTGAAATCTTCGCGCGCACTGCGGTTGTACATCACCACCAGGATGCGCCGGGGGTCTATTCCCGCACCGAGTCGGTTTTTGATGTAGTGGAGCAGGGCGGTGGTTTTTCCGGAGCCGGCCACGGCGATAATCTTGGCGTGGCCGCCGGGATGGTTGGCAATAGCCTGCTGCTCTTCCGTGAGATTGGACTCTTTGCCTGACATAAGAATTCTGTACCGCCTGAAATATGCAATCTGAATACTGTATATATTGCCAGTATAGTTGGAAGGGGTACAGAGCTTTATGTGGTCTCGGTGGTCGGCGGCGGCTCATCTTCGCCGTGACGCAATGCCAGCTCGGCGATGTAGGAGGAGAGGAAGATACGCCCGGTCAGTTTCTCCAAGAGCTTGGAGCGGCTCAGGCGATCCAGCACGGGGCTTTTGACTTCGGCCATGTGCAGGCGAATGTCGCGGCTTCTCAGGTCCTTGTTGATCTGGTGCAGGCGCTCCAGTGCGGTGCCGTCGATGCGGCTGACCGAAGACAGAATCAACACTAGGTCCCGGGTGTCCGGGTGCCGTTTCAGCTCACTCAACAGGCGGTCTTCCACCGCGCTGATATTGCTGAAGAACAGGCTCTCATCAATGCGCAGAAACAGGATGTCTTTCTGGGTCTCGACATTGTGGCGCAACACGTTGCGAAAGTGTTCGGTCCCCGGAACCCGTCCGACCACCGCAATATGCGGCCGGCTGCTACGCCAGATCAGGGTGGCGAACGACAGGCCAATTCCCAGGGCAATACCTGCCTCGACCCCAAACAAGATCACCCCGGCAAAGGTGCAGAACATGGCGATACCGTCGGTGCGGTCGTAGCGCCAGTTGTGAATGAAGCCGCTGTAATCGAACAGGCTTGCCGCAGCGACGATAATGATCGCCGCGAGTACCGTAAGTGGCAGCGCGCTGAACACACCGGTGAGGTAGAGCAGTACCGGAATCATCATCAGGCCAGCCATGACGCCGGCCAGGGGGGATGCCGCACCGGCCTCGGCGTTCACGGCCGTGCGGGAAAAACTGCCCGCTACCGGCAAGCCCCCGGACAGGCTGCTGGTAATGTTGGCGGCCCCCAGTCCCAGTAGTTCGCCATCGGCATCCAGTCGCTCGCCGCGCCGCGCTGCTACGGCCTGGGCAATGGAAAGACTTTCTACGAAGGTCAGCAAGGCAATAATCAGCGCCGGTAGCAGCAGTCGATAGATAAGGCTCCAGTTCCAGTCGGGTAGCACGATGTTGGGTAGTCCTGCGGGTATTTCGCCGATGACCTCGAGCTTGTCCTCCAGTTTGAATTGATGCACCAGTGCGATGGCACACAGCACCAACAGCATCGGTACCAATCGCGCGGTAAGTCGGGCTACCTGCTTGGGTGCACCCAGGCGAAACAGCGTCATCGGCAGCCAGATGCGACTGACGATCAAGATTAACGCCGCGGTAATCCCAAAAGCCATGGGGAGCAGATGCGCCTCCGGTAGGTGCTCGATGATATGCAGCAGCTTGACCGAGGCCGTCTCGCCGTCGACCTTGATTCCCAGCAGGGCTGGGATTTGCCCGACGATAATCAGCGCGGCAGCCCCGGAGACGAAGCCGCTAATTACCGGGTGGCTGAGCAGGTTGGACAGCGCGCCCATCTTGAGCAGGCCCATGGCGAACAGGAAGGCACCGCTTAGCAGGGTAAGAATGATTGCAGCACCGACATATTCGGGGCTGCCGATGGCTGCCAGTGGGGTGAGCGCGGATACCGTCATAAGAGACAGCACCGCGGCGGGGCCTATGGCCATGGCTGTGCTGCTGCCAAACACTGCGTAGGCAATAAGCGGCACCAGACTGGCATAGAGCCCAACGTGAGGTGGCAAGCCAGCGAGCAGCGCGTATGCCAGCCCCTGCGGCACCAGCAACATACCTGACACCAGCGCTGCGGTGAGGTCGGAGAACAACCACTGGCGGCGGTAGCGTCTAAGCCATTTTGGTATGAGTCGGTATGCCCGTATCACTTGCGCGGTTGTGGTCCAGAGGCCGGAGGGATTCCATCAGGATAGTCTCTGGATTATCCCGCGGGGGAACCGCGGGGATCAGGTAGATGGTGGAAGGGAAATGGAAAGGAGATCGAAGGGGCTCGGAGAAGCTCAGTAGAGGATTGACGTCGGGATAACCGAGCCCCGATCTGGAAGGTCAGCTAGTGCGGCGTTCCAGCCAACGGAACCCCAGCATTCCTGCGATCATCGCCACCGCAAACACCAAGGCGCCAGGCTCCAGTGCGCCACTGGCCACGATCCCCGGGCCCGGACAGAAACCTGCAAGGCCCCAGCCAATGCCAAATGCGAAGCTTCCCAGAATCAAGCGCTTGTCGAGCGCACGCTTGCCTGGCAGCTGAATTGGCCCACCGAGCACTGCGGTTTCCCGTTTCTTGGCCAAAGCGAAGGCCGGTAAGCCGACGGCGATAGCACCGCCCATCACCAGCATCAGTGAGGGATCCCAGGCGCCGAACAGATCGAGGAAGCCGAGGACTTTCTCCGGGTTGGCCATGCCGGACAGTAGTAAACCAAAGCTGAAAATCAGACCGGCAACAAACGCAGAAAAGGTCGTTTTATTCATGGTCTCAGGCTCCCAGCAGGTGGCGGACGACATAGACGGTGGCAAAGCCGCCAAACATAAAGGTCATGGTGGCCGCGAGCGACCTTGGTGAAAGCCGCGATAAACCGCAGACACCGTGCCCGCTGGTACAGCCCGCAGCATAACGGGTGCCAATACCCACCAGCAGGCCGGCGGCAATCAGTACCGGGTAGCTGGCGCGTATCTCAATCGTGGGCAGGGCATGAAACAGGCTCCAAATCCCGGGGCCGGCGAGCAGGCCGAGAATAAAAGCAAACTGCCAACCGCGGTTGCCGCGCTCGTTATTCAGTAGTCCGCCCAAAATTCCAGAAATGCCCGCCACGCGGCCGTTCATCAGGATGAGCCAGGCACTGGCGAGTCCGATCAGCAGGCCGCCGGCGAGGGCGCTCCCGGGGGTAAAGGCATTCCAGTCGATGTTCATGGTGGCGTGTTACTCCGCGCAATACAGTTGATAGAGGGTTTGAAGCAGGGCCAGGACTTTGGGATCGGCCACTTGATAGAAGACGCGTTTACCTTCCCTGCGCGTTGTGACCAGTCCTTCTCTGCGCAACACACCGAGTTGTTGCGACAGGCTCGGCTGGTGGATACCCAGCCGCTCCTCGATGTCCCCGACACACAGCTCTTCCTGGCTCAGCTGGCACAACAGCAGCAGACGATCCTGATTGCCAAGGGAGCGCAGCAAGGCTGATGCCTGGCCGGCAGCATCGCGCATCTTGTCCAGCTGTAAATCACTGGTGTCGGGCATAGGGGGATTCCAATGTGTTCTTCTGGCGCCGTTCCGGCTGCAATCAATTAAGTAAGAAATATTATATTGAAAAGTATATTGTTGGAAGCTATATTTCTATTTGTTATTATCTTATTCGATAAATACATATGAGGTGTTCCAATGACCGATACGGCTGCTCGACCGCTCGTTCAGGCCTTTCTCGACCCGGACTCGGAGACGTGGAGCTATGTGATCTATGACCGGGACGGCGGCAGTGCGGCAGTCATCGACGCGGTACTTGACTTCGACAATGCCTCGGGGCGCACCAGTACCGATGGGGCGAGCAAGATCGTCGAATTCGTGCAGGACAAAGACCTGACCGTGGAGTGGATTCTGGAAACCCACGCCCATGCCGACCACCTCTCTGCCGCACCGTATATTCGCGAGCATCTGGGCGGCAAGATTGCCATTGGCGACCATATTCGCCAGGTGCAAGGGATCTTCCGGGAAGTATTCAACCTGGAGCGAGAATTCCTGGCGGACGGATCCCAGTTTGACCACCTGTTTCACGATGGCGATACCTTCACCATTGGCGACCTCAAGGGCCAGGTCATCTACGTACCGGGGCACACCCCGGCGGATATGGCGTGGCTGATTGGCGACGCGCTGTTTGTCGGCGACACCCTTTTCTTGCCCGATGTGGGCAGCGCCCGCTGTGACTTCCCGGGCGGGGATGCGCATGCGCTGTACCAGTCCGTGCAAAAACTGCTGGCGCTTCCGGAAGAGACGCGCATGTTTATGTGTCACGACTACCCGCCCAATGGAAGTCGCGCGCATGAATACGAAACCACGGTGGGTGCGCAGAAACGCAGCAATATCCATCTGCATCAGGGCGTGAGTGAAGCGGACTTCGTAACAATGCGCACCGAACGCGACGCTACCCTGGCGATGCCGCGGCTAATTTTGCCGTCGATTCAAGTCAATATTCGCGCCGGTGAAATGCCACCTGCGGAAGACAATGGCACCGTGTATCTCAAGGTGCCGATTAACAAATTGTGAGTTTGGGAGGTAGGACTAATGGATCTTAAACAACTGAATGAACAGGTATCGGTATCCGCAGAGCCGGCGCTGGATGAAATGGCACAGCTCGCGAAAGCCGGTGTAGAAGTCGTGGTGTGCAATCGTCCCGAGCACGAATCAGAGGACATTCCGACCTATGACGAACTGGATCGGGCAGTGACTGACGCCGGGATGCAGTTTGTGGCGATCCCATTCTCCCGCGGCCAGATGCAGCCTGCACACTGTGAGGAGTTCGCCAAGTTACTCGCGAGCGGCAAGAAAGTGCACGCTTTTTGCCGCACCGGCAATCGCGCCTGCAACCTTTGGGCTGCCGCGGGCTGCATAAATGGTGCGGACAGAAAACAATTGCAGCAAGCGGCAACAAATGCCGGCTTTGATGTCAGCGGTGTTCTGGTCACCTACTAAACGGTGGCTGCCCGCCGCCCAATGGCTTCCCGGTTACTCCCTTGTACAGTTGCATAGGGATTTACTGGCGGCGGTGATTGTCACCGTGATGCTGATTCCGCAATCCCTGGCCTATGCACTGTTGGCTGGCCTGCCTGCGGAAGTGGGGCTGTATGCAAGCATTGCACCGTTAGTTGCATACGCCTTGTTTGGCAGCAGCCGCACTTTGTCGGTGGGGCCCGTCGCCGTTGCGTCGCTGATGAGTGCCACCGCACTGGGGCAGGTGGGCGCACAAACTAGCGCTGAATATTTGGCCGCGGCGATATTACTGGCAACGCTATCCGGCCTGTTTCTGCTTTTGCTTGGTGTATTGCGGCTGGGTTTTCTGGCCAACTTCCTGTCACACCCGGTAATCGCCGGTTTTATTACTGCGTCCGGCGTGCTCATCGCATTCAGTCAGTTAAAGCACCTGATGGGCATATCGGCCCAGGGCGATAACTTGCCGGCGCTACTGCATTCCATGTCGGCCTCTGTGGATGAAATTAATCTCACTACTTTGGCGTTGGGCGCAGGGGTGCTGCTGTTCTTGTTCTGGTCTCGCCGTGGGGCAGTATCACTGTTCCAGTCTCTCGGTGCCTCGAAAAACGCCGCAGAATTGCTGGTTAAGGCGGCTCCGGTGGTGGGGGTGATCGCTACCATTCTGATGGTTGCAGGGCTGGATCTGGAAGCGCGCGGTGTGGCGCTGGTAGGGAATATTCCCGGCGGTTTACCGAGCTTTAACTGGCCTGCATTCTCTGTGGATCTTGTTGAGCAGCTCTGGTTGCCTGCGGTGATGATTTCCATCATCGGCTACGTGGAGTCGGTTTCCGTGGCCAAGACACTCGCTGCGCGCCGTCGGCAACAGATCGATATGAACCAGGAGCTGGTGGGGCTGGGAGCCGCGAATGTCGCGTCCGGAATTTCCGGCGGGTTTCCGGTTACCGGTGGTTTCTCCCGCTCGGTGGTGAATTTTGACGCGGGCGCTGAAACCCAAATGGCGAGTGTATTCACCGCGATCGGCATCGCGCTGGCGGCCATGTTCCTGACGCCTTTTCTCTATTACCTGCCGAAGGCAACCCTCGCCGCGACCATTATCGTGGCGGTGCTCTCACTGGTGGACTTTTCCATTCTGCGCAAAACCTGGCGCTTTTCGCCGAGCGATTTTGCTGCGGTATTGGTAACCATCGTGGTCACCCTGTTGTTTGGGGTTGAGGCGGGGGTTTCCTGTGGTGTGGCGGCGTCCATTGTTTTGTTCTTGTACCGCACCTCCAAACCGCATATTGCCGAGGTAGGCTTGGTGGAAGGTACCGAGCACTTCCGCAATATCAAGCGTCACAATGTCGTCACCGTGCCACAGGTGCTCACTATCCGGGTCGATGAAAGCCTGATGTTTTCCAACGCCGCGTTTCTGGAAGAGCGCGTCTATGCCGACGTGGCGGCCAACCCGGATATCCGTCATGTGGTGCTGATGTGCAGTGCGGTGAACGAGATAGACTGGAGCGCCCTGGAAACACTGGAATCAGTGAATACGCAGCTGGCAGAAGCGGGTATTTGCCTGCACCTGTCGGAAGTGAAAGGGCCGGTGATGGATAACCTGCAGCAGAGCGGCTTCGTGGAAGAAATTTCCGGGCAGATCTTTTTTACCCAGTATCAGGCATTTACCTATTTGCGTAACGAAATGGATTCACGGACGGATTAAGTTTTCACCGCTGTGACGCAAACAGGTAGGGAAACAGTGCGCGCTTCTCGTCGTCACTGAGCGACTCCACTCGCACAATATTGTTGTGCGGGATGGATTCCGGGTCCGGATAATTTTTCAGGCCGCGCTCCATGCTGGCTTCCCGCAGGATATGCAGAATCGGGTAGGGGGAGCGGTTGGTGAGATTTTCCGGATCTTCGGGCTCGGTGTCCGCAAACTGATAGTGGGGGTGGAAGCTGGCGATCTGGTAGGTGCCCTCATAGCCCTGGCGTTTCAGTAGCCACTCGGCGTCATCCAGAAAGAAATTGTACTCGAGAAAGTCGCGCAGCTGCGTGGGCAGTATCAGCAGCGTGGTTTCCACCTCCTGCTCATCACAGCGATCCAGCACCTGAAATTCCTGCAACAGCTCTTCCAGTAATACCTCGTTGCATTTGTCGCCGGCAGCTTCACTCACCACAAAACGAATCTGCCCGGCGCGCAGTGGCTTGCGGGCGAAGGGGCACAGGTTCAGCCCCACGACCACATCCTGCAGCCAGCGTTCTACCTGGGCGACGATTGGATCACTGTCGGTCATATTGACTCCGGAAACGGGTTCAGGGCCCGCTTTACCACATCAGGTCGTCTGGGATTTCGTAGCCCGCGTAGGGATCGTCCTCGTCCACCGGGGCTGATTGCTCGGGCGCCTGCACAACCATGTCTGCGTTGCGTTCCGCAATCTTGTCGGCGATGACCCGCGGCACCAGTTCAAAGTGTTCCCCTTCACCGACGATCAGCAGGCGACCGGCCGTCAGGTGCTCCTGTACCGCGCTGGAGACGTAAATCTTCTTCACCTTCTTCTCAAAGGTAAAATGGTAGGCGACGTCGTTGTCACCTTTGGCACCCTTAGGCTGCTTGTTGCGCTCGATCAGCTGTTTAATCTGGGCCGCAATCGCTTTCTGCTGTGCCGCGGCTTCGCGCTGGGCGTTCAGCTCTCGGTCCTTGGCCACTTTTTCAGCGCGGGCTTGCTCCGCGGCGAGTTTGGCTTCATCCACCTGCGCTTGACCGGTGCTCTTGGCAACCTTGTTCTGCTTGCGCTTTTCTTTGCCGATTTTCTTGGCTTTTTTGCTATCTACCAGACCTGCCTTCAGCAGTTGGTCCTGGAGTGATGCCATGTTGATCTACCTGATTGATCTAACGGATGGAAAGTGATGGCGCGAATTCTAGCGGATTTGCGGAGGGGATCGCAGGGGGTAGGGGTATTCCGTGGCGGCCTCCTTGCGAATGCCGCCACGAAAGGCCATTGATCGGAGAATTACTTCTGCATGAATACCAGCTTGGCGGTCACCGGCACGATCGGGCTGATGCTATCGAGGCCCGCGACTTCGCGGAGCTTTTCGATACCTTCCAGCAGCTTGTAGTTACCGGCATTCACGATAATCGGAGTGCTGGTCGTCACCAGTAACTTGCCACCTTCGAGGCCGGTCACTTGCAGCATGGCCTTTTCGGTTTTGGTTTCTCCGTGTACTTCGACCGTGACATTGGCATCCACAGCCATGCTCTCGCCGGCCTTGAGCCCCTTCAGTTTTTCCGCATCCACATCGGTGCTGATGGTGGCCTTGGCAAACTTCGCGGTATTGAACAGCATTTTCTGCATGCGTTCGTTACGGATCGGGATGTTGGTTTCAACACTGGCCAGATCAATGGTCAGTTGTGCCTTGCCTTCATCGGATATGCCGCCACTCATGCTTTTGAAGTGGTGCATTTCCGGAATATTGCTCTTCTTCACTGAAACAAAATTCACACTGGAGTCGTCCCCGGCGAGCTGCCAGTCGGCAAGGGCTGAAAGTGGCAGGGCCAGCAGGGATGCGAGCGCTATGGACTTGAAAGACATGGTGATTCTCCTGTTTCAACCAGTAATAACCTGCAAGCACACGCGTATACGTTGGGTCTTGTGTGCTCGACTGACTTCGACCAGTCAGTTCTAGCTGAGAAACGTTATCATCCGTTGTGGCAGCTGGCCAGAGGAAGTTTGCGAATGGTAGTGAAAAAGAAAGGTAGTAAAAAAGCCGGCAAGTGCCGGCAAGGGGTTGGGGTCCCCCCGGTGGCCGCCAACGCTTGAAAGCGTTGCCGCGGCGCACCGGGAAGAGGGTGCTTCGGAGCCGCTGATAGCTGGGCCCCGGAGTCGCATCTAAGCGCCGCTAGGCATTAGCTCGCCATGGGCAGAGCCTCTTCGGTGGGGCTATCTGTATGGGCGACCGATGAGCGGATCAGGTGATCAAATGCGCCCAGCGCGGCGGTTGCGCCTGCGCCCATGGAGATGACGATCTGCTTGTAAGGCACGGTAGTGGCGTCTCCCGCGGCAAACACACCGGGCATTGATGTCGCACCGCGGCTGTCGATTTCGATCTCGCCCATGCGATTCATTTCCAACCCACTGTCGAGCAGGAACTCGGTGTTGGGCACCAGGCCAATTTGTACAAAGACCCCGGCCAGTTCGAGCTTGTTGCTCTCGCCGCTCACCCGGTCGGTGTATTGCAGGCCATTGACCTTGGCGCCATCGCCGAGCACTTCGGTGGTCTGGGCATTGGTGATGATGTCGATGTTGGCCATGGAGCGGGCCTTGCGCACCAGTACCTCGTCCGCGCGCAGGGTGTCGGCAAATTCCAGCACGGTGACGTGCTTGACGATACCGGCCAGGTCGATGGCCGCCTCAATACCGGAGTTGCCACCGCCAATCACCGCCACATGCTTGCCCTTGAAGAAGGGGCCGTCACAGTGCGGGCAGTAGGCCACACCCTTGGTACGGTATTCCGCTTCGCCGGGCACACCCAGTTCGCGCCAGCGCGCCCCGGTCGCGAGTACCACCGATTTACTGGCCAGGGTGGCGCCACTTTCCATTTGCAGTTCGATCATTTTGTCACGCGTCAGCGCAGCGGCGCGCTGGCCGGTAATGATATCGACACCATATTCTTTCACGTGCTGCTCAAGGCTTGCGGCCAGTTTTGGGCCCTCGGTGTAAGGCACCGAGATAAAGTTCTCGATACCTACGGTGTCCATTACCTGCCCGCCGAAGCGCTCGGCCACGAGGCCGGTGCGAATGCCTTTGCGTGCCGCGTAAATTGCCGCCGCCGCACCGGCCGGGCCACCGCCCAGCACCAGTACATCGTAGGGCGCGCGCTCGCTCAGCTCTTCCGCCTTGCGCGCGGCCGCACCGGTGTCGATCTTGCCGACGATCTCTTCGAGGCTCATACGGCCCTGCGCGAAATGCTCACCATTCAGGTAGACCGCGGGTACCGCCATGATCTGGCGATCATCAACTTCTTCCTGGAATAGGGCACCGTCGATCATTTCGTGGGTGATATTCGGATTTAAGGTCGCCATCAGGTTCAGCGCCTGCACCACGTCCGGGCAGTTCTGGCAGGACAGTGAAATATAGGTTTCAAAGTGGAATTCACCCGGGATATTGCGGATCTGCTCTTGCAGCGCGGCATCTACCTTAGAGGGGTGACCGCCAGCTTGTAACAGGGCGAGTACCAGTGAAGTGAATTCGTGTCCCATGGGAATACCGGCGAAGCTGACTCGGGGGCTTTCTCCTGCTGGGGCGATCGCCATGCTCGGTGTGCGGGGGCGGCGCTCTTGCTTCAAAGTAATCTTGCTAGAGAGGTCGTTGATTTCGCTGGCCAGATTACTCAGTTCAATAGCTTTTGGGCTGTCGTCGGCGGACACACTGATCTCGATCGGAGTGACGATATTCTGCAGATAGGTGTCCAATTGTTTCTTTACGTTTGCGTCCAACATCGGTGTGTCCTGAAATTCGGGTATTTATCAGAAGTTGCTGTGAAGGCGCCGATGCCGGGTGCTCTCTTGTGAGACCTTCTAAAACAGGGATGTTTTAGAAGAGCCCCCAGGGATGGGTTCCGGGGGGACGCCTAGTTCGTGTCTCACAAAGCTGCACCCGGTAGCGGCACCGCCACTAGGTTCTATTCGTATTTGTGGGGTTGCGGGCCGAAGCCCGCAGTTGAGAGTTAGATCTTGCCTACGAGGTCCAGAGAGGGAGCAAGAGTTTCTTCACCTTCTTTCCACTTGGCCGGGCAAACTTCACCCGGGTGGGCGGCGACGTACTGGGCAGCTTTGATCTTGCGCAGCAGGTCTTGGGCGTCGCGGCCGATGCCACCAGCGTTGATCTCAACGATCTGGATCTTGCCTTCCGGGTCGATCACAAAGGTGCCGCGGTCCGCGATGCCTTCTTCCTCGATCATCACACCGAAGTTGCGGGTGATGGTGCCGGTGGGGTCACCGATCATCGGGAATTGGATTTTGCCGATGGTGTCGGAGGTGTCGTGCCACGCCTTGTGGGTGAAGTGGGTATCGGTGGATACGGAGTAGATCTCAACGCCCAGCTTCTGGAACTCCGCATAGTTGTCGGCTAGGTCACCCAGCTCGGTAGGGCATACGAAGGTGAAGTCAGCAGGGTAGAAGAACACGACGGACCATTTGCCTTTCAGGTCCGCTTCAGACACGTCGAAGAAGTCGCCAGCCTGGTAAGCCTTGGCATTGAAGGGTTTTACTTCGCTGTTAATGTAGTTAGCCATGGTATTTCCTTATCTCCTGAGAGAAGTTGTGCCCCGTCTGTTTGGGCGTTGGTTGCTTGGTACGAGGGAAATACTATTGGTTGGCCTTGCCTGATTGAAATAATTGATATTTATGGTTGTGATTGCTCTAGGCTATTATTTGACACTTTCTGATAGTTTAAATTTTATTCAAAAGAAGTAGTAGGGAATCAGGGCCAGTGCGGCCCCGGTGAGTACGAAGGCGATAAGTTCCAGAGCACCATCACGGGCGACCAGCGCCAGCCCGAAGGTGATCAGGGCGAGCCCGGCAAGAGAGGCCGAGAAGGGAATGACCTCCATGACCGGAAGGAGTAGGGCAATGGGGATGCAGATACCCGCAGTGGCGACACTGCCTGCCTGATACACCATGACTCCCAGCCGCGGGCGCAACCAGTGGTCCAGGTGCGCGGCCGGTTTTGCAAACCAGTGCAGGCTGCGGATAAGCGGTTTCTTGGGGATCGAGCGAGCCAATAGCCATTTGGGTAGCCACAGATGGTGACGCAACATCACCATCTGAATCGAGACCAACAGCAGTAGTATTCCCATCAGGGTCGGTAGCCCCGGAATGCCGGAAAGCGGCGAGAGCAGGATCAGGCCGATCAACAGCAATACCGGCGCAAAGGAGCGTTCTCCAAGGGCCTTTAACACCCGCCCCAGAGTAATGCGTTCATCGCTCGCGGTCAGGCTTTCCAGTTTCTGGAGCAACTGGCTCAGATTCTGGATCTCTTCTGGCATGGTGGTGTTTGGCTGCTGGGTGTGTCAGAGGGCTCTATTTAAAAAGCATAGGGCAGCGAGCGCTCGGTTATTCCAGTTGCGATTTCCACGGGTGTGAATTTATCCGTCAAATTATCGTCGCAAAGCGTGAATTCACCTTACTGCAAATCTGCAGCACCTATATTCAGAGGCAAATGGAACATGACTCAAATAAGGGTGTAAACATGCTAAAAGCCAAAACACTTTGTACAGCCATCGCTCTGTCCATCTGCGCGCTGGGCGCCACTTCTTATTCCTTGGCTCAATCTGGTGCTCAGGAAAAATACCCCGCCGGCGAACCCAAGCCGAACAGTTTCTGGTGGCCGGACGAGTTGGATCTTTCGGTACTCCGCCGCAATGGTGCAGCCTCAAACCCTCAAGGCGAGGATTTTGATTACGTCAAGGCATTCAACAGCCTGGATTACAACGCGCTCAAGAAAGACATTGAGACCACACTCAAGACTTCCCAAGACTGGTGGCCGGCCGATTACGGCCATTACGGCCCTCTGATGATTCGGATGTCCTGGCATGCCTCCGGTACCTACCGTGTCATGGATGGTCGCGGGGGAGCGGTTGGCGCCCAACAACGCCTCGAACCCCTGAATAGCTGGCCGGACAATGCGAGCCTGGACAAGGCTCGTCGCCTGCTGCTGCCGGTAAAGCAGAAGTACGGCAATAAAATTTCCTGGGCAGATTTGATGGCGCTGACCGGCAATGTGGCACTGGAATCCATGGGTTTTGAGACCTTTGGTTTTGCCGGTGGCCGAGAAGATGACTGGGTGGCGGACCTAGTGTACTGGGGGCCTGAAACCAAATGGCTTGCAGACAAACGCTATAAAGGGGATCGCAAGCTGGATCGGCCGTTGGCGGCGGTGCAGATGGGGTTGATCTATGTGAACCCGGAAGGCCCAAATGGCAATCCGGACCCGGTTGCGGCGGCAAAAGATATTCGCGAGACCTTTGGCCGTATGGCGATGAACGATGAGGAAACTGTCGCACTGATCGCCGGCGGGCATGCCTTCGGTAAGGCCCATGGCGCGGTTAAGGTCGATTGTATTGGAAAGGAGCCGGCGGCCGCAGGCATAGAGGAGCAGGGGTTCGGCTGGAAGAATAAGTGCGGTACCGGCAAAGGCATCGATGCATTTACCAGTGGCCTTGAGGGCGCTTGGTCGGTGACCCCGATCCGGTGGAGTAATCAGTATCTGGAGAACCTGTTCAAATTCAATTGGGTAAAAACCAAAAGTCCGGCGGGCGCTACTCAGTGGATTCCGGAAAACAACCAGGCGGCCAATCTGGTGCCGGATGCCCATGACAAATCCAAGCGCCATGCACCAATTATGTTTACCACCGACCTGTCACTGAAGATGGATCCGGCCTATAAGGCGATCTCCCAGCGCTTTCTGGAAAACCCGGACGAGCTGCAGAAAGCCTTCGCCAAGGCCTGGTTTAAATTGCTGCATCGGGATCTTGGTCCCAAGTCCCGCTACCTGGGGCCAGAGGTGCCGAAAGAGGATCTGATCTGGCAGGACCCGATTCCCGCCGTAGATTTCACGTTGATCAGTGAAGGCGACGCCGAAAACCTCAAGAAAAAAATCCTCGCCTCTGGCCTGACGGTCCCGGAACTTGTACGTACCGCTTGGGCGGCGGCCGCTTCCTATCGCGATTCGGATGCCCGCGGTGGCGCTAATGGTGGGCGTATTCGCCTGGCGCCGCAAAAAGATTGGCCGGTAAATTCCCCCGCAGAGCTGTCGAAGGTGCTCGCCAAGCTCGAAGGTATCCAGAAGGATTTCAATGGTGGGCTCGGCGGCGGCAAGAAAATCTCGTTCGCCGATACCGTGGTCCTGGCCGGTAACGCCGGGGTGGAAGAAGCGGCAAAGAAAGCCGGCTATAGCGTCAAGGTGCCATTCACACCGGGGCGCAATGACGCCACTGCCGAGCAGACCGACGTCAAATCTTTCGGCTGGCTAGAACCACGTGCGGACGCGTTCCGGAATTACTATGGCAAGGGCAACGTGCTGTCGCCAACGGAAGCGATGGTGGACAAGGCCAGTATGCTGGATCTGACGGTGCCGGAAATGGCGGTGTTGATCGGTGGCATGCGCACTATGAACACTAATAGTGACAAATCTGCGAACGGGGTATTCACCGATAAGCCCGGCACCCTGAGCAATGATTTCTTCGTCAATCTGGTGGATATGTCGACCGAGTGGAGCAGGTCGGGAGAGGGGCTGTTCGAGGGTAAAGACCGCAAGACCGGTAACGTCAAATGGTCGGCAACACCCGTGGACCTGATCTTTGGTTCCAATGCCGAGCTGCGCGCCGTTGCCGAGTACTACTCGGAAGACGATGCCAAGCAGAAATTTGTCGATGACTTCGCGAAAGCTTGGCACAAGGTAATGAACCTCGACCGTTAAGCGTTGGCGGTGATCCATTCTCGCTGTTGAGCGTAGTTAGAATTTAACTGCGCTTCCCAGCGAGGATCCCCCCTGCGAGGCGAGCATTACCTCCACAAGCGGATATCAGATGAACATATCGACTGCAGTAATCAGATTCACTGTCTTTGTCATCTTTGTGGCAAGCGCCTTTCACTTTGGCCGCGCGAGCGCTGCGGAGTTGGAAGTGCGGGTGCTAAACCCGCCAGCCGATGGCAATCTGATTTTTCAGGTGTACGACAACCCGGATGCATTTGGTGACTTTCGCAGTCCTCGCAGTGAGATGGTCATGGGGGTAAATGCGGAAGGTGTATACCGTTTGTCCGGTGTACCGAGTGGCACCATCGCGGTGCTGGTGTACGCAGATGAAAACAATAACGGCGCCCTGGACCGAACCTTTATCGGGATTCCCAAAGAGCCGATTGGCTTGTCAAACAGCTATCGCCCCAAGGGGCCGCCGAGCTTTCAGCGCGCAAGCTTCTATCTCGCCGACGGCCAAACCACCACCATCGATATAGAACTGTTCCAGGTACTTGGCGAGGCCGGGCAGTGGGGTGTGGGTATTGGCGTGATCGGGCGCAGCAGTCCCTACGTGGGCTCTGATTCGGCGGTCACCCAGGTTATCCCTGCCATTACCTATTTCGGCGAGCGGCTACAGTGGGTGGGCCCGAGCCTGCGTTACGGGATTTGGGGGAGTGACACCCTGCGTTTCGCAGTGAATGCCACCTACCGTGTGGGGGCTTACGAAGAGAGCGATAGCCCGATCCTGGTTGGTCTCGGAGACCGCGACAGCACCCTAATGGCCGGCGTCGGCCTGGTGTACGACGGTCCCAACCGCATTGATGTGGATTTTCGCTATCAGCACGATGTGCTGGACCGCTTTGGCGGCGGTACCGCAGAATTCCGCGTGTCCAAGGGGTTCCAGACTGGCAATGTCAGCTGGGGACCATCTTTGGGGGTGAACTGGCTGAGTAGTGATCTCGCCAACTATGACTTCGGGGTGCCCATCTGGGCGGGCAACCCCGTCAGGCCCGCATATGACGTCGGCAGTACGGTTACGGTCGAAGGCGGCGTTGGCGGAATCCTGGAGATCACCGAGCACTGGCGCCTGGTCATCGACCTGAACGTGGAATACTTGGGTGATGACATCTCGGATAGCCCCATCGTCGACGACAATCACGTACTCAAGGGCTTCGCCGCGATTACCTACACCTTCTGATCGGCCACAGGGCCCAATCACTGGGCCCAGCGGTCCACCCGTTGATCGGGCGCGAGCCAAAAGGTATCGCTGCCAACATTTTTCTGTGGGTCCATTTTCAAGCAGAGACGCAGCGCCAGAGGTCAGGGCTCGCGCCGCAAGTCAAGTCTGCACATTTCATTTTAAATCATTAGAATGCGCGGCCTTTTGGCCCTGTTGATCCAGCCCGTTTCCTTACGGCGCTGGCCTCCGTGATGTTGACTGAGGAATTATGATCGTATTCACCCTGACCAATAGCGAAACCGATGAAGTATGGGTGGGCACTGCCCGCGATGGCGTGACCCCCGAGGCGCGTTTTCGACAGATCCAAGACGCTGTTGCCCTGGGTATCGACCACCCGTTTTACCATGAGCTGAAGGCCTTTGGTGCCCATGCTTTTGAGGTGGAACTGTTTGCGGCGGTGGAAGACCGCCTTGAGCAGCAGGAAATGGTAGAGGAAGCGCTGGATACCTATAACGCTAAAAGCCTGGTGGGCATAAAGACCGTGCGCTCCGGCACCACCAAAGCGGCTCTGGCGCCTAAGCCGAAGGCCAGACCCCGTGCCACTGCCTCCAAAACCGTGACCAAGGTAACTGCCAAACGCACCACTAAACCGGCAAAAGAAAAGATTGCTACTGGTCGCACCGGCAGCGCGGCACGCGAGCGTGCGATTAAGGCTGGTATTGAAGCAGAGAAGGCCGCCATAGCTGCCGCCAAGGCGAAAAGAGTGCAGGATGAGGCGGATGAGATGAAGAAGATTCTGGCCGCACTGGATTCCCGTGGGTCGAGCATGGCACGCCGATAAGCAGTAGTCATATCCAAGAAAGAAAGGCGCCTGCGGGCGCCTTTGTGGTATTTAACTTTTGTAAAAGTAGACTTGCAGGGGAGTAGGCTAAGCTGTTGCCAACGTGCAAGAGAAAAGAGAATGGGGGCGTGCGGTGGAGTTTATTCTTTACTCATTGGTGGCGTCGGTCGTTTTGACCCTGTTGGTGAACCTGATTCCGCTGGTGTTTCCCGATGCCGCGAGCAAGGCGCAAAAGAAGATAGAAGAGAATGCCCGCCGCGCAATTGAGCAGCATGAAGATCCGGAAAGGCCCAGAGTAAAGGTGTTCTTTCCCTGGAAAGCTATGATTCTCGCTTCAATTCTGCTGACAATACTGGTGAATCTTATCGCCTATTTGACTCGGGGATAGCGCCAGCTTGAGCGCGCCTTGGAGCAGGTATCAGATACTTAGTGTGCTGCTAGTCCGGCAGTGTTTTTGCCTGCATTGATACTTGCTTGGTTGGCCCGTTGGCACTTTCCGCTCTTCCACTTCCCCCAATTCGCTGTTTGCCGACTTCGGCAAATCCTATTCGTGTGTGAAAACGTTGCGATGGGAGGTTTGGCGGTTCAAGGTTGTACTCGCAGGTTACCAGGTGAATACCGTTTGTTCGCGCCTCAACAAACAGGTCCTCATACAGAGCAGTGGCAACGCCACCGCCGGCAGCACTTGGGCTTACAATGATCCTGTCTACATAAATGAATTTTTGATACCGCTCGGCAAACCATCTGAAATTGCTACCGTCATAAGTTGACTGGTTACTGAATGCGATCAGGAACCCGGCAAAGCTATCTCCGAAAGCGGCAACTTTGTGATAACTGCTCTGCGCATGCATCTGCTCCAGACGATCACGTGTAAGTTGGCTCGTCTCGGTCTCAAATTGCCTATTCAAATCGAGTATTTGGGGAAAGTCTCCCGGTTGAGCGCAGCGGATTTGCAGTGTGTCGTGAGGTGGACGTTGGCTGGTATTTTCGGGGTTAAAATTTGTCATTATTCTTTAGGTGGAGGTTGTTGATCTTGCTGATCCCCAGCGCTTTCAGTACCAGGTTTCTGCAAAAGCGCAGCGTGGGGTACACAATATGTGCCACTGTATTGGACCGAAAGATAACGTAATTAACCCGGTTAAAAAAACCGCTGCGGCCACCCAGTAGAGAGAGCATGTGAATCGCATCGGAACCGTAATAAAGCTGCCTGCCAACTTGCAGCACCATACCCTGGTCGATATCCAACCCGCGTCGGGTGACTTCACCAAGCAGCTCGCTATCTTCCCGCGCATCAATCAGCGTTAGGTTGCCCAAATCTTCGCGAATTCGAACCAGGTTGCAATAGTAGTCGCACATGGGGCACTGCTTGTCGTAGAGCAGCAGGATCTCTTGGTTCTCAGGCTGTAGCTCGGGGCGTTTCTCCGAGGGTGCTCGTGTTTCACTCATTTCCTATTGCGTACGTCCTTGCTGTTGTCAGCTCTCCGCCGCTTGGAAGCGGGCAATCTGGCGGTGCATCACGTGAAACCAAACCGGGGGTAACAGGGCCACCAGCATCATTCCCGGATAGCCGGTGGGCATTTGCGGGCTGGCTTCATGATGGCGGAGGATCGGGTAGGGGCGGCTTGCTCGCGCGTGGTGGTCGGAGTGGCGGGACAGCTCAAACAGTGTGAGCCGGCCTAAAATATGGTTGGAATTCCACGAATGCACCGGAGAAACACGCTCGTAACGCGTGCCCTGTTTTACCCGTTGCAGCCCGTAATGCTCGATATAGTTGACTGTCTCCAGTAGTAGGATGCCTCCGGTCGCCGCGATCAAAAAGCAGACTCCGGCTTTCACACCCAAAAAACCGAAGATCATTGCAACGGCGAAAACCTGCATGAACTGCCAGCGGAGCATTTGGTTATGAAGGGAAAACCAGTGCCGTTCTTGTTTGGCGAGTCGCACATTTTCCAACTGCCAAGCAGACAGGTAACCCGTGTAGATTGAGCGTATCCAGAAGTGGTAAAGCGTTTCCCCTCTGCGCGCACTGGCTGGATCTTCTGTTGTGGCAACGCGCCGGTGATGGTCGCGGTTGTGCTCGACAAAGAAGTGGGTATTTAGTGAGGAGAGCAGGAGCAGCTTGGCGGCAAACTGGGGAAGTTGCTTTGGGCGGTGGCCTAACTCGTGTGCGACATTGATACCAAAGGTGCCGCACATTAATCCCAGGCTGATGACTGCACCGACGAGTGGCAGTCCGTGCAAGTCGGGTAATACGAAAAAGAAGTAGCCCAGTAGTCCATACTGAACCGGCACAGCCAGGTACAGTAACAAGTCATACAGCGGATCAGATTCCACGGATTTTTCTTCCAGCTCGGTTAGGTTTGATACGGGTGCCGGCAGGAGGAGTTCGAGCAGCGGTAATATGCCATAGGTATAGAGCAGGGGAATGAACGTCCACATTCCGCCCTGACTAAGGCCCAGCAAGACGAGTAAAGGCAAGATGTAGGCCGCCAAATAGCGACCGGCGCGCAGAGAGTGCATAGAGCCTCCTTTGCTGTCTCCCACAGAATTATTGTTTTCGCTATCGGTGCTGCACCCTGTCGAGTGCATACATCAAGCTGTCGGAGTGATTGGCTACCCAAGGATTAAAGCGTGATTTAGCGCCCGCTGGCAATAGCATCCTTGGCTGAAACCAGTCGGTTATCCTAGGCGCGCCACTTGCTGGTATCTCACTCTGGCAGACCTTCGAAAATCTGATCCAAAACGAGTGTTTGTTGCGCGGGGCCGGGTGCAAGGCTCAGGGCGAGTAGTTTTTTGGCGACCTGGTCTCCGGTAATTGGGCGGTATTTCCTCAAACCGGGAAGTTTGCACAGTGTTGGTAGCAGCCAGGCCGCGAACTGCTCGCCTGCTCGCGCGTGATCGCGAGAGCCCAGCAGTAATGAGGGCTGCAGTATGCTGATGTGTTTGAACGGAAGTTGCAGCACCTGCTGCTCCAGCTCGCCCTTCATCTTCAGGTAAGCACTCAGGCTCTCGGCGTTGGCCCCGCTAGAGGAAACCAGCAAGTAGTGTGGCACAGCATTTTTTGCTGCAAGCTGCGCGGCTGCTAATTGATAATCCAAATCAACCTGTCGCTGTGCTGCGATTGAGCCCGCCTGTTTTTTTGTGGTGCCGAGACAGGAGAATAGGCAGTCACCTGAAAACAGCGATTGGTAATCCTCGAGCTGGTCGAAATTCACTACATGATTTTCGACCTTGGGCGACTGGTGTGGTGCGGGCCTGCGGGTGAGTGTGACGACGTGCGTAAAATTGTCGGAGTTTACTAATTGCTCCACCAGTGCCTGGCCAACCAGCCCGGTGGCTCCCAGTACGATCGCAGTTTTGGCCATTTTCCGGTCCGTCTTTCATGCCGTAAGCAGGCATTATTTTTTACCTGCGAGCTGGGTGCAAGGGCGGTCTCCCCGGGATTCCTTTGAACCTTTATGGATTCCTATGAACCTCTATGGATCTGACATTTCCTTCTTGCGCATCGGCATGGTGTCGATCAGCCCGAAGGCGACGTCCAGGTTGAGGTCTGAGTATCGCCCTTTGATACTGCCATCTTTACCGATCAGCACTGCTGCTGCCCCGGGCGATTCCTTCAGCGTATTCGTAATCTGTTGTTTCAGCGAAGGGGTTATATCCTGCTCGCGGTTACTTTGTATGCCGGATGGACTGACCAGAAACCACACGAGATCCCGTTCGTTAATCGCTTGCTGGTTTTGGTCCAGCATAAGTCGCACCGCACCGACGTTTTCATTTGCATGGATGAGAAGCACACGCTGCTTCCACTGGTACTGCTTGAGTTGGTCCGCTGCCGTGGCAGTGGTGGTGAGAGCAGTAAACGCGAGTGTGATCAGGTAAATACTGAGACGGCGCATCGTGGAAACCTCGAATGGCACGATTTACTTCTTTCAGTATATACAAGTGTTGGAATTGTGCGCCTTGTCGATAGGCACTTACGTAGCAGTTCCGCCCTATGGGGTTGGTTGGACCGGGTATGTCCGGCGAGTGCCGGGACGCTGGTCTAACCTAGAGAGACGGATTTCACAGCACTCTTTCTGTTCACTTAGCGGAGGCGAAACAATGGCGTGTTCTCATACCCATACACACCCAGGCCATACCCACGGCGCCGGCTGCGGTCATACCGCCGTGCGACATGGCGACCATACAGACTACTTGCTCGACGGCAAGTTACATCACCCACACGGTGATCACTGCGATGAACATGCGATTGAAGTAAGTGCCACTAACCCAGATGGTTGTAATCCGGTGCACACTTGTGGTGAACATGTGCATGGTCCTGGTTGTGGGCACGAGGCGATTCCTCACGGGGATCATGTCGACTACATCGTCGACGGTCGATTACACCATGTTCACGATGGGCATTGTGACGACCACGGTCCTGTTGAAATCGTTAACTAGCGGTTTTTGAATGACTGCTGTCAGGGCTCTCGTCCTGGCAGTAGTGAATTGCCAGCCACACGCAGGTCTCATCGGGAGAAGTCCAGCGCACTCGGTGTTTGCAATGTGCGGGGATATCCAGGTAGTCACCCTTTTCCAGGTGGGTGATAGACCCATCTTCAAATTCCAGCTCGGCGCTTCTTTCCAGTAATACCACCCATTCCGCGCGCGTTTGGTCGCACCAGCCGTGATCCGGGGTTTTGTGCCCCCGGGAAATAATCCTTTCGATTAATGTGTTTTCTGACTGATTTAGAGTTTCGAACAATTCATCTTTGAGTTGCCCCGCTGGAATATTCCGAAACAAGTTGCCGCTTTTCATTGAGAAATTTTTACCCAAAAAGACCGCCTGCCCACAGCCGGTAAAACTGTGGGCAGGCGGTGGTTACATCGTTCTTATTGGGCGTTCATGCTATTGAGCTTGTCGCCCACCGGTCCGGAGAAATTGTAGCCGTCGTGTTGGTCCCAATTGATAGACCAGGTCATCACGCCACCAAAATCCGGATAGGCGTATGCCGGCACAATGCTGCCACAGTTCTGCAGGATGGTCAGGCAGTCCAGCGCATCCAGGATGTTTTGTGTCGGCGCCTGACCGGAGTTTGCCGAGCTGGGACCGGATGGCAATCCGATAGCAACCTGATCGTCGCGCAGCGGCGCAAACTGACTGCCGTCAGCGAGCTCAAAGCCCTCGATCAGCATGCGCGCATGGGCCACCATCATATTCACCGAGCCCTCGGCTGCAGCACCGCTCTCGTAGGGATTCATCAGTCCACCATTGTTGTAGAGCTGTACGTGCAGCAGGTCGAGGGTATCGCGCAGCTCGTCAATCAGCGGGATATACGCACCCCAGATGCCGGAATAGGCCACCATACCGCCGTGCACATAGGGGTGCTCCGGAGCCATGGTCAGGTACATATCGCCACCCATATTCTGCTCGATCTGGCGTAGTGCGCGCGGCAAGCGCGCCTGAATCTGCGAGCCATGCACCAGGTTGGAACCGCTCTCCAGATCGATATCCAGGCCGTCAAAACCCCACTCATCAATGATGGCGGTAAGGCTGGCGATGAAGTTGGCTTCATCGGAGTCGGTATTGAGCGTAATGGTGCCCTCGGCGCCGCCGAGGCTCAGCACAATGATTTTTCCCTGGGCCTGTAGTTCAGCCACATCCTGTTTGAACAGATCCGGGTCCATTGGCGGGCAGCTGGAATGGATGTCCTGCTGGAACAGGTTGAAGTGCACGGTACCATCGGAGTTGCGATCATTATCGGCAAAGGCAATGTCGATAATGTCCCAGGCCGATGAAATCTCGCGCAGGCGAATCGGACAGCCGGCTGGATTAACAAAGTTATGCCAGTAGCCAATCAGCTTGTGTTTTTTACCAACCGGGGCATTGATCACCCGCACACTGGCCGCGGTGCTGCTTGCTTCGTTGCCAGCGTTGTCCGTTGCGACCGCTGTAACGCTGTAGTCACCCAGAGCACCGGGCGTGTAGCTTGCAGAGTAGGGCGCACTGGTGTCTACCGCTACCTGCATGCCGTCGACTAGGAAGGCGACCTGGCTGATACTGCCCTGCAGCGCACTGGCCTCGGCTTCCAGGCTGATTGCGTTGCCAAGCGTGATTTGGCTACCGCTGGTCGGCGCCGTCAGTGTGGCAACTACCGGATCGGTGCTTACGCTCACGAGTACGGTTGCCTCGGTGTTGTTGCCTTCGTCATCGGTTGCAACGGCTTTTAACTGAACATCACCACTTCCGGCCACCGTCCAATTGATGGCATAGGGCGCACTGCTGTCGGTACCCAAAGACTGACCCGAGGCAAAGAACTCAACCTGGGCCACGCTGCCGTCCCCGTCGGTGGCGTCCGCGCTGAAGCTAATTTGTTCGCCCGCGAGCAGGGTGCTGTTATCTCCCGGTTGGGTAATAGTGAGCTCGGGTGCGATTGCACAGATACCGAGGTCGGTCCAGGCATCGGTCCAGTGTTGTCCCACGCCCGGCTCATAAGCCCATGCAGCATTGGAGCTACACCAGCCGGCGATATCGCAGCGGTATTTGTGGTTTACGTTCTCCACCACATCGCCGGTCGCATAGCTGGTGCCTGCGCTGTAGGCGGGAACACCGGTACAGCCACCACCGACCTGGCCGGCTTCGACGGCAAGCGACACTACATTGGAGGCGGTACTGGCGCCGTCGTTATCGGTGGCAATCGCTTTAAAGCTGTGAGTGCCGGCCACTGCTTGCCAGTTGACTGCAAACGGCGCCTGACTGCTGCTTCCGACGGCGACATCATCGACGAAGAACTCGACAGCGGTTACGTTGCCATCCTGGTCCGCGGCATCGGCGGTGAGGCTGACACTGTCACCGGCGCTAATTTGCGATTGTGCGGTGGGGTTGGTCAGGCTCACCGTGGGAGCGCTGTTGGCGTTGGGGTCGATCACATTGACGCTGACAGAGGCAGTATCGCTATCGCGCCCCTGATCGTCGGTGGCAATCGCGCTGAGCGAATGAGCACCCACGGTTGCTGTCCACGTCACCGAGTAGGGGGAACTGGTATCCGTGCCGATGGTAGTGCCATCGAGCAAAAAGGTTACTTGGCTCACGGTGCCGTCACTGTCGCTTGCATCAGCGCTGATGATAACGCTGTCATTCAGGCTCAAAGTGGCTCCATCCAAGGGGGAGCTCAGGCTCACCTGGGGTTGCTGATTGCCGCCTTCACAGGCGCCGACGAGTCGCCACTCCTGATAGGCATCTGAATGGGTTTCCGGGTTGTGGTTTCGTGTCCACCAGTTGGCGGTGTAGGCATTACCGTTGTACTGGATTTGAGCGCCGCCGTTGTAGGCGGTGGCCGAATTCCATTCTGCGAGAGCGCTGCAATCCGTCGCCTGTGCCAGACCTGGCGCAGACGCGGCGAATAGCATTGCGAGCGCAACGAGAGTGCGGGGTGTCTTCATGACGATCCTCGGAGAGTTGATTTATCGTTGTTTGGTACCTCTTCCGTCGCTCAGGGTAAGCAGCAATATTCAAATGGTGCAATACGATTTCCTTTCACCAAGTTGCCACCGTTCGCGAGCTTCACGCGCTAACTCGCTGAATCTTTGACACAATTTGCTGAGGGCTTCCAACGAATTCAGTTTCAAACTCGGGTGTTAATTGGCGCCAAATCAAGCGATAGAAAGGGTTCGATCCGACAAAATGTCTAGCGCTGTCATTCAGTGGTTGTGTTCTCAAAGTGGGGGGGGGTTAGGTCCAGATGGCGACGACGGCCATCAAGGCAAGCCCGAGTATGGCCGCGAGCCACTTACTCATCCGGTCTGGCGGCGGGGGTAGGAATTCTTCCCGAATCACATCGAAAGTGGCGATATACACGAAGGTGCCTGCGGCCACGGCATCAAAGACCGCTTCAAACAACATTTGGCTGTGACTCGCTAGCGCGTCGGTGATCAGTGCGCCGATAATAATGCCCAGTGGCGTCATTATCGCGAAGCCCGCCACCAGTCCTCTGGCTCGGTGGCGCGCCATGCCAATACGGTGCAAGCTGGCACCCAGTGCAAATCCTGCACAGACTTTATGCGCAATGATGGCGAGGAACACGACTGCAAAATTACTCAGCGTGCTCTGCGCACCCATGGCTAGTCCGGCCAAAAGAGAGTGTACCGATAAGGTCAGTAGCAATAGGTAAGGGTATGTGTTGGAGGCTTTGACTGCCTCAATGACATGGGACTTTTCCCCGGTGATGCTGCTACCCACTGGCACGCGCCCGAGCCGCGGAGCCACGCGCTCCACAAACAGCACGAGAAGAAAAGACGATGCAGCCAGGAGCATGGCCCAGGGGTAATCATTTTGGGGCCAGAGTTGATGGAACTCGTCGTTCGCATCTGCGAGTAAATGGATAAAGCCCGCGCCTAACAACACCCCACCTGAAAATGCGATCCCCAGACCAAGCCAGCGTTTTCCTCGAGACCCGGATTGCACCCACCAGGGCAGCATGCCCCCGGCAATACCGCAGGCAAAAATAAACACCGCAGACGCAAATTTCAGTGAGAGGACCATTCGCGAGGGCTATCGGTCTTAAAGTAGTGCGAGAGGGGTCATATTTTCGTTAACAGTTCGTCGAGGTCGACCACCGGCTGAATATCGATCGCTGCATTTAGTTTCGCAAATAGAGGTTCGTTTATGGCAGGTAGTTGTGAGGGATCCTTTGCATCAAATACGAGAGTGCCGGCGCGACATCCACTATCCAGGTGAAAATAGGCAGCTTCTGGCTTGGTTTTTTCAACAAGGTCTTTGATCGCCAGAGCCATGGAGCCGTCCGACGCGCACTCGTTGCCTTTTTGTACTGGAATAGAAAATCGAAAGAGCAGGCGCATTAGTTTCTCCTTAATCTAATACTGAGCAATTGGTTGCGTGCCAAAGCCTTGCGCCATTTTATTGTAGTGGGGCAGCGAGCCTTTGCTGAGCAGGTGGGAGGCGTTCAGTCAGAGAAATGCGTTGGCTGTTTCATGGGGCAAAAAAAAGCCCCGCCGGTTAGGGCGGGGCTTTTTGGTTCAGGCTATCGCTTACACAGCAACGTTCTGAATCTCAACCGCGGCAATGCGCTTGCCTTCTTCGGCAGATTTTTGGAAGTCCTCAATCTGGTCGAAGTTCAGGTAGCGGTAGATTTCCGCAGACATGGAGTTCAGGTTCTGCGCGAATTCCTGGTATTCCGCCGGAGTCGGCAGTTTACCCAGAATAGCGCCAACAGAAGCCAGTTCTGCAGAGGTCAGGTACACGTTGGCACCATCACCCAGACGGTTGGGGAAGTTACGGGTGGAAGTAGACAGTACGGTGCTGTTCGGTGCTACACGTGCCTGGTTACCCATACACAGGGAGCAGCCTGGCATCTCGGTGCGAGCGCCCGCGGAACCGTAGATGTTGTAGTAGCCTTCTTCCATCAGCTGGTGCTCATCCATCTTGGTAGGCGGAGAGATCCACATGCGGGTGGAGATACCACCTTTGTGCTGTTGCAGCAGCTTACCAGCGGCGCGGAAGTGACCGATGTTGGTCATACAGGAGCCGATAAATACTTCGTCAACCTTGTCGCCGGCAACGTCGGACAGCAGCTTGGCGTCGTCCGGATCGTTCGGGCAGCATACGATCGGCTCTTTGATTTCGGCCAGGTCGATTTCGATTACTGCAGAGTACTCGGCATCGGCGTCGGCAGACATCAGTTCCGGTTTCTCCAGCCACGCTTCCATGGCGCGAGCGCGACGCTCCAGGGTGCGCTTGTCACCGTAGCCTTCGGCAATCATCCAGCGCAGCAGGGTGATGTTGGAACGCAGGTATTCGGCGATGGAGTCTTCCGGCAGCTTAATGGTACAACCAGCGGCGGAACGCTCGGCAGAGGCATCGGACAGCTCGAACGCTTGCTCAACGGTCAGGTTGTCGAGGCCTTCGATCTCGAGGATGCGGCCGGAGAAGATGTTCTTCTTGCCTTTCTTTTCTACAGTCAGCAGGCCTTCCTGAATCGCGTAGTAAGGAATGGCGTGTACCAGGTCGCGCAGGGTGATGCCCGGCTGCATTTCGCCTTTAAAGCGAACCAGTACAGACTCCGGCATATCCAGTGGCATTACGCCGGTAGCAGCGGCGAACGCCACCAGACCGGAACCTGCCGGGAAGGAAATACCCATCGGGAAGCGGGTGTGGGAGTCACCACCGGTACCTACGGTGTCCGGCAGCAGCATGCGGTTCAGCCAGCTGTGAATGATGCCGTCACCCGGACGCAGGGAAACACCGCCGCGGTTCATGATGAAGTCCGGCAGGGTGTGCTGGGTGTCGATATCAACGGGCTTCGGGTAAGCCGCGGTGTGACAGAAAGACTGCATGGTGAGGTCAGCCTGGAAGCCCAAACACGCCAGGTCTTTCAGTTCGTCACGGGTCATTGGGCCAGTGGTGTCCTGGGAACCAACGGTGGTCATCTTCGGCTCGCAGTAGGTACCCGGGCGAACGCCTTCCATACCACAGGCTTTACCGACCATCTTCTGTGCCAGGGTGTAGCCTTTGCCGGTGTCGTTCGGCTGCTCCGGCAGGCGGAACAGATCGGAAGCGCCCAGACCCAGGGATTCGCGCGCTTTGGTGGTCAGGCCGCGACCAACGATCAGGTTAATACGGCCGCCAGCCTGTACTTCGTCCAGCAGTACGTCGGACTTCAGTGCGAACTCGGACAGTACTTTGCCATCTTCGGCGAGGATCTTGCCGTCGTACGGACGGATTTCGATCACGTCGCCCATGTTCAGTTCGTCAACCGGGGCTTCGAATACCAGTGCGCCGGCGTCTTCCATGGTGTTGTAGAAGATCGGCGCGACTTTACCGCCGATACAGATACCGCCACCTTTCTTGTTCGGTACGCCCGGCAGATCATCGCCGAAGAACCACAGTACAGAGTTGGTGGCAGACTTACGGGAAGAACCGGTACCCACTACGTCACCAACGAAAGCAACCGGCAGGCCCTTGGCCTGTACTTCCTCGACTTGCTTCATCGGGCCGACAACACCGTGCTCTTCAGGTGTCAGACCGTCGCGGGTCATTTTGTACATGGCGCGCGCGTGCAGAGGGATGTCCGGGCGGGACCATGCATCCGGGGCAGGGGACAGGTCGTCGGTGTTGGTTTCGCCAGTTACCTTGAATACGGCAACTTTGATGCTTTCGGCAACCTTGTCGCGCTTGGTGAACCACTCGCCGTCAGCCCAGGACTGGATTACGGCTTTGGCAACTTCGTTGCCCGCTTTGGCTTTCTCTTCCACATCGTGGAAGGCGTCAAACATCAGCAGGGTGCCTTTCAGCTGCTCGCCGGCCAGCTCGGCCAGATCTTTGTCGTCCAGCAGCTCAACCAGGGTGGCAATGTTGTAGCCGCCCAGCATCATGCCCAGCAGTTTGGTGGCTTGTTCTTTGTCGATCAGCGGAGACTCAGCTTCGCCTTTAACGATCGCGGTGAGGAAACCGGCTTTTACGTAAGCTGCTTCGTCCACACCCGGCGGAACGCGGTTGGTGATCAGGTCCAGCAGTTCCTGCTCTTCACCCGCGGGCGGGTTTTTCAGCAGCTCGACCAGGCCGGCAACTTGCTCGGCGTTCAGGGGCTTGGGTGGAATACCTTGTTCGGCGCGTTCAGCGACGTGTTTGCGATAGGCTTCAAGCACGGATAATTCCCTCTTTGGTGTATGGGGTAGAACCAACAGCTTTCCTGGAATCCGGATATGGCGTTTTTCGTCAACCGAACCCCGATTTACATCGATGGCCGCTGGAAGCGGGTGGCGAATTCTACATTAATCGCCAGTTGCTGTTAAGTTCCTTGAAAAATCAATAACTTACGCAAATTTCGATCATTCACACGGTGAATAAAGGTCGTATTTTGAGCGCTTAATAAGTGAGAATCAATCGCATTTTCCACTTATGAGGGCCGCTAATATCCACGCCATGAATGGGCCAAATCGATCAGTAAAATGCTATTCTGTGACGCTCGATTTCACACCATTTTATCGGCGTGGTGAGTAAACGCAGTTTGCGTCACCCTCAAGAGCGCGGCCGGCAGGAGAGGTATTTTCGCTTCATGGCGATCTATAAGAAAGTGCGTACACCGTGTATTGGCGTTTGCTCCACCGGCATTGGCGATAATGTGTGTCGGGGCTGCAAGCGGTTTGCTCACGAGGTGATCGACTGGAATGCTTATTCGGAAGAGCAGCGCCGAATCATCGCCGAACGTCGTGACGGCTATCTTGCAAATGCGGTGCGCAGCCAGCTGGAAATTGTCGATCAGAACCTGCTTCTCGCACAGCTGCGCCATCAGCAAATCCGCTTTAATGAAGATCAAAGTCCGTATTGTTGGGTCTTTGAGCTGTTACGTGCCGGTGCCAGCCAGATTGAAGATCCTGCCGACTATGGCCTGTCGTTAACGCCCGTATCGAGAGGAGTGCCGCTGGTGGAAGTGCGACAGCGTATCGATGACGACTTTTTTGCGTTGTCAGTGGCCTACTATCAGCGTTTTGTGGCACCAGGCTTGGCGGTGCGGGCGGGCTGATTCAAGCGGGTTGGCTCAGCTGGCCGTTGACTCAGGTGGCGCTGTCGATAACGAGATGTACTCTGAGCGCGGCCAGAAACGGGGTCTTTTCGATCCGCAAATCCCGGCGGGTGCGGCGCTGACTGAGTGGTGGGTTGTGATCCACCCTAGTAAATTCCGGCAGGGTGCGGTCGCCTTCACTATTCACCAATACCGGCATGGCTGCATAGCCGACCTGTCGGTACTCCTCTTGTTTGTCCCGAAAAATCTCTGCCACTTGCAGGTTGGGGCGGCTTTGCATTTGTATTTGGCGCAGATTGTCGTGTTGGCTTTTGTGCAGCCCGGCGAGTAGCTGTCGCTGATACTGAATGCCCTGGTCTTGCCCTTGTGGGTCCAGCTGAACCAGCTTTCTCTCACACCAATCCACGCTGACTTTGCGGATAGACTTTCGCGCCTTGATCCAGCTGAGTGCCACGGCATCTGGCCGCTCGGGGCAAAGTAGTATCTGTCGGTAGCATTGCCGTAGGTGCGCTCTGGAAAAGCCGGCGTTACCGAGCATCTCCCGCAATAAGCGGTCGCGCTCCAGCGCGGGGCGGGGGGCGAGTGATTCCTTAATGGTTGCGGTGAGCTGCTGAAATTCTACTTTGTTGGCGTTGAGCTCCTGTGCCAGCTCGATGATTTCTGCCGGGACCGCCAGTAAGCCGGGGACCTGCAGCGTATTGCGTGCGTCACCGGGCAGGTGCTGTTCACCGTAATCCAGGTTGGCAAATAGCGCCGCTGCGAGGGTGAAGGGGGTGTCGAATGTGACCCCAAGTCGTTCTGCCGCCTCGGCCGCGAAACCGGGCTGGAGCAGGTAGCTCTGCCACGGATATGTAGCCGTCTGCAGTTCGATCAGGCTTTGCGCGAGCTTGTCTGCCTGCGCGTGCATTCGCTCCAGAACCCCCGCTAGTTGTGCTTCAAATTGCTGGTTACTGGTCGCAATAGCGTTCCCGGTCATTGGAAGATTCCGAGCTGGTTTAGGTGGTTATCGGCAAAGTGGGCGCTGGTCGCCATTTGCGGGGTTGGCAATCCCTAGAATATTAATCCACTTAATAAGTCGTTATCAAATGACGGTGCGACTAGCGTAAAGTCAGATCTGCACTTCGTAGCAATGGTCACCAAAAGTAGGGGGAGGGGCGTTATAATGCGCGCGCTAATCCGCCCTGGTGGCGCCTGTTGTTGTTCATTGGTTCTGTTATGAGTACTACCCCCGTTCCGGATCTCACCGCTATCCACGAGTTTCTGTTGTGTGAAACGCCTGATGCCTGGGTGCAGGCCGCGCTGGCGGAACCGGAAATGATGCTGGTGGATCACGCAAACTGTGAGAAAAAGGCCGCCGGTACCGCGCTGAACCTGATGTTTCGCTATCTGGACAACTTCAAGCTGCTGAACAAGATGTCGCGTCTGGCACGAGAAGAGTTGCGCCACTTTGAGCAGGTGATCGCCATTATGAAAAAGCGCGGCATCCGCTACCCGCACGTCAAGGCATCTCGTTACGCTGCGGGCTTGCGTGATCATGTTCGCCGCGAGGAGCCCGGTCGTCTGGTGGATACCTTGATCTGTGGTGCGATTATCGAAGCGCGCTCCTGCGAGCGTTTTGCGCGTATTGCGCCGCACCTCGATGAGGAGTTGCAGAAGTTCTATCTGTCATTGCTGAAGTCGGAAGCGCGTCATTTCAAGGACTACCTGACATTGGCGCAGGAGGCTGTATCAGAAGATATTGCACCACGCGTGCAGGTGTTGTTAGAGGTAGAGCGCACGCTTGTTGAGAGTGAGGACGAAGATTTTCGCTTTCATAGCGGTGTTCCCCAACAGGCTTGAGCGGCCTTTAACGGCGGCTGATAGAGGTGGCCAGTGTCAATCGGGGTCGAGTTTTTTCAGTAGCTCGACGAATTCGTCGAGGTCCAGTGCGTTGCTGCAGTCCACCTTAAATTTGTTGTGAAAAAAGATCGTCAGCTCTACGCGGTTTGTGCGCAAAAATACTGTGTAGCCGTCGAAGTCGGTGCTGGCGGTGAGGCCATGAAACTGCCAGCCGTCGTCCGTTTTCTTGCCTTCCTGTGTGACACGGTTGAATACGCGTAGTGCTTGTTTGACGTCAATTTTCTGTTCGAGCTCCATTCCAGTCTCCATCGGCTTGTCTAAGCTTTAATGCGCGTCTCCGTCATCCAGCTTAGATCCGACAATGCCATCCAGCCAAGATGCTACAGACCTCTCGTTACACTGGTTTAATCGCCTGGCGTATCTTGGCGTATTGCCATTCGTGCTCGGCTTGTGGATGCAGTGGTCAGGAGTTTCATTTGGATATGTCGACGGACGCTTTTTGTTTGCTGCGTACAGCTGCGCGATTTTAAGTTTTTTGTGTGGAGTATGGTGGGGTGGCGCTTTGAACGCGGCGCATCATCCGGCACATAATAAGTTGATGTACCTGAGTAACGGCTTGTGCCTATTGGGGTGGGTCGGGCTTTTGCTTTATCGGACGCCGGTTGGTCTGCTGTTGCTTTTACTGTGTTATGTGTTTGTCGAGCGCATGGAGGCTTACTTAAAGCCAAACCGGCGCGAGCTCAGAAGTTACTTTCGCACGCGCACGCGGGTGACCTATTTGGTGGTCGCGTGCCATCTTGCGATGGTGCTGCTCCTTATTGCTGGCGGGTAGCTGGTTTTTATGAGGGGCGTCTTTTGCTGCGCTTGATCCGGTCAATGCGTAGGCGTTTGTGTTGCCGTGATTACGGAGTAGGGGGTGAGTTCCTGCAGGATTTCTTGCAGTGTGATGAGTTGCCAGCACGCTTGGGCACCTTGCAAATAGCTTGGGCACTCGTCGTTGGTAAGTAGTTTTCGGGCGAGCGCGGCGGCTGGTGCTGCGGGTATCCATGGGCCATCGCCATTCAGGCCTAGTATTTGCCAGCTGGCCTTTGCGGACCTTTTCTTTACCTCTCCATGTACCTCAATTGTCATGCCGCCATGAGGTGAGCCTCCCGGCCACCACGCTGCGAGTTTGTGTCCCCATTTGGCAAACCAGGGCAGGTGCCAGGTCGTCGAGCGTTGTTTCATTGTGTGTGCAAATTTTGCGCACCAGCTTAGCCCGTCTTGCAGCGCCCAGGGCTGCACACCGGTACCAAAGCGGAGGTTTTGCAGTTTGGGCCACAGTGGTGGGATGAGCTTGAGGTCGGGTATGTCGAAATCGCATACATGTCGAGTGCCGACCGGGTGCCCCAGGTGGACCTTGCGGGGCTCTGCGCCGGCAAAGGTACGATAGGTGCGGCCGTCGTGGATGATGTTGAACTCGCTGCCCAGTGCGTCCAGGCCGGAGCGTACCGTGGCGAGTCCGCGATGTATGCGGTGTGCCGGGGCAATAGCAATGTCGATATCGCTGATCGAGTCGAATTCTTCGGTAACCACCGCGAGTACGGCTGAGCTGAGTGCGGGCAGGCTGCTTGCGCCGGTTACCGCGCAAGTGCCGGCTTTGGCGGCATTGCTATTCAGCGTGTCGAAGTTGGTGACAAAGTCCGTGCCGTCGGCGATGTCTAGATAATGCACCTCGTGCTCAATACAGGCGCGTGCCACCTGGTAGTCCTGCCCCTGGAACGGGCCAGCACAGTGGATTACAACATCGAGGTTGAGGCCGCGAATTTGCGCGGAAAAGTTGATCGAGTTTAAGTCGAGGCGAAGGCCGACAAACAAGGTTTGGGGGAATTGTTGTTGCAGTCGGTTGGCGAGCAGAGAGGCTTTAAACTGGTCGCGGCCGGCAATAAGAATCTGTACCGAAGGTACGTTTGCCAGCATTTCAGCGATACGGCTGCCGAAGGTGCCGTAACCACCCAATATAAGCACCCGTTTGCGGATTGCATGTTGTGCTGACAATGACTCGCTCCTGATCCTTGGCGCGCTTTTTTGTTCTAGTAGTGGCCTCTAAGGTAACAGGCTAGGGGGTGAGGGGCTAGGGGGTGATGGGCCAGTGGATCAGCTCCAGCCCGTATTCGTCCGCTTTAATGCTCCAGCCTAGTTTGCCCCAGTCGCCCAGCACCAATCGCTCTGCCGCTTGGCCGCTTACGCGGAGCTCGTGGCGGTGGGGTCGGTGCGTGTGGCCGTGAATCATGGTGTCGCAGTTGTACTCTTCGAGCGCCTTGACCACTTCTTCCGGTGTCACGTCCATGATGTCTTCGGCTTTGAGGCTGTTCATGGACTTGGAGGCGGCGCGAATCTGTTCGGCAATCTGGCGGCGCTCTTCCAGCGATTTGCTCAGCAGCACTTGCTGCCACGCCGGGTTGCGAGCTTGCTGGCGAAAAGCCATGTACTCCTGGTCGCGTGTGCACAGGCTGTCGCCATGCATTAGGAGTACCGGTTTGCCGGCCAGTTCGACAACGCTTGGGTCTGGGAGCAGGGTAGCGCCGCAGCGCTGAGCAAAGTCTTCCCCTAGCAGAAAGTCGCGGTTGCCGTGCATCAGGAAGAGTGCTGGGCCGCTTTCAGAGTAGGTGCGGAGTTGCAGGGCAACTTGTTCAATCAGCGGTGCATCGTCGTCATCCCCGATCCATACTTCGAAGAAGTCGCCGAGAATGTAGAGTGCGTCTGCATCGGCCGCGGGCCCCTTGAGGAAGTCAAAAAAGGCCCGGGTGATGTCCGGGCGGGACTCGTCCAGGTGCAGGTCTGAGATGAGATAGCTGGCCACTGGATGATTCCGCCCTTGATCTGAGGTGATTACTTGTCGGCGTAGGCGTCAGAGATGGTTACGCCGGTAATTTCGATGGTTTCGCGCGGTACGTCCTGATGGAAGCCGTTACTGCCGGTGGCAACGTCTTTGATCTTGTTTACTACGTCCATACCTTCAACAACTTTGCCGAATACGCAGTAGCCCCAGCCTTGCGCATCTTTTGAGCGGAAATTCAGGAAGTCGTTGTCGTTCACGTTGATGAAAAATTGAGCGGTGGCGGAGTGCGGGTCCATGGTACGGGCCATTGCTACGGTGCCAGTGTCATTCTTCAGGCCGTTGTCTGCTTCGTTTTCTACAGCGTCGCGCGTTGGCTTCTGGTCCATGTTAGGGGTCATGCCGCCGCCCTGGATCATGAAGTTGTTGATCACGCGGTGAAAGATAGTACCGGTGTAGAAGTCGTCACGGCAGTACTGGAGGAAGTTGGCCGCGGTTTTAGGGGCCTTGTCAAAGTCCAGTTCCAGAGCGATGTCGCCGTGAGTGGTGTGCAGAGTGATCATAAAATGTCCTGTCCGGGGTCGGTTTGGGGCGGCATGATACTCTGTTCACAGACCGACGCAAGCGACTCAGGTAGTTGGCGTCCGGGAAATGAAAAGCCATGCGCAAACCCGCATCTGGGGTATAATCCGCCGCTTAGTTTGTACAGCTGTATATAGAGAAAGCTATGACATCCGAGAGCAAGCCCGCTCACTTTCTACAGAACATCATTCGTGAAGACCTGGCCGAGGGCCGGGTTGATCAATTGACCACCCGTTTCCCGCCGGAGCCCAATGGCTACCTGCATATCGGCCATGCCAAATCTATTTGTTTGAATTTTGGCCTGGCGAAGGAGTTTGGGGGGCAATGTAACCTGCGTTTTGACGACACTAACCCGGCCAAGGAAGAAGAGGAATACGTTGACGCCATCAAGCGCGACGTATCCTGGCTTGGCTTCGACTGGGCAGGGGACGCACGTTATACCTCGGACTATTTCGATCAGCTGCATCAGTGGGCGATTTCTCTTATCGAGCAGGGTAAGGCATACGTGTGTGATCTGTCTCCGGAAGAGGCCCGTGAGTACCGTGGCACCTTGAAGGCTCCCGGTAAAAACAGCCCTCACCGTGATCGCTCCGTAGAAGAGAACCTCGACCTGTTCGCGCGTATGACCGCTGGTGAATTTGACGAGGGCAGCTGCAGCCTGCGCGCCAAGATTGATATGGCTGCGCCGAACATTAATTTGCGCGACCCGATCATTTACCGTATCAAGAAGATGGCGCACCACCAGACTGGTGATAAATGGTGCGTATACCCGAGCTACGACTTCGCCCATGGCCAGTCCGATGCGATCGAAGGTATCAGCCATTCCATCTGTACCCTCGAGTTTGAAGACCACAAACCGCTCTACGATTGGTTTATTGAGAACCTGCCGGTACCGGCACGTCCGCGCCAGTACGAATTCGCCCGCCTGCAGTTGAACTACACCGTGGTGTCCAAGCGCAAACTGAAGCAGCTGGTGGACGAAGGATTTGTCGATGGCTGGGACGATCCGCGTATGCCGACCCTTTCCGGTCTCCGTCGTCGCGGTGTGACGCCGGCGGCGATTCGCCAGTTCTGCGAAATGATCGGGGTTACCCGTTCTGATTCCACCGTGGACGTGGGCATGCTCGAATACGCCATTCGCGACGACCTGGACAAGAATGCGCCCCGTGCCATGTGTGTCATGGCGCCGCTCAAGGTCACCCTTACCAACTATCCGGAAGGGCAGCAGGAAATGCTGAGTGCCCCGGGCCACCCAGTCCGTGATGACCTGCCAGCGCGGGAACTGCCGTTCACCAAGACCCTGTATATCGAGCAGGAAGACTTCCGCGAGGAAGCCAACAAGAAATACAAGCGTCTGGTGCTCGGCAAGAAAGTCCGTCTGCGTAACGCCTATGTCATCAAGGCCGACGAAGTAGTCAAAAATGACGCCGGTGAAATCGTCGAAGTGCTGTGTTCCGTTGATCTGGACACCCTGGGCAAGGACCCGGCCGACGGTGTGAAGCCCAAGGGTGTGATCCATTGGGTGTCTGCGGACAACAACGTCGATTGCGAAGTGCGCCTGTACGACCGCTTGTTCAACGAAGAAGCGCCGGATGCTGGTGGCAAGAATTTCCTGGAGTCAGTAAACCCGGACAACCTGCAGATACTCTCTGGTTGTAAGGCCGAAATCGGTCTCGCTCAGGCAGAGGCGGAGAAAGGCTACCAGTTCGAGCGCAACGGCTATTTCTGTCGTGACAGCAAGTACGGCTCAGCGGAAAAGCCGGTATTCAACCGTACCATTGGCCTGCGCGACAGCTGGGCCAAAGAACAGAGTAAGTAGCGGATAGAGATGTCTCTCAAGATCTACAACACCTTCTCAGGTGAAAAAGAAGTCTTTACACCCATTCAGGAAGATCGCGTGCGCATGTACGTGTGTGGTCCTACTGTTTACAACCGGGTGCACATTGGTAATGCCCGTCCTGCGGTGGTGTTCGACACCCTCTATCGGGTGCTGAGAAGTTTGTACGGCGATGTGGTCTACGCGCGCAATATCACAGATATTGACGACAAAATCATGAAAGCGGCGCGTGATAACGGTGAAGAAATCACAGCGTTGAGCCAGCGATTCGCGCAGGCGTACTTCGAAGATATGCTTGCGTTGAATACTCTTCAGCCGGATGTCACGCCATATGCCACTGAGCACTTGCCTGAAATGATCGCGATGATCGAGGCGCTGGTCGAGAAGGGCCACGCCTACGCCGCGGAAGGCCACGTCCTGTTTGCGGTAGAGTCTATGGACGATTACGGCAAGCTGTCCAAGCGTTCCCTGGACGATATGCTGGCCGGTGCCCGGGTTGAAGTCGCACCGTACAAAAAGTACGCCGGAGATTTTGTGCTGTGGAAGCCGTCTTCCGATGAAGAGCCTGGTTGGGATAGCCCCTGGGGTCGTGGTCGCCCGGGCTGGCACCTTGAGTGCTCGGCGATGATCAAAAAGCATCTGGGTGAAACCATCGATATCCACGGTGGTGGCCGTGACCTGACTTTCCCGCACCATGAAAACGAGCGCGCGCAAAGCTGCTGCGCCAATGGTGTGGATTTTGTGCGTTACTGGATGCACAACGGCTACGTAAATATCGACGGCGAGAAGATGTCCAAGTCCCTGGGCAACTTCCGTATGGTCAATGATCTGCTGAAACAATATCCCGGTGAGGTTTTGCGCTTTGCGCTATTGTCGGCGCACTACCGTTCGGAGCTAAACTTCAGCGCCGACCTGCTCGATCAGGCGTGGCGCACGCTGGATGGCCTGTATGGCGCCTTGCGTGAAACTCAGTCGGTAACCGCAACTGCGGCCAACCTGGAAGGTACTGCGTTTACCCAGGCCCTGCACGATGACCTGAATACGCCTATTGCGATCAGTGAGCTGCATCAGCTGGCGCGAGACCTGAACAAGGCCGCGGAATCTGAAAAGCCCGCGTTGAAAGGCCAGCTGCTTGCGGCGGCTGAAATGCTCGGTATTCTGCAGATGGACGCAGAAGCCTGGTTCAAGCAATCCCGTGGTGGCGATGCCATCAGCGAAGAAGAGATTGAGGCGTTGATTGCCGAGCGCCAGCAAAGTAAGAAGGACAAAAATTTTGCCCGTGCAGATGAGATCCGTGAGGAACTCAAAGCCAAAGGCGTGGTGCTGGAAGATAGCCGCGAAGGAACCAAGTGGCGCCGCGAGTAAGCGGCGTTGGTTTGTCGCAGATCCAAAATAGATCCAAAGTAGATTCAAAGTAGATTAGAACAAGAACGAAAGAACAATTAGAGATAAAACGACCATGAAAAACATCCTCACTATTACTGCTGTTGTGTCCGCTGTTTTTCTGCTTGCAGCCTGTGAACCCAAGCGCGGTTCCGATGCCTGGTGTAAGAAGATGGACGAAACGCCCAAGGGCGACTGGAGCTTCAAGGACGCCGGCGACTACACCAAATACTGCGTACTAAACCAAAAACCAGACGAAAACTAAGCGGCGCTCTGTACGGAAGCTGTCCGTTGTTTTTTGTCGATTCCTGCCAGCATTTCTTCCGCCCGCTTACCGGTAAGTACCGTGAGCAGGTGGTTGAGTGTCTGCGTCTGTTATATGAGCGCCTGTATACCGCCAAGGCGGATTACGGTGAATCCCTAAACCGCGAGCAGATTCTGGAAATCTTTTCAGAAGCGCTTACGCGGGCCCCGCAACTCGACAGCGACGGCGAGGGCGGTACCGAATCCGAGGGACGCTTTCGCGGCCTGCGCGAACAATCCATATGGGTGCTGAATAGTCTGGTGGAGTTTGGCTGGCTGGAAAAGCTGGTGGACTCCGCTACGCTCACCGTATCTTATCCGTTCAGTCGTCGTGGTCGCTTGTTTACGCAACCGCTGGTGGAACTAAACAGCACCCGCGTGCGCACCCGCCATCGCAACACCCGTAACACGCTAAATGCTCTGGACGCCTTCGCTAGCCGCGGTGAGATCTACGATCTGATCGATGCGTGGGAGTATTCCGAGAGAATCGTTGCCGACTTCACCGATATGATCGCTGAGCTTGAAGAGCGCAAGCGGGAGATGGTGCGTGAGGTCGAAGCACACATTCTGGTGCAGCAAGCGACCGACGAATTCTTTTCGTTTATGGAGAGCCGCTTCCAGCCAGATCTGGCGATCAGGCTTTCTGCGGATAGTGTGGAGAAACACCGCGATAGTATCAGCCGGGTAATCGGTCAGATACGTCGCAAAGACAGCGCACAAAAAGCGGAATGGGAGCAGCGCTTGCGCCAGCAATTGCCCGAGCTTTTTGTCGAGGGGCAGTCGGTTCTGTGGTTGATGCTCGACACCATCGAAGATCGCATGCGTCGCGCCTGTGAGGTGAAGTTGCCGGCACTGCGCCAGGCCCTGCAAGGGTTTACCAAACGCGCAGAAATTATTATTCGTCAGCTCAGTTACCTGCAAAGCACCACTGAGGGTGCATTCACGGATCTGTGTCAGGAACTGGGTGCGAGCGACCGACGGGATGCGCTGCTTTCCAGCCTCGGCGATGATCTCGCCGGTTTTCAGTTGCGCCTGTTTGATCCAAAGCACACCCAATTGTGGCAGCGCAGCCGCCGTCAGCCAGTGAATACCTTGGTAGAGGATGAGGCACCGATCGATGATGAAAGTCAGCGTGGTATCGTCCTGCAGCAGCTGCTGGACCAAGCATTCAATTTCAACAGCAGCGATCTCAAAACTTACTTGGCGAATGCGCTCGGTAGCGGGCAGCGGGTGCACAGCCGCGACCTTCCGCTATCCAACGCGCGGGACCTGCTGGCCATGAGTCACGCGCTGGAAGCCGCGGCGGTTTCGCAAGATGGCACCGGCCCCTTTGTGGAAGTAACTTTTTCTGGTGAAACCGCGAGCAATGATTATTTCCAGTCTTTCGATGAATACACACTTGAGTTGAAAAACCGTGATTGAACAGGCTCTAGACGAGGCGTTGGCGCAGTGCCGCCTGACCCGCAATGAATTTTCCGAGCTGCTGGTACGCCTACTGGATTACGGTGTTATCTGCCGAGATGAAAGTAACGTTGAAACGCTACTTTACGATCGCTTTCAGCGCTGCGAGCAGTTGATCCGCGATTGGATCGCACCTTTGGGCTTGCGTTTGCAGCACGATAGCCGTTTCCAGTTCATTCGTGTCTATCCGCCGGGCGCCGAAGTCCCTAGCATGCCGGATCAGGACGAGCCGCACCATGGCGGTTTTCGCGCGCGTCTTTCGCAACAGGAAGTCGCCGCGATTCTTGTATTGCGTGTCGAATACGACAAGTCGTTGCGGGAGGGGCAGGTTGATGACCAGGGTTGTGTGGCACTGACCCTCGAAGCCCTAGAGCTTGGCTTGCGCAACTTGCTCAAAATGTCGCTGCCAGACAAGTTGGCAGAGCGCAAGCAGCTGTTGAAGAAGCTGCGCCAGCTGCGCTTGATTCAGTTCAATGGGGACGACAACGATGCCGGTGCGGAAGCCCTGCTGAGAGTACGACCTACTATCGCGCAGTTTGTAAGTGAGGCGGCACTGGCTCAGCTCTTGGAGAGTGAGCCCGCCGTGGTGGAAGCGGTGGCGGAGCCAGCAGTTCAACCAGCTGCGGACGCTCAGGTGCCTGTCGTGCCTTCTGCCGCGCCTAAAAATAGCAAGGAAGACATTCAGCGCATTACGCCTGCCAGTGAAGAGCACAGCCTCTTTGCTGATTCGCAACAATAAAATAGTGAGCGAACGAAACGCATGTTTCTGAAAAAACTCATTCTGATCAACTGGGGCAATATCCCCCAGCTGGAATACGATTTCGGCCCGATCAACCTGTTTTCTGGTGGCAATGGCTCCGGTAAGACCACGGCCGCCGATGCCATCCAGACGTTGATGACCGCCGCTCACGACACCCTGTTTACCTTCAACCCGGGGCAGGACGAGACCACCCAGCGTGGTCGCGGCGGCAAACAAGTGCGCACACTCGCGTCCTATGTTCTTGGTTGTGACGACGGCAGCTACGCGCGGCTGCAGCCCACCGATTGCTATATCGCGGGTAACTTCTTTCCGACCGAGGGTGAGGAAGGCGAACCGTTTACCGCGATTATGGCGATCCGCGCCCATCTTGATACCAGTTCCAAGCCCGCCCAGGCGCGTCAGGATAATTTGAAGTTCTTTGTCATCCCCGGCCAGCAGTTGGCGATGGGCGACTTTATTAAAGAATACAAAGATGGCAAACATCTGCTGCCGCTCGACAAGTTCTATGGCGTAATCAGCAAGCAGTTTGGCAAGGTCGAGCAGTACGACAAAAAGAAAGCTTACTTGCGCCGTCTATATGGCGCTTTGCGTGGCCGCAAAGATGCGGTTCCCGATCGGGAGGCGACTCATGCGGCACGCACCTTCGCCAACTTTATGGCTTATAAACCGGTTAAGAGCATCAACGACTTTGTCGCGCAGGAAGTATTGGAAAAGCGTGATCTAGGCGACGCCATTCGCTCTGTGTCCGAATTGATGAAAACCATTCATGGTATGGAGCAGGAAGCGCGGGAAATTGTTGATCGCGTGGATGCGCTCGCGCGTATTGCCGAGTCGGCAGATCTGTATACCGAGCAATGGCTGCAATTGCGGGTGCAAGAATACTTACAGGCCAAGCACCAACAACTTCGCGTACAGAAAACCTATCTAGAGGGAAAGAACCGACAGAAGGAAACCCGGGCGGAGCTGGAGCGGACCGGGCAGGAAATTGTGCAGTCTGAGGCGCGCACACGTCATCTGAGTGAACAGCTGGTTGCCATTCAGGCACAGCGACAGGGGATCTCTGCGCTTCGCAGCAAGGATGAGTTGGATCGGAAGATTACTCAGGCGAACCGTATCCTGTCTTCTCTGGCATCGCCACTTGCAGCCCAGCAGAAACTGTTCGCTTCGAACCAAAGTGCGGCGGAAGAGCTGCTGTCTCTACTGAGCACGACTTCCGTTTCACTGGAGATACCTGCATTTAGCGATGGGGCGCTGGTGAAGTCACTGAAGGCAGTGGCCCGCAGTGAGCCATTGCCCAAGCTCGATGGTCTGCTCGGAAAAGACTGGATTGACCTGTCCGCGCAGGAGTCCCTGCGCGAAACCGTCGCAAAGTCTGAAGCCCAACAGAATCGTTTTGTGCAGCAGATGACCGGTGCGGAGCCAGGTGAAGTCACGTTGCGCGACCAAGTGAATGACCTGGTATCCCGCGGTGAGCTGAAAGTGCAACAAATGCAGAAGCAGCTGCACGGCCAGGAATCCCGCATTCAACACCTTCAGTCAAACCGGGTGCGCTATCCGCAATACGTAGAGCAGGCGCTACTGGCAATTCGCGAGCAGTGCCCGCAGGCCGAGCCGCAGGTGCTATGCGACTTTGTTGAAGTGCTGGACGAGCGCTGGCAGATGGCAATTGAAGGTTATCTGGGTGGTGCGCGTTTCTCGATTATTGTCGAGCCGGATTTTGAGGCGGATGCCATTCGTGTGGTACGCAATATACCGGGACGCAGCAACCGCGCACGGGTTATCCAGGGGGATAAGGCGCGGCGTGATGCAGAGCGGCTGGATGCGCAGAAGAGTTCCATTGTTGAGTTGATGTCGTTCAGCCACAAGACTGCGGAATATTACCTGCGTGCTTCCTACGGCAGTGTTCTGCAGGTGCGGGATGCCACTGAGCTCAAGGGTACCCGTCGCGGCCTGACATCTGAGGGACTGGCCAGCGGCAATTACAGCATGTGGCGCTGTGATATCGACGATAGTGACCTAGTGTTCGGCCAAGGCGCACGGGCCCGGGCGTTGGCGGCACAAGAGCGCGCATTACAGCAGTTGTTGAAAGAAGCAGGTGTGATCAGCGAGCAGCAGCAACAGCTGCGCAAGCTGTCTCAGGCTGTGCGCAGTTTGTCCAGCTTGTCGCTGCTGGAATCGGTGGATAGCGCGCTGGATGCGCAGCGCCAAGGCCGTAATGCAGAGCAGGCCCTGTCGAACCTCGATCTGGATGACGGGGTAGAGCTGGAGCAGCAAGCCAACACCTTGCACGAACAGCTTGAGGCGGAGCGCCAGCAGGGTGCCCGCCTGCAGAAGCTTGCCGGTAAACTGGAATCAAATCTCGACGGAATAGCGCGGCAATTGCAGGCGCTTTCGGCCCAGCTCGATCAGCTCGACGAGGCGCTGAGTGATTGTGAGGCTGCGGTTCAGAGGATTACTCAGATCACGCCCGATTTCGATACCGACTCGGTGCTGCAGCAGGCGGATCAGCAGGCTGCGCAGGCGGATGATGGTTTTGATTTCTCTCAGGATGTCGCGGAATGGCGCGGGCTGTTGCAGAAGTACAGCCACCAGTTATTGAAGGCGGTGATGGACTACAACGCGAGTTGTAGCACCGGTGATACCCTGTCGTTTGATCCGGACTTTGCTGCGGGTCATGACGAGTCACAGTTCAAACTCGTGTGTCAGCTGGTAGAGCAGGTGACGGCATTACGCAATCGCCTCAAGAACAACTTGCTGGTAGACCGCCACGAGCAACTGCAGGGGCTCAAGAAGTCCTTTAACACCACTTTCGTTACCCACCTCTGCCACGCGATTTACCAGTCGATTAACGACGGCAAGCGGGTATTGGATGATCTCAACCTCGAACTTGAGCATCACCGCTTTGGTGCTGACCGCGAGCGTTTCCGCTTCGATTACCGCTGGGTGCCGGAATTCAAAGAGTACTGGGGCTTCTTCAAGGCGGTTATCGAATTGCCCAATCTCGGTGAAGAGCAGAGCCTGTTTGATGCCGATTTGTCACAGAAGCACCAGCAGGTACGCGACAAGTTGCTGAATATGTTGCTGAGCGAGGACGAGCAGGTAGCGCGGCGCGAACTCGACCGCATTAGTGATTACCGAAACTATCGCAATTACGAGATCTACAAGGAACCGCAGGGCAAAGAGCCCATCGCGCTGAGTCAGTACGGCACCGGTTCCGGCGGCCAGTTGGAAACCCCTGCCTACATTATCCGTTCCGCCGCTGTTACCTCGGCCTTCCGCTTCAACGACGGTAGCAGCCACCTGAAGATGGTATTGGTGGACGAGGCCTTCTCGAAGATGGACGAATCGCGCTCTCGCGAGGTGATTCGCTATCTGACGGAGACCCTGGGGCTGCAGCTGCTGTTTATCATGCCCAGCAGCAAGTCCGGTCCGTTTATGGACCTGATTTCAAACCAGTTCGTGTTCAGCAAGTGCCCGAGTCCCAAGCCCATTGGCGAGCTGAATACCCGGGTGTATGTGGACCGCAAGGTGTGTAACCAAGAGAAGATTGCCAAGCTGTGGGCCAATCACCGGCATACCATACGCCAGCAAGCCAGTCTCGAGTTTTTGGACATGCTGGAAGAGCCGGTCACTGTTTGAACTTGATTTTTAGACGTCAGTTCACGGAACATACCCCCAATTCAGGTAGTATTTGTCCATTAGTTTGAACAATAAAGCTATGAGCAGGGGAGGCTTGTATGCGTCAATTTTCGATTTTGTTGGTCTTTGTGGTGGCCTTTGGTGGCGCCGCTGTGCTGTATGAACAGGAAAGTCGTAAAGTGAAAGGGGTTCTGTCCCAGATCACCGATTTACAGGCCAAAGTGGGTGATATGCAGGCGGAGATCAAGCGCCTGAATGCCGAGCTTGAATCCGTAAAGCTAGCGGAGCGCCGCCGCCCAAATTTGAATACCGTCGCCAGCCGCGTACTTAAGAACGAGTCGGTCAAAACGCGCCCAGTGGCTCAAGCAGGCGCTGGCGAGCAAGGTCGCGGCGTTTTTACCGGTGATGTGACGACGAGTGCGCCGGCAATCCGTGGGCGGGGTGAGTCTGGTGAGGATGGCGAGTGGGCCAAACCCTCCGTGGATGCCGAAGTATACGAAGCTCAGGCTGGCAGTGGTGACTCTGCGCCGCTCGCAGACCCTTACCAGTAGGTGGTGGTCATCAGCAGCCGGCTAGGTAAGGGCGGTTGTAAGCAGACCGCTTTGCCAGCTTTACTGGTGTCCTTATAATTATTTGTAGATTTTTGTCCGAGCCCGCTGTTAAAGCGGGCTTTTGGTTTTCTGAGTCGGGAATTCGCTATGAGTGTTACCGCGTTTTATGAGTCTCTCTCTGCCCAGCTCGCAGGCCTGCTAACGGGCGAGCGCGATTGGCTGGCAAATACCGCAAATGCCAGTGCGTTACTCTTTCTCGAAATGTCTGACATCAACTGGGCGGGCTTCTATTTCCTGAATAGTGACGAGCTGCGTCTAGGCCCTTTCCAGGGTAAGCCGGCTTGTACCCGTATTGCGGTTGGTGCGGGTGTATGTGGCACCGCCGTCAAGACTGGTCAGTCGCAACTGGTTGAAGATGTCCATGCGTTTCCCGGGCATATTGCCTGCGATGCGGTTTCTGCGTCCGAAATCGTTGTCCCTCTTTACAACGGCGAGCGCTGTATTGGTGTGCTGGATATCGATAGCCCGTTGATCGCTCGCTTCACCGAGCAGGATTTGGCTGGGATTGAGGCATTTGCCCGTGTGCTGCTTGAGCACACGGATTTGCCAACGGCCTAGAAGCCGGACGCTTAGGGATGGCGGTTATTTGGCAGCAGCAGCGCAATGGCAACCACTATGAGGTGCGGACCCATGGTGCATCCGTACGTCTCTACACCAATGGGGTGTTCCACACACAGTGGAATCCCCGTGACCCGCTAAAAGGCTCCCTATGGGAACTGTTGCTTTTACCTGCATTTTTTCGGCCCCCTGCACAAGTGAGGCGGGTGCTGTTGCTGGGTGTGGGTGGTGGTGCATTGGTCCGGCTGCTGCAGACTTATTGCTCCCCAGACCAAATCCTCGGCGTGGATATTGATCCGGTGCACCTCTCCGTTGCCAAGCGCTTTTTCGAGGTGCGCGGTGTCGAGCTGGTATGCGCGGATGCTCGTACCGTGGTCGCGGACCTCACGGCCGGAGATGCGCCTCCGTTTGACCTGGTAGTCGATGATCTATTCGGGCATGTTGATGGCGAAGCTGAGCGCGCCTTCGCCGCTGATCCCGAATGGTGCGAAGCGATTCTCGCGCTTGTGGGGCCTGCGGGTATGGTGGTCAGTAACTTTGGATCACGCGGTGAATTGCTGGCCAGTGGCTGGCGAACGCCCGGGATCAGCGCACAACTGGCGGCCCCCGGCGGCAGCTGGACCCTCGATCATCCGGATTATGAAAACTGTATCGGCGTTTTTAGCCGGATTCCTCTGGATCGCAATGATCTCAAGCTACATGCTCCTGCCGTACTTAATCCGGGTAATCCGGCACGAAAAATGGACGCCCGTATTCGCGCTCTCCGCTAAGTCATCTTTTCACTAAATTAATGCATGTATTGAGTTGGCGGGCTATTGATCCTTGAGTCTATACTGAATTTAGTCAGTTATTTTCCCGGGACCAATTGATGCGCTACAAGACCTTGGAAGATGTGATTCAGGAGGGAAGGGAGTTCCACCAAAAATTGGGCCGCCAGTACGCGGAATTTGAATTACTTTCTGCCGATGAACGGGCCAGTTTGCTGCTCGATCAACTCAAGCGACGCGAAGTTTCGATGAGCCACACGCTGGAAAATTTCCGGGACGATGTGGGCGAGGGGGCTTTGCGCACCTGGGTGCAGTTTGCCCCGGAGGGGCGTGAACCAGAATTACTGCAGCGATTGCGCAACATCGATATCTCTGACGTGGAAGCCATTGGGGAAGTCGCCATGGATATCGAGATGTACCTCTCCGATCAATATCGCGATTTACTTTTGATCGCCGATACGCCCACAGCGAAGCGAACCTTGGAGCGTTTGCTTGAGCTCGAACAGCTCGAAGAGCATACACTCTCGGTTAATTTATATAACTTGCGCGATTGTTGATCGAGCATGTTTTGCTGGAGTGCATGGCGCTGGAGCGTATATTGCTGGAGATAGACGAGCGGCAAAGCATCGTTTGCTGACGTTATTTAGCTAGCCTAAATACGCAAAACCCTTTGGCTTTTTCCAGCAAAGTAACTTCGCGAAATAGCCTTTCGGCTTTGCGCGCGAGCGGAATAAATTCGTTTACCACGAAGAGCGCCAATCCACCGGCGCTAAGCGTTCTTGCCGCCTCGGTCAGAAAGCGATCGGTGAGGTCGCCTTCCACCTGAAAACCCTGATGAAAGGGCGGATTACAGATCACTACATCTGAGCTGGCACTGGCGACTTGCGAGCCTGCATCGCCGGCAATCACTTCGCCCTTAATTCCGAGCGAATCAAAATTATTCTGACATGCCAACAAGGCTGCGGCGTTGTTGTCGGTGGCAATAATATGCGCTTCGGGTGCCAGCTGAGCTAGCTGGACACTCAGGTAGCCAAAGCCGCAACCCAGGTCCAATGCTGTGAAAGGTGTCTTAGGCAAGTGCTCGGAGAAGTGCTGGGCCAGCTGGGCACTACCCACGTCAATTTTGTTCCACCCAAATAGGCCAGGTTTGCTAAACAGGCCATTGAGCGAATCCAGCTTGCGCAAAGTGCGGTAATTGGAATCGTCCAGGAGTGTGCCAAGTGTTGCGCTGCTGTTGAGATGGTTGTGGCTGGCGTAGTCCGTACCATGCTTCTGCAGGTTTTTCCCCCGGCCAAACCTCTGTGCGGCTTTTTGTGCGTAGGTTTTGATTCCGCTGTTCTTGCCGCCAATCAGGATTAGTTCGCCATTCCCTTGAAGGCATTCTGCGGCAGTGTTGATCACATGGTGTACCGCAGCTTTTTCCTTTGATACCGGGTACACGATGCGCGAGATTGATCGATCAAGTGTTGTTAGATCGAAGTCCGAAAAATGTGCAGGAATACCAAATTGTTCCGCCGCATGAACGATATCCCAGCGATTGCTGAGCAGAATGCCGTGAAATTGAAGCCCAGCCTTGAGTAGGGCTTTGCTATTTTCATCGGCGATCCACAGCGTGTCTTGATCGCTGTCGCTCAGCAGTTGGGAAAGCAGGGTGGACATAGTAGAGCTTTGGTCTTTTCTTGCAGGCTCAGCCGATACTGGCGACTTCTTCTGGGGTAAGCGCGCGGTATTCCCCTTCGGTCAACATCTCGTCCAATGCGATTTCACCAATGCTCTCACGATGTAGTTCCAATACGCGATTCCCCAGGGCCGCAAACATACGTTTTACTTGGTGGTAGCGCCCCTCGGTAATGGTGATGCGCACTTCATTGCGGTACAGAATCTCGAGCTTGGCCGGCTTGGTACGGGTCTTCTCGTTATTCAGCCAGATACCCTTGGCAAACTTGTCCACCGCATCGTCAGCAATCGGCTCGGCCAAGTGTGCGTAGTAGGTCTTTGCACATTGATGGCGGGGGGAGGCGATTCGGTGCGACCACTGGCCATCATCGGTAATCAATACCAGTCCAGTGGTATCGATATCCAGGCGCCCGGCAATATGCAGTTTTTGCAAATTTGGCTCGTCGAGCAGGTCCAGAACGATGGGGTGCTCCCCATCTTTCGTGGCGCAGACGTAGCCCAGTGGCTTGTTAAGCATAAAGTAGCGGGGCCCGGCCGCGCCGAGCGGCTCGCCGTCCAGGCAAAGCTCGTCAGAAAGGTTCACCTTGCTGGCAGAGTCGGTGACCGTCTTTCCATTGACGGTGATGCGTTCCTGGCGTGCTGCTCTTTTCACTTCGGCCCGCGACAGGTCGGTGACCTGGCTGATCGCCTTATCGAGACGAAGTGTTTCGGGTGTTTTGGATGAGGGCTTAGCCAATCTTCTTCTCGCCGGAATCTACGGATTGGTAAATCAGGGTGTTGATGGTCATGGGGCCAACGCCGCCAGGAACCGGAGTGTAGGCGGATGCATGCTCTACCAGCGGGCCCAGCTCAATATCGCCGACGCCACCGGGGTGGTAGCCTGCGTCCACAACCACGGCGCCATCTTTGATCCACTCGGCTTTGATAAACTCTGGACGGCCTACGGCGCCTACTACGATGTCAGCGCGGCGGATATGCTCGGCGAGGTCCTGGGTTCTGGAGTGGCAGATGGTTACGGTCGCATTGGCGTTCAGCAGCATGGCGGCCATTGGTTTACCCAAGATGGGACTGCGGCCAACGACGACGGCGTGCTTGCCTTGAAGTTCGATGTTGTAGGCTTCCAGCAGGCGCATGATACCTTTCGGGGTAGCGCAACCGTATGCTTCCTCACCCATCGCCATACGACCAAACCCGAGGCAGGTCACGCCGTCTACGTCTTTCTCTAGAGCAATGGCGTCAAAGCAGGCGCGTTCGTCGATCTGCTCCGGCACAGGATGCTGAAGAAGAATACCGTGTACATTAGGGTTGCTGTTCAACTCTTCGATCTTGGCCAGCAGTTGCTCGGTGGTAGTAGAAGAGGGGAGTTCCACCTGTAGGGAGTCCATACCTATACGGCGGCAGGCGTTGCCTTTCATCTTTACATAAGTCGCAGAAGCAGGATCGTCGCCCACCAGAATGGTGGCGAGGATTGGAGTCTGGCCGCCGCTTTTCTCTTTCATGGCCGCGACGCGCGCAGACAGTTCTTCTTCGGTTTTCTGGGCAAGGGCCTTGCCGTCCAGAACCAGTGCTGACATAGATATTTCTCAACCTGAACAGGGAGCTCCGCCGGCGCGAAGTGACGGGCTCGTGGGTGTAGGAATTAGAAGCTTAATAAAGGGGCGGCATTTTCGCACAAGCCGCGAATATTTTCCCTATCTGGTCAGCTATTCGGCAACCAGTTTGATGAAAGGCTAAACTACTTTAAAAATAATGGCTTAGCGGCGTTGACACCCTCGAGGGGCGCAAGTAATATGCGCGCACTCAAACGGGGGGGCAACTCCTCGGGACAGTATCGGGGCATAGCGCAGTCTGGTAGCGCGCCTGCTTTGGGAGCAGGATGTCGGGGGTTCGAATCCCTCTGCCCCGACCAATTTTCCGGGTTTATATGCGCCCGTAGCTCAGCTGGATAGAGCATCCGCCTTCTAAGCGGATGGTCGCAGGTTCGAGTCCTGCCGGGCGTGCCATTCCTACCAATGGCAGCGAACTCGGCAGACTAGTGGTGGACCACAGCGAGCTTTTGGTCGCAGGACTATCCCGGCTCATTTGCACAGCAAATGGGCGAGACAGTGTTGCCACAAGACACTGATACTGCATTATGGTGGCCGTAGCTCAGTTGGTAGAGCACAGGATTGTGGCTCCTGAGGTCGCGGGTTCGATCCCCGTCGGCCACCCCATATAAAACCCTTGTAAATCAAGGTCTTAGAAGCCTCGCTAACCGCGGGGCTTTTTTGTTTCTGCTCTGTTGGGGGTAATTCTGGGGGTAATTCTGGCCTCAATCGATTCTGTGACGCTTTAAACGTCTCCTCTAGGGCACTATTCTTGACCCCTTATTCACGTGAGGTGCGATAGTGGCACAAATAAATATCGAGGATGGTCATCCTCTCCGCCGGAACTTGATCGTCATATGCTTGATCATCCTGGTTTACATTCTGGGTGGCGGAGAATTTAAGGTCGGAGATTCGGGCTCTACTGCGAGCCTCGGGATCATTGGTGTGACTTTGAAGCACGCTGTAGTCGTGGAGTTGGCGGCGTTGCTCATATTTTTTTGGAGCTGGTACCGATATCAGGTGTTCGACAAATCAGTAACTGACTGGTCGAGAATACAGCAGTACATTCGTGAAGTTTTACGCACTGGTGGGGAAAAATCAGCGATTCTGCGTGCCATGGAAAGAAATCATAGTGCCCATTTTCCGGAGCCGTCTACATCGCCATACGGTGTCGCCACAGGTTCACTGGGCGTGACTGTAGGGGCTGGCGGTTTTTGGTCCTCGGTATTTGGGGCTTGGAGGATTACGAGTGCGCCTCTTGCGGTAAATGGGCGTCAATTCATACAGACGCAGAACTTTAATCTGGGGTGGCAGGAGTATCCGGCAAAAATGCGTTTACTGTTTCGGGCAATGTACTCTACCGAATATCTTCCTAGTGTCGCGTTGCCTAAGACTTTAGTGTTTGTGACTCTGCTGGCGATCTTGAGTCCATCGTATGCCTATGCCTACGATCAGTTTGGGGTGCTTTACACCGTTGGCGCCAACGCTTTATTGCTATTCATTGTGTACCGAGGGAAGTTTTCCAGCTGGTTAAAATGGCTCTCTACGAAAAGGCCAACAGAGGCCGGGCCCGAGGCTGCTACTTGAGCGGCGTTTTGCGCTTGCGATCGAGGGTGACCACGCGATCTGGGGTGCGGTTATAGCGTTCGGCCATTGATCGGGTTTTGTGCCCGGTGAATTGCTGTACGTCGCCCTCAAAGTCACTGGCCGCTTTGATCTTCAGATCGTGAAAGCGGAAGCGGGCGCTAATGGCGCCGGCTTCCAGGGCTTTGCGTTGTTCCCGCTGCCAGACGCTATTGAATCCGGTGCGAGTAAACCGGCGACCCGTGCGGCTGCGGAGTACATGGGCGGTCTGGATCTTGGCGTCGGTATTGGTGGCGAGTGCCTGGTTGATGGCTTCGCGCAGACGCGGCGTCCATAGCTTCAGCTGCTTCTTTCCTGTCTTCTGCTGTTCAACCAGCAATCCATCTTCCTTGATATCTGCGCGGGTGAGGGCAAGTACGTCCTGGTGCCGCGCTGCGCAGAGATACGCAATCTCCATCGCGCACTGGTGCATGGTGTGCCCGTTGCTACCGAGCCAGTGGAAGAAGGCTTCATAATCCTGATCTTCGACATAGCGACCGCCTGGGGTCAGCTTCATCGGTCGTACGACGACAGTGGGATCTTCGATGGTGACGTATCCGCGCGCCTTGCCCCATTTCATGATGATGCCGAGAAAGATGCGCTCGTGGTTGGCCGCTGCGGGCTTCTCCGCGCCGCGGGCATCCATGAACATCTGTACCAGGGGGCTGGTGACCTGATCGGGCTCGAGCTCACCGAATACGGCGCTGATACGCTTGCTGTACTGCAGGTAATCGCTCTGGGTGCCCGGCGTGATGTGCTTGGTGTACTGGGGCGAACGGAAATAGATTTCGATCAGGTGGTTTACCGTGAACGCTTCTTCAACCTGGCCGGCCATCCAGTCTTCATAGGCCTTCATCACTTCCCAGTTCTGGGCATCTGGAGCGGCCAGATGGTGCGTGGGGAAGCCGCGGCGCTTGATGCGGTAGCCTTTGCGGTAGCGCTCGACATACGGCGGCATCCATGCGTTTTCGGGGTTGCGTTTGCGTCCCATGGTCCAGAGTCCTTGTCTTAGCTGGCGGCGGCGAGGTTAAAGCCGGCTGGCAGCTTATCGCCATTGGCGGCCGGTGTGGAGGTACGGCGCGTCAATAGTGCTTGGTTGTACACCGTCCACGTTAGCAGGGGTTCGCCCTTGCAGTTCACCGAGAAGGGGATGCCGTTGGCCTTCAGCGAGCGCTTTTGCCCCTCTGGATCGTTGCACTTGCAGCCAGTGATTTTGAACATATCGGCTTTGCTGATGATGTTGCTCATGCGGGGCTCTTTTGTCCGGGTTCCAGGTGCCATGGGATGCTGGTGTGGCAGCTCGTGCAGTACTTGATGTTCTGGCTGCGGATCATTACCAGCTTCGAATTGCCGCATTCCCAGCACTGCTTAGTGTTTTGTCGCCAGGCTTCGCGTTGAGTTGGTGTGGGAGTCTTTTTCATCCTCGGCGTCCTGTGCAGTCATGCAGGTCTGGATATTCGTGTGCGTATCCGCGCTGTGAATAGTACGTAGCCTCAACGCCGTCGAGCCCGCAAACAGTGCAGATACCTTCTTCGTCGTACTGATGCGCGCGTCCTTTGCGTGTATAACCGCCGCAAAGTGGGCAGGTAGTCGCACCTTCCGTTTCAGTGCATTCCCTTTGTGGGCCTTTCCAGTCGCAGTGATTACAGATGTGCATTACGCGGCCTCCTGTAGGGTCGCAGCTACTTCCATATTCGCCCGCACCAGTGCTTCCGCCAGCATTACTTATTCCCCCGCCAGCCGCCGGTAGCGGCGAAAAACCAAGCTACCGCGAGCAAGACAACCACTAGCGCTACGGCCACCTCTGTTAATGTGAAAGTCATTGCTCTCCCTCTGGTGGTAGTGGGCGATATAGGTGGGTGTGAAACCAATGACTGTATATATCTGTATCGCGTCGGCATTCATGGGCAGAAATTCGATTAACACTTCCCAGTGTATTTACTGCGAAGATGCAGCCATTCTCATCTTCATCGTCATCTGATGGTGGGTAATACATTGGGTCTAGCCAGCCCGCTTTCTCCGCTACAGAGGGGGCGGCGGATAGCACCGATTCAGCCTCTTCGAGCAGCATTTTCTCAATTGTGGAGGGTTTAACCTTGTCCCACTCAACAAACCCGGCGTCAATGGCCCCCATAAGGGTTCCTGCAAAGTCTCTAAGGGCTTGTGCTTTGAGTTCACCTTCCGGCACACTCCCTTTGCTGTCTTGCGCAGTAGGGGAGGGGTAAACCTGCAAACCTTTACCGAATACTTCATCGCTGTTGCGGTTGTGCCCAACCGGCTCCGCTTCCTGCTGGGATTGGAGTGCACTAATAACAGCACAAAAAAGAGGCTGCACTTCTGCCGCCGAAGCTGGATTACTTACTGCGATGGCGGCCAGTTTACCTGCCGCCTCTATCGCTTCTCTTATCTTATCCATCACGCTGCCAACTCCTGTTCTATGTGCCGGCTGATAATCCAGTTCTCCAGATACCCTTCGGCGCGGTCAAAATATTTTTGTTCGTTCTGCTTCTGGTCCAGGCGCTTCGTGGGGAGGATTTCTGCGATCCAGCCGAAGTCGACTATTAACTTTTCATTGATGCCGTTTTTTGCGTTTTGCAGCTTTGGTTGCACTACGTCGGCGGTGTCGTCGATGCGGCGTCCCTTTTCGAGAAACAGGTGGTGGTTGGTGTCGTAGTTGCCGTGGATGTCTTTGATGATGACCACGACGGTGATCAGCCAGTTGTGCGGGGTGTCGACGATCCAGCGGTTTGCATCGACGCGGGAGAGCATGACGCGGGCGGATGGGCCGCAATCAATCTTTACGTCGGCTGTACCGTCTTCCTTGAGTCCGTTGCTTTCCATGGAGACCAGGCGCAGGCCGGTAAGGCAGGAGCGGATTACTTTGTCGGATGGCTTTCTCATCCCTCCTGCACCTCCCTTGGGTGGGTGCCGCGTAGGCGGATGCGCTCGGCGTGACGCTCCCAGTAGGGATGACGTGGATCCTTCCTGGTGTACCGATTCAGCGGTTTTTCTTCGCGGGTGTGGGCGCGTTCGCAGGCCATTTGTACTGCATGCATATCGCCGGCACTTACTTCGCTGGGTACTGGCAGCAAGACGCTAATCATGCGGGTTATGGTGGTATAGGCGCGGTGTATGGTCATTCCTTCCCCCAAAAATGGGCCCAGTACCTGCGGCCCTAACGGTCTGACTGATGCGCCAATGGCGCGGGTTGAAATAGAGCGGATTACGGGTTCAGGTTGAAGCCGCCGATGTAAATTTTTGCGTTTTCCGGAAGGCTATCTTTCAGCAAATTTTTAAATTCTTCGGCCATCGCTTCTTCATGCTCTTCTAGCTTGATAACTCGCGTGGTGAGCTGTGGTGTCTTATGGCCTGTAAGAACGGCAAGGCGGAGTGTGAAAGTGCGCTCACTTAGAGCCTTATATGGCTCGCAAGTGAACTGAAGGTAAGCGGGTAGCTGTTCTTCACTCTTTGCTTCGATCGATTCCATTGCGCTTTGGCTGGCTCCGAAGTTAGTTACTTCGGAATCGCTTTTTGCAGTGGCTTCAATGGTGATGCGACGAATGGCGGCGATTGCCTGGTTGATATTGAGCAGTTCCCCTTTGTTATCGAGCGCCCTCAGGTTATCCCGCCAGTCTTCCATCCATTCGGCCAGCGCCTGTTGACTGTGGCGGTCGCCATCAATATTTCTCAGGCTCCGAAAAGGAGCGGTTTTCACTAGGGTCAGACTGGCTGTGTGATCACCATGGCCCGGCTCTGCATCGACTTCGTACAGGTTGAAGATGGCCTTTGCGGTCATGCTTTCCGGTTGTACAAACACCTGCGTGAACAAGTCTTCCTGGTTGTCGCCGTAATAATTAGCGAAGTCTTCCAGTGCATTGGTTTTTAGGGCTGCGCGAAAGCGGTTGCGGAATTGCTGCAGGTGCTCGATATCAACCAGTTTGCATGTGTCTGGCAGGATGATTGCTGGGTTGCTTTCTGTATTTTTCAGCTGCTGATTGGCCTCGGTATGCGGCGCAGTATTCTGGATCTGCTTGATTGCACTTGCGTCCATAGACATTAGCTATTCTCCGTTTCGCGTGTATTTATTTCACCGGTCTTGGTGAACATTTGGTGTTGGTTTTCGGGGAAGAAGGTCATGCGGCCGCCTTTGCCAACGTGCATGGCGGTTTTAGTGACGTTCTTTTCGCTGCTCTCGCCATTACGGCGAGGAATGGTGTATTTCAACGTGTGTTGCACATTCACCTGGCTAGAGCCCAGCAGTTGAATATCAAAGTCGATCGTGACTTTTCCTTTTTTTTCGTTGTCGCAAACTCCTGCGGCAACGTCGCTGAGCGCGCGGGAAAGTTTTTCAGCAAAGACTCCCGCATCCAGATCGGTGATGAACTCTTCTACATTTGTGCCCATGGATTCCTCCGTTGGTTATAGGTTGGGGCGTTTAGCTTGCGCTGGCGGTCTCGGCCGCTTCGCGCTCGAGAAGGTCAGAAATCCACACAAGGCCTTTTGCGGTCACCTTGGCGGTGGTGTGATTGATGCGCACCGGGCCGCGGTAGAACTGCGAGAGGTGCGGGTGCAGTAGTCTCTGTTCAACGGCGGTTTTGGTGGGCGCGCACTCCATGCCTTTCCGGTCCTGCAAGTACCCGTGATCGCGCAGTTTCTTGATTAGTGTGTTGCGGCCGATACCGAGTTGGCGCGCTGCCTGGGTGAGGGTGAGAAGCTTTTCTCTGCTCATTGGGCTGTGTCCTTTCGTCGTTCGGTTTTGCCGTACAACTGCTCGGTGAGCTCGGCGATTTGTTCCCGTTGTATTTGCAGCTCAATCTGCTGGGCGTCGACCCGGTTCTTCAGGTTCTGGACGATTTCCAGCAGTTGGCTGAATTCATTCATGGTTTGTCTGCCATGCTTTTCTGCAGTTTGCGTTCACGCCCGATTGCCCGATCCCAGTACTCGCAGCGGGTGCACAACCAGCCGCGCAATAGCAGGCGGCCGTTGTATACCGGTGTGGCGCTATTGCCGCACTTGGTGCAGGGGATATGTTGCTTCGGGTTGCTCACGCGGCGTCCCCTCCGAAGGGTGGCCAGTCGTTGCTGGCGGTCGGGCTCAGGGTGCTTTTGTTTTTAGGCTCTACCAGGCGCAAGCGACGGCCGTTGCTCTCGGCCACAACGATGCGGCCGGTATGGCGCTGTAACTGCTGAATGGCTTCGGCACTGGTGACGGTTGGGTGCAGGTACACGGTCATGCCAGATCCTCCCGGTTGTTGCGGATGCGAATGGTGCGAATGGTGGGGCGGCGCTGGAAGCGGGTGCGCATCTGTTCGCCGGCATTTGGTCCCATGCCGGCGAAGATGGTGGCTACCAGCGCGAGGTGAATCAGTCCGTGCTGCACGGCCTTGGCAACGGCATCGACGGAGCTGCGGGCGTGGAGCTTGAAGAAGCATTCGCCCAGCAGGTTGGCGACGTTGGCTGGTGAGCACCCCATGGCTGCTGCCGTTTCCGCCTGGGTGAGACCTTGGGCGCGATGGGTGAGCGCTTCTGCCTGGCGTGGTGCCAGGGGGCGAAAATTCGGTGTGGTATTGGAGTGCATTTCTCTATCCCAGCGGTTGTTATGAGCTGATAATAGGAAATTACTATTTTCACAGTCAATAGTAAAACACTATTTTTTGCGTTGCTGGCCGGTGTGCAAGCGTGTGAGGATGGTTTGCGCGCCAGTTGCGGGCGTGCGAAGTGCGGTGCTGCAGGTGTTGGGCGCTGCGGCGATCGGCGAAAAGTGGAGTAGGGGAGCGGTGTGCGGTGGTTACCGCGAAAGAAAAAAGCCCGCTGTTGCGGGCCTTATTTTGTGGTCATCATTCTGATTTGCTGCTCTAGCAGCTGGGCGTATTCTGCGGTGAGTACACCATCTCGGGCGGTCTCTTCTATGAGTGCCAGGAGCGAAACCACCTCTTGGGGCAGTGGTGCCGCGGCTTTGCTGGCTGCGGCCTCATGGATAGACTCGGCTTGCTGTGGGTAGTCCATCCAGCCTCTGGGGAGCTGAAAGCGTTCCTCTACCTTGCGCGCGGTGCGGGAACCCATATCGGTGTGACCGCCACACAGTTGGTTGAGGTAGTTCGTGTCCGGATACCCCAATCTTTCGGCGATCTCCGCCCTGCCGTGCTCATCGGCCAGCAGATTCAGGTTTTTCTTCCGTACGTCTTTAATTTCCATAAGCAAATTATGCCATTAGGGAAAAGCTATCCGTTATTAGGGTTTCCCTATTGTTTTAATAATAGGGTTTTACTATTATCGGGCTTAGGAGGAATCGATATGACACCCAGACAGTTTTATTACTCGCGCTCAAAGGAAGAGGTTGAGGCACTGGCCAAGGCCGCAGGTACCACTTTAGGCAACTTCAAACAGATTGCGGTGGCGCATGGCCCGGTTGGTCGCAAATTGGCTGAGCGTCTTGCGCGAGCATCACAAGGACAGATCTCGGAACTCGAGGCTCTGTATCCGGAGCGCTACGAAGAGCAGCCAGAGCAGAAACAGGCAAGCTGACTGGCCGCGGGTTGGTTGGTGACGGTAAGACAAAGATAAGCATTTTCAATCCCTGAAAACTGATCCGTATGTGGCCATTGTGCCGCGGTCAATCGGGGAGGGTAATAAATACGATCATATGGGATTTTATACAGTGGCCGGGGGTTCTAGGTGCCACTTCCCGCGCGCTGCGCAACCTTTCTCAAGGGGGATTTCTGAATGTACGAACAATGTACGCTGGACGATGTTTGCCGGGCGTTGAGTTTTCTTGACCCTGAATGCGACCGGGATACCTGGGCGCGTGTGGCGATGGCGATTAAGTCTGAGTTTGGCGATTCCGGCTTTGATGCTTGGGATGATTGGAGTAAGGGGCACGGCAGGTACCGCGCGGCGGATGCTCTGGCAACCTGGAAGAGTGTACGCGGTGCTGGCGGTGTTGGCATCGGCACGCTGTTTGCGCTGGCGAAGGAGCGCGGCTTTACTTTTGAGCGGCGTGAACTCACTGCAGAAGAGAAGCGCGCGTGGGCTAAAGAAAAGGCGGAGCGTGAGCGCCAGCGCAAGATCGATGCGGAGCGCGAAGAGGCCGAGCGGCTGCAGGAGCAGCGGCAGGTTGCGGAGCTTGCGCATTTGATTCTTGGTGATCTGAAGGCGGTAGGCCGCAGTGAGTATTTGGGGCAGAAGAAGATTCAATCTCACGGTGTGAAGTTTTTCCAGTCGCCGGTGTTGATTGTCCACCGCGATAGTGGCCCCGAGCGTATTACCGACCAAGCGCAGATCAGCGCATTTTTTAATATTCCGAAAGATCAGCAGCCGAAGTTTCACTATTTCAAAAAGGGATTCTTCGCGCTGCCGCTGGTGGATATCGATGGCAACTTGTGGAATCTGCAGGTGATTACGCCCAAGGGCCGCAAATTGTTTTTGCGCGGTGGCCGCAAAAGCGGTTTGTTTGCCTGGCTGGGTAAGTTGGATCCGCGCATGCCATTGGTGTTGGTGGAGGGTTTTGCCACCGGGGCAAGTGTGCGCGAGGCCACCGGTTGCCCGGTGGTGGTGTGTTTCGATTGCGGTAACTTGATGCCGGTGGCGGTGCAGTTGCGTGAACGTTTCCCCGAGCAGAACATGGTATTCGCGGCGGATGATGATGCGGGTACCAAGGATAACCCGGGAGTAACCAAGGCGGATGCGGCGGCACGTGCTGTTGGTGGTGCTCTGTGGATTCCATCTGCTGCTGATGCGCTGGAGGACGCGGCGTGATTAAAAAAGATAACGATGATCAGGGATTGGATTTTAACGATGTGCACTGCCGTCACGGCCTCGGTGAGGTTGAGCGGCAGTGGGCGAAGTTTATGTCGAATGTGGTGTTCTTCCCGCGCCCATCTAGTGCGGGGGCCGCGCCGGTTGCGGATGCGCCGCCGCTGGATGATATCCCGCCGGAGTATGCCGATGTGCCTGCGGGGGATTCTCCCGCACCCTCTTTGACAGCTGAGGCGCGCGAAATTTCGCTCGAGGACGCTTTAAAGCGATTTTCGCTGATTTCTGGTACTACCAAAGTTTGGGACGAGCATGCGCATGCTGAATTGAAGTTTCCTGCGTTCAAGGCGGAAGTGGGTGCGCAGGTGGCGAAGCAGTTTATGGATGCGCCGGTTAAGCGGAAGCTGACGGAGCTGGACGCGAAGCGCCTGCAGTCGGCGCGTCAAGCCGCCCAAAAGGGGGCAGGGGGAGTGGGCGAGATGCTGGACCGCTTTGTGTATCTGGATGTGTCTGATACTGCGTGGGATGGTAAACGCCGGCAGGTGGTGCGTCTTGCAGATATACGGCATTCCTATCCGAAGGTGTATGACGATTGGTACAAGCATCCGGATCGTCGCCAGGTAGACAAAGAAAATCTGGTGTTTGACCCGACGCGCCGTGTGGACCCCGATAGTCATATCAATATGTTTCGCGGGTTACCGCTGAAGCCTGAGCGCAACGATGATGCCTGCGTCTATATCCGTAACCTGCTGTACACCCTGTGTAACGAAGACTCAGAGGTGTGGACTTGGATTGTGCGCTGGCTGGCGTATCCGCTGCAGCACGTTGGCGCAAAGATGGCGACGGCGGTCCTGATGCACTCGAGCGTGCATGGTTCGGGTAAGTCGCTGTTTTTCGATGGCGTGATGCGCAAGATCTACGGCGAGTACAGTCGCACGCTCGGTCAGCTGCAGATGGAAAGCCAGTACACCGATTGGATTTCCAATTTGCTGTATGGACTGTTCGAAGAAATCTTTTCGCGCTCGAGCAAGTATTCACACCAGGGATCACTCAAGCAGCTGGTTACCGGCGAGACGGTACGCGTGGAAAAGAAATTTGTGAGCGGTTGGGAAGAAGCCAACCATATGAATTGCGTGTTCCTTTCCAATGAGATTCAGCCATTTCCGGTTGAGGGTTACGACCGCCGCTTTCTGGTGGTATGGCCAGAGAAGGCATTGCCGGTAGAACTGCAGAACGGTGTGGCGAAGGAATTGGCCGGTGATGGCCCGCAGGCGTTTTATGCGTGGTTGCTGGCGCAAGACCTGGGTGACTTTGGCCCGCATACGAAACCGCCACTGACGGCAGCGAAAGAGCGCCTGATTGAGTTTGGGCGCCCCAGCTGGGAAGTATTCAATCGCGCATGGGAAGAGGGTGAGACAGATGCGCCGTGGCATTCGTGCCTGGTGGGAGATCTGTACGAAGTCTATGTGAAGTGGTGTGCGCGCTGGCGCATGCACCATATGAGCTTCCCGAAATTCTCTGAGGCGATGGGCACGGTGTATAAGAAGAAGTCGCGCGTGCCCTACGACCGGCCTGCTGGCTTTGGTGAGTGCGCGAAGAAAGATGTGCAGGGTACGTTTCTGATGTTGCATGAGAAGCCCGCAGGCAAGCAACAGAGGGAATGGCTGACGGAGTGTGTTGCGGAATTCCGCAAAAAGGTGTCTCCTGTTGATCTGGAGCCTCCTTATGAGTCGTAGCAGTCGTAGGGCAGTCGTAGGGTTTGCGAGTGGGGGGTACGACTCTGCAGGCCGCATGTTTACTAGGGTTTTTGAAATAGTCGTAGGGTCGTATGGGTTTTCGCGCGCGCGCGGGCGCGTATGTATGCGAAGCGTTTTCCGGGTTGGATTTTTTAAAAAAATTTTCCGCGCGGGAATTCTAAAAAAGGGGTACGACCCTACGAGTATTTGAGCGAAGCGAGTAATGACGGGGGTTATAGAGTCGTACCCCTTGGTTCAAAACCCTACGACAGGGCTACGACAGGTACGAGACATGGAAATTCAGGCTAGGAGGGTAGTGGGATGATTGAGCGGGTACATATTCGCTTTCAGGAATGGGCCAATGCCGTGGAAGGAGTTGGCCGTGGATCCGTTATGGGCAGCTTGGGGTTGATCGCTGGCAGTGGTACTGCGGAAGGCACAGTGCCGATTAATTCCGATGTGCGCGAGGTGGAGCAATTTGTTCTGGAGCTGCCTGAGGATCTGCGCAGCTCTGTAATGCTGTATTACTTGCCGCCATACCTGACGCATGACCAGGCTGCAAAAAAGCTCGGTGTGTCGATGAGAACGCTGTACCGGCGTATCGATGGTGTGCATGTTTTATTTAATGCGAAAATTTTGCGCGGCGTTCTACCAAAAGTTTCATAAAGAGTGTTGACGCCGTGGCAGAGCAGTGATTGAATACAGGCAAGCTAGCATTGCTGGCTTCAAAGAAACCCGGCTCCCCCGCCGGGTTTTTTCGTTGTGTTATCCCTATCCTGATCGTACCTTCGACGGCGCCCCTGTGGCGCCGTTGCTTTTTCTGACGAGGAAAAATCAATGAGTGGACCGCATGCTCTCGCAGTGGAAAGTGCGAAAGTGGGTCCGCCTCTTGTCGTTGTGGGAGCGAAATATCTAGGACTTTCTGTGGATGAATGGATTCAGCTGTTAACCGTTTTATATCTCCTTGGTCTGGTTGTGCACCAGCTGCCCAAGCATTGGCAGGCGGCTTGTAGCTTTGGCCGCTGGATCAAGGGAAAGGTGCAAAATGAGAATAAGTAAGCGAGTTGCGGCAATTGTTGCTGCAGGTGCATTCTCATTTGCCGCACCGGTTGTGATGCAGTTTGAAGGACTGCGTACAACTGCGTATTACGACCCAATTCAAATACCGACCATATGCTATGGGCACACGCTCACAGCGACGATGGGTGAGTCAAAAACAATTGCTGAGTGTGATCAGCTTTTACAGGACGACATGCGCCAGACACTATCAGGTCTCGCGGCTTGTGTTCGGCCTGAGCTTCAACCGAATCAGTGGGCTGCTCTGGTGAGCTGGTCCTATAACGTGGGCGCTGGCGCTGCGTGTGGCTCAACGCTAATGCGGAAAGTTAATGCGGGTGCTACTCCTGACGAGTGGTGCCCTGAGCTCCGCCGTTGGGTTTACGCGGGCGGCCAACGACTGGCGGGTTTGGTGCGCCGGCGTGAAGCAGAGTTGAAGCTATGCCTGGGAAGCTAAGTTATCAGATCCTGGTAGCTTTCTTGGCGCTGGGACTTTCGTTCAGCGCTGGTTGGAAGGTTCAAGGCTGGCGTCTTACGACTGAACATGAAAAGTATCGCCGTGTGCAGGCTGAAGCGCTGAATGAAGCGCGTGATCTGGTTGATCGGCTTGAGTCTCTACACCGGCACAGCTTGGCCGATATCGATGCGCGTTACACCAAGGAGGTGGAAGATGCACAAGCAGAGAACGAGCGTCTGCGTGCTGATCTGCTGCGCGGTGCTATCCGGCTGTCAATCCCTGCCAAGTGCACCGCAAGTGGTATGCCCAGTAATACCAGCGCCACCGGCGGCACTAATGCAGCCAGCAGAGCCGACGTTGACGAGCGAGCTGCTGGAGAAATTCTCGCGCTCACCGAGCGAGGAGATAAAGCAATACGACAACTGAGTGGACTACAAGAGTATGTGCGCTCGGTTTGTATTGGTGACACGTGATGCCAGCTAAACCACCACGCGCTTGCCGCAAGGCCGGATGCTCCGGAACAACAGTGGAGCGGCACGGTTACTGTGAAGCGCATGCCCATCTTGCGTCTGGCTATTTGATGCAGGGTAAGTACCGGGGCAGTGCTCACCAGCGCGGTTACGGTGCGCGCTGGAAGAGAATCAGGGATCGCGTAATGCTGCGTGATCGCCACTTATGTCAGCCTTGTGAGCGCGAAAACCGCATTACTCCAGCGAAAGCGGTTGACCACATTATTCCAAAGTTCGAGGGCGGTACCGACGCAGACAGCAATCTTGAGGCTATTTGCGACCCTTGCCACCGTAAAAAGACCCAACAAGAGTCAATTCGCGCTCGTAAAGGGGGGGTGGGTTCAAAGTAGGGCCGTTCTCACCAAGACCGCAGCCCCTAGTCCAATTTGTGCGGCAGCCAATTTTTAAGGGGGGGGTTAAGCCTAGGCTTGATCTTCACCAATTTCTGAGACACATCATGACCAGCCAAACTCCCGTTAAGTCTGCAGCGATTATTCCGCTGAAGACCGGCAGTGTTGTGCCTGGCGAAAGCTCAGATTCTTCTGGAATGTTCCAGGGTGTTAAGACCGAGCGCCCGACCAAGCCGCGCTGGCTCAGCAAAGAGGCTGGCCGGCATTGGGACTACATCGTTAAGGAATTGGAAAACGCGAACCTGATTTCAAAGCTGGATCAGGGAGCGCTATCAATCCTTTGTACTTCCTACGCGCGGATGAAGGAAGCGGAAGAAGAGGTGGCGAACAAAGGTGAATTCCAAAGTACGCCCAGTGGCTATCAGCAGTTGGCGCCATGGGCTGTGTCTTGGGAGCGCCACCAGAAAAACTATCTGAAGGTGGCGAGCCAGTACGGCTTGACTGTTCGTGCCCGCCAGCAAGTCAAGGTAAGCGATCCCAATCAGGGTGAGCTCAACTTGTGAGCCGGGAAGATGTTGGTCGTATCTCGTTAGATGCGGCCTATGAGTACGCAGCGAAGATTCGAGCCGGTGAGATCCCCGCTTGCAAGTGGACGCAATTAGCGGTCAAGCGCTGGTTTGATGACTTGGACAATGGCTACGAGCGAGGGCTTCGCTTCGACGAAAACGCCGCGGCCCGCGTGTTCCGCTTTTTCAATTACTGCCGCCACTATCAGGGCGAATGGGCTGGCCGTCCGATTCGGCTCGAGCCCTGGCAGTGCTTCATCGTTGCCAATGTATTTGGTTGGCTCCTGGAAGATGGTACGCGCCGCTTCCGTATGGTGTACGAAGAGATCCCGCGCAAGAACGGCAAAACCACCAAGCTTGGTGGCGTCGGTCTGTATGGGTTGCACGGTGACAATGAGCCGGGCCCGAAAGTTTATTCGGCGGCGACGAAGCGGGATCAGGCCAAAGAGCTGTTTGAGTCCAGTAAGGCGATGGTTCTGCAGTCGCCCGAGCTCAAGAAAATCACTAAGGCATTTCAGGGGCATCTGGCCGCACCGAAAACATTCGGCCGGTTTGAGCCGCTGAGTGCCGATGCCAAGTCAATGGATGGTCTCAACGTCCACTATGGTCTGGTGGATGAGCTGCATGCGCATCCGACTCCGCAAGTATGGGATGTGATCAAGTCAGCACGTGGCGCCAGGCGGCAGCCACTGCAGTGGGCGATTACCACCGCGGGCTTCAACCGCAACGGGATCTGTTATGAGCTGCGCGACTACGCATGCAAGGTGCTCGAGGGGATTGTCGAAGATGATGCCTTCTTCGCAATCATCTACACGATTGATGACGGTGACCGCTTTGACGATCCGATCGCCTGGCAAAAAGCGAATCCGAATTTCGGGGTAAGCGTTAGCCCGAAAGATCTCGAAGACCAGTGCCGGATGGCCCTGGCAATGCCGACCGAGCAAACCGAGTTCCTGACCAAGCGTCTCAACGTCTGGACCTATGGCGAGTCCAAGTGGATGAACATGGACGCTTGGAAAGAGTGTCTGGTGGAGTTCGATCCGCTGGCCCCTTGGGGCGAAGATGAAAGCGAGCTCGATGGCTTGACGTGCTTTGGCGGGGTCGACCTCGCGAGCGTCGAAGATATCACTGCCTTCTATCTCGCGTTTTCGACGCCAGACGGTCACAAGCGAGTGATTGGACGGACCTATTTACCGCAAGAAGCGCTAGAGCGCCGATTGGAAAAGGGTAATAACTTTTTCGAGAAATGGCGTACGTCGGGCTTCCTTACCGTGACGCCGGGCGCGGTGACTGATTACGAATACATCAAAGCGGATATCCGCCGGGCTTGCGAGCGCTTTGATGTAAAAGAGATTGCTTTCGACCGGTTCAATTCCAGCCAGCTGGTGAATGACCTGCTGGAAGAAGATGTGCCGATGGTTGCGATGGGGCAAGGCTTTGCCTCCATGAATGCACCGATGAAGGAGCTGCAGCGGCTGGTATTAACTCGCCAGCTGGAGCACAACGATTCGTTGCTAACGTGGGCCGTATCAAATCTGGTCGCAGATCAAAATCCCGCGGGCGATATCAAACCGAATAAGAGCAAAGTATCCGAGAAGATTGATCCGGCGGTTGCCGTGATCATGGCGCTGGGCCGGCAGATGCTGCAGGAGCCCGATGGCAGTCTCGATGACTTCCTCAATAACCCCATTTTAACGTGAGTACTGCATGAGCATTTGGCGACGCTTTAGCTTCTGGGACCGCTCAGCTACTTCGCAACAGGAAGGCCAGCAGTCCGCGGCGCCGGCTTCACGCAACATCGAAGCCCCTAAATCAGTCACGGAAGATACCGCGCTACAGATTTCTGCGGTGTGGTCGTGTGTGCGCTTGCTCACCGAAACACTGGCCAGCATGCCACTTCATCTATACGACGTAAGCGGAGATGAGCGGGTGGAGGACAGCCGCCACACGCTGTCTCGTTTGCTCAAGCGTCGACCTAACGCGCGTATGAGTAAGGTGGTGTGGTTCGAAACCATGCAGCTCAATCTAGTACTGCATGGCAATTGTTACGCGGTGATTGATCGCAACAGCCGCGGTGATGTTATCAGCTTGTGGCCGCTACCGGCTCAACAGGTCGATGTGGAAACGCTGGCTGATGGCAGTGTGGTGTACCACTACTACCAGGGCAGTGATGTGTCGGTGTTCGCCGAAGAAAACATTCTGCATGTGCGGCTGTTTGGTAACGGGATTGTGGGGCTATCTCCGCTGGAATATGGACGTAACTCCATTGCCTTGGCCACAGCCTCTGAGGAATTCAGCACCAAGTTTTTTAAAAATGGCGGAAAGCCTGGTGGCACTCTCACCATCGATAAGATCCTCAAACCAGACCAGCGCGAGCAGGTACGCAAGAATTTCGCCGCACTTACCGAGGGCAGTGAGAACGCGCACAAGCTGATGGTGCTCGAAGCGGGAATGAAGTACGACCAAGTACAGCTAAACCCCAATGATATGCAGATGCTCGAGACCCGTCGTTTCCAGCTCAAAGACATCTCTCGATTTTTCGGGGTGCCGTCCATTTTGATCAACGATCAAGAAGGCACCACCACGTGGGGCACCGGTGTAGAACAAATCATGCTGGGCTTTTACCAGCTCACCATGCGCCCGTATTTGACTCGCTGGGAAGAAGCTCTGCGCGAGCAGCTATTTCGCGGCGTAGAGCGCAACCGCTATAGCCTGGAGTTTGCTTTTGAAGGACTGCTGCGAGCAGATAGCAAAGGCCGCGCGGAATACCAGTCGCAGATGGTCAATAACGGCCTGATGACGCGCAACGAAGCGCGCAAGAAAGAGAATCTGCCACCACTGCCTGGTGGCGACGTACTCACGGCTCAAACTGCTCTGGCTCCGCTTGAGCAGCTGGGCCAGCAGAATCCAGAACCCGGGAGCCAGTGATGGAAAAGAAAGCCCTCAGCTTTGATCAGTGCGAAATCAAGTTCGCAAACGGCAAGCCCAGTAAGTTCACCGGCTACGCGAGCAAGTTCGGCAACGTCGACAGCGATGGCGATGTTGTGGTGGCTGGCGCGTTTGACCAGGTGATAGAGCGCGGCGTGATGCCCAAGATGTTCTTTAACCACGACCACTGGAGCGTGCCAATCGGCAAGTACAGTCACATAGAGACTGACGATGTGGGCGTACTGGTAGAAGGTGAGTTCACTCTCGAAGTGAGCAAGGCCAAGGATGTGCAGGCGGCCATGCAGGCCGGTACCGTCGATGGCCTGAGCTGGGGCGGTCTGGTTGCCCGTGATGATACCGAGTGGGGTAACGACGGCACTCGCCTGATCAAGAATATTTCTGAACTGTTGGAGATCTCCGTGGTGAGCTTCCCTGCAAATGGTGAAGCCCGCGTGGATCTATCCAACTTCAAAAGTGCACTGCACCAGTGCGAATCGATTCGAGATTTTGAGCGCTTCCTGCGGGATGCAGGCGGCTTTTCAAAGAGCTTGGCGGAGGCCACCACCAAGCGTGCCAAGGTATTGTTTGCGGGGGATCCGCAGGGCGAGACCGGGCTTGAAGAAGTGACCCAATTGATTAACCGCATTAACGCGAAATTTTAAGGTAAGACATTATGGAAGCTTTACAAAAAAGCCTGCAGGACTTTGATAAGAAGCTGGATGGTTTCATCAAGTCCTCAAACGAAGAAGCCCAGAGCAACGCCAAGCTGGGCCGTGAAAACAAGTCCGCTATGGAGACGCTGAACAAACAGGCCGAGGAACTGCAAGAGCGTTTGGCAGACGTTGAGCAGAAGATGAGCGCGCGTGGCGACAACGAAGAGCCTGTGCTGAGCATGGGTGAGCAGATTGCCAAATCGGCGGACTATGAAAGCTTCATCAAAGGCTCATCCAATAAGATGACCCTTGAGGTGAAGAATACTCTGATTGGCAATGACTCCACTGTCGCGCCGGATCGCCGTACTGAAATTATTTCCGGTGCCAATCGTCGCTTGCAGGTTGTAAGCACCATGCCGAATATCCCGACTTCCAGCAACGCAGTGGAGTACACCCGAGAAAACGTGGTGGTACTGAATGCTGCAGAAGTTGCGGAAGGTAGTGCGTTGCCAGAGACAAACATCACTTACGAGCTGGTGAGCACTCCGGTTCGTACCATCGGCCACTGGATCAAGCTGTCCAAAGAAGTGATTGCGGATGCGCCAGCTTTGGCCGCACACGTAAACACGCGCCTGATGTACGGTGCAGAGCTGCGACTGGATGGACAGATCCTGAATGGTAACGGCACCGGGAACAACCTGAGCGGCCTCGGGGTTTCTGGTAACCACACTGCGTTTACTGCAGGTGCCGGGTCCAAGCCAATTGAAAACCTGCGCCGTGCAATGGGCCTTGTCGAAGCTTCCGAGTACATGCCGAGCGCGATCTTTATGAACAGCGCAGATGTGGTTGATCTGGACCTTGAAAAGGGTACCGATGATCACTTCTTGGCTGGCAATCCGCGCTTTGTGATTTCCGCAACCGCCTGGGGTCTGCCGGTGATCAAGACCAATGCAGTACCGCCGGGCAAGTTCTTTGTGGGCGCCTTCGATATGGCGACTGCATTGAATATGCGTGAAGGAGTGTCGATCTCTATGTCTGAGTCTGACGATACCAACTTCACCAGCAACTTGGTGACTGTGAAAGCGGACTTGCGTGGAGCGCTGTCAATCTATCGTCCGGCGGCTGTAGCGTACGGCGACCTGACCGCCTAAGGCGAGCAGGGGATCTACTGAAACGGGGCTTGCGGGCCCCGTTTTTCGTTCTGGCTTTTGAGTAAAGACCACATGAAAAAAGTTCGCATGAAAGCCACCACATTCTTCATCTCGCCGGTACACGGCAACGTGAAGGAAAAGGATGTGATTGAGGTAAGCGAAGCACTTGCCGGGCATCTGGAAGAGCATGGCCAAGCTGTGCGCGTTGATGCCAAGGACAAGCCCCTCAAGGCCACCGCAAAACCTGCCGCAGAGAAGGCCGATGACAAGCCGGGCCTGCTGGGCCGCGCTGCTGCGATTCTGGGTAAGTCGGGCAAATGAGTACCGTCGCTCTGGGGGATGCCAAGGCGCATCTCAACGTCGAGCACAGTGATGACGATACCTATATACAAGGCTTGATCGACGCGGCAGAAGATCACGTGGCCCAGTACCTCAATCGCGACCTGCCATGGAAAGATGACCTGGGCCAAGAGGTTTCGGTACCTGCATCGGTAATCGCCGCGATCAAGCTGCTTATCGGCACGTTGTACGAAGTGCGAGAAACCACCGTCGTCGGCACCATCGTGAGTGAAGTGCCAGCGTTTACTCACCTGCTGGCGCCTTACCGCGTCGATTGGGGTATCTGATGCGCATTGGGCGTTTGCGTCACCGTGTGACGTTTGAACAGTTCAACGAAACTGAGAATTCCTTTGGTGAGCCTGAACGCGCGTGGAATGAGTATCTGAGCTGTCGTGCGGAAGTGCTGCCGGTACGCAGTGGCGACGGCATTGCTGAAGGGCAGGAGCTTGCCACCAGCGAGGTGAAAATACTGGTGCGGGCGAGCAGCGCCAGTCGAGGGGTTACCAGTGCCATGCGTGCAGTGTACGACGGCCAAGTGTTCGATCTATCTCCGTCACGCAAGTTGGCCGGGCGCAATCGCTATCTGGAATTCACCGGAATCGAGCGGAGTAGCAGCGATGGCTGATAACTCAAAATTCCATGTTGATGGACTGGCAAAGTTCAACAGTACCCTATTGGGGTTGGATGCTAAGACTGGCTCTGGTGTTTTGCGTCGCGCCGGCCGCGCCGCAATGAAGCAGGTCGAATCAGCCATGCGTAAGGGTGCCAAGCTGGACAGCGGAGAGCTAAAAGACTCTATCGGTATGCGTGCCTCGACGGCGAAGGGGAGAAGCCGCGATCGTATCGCCCGTATCTCGGTTGGCCCGATTAAGAAGTCCAAGGGCCGCGGTAAGAAAAAGCGCGGTTTTAGCAACATTAATCAGAAGGCCATTGCTCAGGAATACGGTAACGCCAGACAATCCGCACGCCCATTCATTCGGCCGGCGTTGGAAAGCAATGTCGACAACGTCTTACGCGATCTGATTAACGAAATTGGCAAAGAGCTCACGCAACTCAAATGATCGAGCAATCCCTCACTACTTGGCTGCGTGCCTTGGGTGCGACGTCTGTACGCCCGCTTTTTTTACAAGTGGATGACGCTATGCCGGGTATTACTTATACGCCGGTGGCTGAGCGCTCTTCACTAGGTATAGATGGAACGCCAGATACCCAGGTCAGTCAGATTCAAATTGATGTGTGGGCTCTATCGTATAACGATGTCAAATCGCTCGCACAATCGGTGATGGACCTGAATGGATTCGCTGGAGACTTTTCCGGTCTGCATGTTGGACTTGTTGAGGCTGCCAGAAACTTTGAAGACTTTGACGCAGAAACGCGACGTTACCGCGTCAGTATTGACCTGACCATTTACTCGTAAAGCAGGAACGTAAACATGACCGTGGAACCTAAAAAGCAAAGGGTAGTAATCACTGCTCCGTGTATGGCAGCAAGAAAATCGGCTCGCGTAGGTGAAGTACTTGAGCTCGATATACGCGAGGCGAATCAGTTGGTTGGGATGCAGCGGGCGAAGCTGGTATCTGAATCAGATGCCAAGTCGACCGGTCGAAAGGCAGAAAAGCAATCGGATTGATCGACGTATTTCCTAAGTTTTTCAAATTTAAATTGAATCAAATGAGAGCATAACCATGACACAAGGTTACAAAACGCAATTTCACCGCAGTGATGATGGCGTTGCTTACACACAAGTTGCGGGTTTGTTAGATGTTGACCCTGGCGAAGAGTCTCGCGGTTCTGATGACGTAACTCCTATTGATGGCACCAGCGGATATATGGATTTTGACCCAGTTGGTTTGCGCGATGCTGGTGAACACTCGCTGACCTTTATTTGGAATGAGGGCGATGCTGGGCAGGCGGCTCTGCGTGCTGACTTCGATTCCGACACCAATTGCTACTACAAGGTTGTGTATCCGGAAGGTACCGAGGTCGAATTTGTTGGTCATATCACCGGCTGGGGAAAGGCGATTCCCAAAGACAGCAAAATGACTCGTACTGTAAAAGTCAAAGTGTCCGGAAAGCCCGCCGTCACACCTGGCACCTAATGCGGCGATAGCCGCGAAAGATAAGGTTTAGGCCGCTGACGCGGCCTTTGTTTTGCTTGGAGTATTCCAATGAGTTTGTTTGTTGAGCCTCTACTAAGTAAAGAGGTGATTGAATTTTCAGGTCATGACTTTGAGCTCTATGAACTCAGTGCTTATGATCGCTGTGAATATCTCGAGGCGATCACTCGTGATATAGCTATTCCGAAAGACATTGACTCGAGCGTAGAGGCGAAGGAGTTCGAAAGTTATGGCGAGCTCTGGTCGTTTCGGCGACAAGATGTAGACGATAAATTGCTGTTGATCGCTTATTCGTTGCGACCAGGGCGTAGTGAAACTCTCGAAGAGCTTCATGGAGCGTTACGGGACAACGTAACCAGGGCGTCAGTTGATCAGTTGTATATCCCCGCGGCAAGGTTATCCGGGCTTTACGTCGAGAAAGAAGGTGGCGAAGACGACGAGGACACTGAAAAAAAAGGGTAGTGCCGGGCTTTAGGTTTGCCCGGCAGATAGCTCGTGACTTTAATCGTCCGGATTACTTCAACATGCTGCGCACTATGAGCAGTACTGAATTTGATCACTGGTATAGCGTCCATCGAGATAAGCCGCTTCATCAAGAAACATTGCTATGGCAGCTCGCGCATATTGCGGCGGGTAGCTATGGCGGTAAGCCCAGTGATTACTTCCCTGAGCATCGCCGCCCGAAAACGGTGAAACAGCAAATTGCCATATGGCAATCTATGGGCTGACTGAGAGACCTCAATGGCAAAGACTGCAACTATCGCCACACTTGTTGCGAATCTGGAGATGAACTCTGCCAGTTTTCGCAAAGAGATGGATCAAGCGCGCGCGCGTACTAAGAGCTTTACCAAGGATCTGCGCAATACCAGTGCCGCAAATGATGGTTTTGCCCGGTCAATGCGTGGTGCTGCCCAGGGTGTCGTTGCGATTGATGGCCCACTGGGTGGTGTTGCGGGTCGCTTGGGGGCTGTAAACAGTCTGGTCACTGGTGGAAGCGTCGCCTGGGCTGGGCTGGGAGTTGCCATCGCTGGCGCTACTGCAGTGATGTACAAGAGTGTCCGTGCTGCGGAAGAGATGGAGCGTGGACAGCTCAAGATCGAGGCGCTACTCAAGGCTACCGAGGGTGCAAGCGGTCGAACTGCTGCCCAGTTAGATGAGCAAGCGCGGGCAGTTGCTCGTAATACACTCGCAAGTATATCGGGTATTCGCGACGCTCAGGGCGTGTTGGTTACCTTCCGCAGTGTACAAACGGATGTATTCGACAAAGCGATCGTGCTTTCTCAGGATCTCGCCGCTGTCATGGGGGGGAGTGCGAAAAGTGCGGCGTTGCAACTTGGCAAGGCATTGGAGGAACCCAGTACCGGCTTGACCGCGTTGCGCCGTGCCGGTGTGAGTTTTACGGAAGCGGAGAAAGAGCAGATCCGCGTGATGGAGGAGAGCGGAAGGGTTGCTGAGGCGCAGCGGCTGATTCTGGCCAAGCTGGAGAAACAGGTTGGTGGCGCAGGTGCTGCAGAAGCCGGAGGCCTTGCCGGTAAGGTCGACAGCCTAAGCCAGTCTTGGCAAGAGTTTCTGGAGGCCATTGGAGAAACTAGAACAGCAGGCTCTTCTATTGAATGGCTGACTGGTGCCGTCGAGAATCTTCGCCGTGGTCTTGCCCCTACCGAATCTGAATTGCAGGAGCTCGAATTCAAGAAGCTCCACAAACAATACGTCTGGCATCAAGAGATGCTTGCTAAGGCGAAGAGTGAAGGCGTCCAAGCGCAGGTAAATATTCAGACTCGACTGGTTGAAAAATACCGGCTCCAACTGAAGGAAATACAAGACGCACGAATTTCAGCACAGAAAAAAGAGGCTGCAGACGCTATTGCAGCAGAGCATCAGGCGAAGGCCGCACGGGAGCAGATGGCCCGTGAACTCGCTGAATCTGAGTTGAAACGAAATGAGAAAGCAGGTGCCGCACAGCTGATTCAACTTGATGCTTATCTAGCGGATAGGCGAGGAAAGATCGAGCTTGAGCATGAGCAGCGTTTGCAAAAAATCGCTTCCTTACAAATTTCTGAACAGGAGCTTGCGAAGCGGGGCTTCGCATCGCTCGAAGCGCTTCGTGCGGAATACATTGAAAGAGAGAAAGCGCAATTCGATCAGCAGTTAGCTGAGTTGGCTGAGAGAGAGGCCCGCATTGCTGCTCAAAATGAAAGTAATAAGACTGGCTCGCAAACTGGTTTTACATCGGGTGAGCAAGATGACGCAATTACTAAGCTCGAAGCCCTCAAGCAGTCATGGCTATCTGAAGTGGATTTGTTGCAGGTACAGCATGATCAGGAGATGGCGATTCTTGATGAGGCTCATCTAGTAAAGCAAGAGAGGCTTGCTGAGCAGTTATCTGAAACCAATGCTACGAAGGAGCAGGCCCGGCAAGCCAACCTAGCTTTGCAGGTTGAGTATGAGCGGAATCTAACTGCACTGGAAACCAAGCATGCTAAAGAGCGAGAAAAACTGCAGCAAATTACGAACAAGAGCAAATTGCAAATGTTCGCTGCTGGCGCGGTTCAAGTACTAGCAGCCGCTGCGGGTTACAACAAAAAGGCGGCAAAGCTAAGCATGGCGGCAGCGGTATATGAAACGGGTGTATCCGCAGTGAAAAACATTGCGCGTGCTTCTGAAATTGGATTTCCACAAAACATTCCTGCGATTGCCGGCGCGATAGCTCAAGGAGTCCAAATTGCCGGCATGCTGTCGTCGCTTAAAGGCCCTGGTGGGTCGGGGGGCGATAGTGCATCGTTACCTTCGGCTGGTGGTATTGCCGCGGCGCCGAGCTCGAACGTTTCTGCAAATGATCAATTTGTGGAGGCTGAACCGACTGAGCAGCCTGGCAGTCAGGTGAGCATTTTTATTCAGGGCGATTTGATTGGCGACAATGCCGAAACCATCGCAGACAAAATTACGACTCTTATTGAAGAGCAAGACCTAGTGATTATTCCAAATGGTAGTCGGCAGGCTCAGGAATTGACGGGGTAAGCATGTTTATTGAATTTATTCCAACTCGGTTCGCGGCAGGCGTTGACGGTAAACTTGAATTAAGTCTTAAGGCTTTTGACCCTCAGGATAAAGCTGAAGGAGTAGAGAAGACTTCGCTATCTGGAATCCGTGAATATACGGATTACCGGACAGAGGAAGAGGCGAAATGTCAAACCGTTTGGGTGACTTTGACAGATGAGCAATACGCGGTTTGGAAGTCGTTCAAAAACAGTTGTGCGTTCGGGCAGTTTTTTACGTTCGACCCTTACGGAACCGAGACGACTCCAGATGATCCGCAGTCGGTACAGCTGAAATTTAAATCATTCAAAGAGAAACGGCGCCCGGGGCGCCGTTTTCAGTTTAGCTTCACTACTATTCGTGTAATTAGCTGATCATGCGCATAAATTCCGAAACCTTCGATCTATACAACCAGAGCGCCCAGCGCGAGCTGCGTTTAGTGGTAGTGATTGAGTTCCCCACGCCGGTGTACCTGGCAAGCCACGGCGATATTAGCGGCCTGCCGGCGGGTGCGCTGGGTGGCGTGCTGGCCAAGGTAAGCAGTACCAGCCAGCGCCTGCGCCCGGAAGCCGGCCGCGCGGAGATCGGCGCAATCAATTTTGAATTAACCGACGCCGGTGGCGTGTTCACCGACACCCTGCGCAACCAGTTAAGCGCCGGCCACGGCATCAAGGGCCGCACCGTGCGCCTGTACCAGGGCGGCAAGGGCATGGACTGGGCGGACTTCCGCCTGGAGCAGACCCAGGTGGCGGACGAGAGCCTGAGCTACGACCACGGCCGCTACCGCGTGCGCTGCCGCGATATTCAGCGGGAAATGCGCAAGGACATTTTTGTGCCGCGCAGCACGCGCCTGGCCGCCGACTTTGCCGAGGGTGCCAGCACCCTGCAGGTGTACAGCACCGCAGAGTTTGAGCCCAACCCGCACCTGGCGAGCTATGGCGACGCGCCGAATGTGGGCGCCGGGCTGTACTACCTCAAAATCAAATACCAGAACGGCTACGAAATAGTGCGCGCCACCGGCAAGACCGCCGGCAGCTTTACCGGCGTGACCCGCGGTCTATTCGGCACCGTGGAATACAGCCACACCCTGCCGCAAGACAGCGACGACGACCAGGGCGTTGAGGTCGAGGAATATATTTATATTGAGCTGCCGGCGCCGGCACTGGTGTACGCGCTGCTCACCGGCGATGTGTTCGGCACCGGCACGCCGCTGCCGTCCAACTGGCACCTGGGGATTGATCCCGCGCAGGTGGTGCTGGACGACTTCACCGGCATCGGCGCCGATTGGCTGGACACCAGCGACTACAGCAAGGGCGTGATCCTGCGGTTTGAAGGGCTCGGCAAAACCGACGGCAAGCAGTTTATCGAGCGCGAGATCAACCTGCTGATGGGCGCCTATATGCCGGTGAATGCCGCCGGCCAGCTGGGCTACCGACGCCAGACCAGCGTGCTGGCCGACGCCGGCACCGTGGGCAGCATTACCGCCGCCGACGTGGTGAGCGCGGGCGAGCTGCGCCAGGACCTGGCGGCGCTGCGCAATATTTTTTCGATTCAATGGGCCTGGTACGAGGCGCCGGGGTTTGACGGGCGCCATTTGCGCTCCAATGTGCTGGCAGATGCCGCCAGCATTGCCATTCACGGCGAGGCCAAAACCCAGGCGCTCAAGTTCCGCGGGCTGCACAACAGCCGCCACACCCGCACCACGCTCAACAATCGTTTTGACGCGCTGCGCGATAAATTCGCCGGGCCACCGCTGCGCCTGCGCCTGAGCCTGTTGCCGTCGAAAAACGATTATGAAGTGGGCGACGTGGTGCAGGTGACCCTGCCACAGGTGCGCGACTACACCCGCGACCCGGACAGCGGAAGCCATCGGTACGAATTTTTGTCTGATGTGGATGGCTGGACTCCGCACAATGCTGCCCGGGTATGGAGCAATGGCGTGCTCGCTGTTACGGCAACAGGAACAGATACCCGCATCAGTCGTACACTGCAGACCGCTGAGCAGTTTTTAGGCGCTGATCTGCCCGCGTTTACGTTCCGAATCCGACGCACCGGCAACGAGCCTATCCCCATCTATAGCAACTTTTTTGCGCGCGGCGTCGATGACACATATTACGCAAGGTCGATTGACTCGGGGTTTATTGACCAGCTGAACGCCAACCCCGGGCAATGGTTTGAATACACCGTGGACTATAGCGGGGACGCGAATTACGCGGCGGCAACCATCAAGTTTTTGCGCCTGGATATCGGCCACAACCACACAAGCGACTACAGCTACGAGCTGGACTACATTCGCGCCCTGCCGGACGTCAACCTGAATGACCAGAGCCTAGACCGTGCCATGGAAGTGCAGCAGGTGAGCGTGGACCAGGTGGCGGGCACGGTGCAGGTGGAGCTGTTCGGTTCGACCCAGGCCGCCTCCCCGATTGTAGACGAGGCCGCCAGCACCAGTGCCGAGCTGCCCGACGCCTGGTACAGCGCGGACGGCGCCGCAATGACCGCCGCCGGGCTCACCATCGACGGCAGCGGGTTTTTGACGGCCGATGGCACGCTGACCGGCGCCGCCAGCAGCCGCACGATCTTTTACTACCTGGGCGACCTGACGATTCCCGCCGGGCGCACCCTCACGGTGACGGATAACGCGGAGCTGCGCGTGCGCGGTGTGCTGCAGATCGACGGCACGTTAAGAGGTGCACCGAGCAACAGCGGCGCCGGCTTTGTCGGCTCCTGCCGCGGCGGTGCCGGCCAGGTGGGTGGCGACAACCTGCACCCGCAGTATATTGCTGTGGGTGCGCGCGGCGAGGTGGTGAAGGGCCGCAACGAGATCCTGCCGGCGCTCACCCTCGACAACGACGGCGGCGCGCTGCTGGGCATCCCCGACGACCTGCGCGGCAGCGGCGGCGCCCGCGGCGGCAACGCTTACCACTATGTGCGCAACGATGCCAGCTACGAGCTGGCCGGGTTTGGCGGCAGCGGTGGTGCCGGCGGTGCCGGGGTGGCGGTGGTGGCGCGCGGTATCGCGCTCGGCGTGGCTGGAGTGATTGACACCAGCGGCGGCGACGGCCTGCCCGGCAACGACAGCGGCCCGCAGTACAATCTGCCCGGCGGCAGCGGTGGCGGCGGTGCCCCCGGTGGTGTGGTGCTGATTATCGACGGCCACCAGAACCCGGTGCCGGTGCTCACCAACAACAAGCTGGTGGCCTGCTATGGCACCAGCCCCGCGAGCCCCGGCATGGCCGGGCTGGGCGGCAAATGCCTTGGCACTAACGCCGCGCGCGTGTACACGGTGCCCAAGAGCCGCAGCCCCTACCCGAACTACACCCAGGACCCGGCGCTGGACCCGGCACTGCAGCAGGCGATAAGCGATGCGCAGCAGGCGGCACAAGCGGCCGCCGACGCGCAGAGCGATGCCAGCAGTGCGCTGGCCAAGCTCGACGACATCGGCGCCGACGGCAAGCTGCACCCGGCAGAAAAGTTGCGCGCGGTGCTGGAGCATGGGCGGCTCATCAGCGAGCAGGCCGGCATCGAGGCCAGCGCCAGCGCCTACGCCATCAGCACGGAGAAAACCAACTACACCAGCGCGGTGAGCGCGCTCACCAGTTACCTGGAGGGACTGGCCCCGGGCTGGGACGACACCAGCGCGGTGACCAGCATCAGCCGCACCCTGTGGAACAGCAACTGGTCGGACGCCTACGACAAGCGCCAGGCGCTGCTTAACCGCATTGCCGCCGCCGCGCGCGCGCTGGGCACGCCGGGCACGCCGGTGCATGTGGACGACTTTCGCCAGGCGGCGGTGAGCTGGCCGACTGGTACCGACATCAACGGCGCCGCCAGCTGGAGCTTTACCCCCAGCGACACCGGCGCGGGCTTTCTGCATGTGCTGGCCTACGATGCCGAGGGCGCGCGGGCGGGGTTTAACGGTGTAGAGCTGGGCATCATGGACCGGGTGGCGCGCGGCGCGGTGGACAAGGCGGTGCTGTGGTACACCTTCCCGGTGACCATTCCCAGCGGCCAGTGTTCGGTGGAAGTGTGGTCACCAAGTGCCGACGGCGGCGGCGTGCGCGCCATTGTGCTCACCACCGGCGGCGCCGGCGACCCCACCGCGCTACTGGATGCGGCCCAGGCCATTGGCGCCGCGGCCGACGCGCAGACCGATGCCAGCGCGGCCCTGGACGACCTGACCGAGATCAGCGCCGACAGCAAGCTGCACCCGGCAGAAAAGTTACAGGCGGTGCGCGAGTATTCCGACCTGGTGGGTGAGCGCAATTTGTGGCTGACCCGCGCGGCGGCGCTGGGTATTACCAGCGAGGCGACCAACTACCAGAACGCCAACAGCGCGCTGGACAGTTACCTGGCCGGCCTCAGCCCCGCCTGGAATAGCACCAGCAGCACCACGGCGATAACGCGCAGCAGCTGGAATAGCAACTGGTCGGACGTGTACGCCACACGCCAGGCGCTGGTGGAGGCAATCGCCGAGCAGGCCAGCGAAAATGCCCAGTGGGCAAAAATTGGCGGCGACGGCAAGCCCGAGGACTACGCCACCAAAAACGCCGCCGATACGACCCTAACCACCTGGGGCGCGTTTGGCGTGCCCGGGGGCGATATGGAAGATATCACCCCGTGGGGTAACACCAGCGGCGCCGAAACAGGGCAGAGTTCGACCTATGTATTTAGTGGCAATTATTCGCTGTATATACAAAACCCGGACACGGCCAGTAACCAGGGCTGGCATGGGCCAAGTCAGACTGTGCCAATTACCCCGGGCAAGTACAAACTGCGCTGGACCCACCGACTGAATTATTCCGGCTGCAATGTGCGAATTTATGTTTATATCCGCGACAGCAGCGGCGCCAACCTGCGCAGCGTGGTGGACGCAACCGGCGGCACCTATCAAGACGCCTGGCAGACGCGCGAGTTTGTGGTGGATGCCAGCGACCTGCCCACCGCATCGGACATTCGCATTTTTTTGCAGTTTAACCGCGGCGTACACACGGCCACGCGCTTCTGTCACTTTGACAATATCCGCCTGCTGCCGTTTACCGTGGCGGACACCGCGGAGCTGACCGACAGCGCCGGGCTGGGCCAGTCTGCCAGCTGGTCGCAAGTGAGCGGCAGCGGCAAGCCCGAGGACGGCGCCACGGTTGGCCTGGCCAGTTACGAGAAGGCCATTGTAAAAAATACGGTGTTTTTTGATGACTTTTCTGACCCCAACTGGGGCGACGCCTACACGGTAACCTCGCAATATGGAACGGCCAGCTTTGCCAGCTATACCGGCGGCAGCTCCACCGTGGGCAGCGGCGCGGCGCGGGTGTATGACGGTATGCACTTTGTGCACAGTGGGCGCTTCGCGGTGGAGCCCGGCAAGCTGTATCGCGCGGAGGTGCGCATTTATGTGTACAACCACCAGGACCTGGACCGCAAGCAATACATTGGCTTTGCCGGTATCGACGCCAACGGCGACTGGGTAAATGCCGTGGGCTCGAATTCATTGAGTAGCCAGCATTACAACCTGCTGTCCGGTTGGAATGCGGCATTTGCAAGCTGGCGCACGATTACCTGTTATTTCAAGCTGGGCAGCGGCAACGGCGCCAGTTTTTTGAGTAATGGCGAAGCATCGAGCACCAAAGCCAACCCCTCGCTGCTGCACCAAAACTGTCGCTACCTGACGCCGTATTTTTTGCTCAATTACATTGACAAGCAGGGCAGTACCCTAATCGACTACCTGAAAGTCGAGGAGGTTGCCATTGAAAGCCAGCGCGACCTGCCGCAGATTGTGGGGCGCACCGAGTCGGGCATGGCGCAGTCGGCGCTCAGTGCCAGCGATGCCGGCAGCACGACCACCATTAGCGTGGCCGCGCATACGGTGACCTATGGATTCGGCACGGTGAGTTACAACAGCGGCAGTATTACCGGGCTGAATTTTTCCACCACCTATTACGTGTACTGCGACGACCCGGGCTATGTGGGCGGCGCCATCACCTACCTGGCCAGCACCGACAAGCTGGCGCCGGTTGCCGGCACCCACCGGCGCTATGTGGGCCGCGTGGTAACGCCCGCCAATGGCGGCGGCAGTACCGGCGGCGGCCTGCCGGGCGAGTATTGCCTGGTGGCCGGTGCCTGGCTGCGCCATGGCCTGAACGTGGACGACCTGCAGGTGGGCCAGTGTATTGACGCCTGGGACGAGGGCAGCCCGGTGCTGTTTTCGCGCGCGGTGCAGGCGCTGGTGCGGGTGGAGGATGTGGACTGTGTGCTGCTCACCACCGAATCCGGTGCACAAAAGCCAGTCAGCATGGAAACCCCGGTGACCCTGGAGGACGGCCGCAGTGTGCGCGCCCAGCACGCCCTTGGCGGGCGGGTGGCGGTACAGCACGACGGCCAGCCGCTGACCTGGGAAACCATCACCGAGGTGCAGGACATTGGCCAGCAGACGGTGTACCGCATCAGCGTGGGCGGCATCAGCTACGCCGGCGGCGTGGACCCGGCGCACCGCATCGTCACCCACAACGCCTACAAGCCGTAGGCGTTTTATTTTCACACCCCAACACCCACCACACCGCCGCGCCCAGGGAGCTGTCGGGCGCGGTGTTTTTTATTTCATGGAAAGCGAGCGAGACTATGAGCTTGAGTAATTTGCAGTACACACCCCGCATGGATATTCCGGGGCTTGCCGCGGGGCAGACCGCGTACACCATCGACAGCGGTAGCAACGCCGGCAAGATCGTGCGCGTGTCGCTCAGTTCGGTGAGCGAGCCGGCACCCAGTGGGCCGCTGACCTTTACCGTATTAAAAGCGGTGGGGGCGGTGATTGACGAAAACAACGCGGTGCAGTCCAGTGCATTCGGCACGGTGCTAGACAATATCGGCGTGCAAACCAAATCTCTGAGCGATGCGGCGCTGGATTCCGGCGACATCAATATTGTGAATGAGCAATCGGAACTGATTGAGGACTGTGTGCACTCGGTCACCCGCCGCCTGGCCAATATCGCCGCGCTGGCAATGGCGCAGCTGCCGCAGGAGTAAACCATGGGCACTCTATTACTATCTGCCGGCCTAGTGCTGGCCTGCGGTTATCTCGACCGCCTGCGCGGCGATGGTGGCCGCCAGTTACTGCCCGGCACCAACGCGCTGGAAATGGCGCTTTACGGATTGGCGGCGGGCTGGCTGTGCGGTGTTACCGATTTGTGGCCGCTGCTGGGGTTTGCGCTGCTGTTCAGCCTGGGCGAGCGCCCGGGGTGGGGTGAGCCGCTGGGGGCCTGGCTGTATGCCAAGCCGATGCAGCCGCAGCTGCTGGAGTGGTGGCAACTGGGGCCGCTGGCCACGCGGCCGGGGCTCAGTTGCCTGGTGCGCGGTTTTCTGTGGGGTTTGCCGGTGTGGCTGCTGTTGCCGTGGGCGCCCCAGGTGTGGCCGGTACCGCTGGCGATGGCGCTGGCGTTTTGGCTGGCGCCGCTACTGGCAAAAAGACTAGAGCCATGGCCGGGCTGGCCGCCGCTGCCACTCACCGATGGCAGGCGCTGGGAAATTGGCGAGGCGCTGCGCGGCTGGTGCTTTGCCATACTGCTGCTGCTATTTGGCGCCGGGGGTAGTTTGTCGACTACGCGGGATTACAGCTGGGTTATTGATCGTGCGGTTTTTTCTTCTCTAGTGAGTAGAGCTGGTGCAGGTTCGCGATCATACGTTGTGCGTGCAATTTCCATTGCTCCGGTAGCTCGGCATAGAGTTTTGCGATGCGGGGAGTGAAGGGCAGTTGTGCGAAGTGATGCGACTGGCCTTTTCCGTATGCCTGGGCAAGAGAGATCCCGACCGCTTCACACCATGCGGGCAATAGGTCGGCCGGAATCTTCTGATCGCCGCTTTCCATTTTCGAAATTTGTGATGGGCTCATGCCAATCTGCATGCCCACCTGCTTCCCGCTGATTCCGGCTGTGTCCCTCGCTGCTCTGAGGCGCGCGCCGATGTCCGCCGTTTTAGTGTTCACTTCGCACTGTCATTGCCTGTAATGATTTCGAATATAGAAAGTAAAGCGCAATTAGTAGTTCTTTTTTGGAAAAGTGGACAGTTGCCAGCTTTTCAAATAGCCCGGAAGTGCTATTTTGGAGGCGCCTAAATCATTAGAAGAATAATCTCCCTTATAACGTTTACAGGGAAACAATGTTCTACTTTGTGTTTTTGACTAAGTGTTCACGCTTTTGAAGGTTGTGCACCGGCAGGTTGCACAGTGGTGTTTTGCTCGCCAGCGAGAGTAGTTATTGGTACGGGGGTAGAAAGAGCAATGTTGTCAGCACAGGTCAGTGAATTGCGCAGGCTGCGCAACTTGAGTTCGGGGGTTGATTGGATCTTGATGTGTCCTGACCTCAATGCGAGGAAAGTGCTTCTCGAGCTGGTGATGGAAGATATCACCGCAACGCTGGATGGCGTGGTGTACGCGATCGAAGCGAGCCGGGTATCGAACAACTCTGATTCGGGTGGTTGATCGATCGTATCATTTTGGTGGTTTGTACCACTGCCAGGCTTTTGGCTAGTAAATTGTTCCGCCGCGCGTGGTCATTTTTTATACGCTCATTACGCGGAATTTGCCCGCCTTGTAGCCCTTGGGCTCAGCTTCTATCGCTCTTTCATTAAAAGCGAGGCTCAAGTGAGGCTCGCTGTTTGATGTTGATCGCCTTTGCCTAGATAAGGCTGTAGCCCCTTGTTAGATAGTGTTTGGCATCTTTGAAGATGCTTTGGCTTCATTTACTTTCTGCTTGGAGCTTCCTTCCCTATCTTTTAAATTGTTAGATCTTCAAGTCAATGAATTAGACCTTTCTATTTAATCCACTTCTTTGCCTTGTTAGAGCTTTTGGCTGTTCTGGGCAAAGCTCGCACCGGAGCCGGGCGGGGAAAGTGCTGCAAATTCAGGGGTTCCGGCCCCGCTGGGTTCCGGCTCGGCCAGTAAGCTCCCGGTTTAGAGCCTCGCTATGGCTTCGTCTGTTCTTCATCCTTCCTTATTAAGAACCTTGTCTTAGCCTTGTCTATGGCTCCGAGTAGGCCATGTTCTAGCCTTCAAGGTGTTGTTTCTGCTCATTAATAAGCTGTTATGGCTCTTTAATAAACTGTTATGTCCTTTATTAGTTCTAGGCATCTAGTAAGCCTAGATTGAGCTCTTTATCTATAAATTAAATCCTGCCTTTAAAGTCAATGACTTGCTAAATAACTGCCTTTTGTCTTTTTGGTAGTTGCGTATATGTAAATTTTGCATAGCAAGCAGAATAATGTCCTGTGTTACCCGTTTGCGAGCCGGTCTGGGTTCTGGAACTATTTTTATGCCAAGCAGGCAGGTGGGTGGGGCATTGGGCCGCCTTTGAGGAATGGTGAAACAGGGGACCGGAAGGAAGGGCAAGATGAAGTCAGCGCAGTTGGGGCAGTTAGAGCGGATCAAAAAGCTTCGGCATGGATTGGAGTGGGCGTCTATGTGTCCGGATCCTGAGGTTAAAGAGGTCATGACGAATGTGCTGGGTGAGGAAATGGACTGTGAGATTGATGGCGCTATCTACGCGATACGCCGTTGTGGGGAAGCGGCTGGCGAATAGCCAGGGGAGCGGATGGAGGCTTGCGAGGCTATTCCCAATACTGGATGTATGTGCAGTTTGGGTGTGTGGTAATATTCGCGCCCTCTAGGCACCATGCGGGTTATAAGGGTGCTAGTAACGGGAAGGATTACCCCACAAAATCCGATAAGTCATTGATTTTAAAGGCTTATCGTACTGCTTGTGGCTCCTGAGGTCGCGGGTTCGATCCCCGTCGGCCACCCCATATTTCGACCGTTAGGTCCCGAAACCCGGCTTTATGCCGGGTTTTTTGGTTTTGGAATCTGATTGTTCTATCGCTCGCCTTTACCTGAGGCGGGGCGATCTAGGATAATGCGCGCCAGTTTTGAGTTTCGGCAGAGGACCCGCCGAATTTAATCTTTGAAAGTTAGGGGAATACAGTGACTGAAGTAGTCGAGCGTAAAGCAACCAACGTGCACTGGCACGACGGCGAAGTAAACCGTGGCGACCGTGCAGCAATGCTGGGTCATAAGGGAGTGACTCTGTGGTTCACTGGCCTGTCTGGTTCCGGAAAGAGCACCGTAGCTGTTGCCGTCGAAAAAGCGCTGACTGCCCGTGGCGTACTAAGCTACCGTCTCGACGGCGATAACATTCGCCTAGGTATCAACTCTAACCTGGGTTTCTCTGCGGAAGACCGCCAGGAAAACATCCGCCGCGTCGGCGAGATTTCCAAGTTGTTCGCGGATACTGGTGTTGTGGTTCTCAGTAGCTTCATTAGCCCCTACGCGGAAGATCGCGCGATGGTGCGTAAAGTGCACGAGGAAGCCGACCTGCCATTCATGGAAGTGTTTATTGACTGTTCCCTGGAAGCGGCAGAAGAGCGCGACCCGAAAGGTCTGTACAAGAAGGCCCGCGCCGGAGAGATCCGCGGCTTTACTGGGATTGACGATCCGTACGAAGCTCCAGAAAGTCCTGAGTTGCATCTGCGTACTGATCAGATGAACCTGGAAGAAGAAGTCGAGGCCGTGATCAAGTCGCTGCAAGAGCGCGGTATCATCGTCTAATTAGCGTGCCCCCCGCGGAGCACGTGATTGTGACGATACAGTCCCAGTGCAATGTACCGCCATGTCTCTTATCCGAGGTATAGCGTTCTCGCTATACCTCGGTGAACGACCTTCTATTCCCTACGCATTTTTATACATTCCGTTTAATTCTTAAGCGGTTGTTTTCTTTCAAATTTCTTCAAGTTAACTCGCCCGCCAACCGGCCAACGCTTTTCCCTGCGCCACATATACTGTTGCTGTGCCCGTAATATTTGCTGACAGTCGCTTCTGTCCATCGGTGCACAAGGAATACATGGCGTAGGGAGACGCATATGGCTTTGAGCGCAAGGAGATTTTTCGCGCGATTTGGTGTCCGGCGGATTGTGACAAGTGTTGTCGCCGCGTTTTTTTTGTTGCTCGGATTGGGCGGTTGGTTTGCCTACGAAAACTTACCTCGGCTTCCTGGTGTACCCAAGGCGCCAGTGGTCGGTGTGCCTCAAGGGGCGCTCGATCATCTTCCCCAAGCAGCCTATCTCGGTGAGCACCCTCGAAAAAGTGGGCGCCCGGCAGAGTATTTTCCATTCCCCATTGCGTTAGGCGAGAGTGGCCCGGTAGAAACACTTTTTTCTGGCCCCTCGACTTACCCATTTTTATGCGGACAAAATAAAGTCACCCATCTCCAGCCGCTGGTAGACAATCATGCGGGGGAGGGTGTTCCCATTTTTTCTCTGGATGAAGAAGGGCAAAAAACGGATGAAGTAATTGGCTATAGCCGCGACTGTAGTCATGCAACTTCCGTTTCCTATTTTTATCGGAGTACCGTGGATGGCTTGTTCCATCGGTTAGAGAAAGCCAACAATGATATCGACAAGTTGACGGTGAACGGACGTACCACAGACTTCGTGGTGCGTTTGGAAACCGGTACTATTAATCGCTTCCATTACGCCATCGCTGTCTTGCGAGGGGAAGGAGAAACTGCAGAGAAGCCTAATGGTAGTAATTGGAATAAACGCTTGGTTTATCAGTTTCGTGGTGGTGTAGGTGTTGGTCGCCGCCAAGGAAATATGGGGCGGAATGCAATTGTTGAACGTCGCGAGGACCAGTTGGCCCGCGGTTATGCCATCGTTTATTCGACCGCCAACCAGACCAGTAATCACTACAATATCTGGCTCGCTGAGGACACGGCGCGGCGGTTGAAAAAGCAGTTTATATCGCTCTACGGTGAGCCTCTGTATACCGTCGGTATCGGTGGTTCGGGCGGAGCGATTCAGCAGTATCTTATTGCCCAGAATGCACCGGGCGTGCTCGACGCTGCAATACCTCTCTATTCGTACCCAGACATGGTGAGCCAAACCATTTACGTGTTTGATTGCGAGCCATTAGAGTATTACTTCGATGTTATTGCGGCGGCGAATTCGCGTTGGAAGAGCGTGGCGGAGCGCGAACCCATTATCGGTCTTGCAACCAAGGCAGACTTTGAGCACCGCTTTAAAGTCTTGGAAGATACGGTTGCCATTTTTGACCCCCGTTATCGCGGCGTGGCTAATGGCACATCTGAGTGCGTGCAAGGCTGGCGGGGACTGGTGCCGCTAGTTAACAACCCGAATTTCATTCACTTCAAGGCGAGCTATGCCGATGAGGTTGCAGATAAAACCCATTGGACACACTGGGAAGACTTGCGGGATTTCTATGGTGCCGGAAACGATGGGTACGCTAACAGTGCCTGGGATAATCAAGGGGTACAGTATGGTCTCGAAGCGCTAAAGCGCGGAAAGCTAAGCATCGAAGAGTTTCTCCACCTTAACGCTACGATCGGGGGCTGGAAAGCACCACTAGAGCAGGGTGGAGAAAAGCTATGGTTTATGAACGGTGATCTGTTCCCAGTGGATCTTTCAGTGTGGAGTGAGCACAACATGAATTTGGGGGGGCTGGATAATCCAGCGCCTCGAAATGTCGCTAGCATCGATGCCATCGAGGGTATTTATCGCTCAGGACATGTATTCCTCGGCGATGTCGAAATACCGATTGTTGATCTGCGTCACTACTTGGAAGGTGAGCTGGATATGCACCATAGCCTGGCTTCCTTTTCCAGTCGTGAGCGGATTCGACTGGCGCGGGGGCATGCTGATAACCAGTTGATCTGGATGAGCCACAAGAAGTATGACCCGGTTGATGAAGCTCTGGATATTATCGATCACTGGATCCAGAAGATTGCTGAAAACCCTGAGCGCGGTGTTGCTGGAAACAAACCGGTGGAAGCTACTGACCGTTGCTTTGACAAAAATGGCAATGTCTTGGCCGCCGGTCCGGATGTCTGGGATGGTGCCTGGAATTACAAGGCCAGTGGCGCTTGCATGCAGCTCTACCCGATTTACAGTACGTCACGGATGATGGCAGGTGCGCCGATTACCGGGGACGTATTCAAGTGTGCTTTACAGCCGTTAGAGCGTGCTATCGCGAAAGAGGTCTACGGTCAGGCTACGAGCGATGTCGTCGAGCGCATTGACGACATGCGACGAATTTTCCCCGATGGTGTCTGTAACTACAATCTTGGTGATATTGCTCGCCCAAATGGACCGCTGTTTCCACAGGACGGTGATGTGATGATTGCAGGACAGTCGGTTGAGTCTGATTATCGCCTGCTTCCCGATCAGATTGCGCAGGAACCTGAACCTGAAGACGAGGTTGCCCCGACACCAGTCTCCGTCGAATCAGTAGTGCCGGAGGAATAGATTTAACGTTGTTTCTGGTGAATAAATAGACGCTGAAATTTTTTCAAATTTTTGGCGTCTTTTTTGTTGACTCTAAACTCCAGTCCGGTAAGATGCGCCTCGCTCTCGGGGGATAACCCCAGAGCAAAACGGAAACCTTCGATAAGAAGTTGCCGAATTGGGTGGTTAGCTCAGTTGGTAGAGCGGCGCCCTTACAAGGCGTAGGTCACAGGTTCGACCCCTGTACCACCCACCACTTCTCGAGGAGAAGTGCACTACCGAGGACCGGTAGTTCAGTTGGTTAGAATGCCGGCCTGTCACGCCGGAGGTCGCGGGTTCGAGTCCCGTCCGGTCCGCCAGATACAAAAAAGGCCCTGTTCGAAAGAACAGGGCCTTTTTTGTATCTGGAAGATTACTGGCTTGATGCTGAAGCCCGGTTCAGCCTCCACCGCCTCCTCCAAATTGCCATTTGTCCAAAATCGGAATATATTTGGTCATGTGACCTATAAAATCGACTCCGGAGGCGATATGGCGAGCCCAGTCCATACCCCACAAGCCACTGAAGATCAGGTTCTGCTCGAGGCAACCCTCAGTACTGCCAATCATTTGGGGCTCAAGAAAACAGAGTTAAGTGGCATCATTCATCTAGACGATCGAACATTGCGTCGCCGCAGTGGTCTTGCGCCTCAAAGTGCTGAAGGCCAGCTGGCACTGTTGCTTATCAGGGCCTATCGTTCTGCCTTCGTTCTGATGGGGGGAGAAGAGGGGGCTAAAACCTGGTTTGCTACCGCCAATCGAGCCCTTAACGGAATCCCAAAAGAGCTAGCGCGCCGCATAGACGGCCTCGTGCGAATTGTGACCTATCTCGATGCGATGCGAGGGAAGGTGTGAAGGAGGAAGTGGGTGATCTGCGCGGCAAAATTCGTGAGTCGGCAGTGCGCTTACTTGGACGACTCTATCGGATTATCGAGTCTCAAGAGGAGGTTGCTACCAGAAGCTTGGTCGACAGCCTGCAAAAGCAAGAGATTCTCGAAAACTTACTAGAGCAAAGTAAGCTCGTTCGACTGCCGGGTAGCGAACAGCTGCACTATCTGCTGGCTACGCCATTCCGCTATCCGCCGCTGCCGTGGGGTTCACGATTTGGCGGTACCGCAGAGAGTGGCATCTTCTACGGCAGCAAAACAATTGATACCGTGTTGATAGAGGCAGCCTATTATCGCCTGCTTTTTATCAACGATATGCACGAAGCGCCGGCTGCGCCGGTCGCAAGCTTTCATCAGATCTTCTCAGCGAAATATTGCGCCGACCCGGGCGTACGGCTGCAGTCCGAAACGTGGCGACACCACTGGCCTCAGCTCACTCACCCTTCTCAATACGGTTTCTGTCAAACGTTGGGTGCACAGATGCGAGAAAGTAATGTGCAGGGGGTGGAAGCGTTCTCTGCTCGCGCGTTGATGGCGGGTATTTGCGAGTTACCTTCTAGTGGAGGGGGCGTTGGTGGTGAGGGTATCAATGTCGCACTATTTGACCCTGCGACTCTGCTCCCCAGAGCGCCGACGATTGAAGCAGAAGTAACTGCTGAAACGACGATTGAAGGCATTTCATTTCTGGTGAAGTCAGGAAATAGCGTAAGCACAACGACCTTCGAGAAATCTGTTTTCCTGGCTTCTGGTACCTTGCCGCTCCCTGCCTGACTCTAATTGTTCAACAATCGGTCTCTCATTGATGGTTCGCTACTTAACCGAATTAAATCTCAACGCTTTTGTTGATGCAGCAGAAAACGTTCCATACCAGCAGATCAATTCCGATCTTTTTCCCAATCTCGATCTCTGGGTGCGTCGGGACGATCTGATCGATCCTGTTATTTCTGGTAACAAAGCCTATAAGCTCATTTACAATCTGATCGAGGCGCGCAAACGGGGTAAAGACACTATCGTCACGTGTGGCGGCGCTTGGTCAAATCATATCCATGCTACCGCGGCGGCTGGGCTGAGGTTTGGGTTCAAGACGATCGGGATCATTCGTGGAGAAAGAGTAAGAGAAATGAGTCCAATGCTTCAGGATGCTGAGCGATTTGGGATGAGCTTGCGGTTTGTGTCTAGGTCGCAATACCGGCATCGGCATGAGTCAAATTTTATGGAGTGTGTAGGGCTATGTAAAAAAATGAGTTGGTTTGTGCCAGAGGGTGGCGCTAACAATCAAGGTGCGATGGGAGTTCGACTGCTTGGTAAGATAATTACAAAGACAAGTCCCGTCTCATTTGGTGAATGTTGGGTAGCCTGCGGAACAGGAGTAACCTTGGGGGGGTTAATAACCAGTCTGCCAACCAAAACAAAGACTGTCGGGGTTGCTGTCCTTAGGGCTAAAAGCAGTATTTTAAAAGCCGTAGAGGAGTTGGGGCGCGCAGCAGGCGGTGTCGCACATGATAGTTGGCAGTTGATTGATAATGGTCACCAAGGAGGTTACGCCAAAAATACTAAGTCGCTCGATGCATTCATGAAGCAGATGGACAGCATGACAGGCATTGGGTTGGATCATGTATATACGGCTAAGGTCATGTACTCCTTAGCAAAACGATTCGGTATCCGTATGGGTAATGGTAGGGCGACTCATCTAAACCGCGTGCTATTAATGCATTCTGGCGGGCTCCAGGGGCGACGGGGATTTGCATAAAAAACATACAAAACGCCCACCTTTTTTGGTTGTTTTTTGGGCGTTGTGGTGGCAATACACCCAATAGATTTGTTATAAATTTCAGGTTCGACTCACCTATTTCCCTCAGGCATAATCACTCGTCTGTTGATGTGGCTGTGTTTAATTTTTAGGCTGATACGGATGTTTTTCAGCCAAATATGTATGCACGGTGTTGCTAAGACTTTATAGAAACAACTGCATTAGCCCAAGTTGGGGCACCTTGGGGGCGCGGTGTCGGAATTTCAGAATATAGGCCTTATCGGCCGTACCAAGAGTGATAGTGCGGTCCTCTCACTAAAGCGATTGATGGCGTTTTTAGAGAAAGAGGGCTACTCAGTCGTGCTGGAAAAAAATACAGCCGACGATGTAGACAATCATGCCGCTCGCGTTTCAAGCAAAGATAGGCTGGGTGAGCTTTGCGACCTCGTTATCGTGGTTGGTGGTGACGGCAGCTTATTGGCTGCTGCACGGGCAATGGCAAAGTTTAGCGTCCCTTTGCTCGGAATTAATCGAGGTCGCCTCGGTTTTCTCACCGATATCACCCCAGATGAAATTGAGCTGAAAGTCAGTGAAGTGCTTGCTGGCAAATATATGGCTGAAAGCCGCTTCCTGCTCGACATGTCTGTAACCCGCAACGGCAAACAAATTGGAAAAGGTTCATCGCTAAATGATGTTGTAATTCATCCGGGTGAATACATCCGTATGATTGAGTTTGACCTGTATATAGATGGCCAGTTTGTTTACACACAACGATCAGATGGGCTGATCGTTTCAACCCCTACTGGGTCAACCGCATACGCGCTATCTGGTGGTGGACCCATTATGCACCCCAAGCTCGACGCAATAGTGGTAGTGCCGCTAAACCCGCATGCGCTTAGCAGTCGGCCAATTGTGGTAGAAGGCAGCAGTGAGTTCAAAATTATAGTTAGTCAAGACAATACTGAGCATTCATATGTTACCTGTGATGGGCATGATCAAGTTATTACTCAGCCAGGTGACGTAATTCGTATTCACAAAAAACCTCACCGGTTAACATTGGTTCATCCACTTGAACATAATTTCTATGAAACTTGTCGATCAAAGCTTAACTGGCAAGTGAACTAGGTTACAGTTTTGAATTTTATTCACTGTATTTGATTGTTGTGGTTTTTTTTCGATTTGGCTTTTTAATTTTAGTTTTTGTGTGAAGGGAAAATCGATGGTAGTAGAAAATCTTAATTCGGATCAGGCCGCATCAAGGGATGAGGTTGACTTGATAACTGTGATTAAGGGATTGTGGTCCCAGAAATTGGTGATCATTATGATCACTGTAGGGATAACACTATTAGCCGCTGCTTACGCTTTTCTCAGCAAGCCAATCTACGAAGCAAAGATAGGGGTACTGCCACCGGTACTTAGTGATATTTCTGGGTTTAACCTTGCTCGGGGTGGGAAAAGTGGACTTAAACCATTTACGGTAGGAGAGGTATATGGCCTTTTTGTCCGGAACCTTAAAGCGGAGGAAAGTAGGCGTGAGTTTTTTGAAAAAGTATACGTTCCGTCGTTAAGTCAAGATTTGTTGTCGGGGTCTAAAGATAATCTCTACAGGAAGTTTTCACGAGAGCTGCGAATTAGTGGTGATGATGATATTTTGATCACTGTTCAAGGTGGTGATCCCGTACAAGCCTCTCGATGGGTGAAGCAGTACCTTGAGCAAGTTACTCATAAGTCTGTTAATGATGTTTTGCAGATAACGCGTAGTGAAGTGGAAATGAGAGGTAGTCAAATTCAGGAGCAAATTAAAACACTGCGGATTTTTGCGAAAACACGTAGAGAAGATCGTCTTGTCAGGCTAAAGGAGGCGCTTTTGGTGGCTGACGTGGTGGGTCTTGAGAACCCACCAGTTATCAGTAGTCAGATTACTCAACAGTTGAACGCTTTCATGAACGGCGACTTAATGTATATGCGTGGAACACAAGCTCTTAAGGCAGAGATTGAAACTTTGGAGAATCGAGCTTCCGATGAGCCGTTTATCGTGTCTTTGAGAAATCTGCAAGAGCAATATCTCCTGTTAACTTCATTTCAAGTGAGCCCCGAGAGTGTGGCTGTTTTTCAGCAAGACGGCGCTATTGTTGTGCCTGATGCGCCAGTTAAGCCCAAGAAAGTTCTGATTTTGCTGCTTGGTGGAGTATTAGGTGTCTTTCTAGGAGTGATTGTGGCGCTTGTGAGGTTGGGTATCAAGAATCATTCGGAAGACAAAGTGTAGGGGTTGCTTATAAATTCGCGACTTTTTTATTTTGGAAGTTGAATCGCAGGATTAAATGAGTGCTGTTCGTGAAATGGAGCTTTTTAAATAGAGCCGTTTGGCGAGGGGAGAGTAACCGAAGCAGCACTCTTTGTCTTAAGTGCAAATTTATATTGATGGTAGGAATAGTTGTATGTTTGATAATGCGTCGATTTTAATCACCGGAGGTACGGGATCTTTCGGGAATACCTTTGTACCAATGATACTCGCCAAGTATAACCCTAAAAAGGTCATCATCTATTCTAGAGATGAAATGAAACAGTGGGAAATGGCGAAGAAATTCCAAGGGGACAGTCGTGTACGTTTTTTCATTGGTGATGTACGCGACAAAGATCGCCTTTATCGCGCACTTGATGGTGTTGACTATGTAGTTCATGCAGCTGCTACCAAAATTGTTCCGACAGCAGAGTACAATCCGTTTGAGTGCGTAAAAACTAATATTGATGGCGCGATGAACCTGATTGATGCTTGTATCGATAAAGGTGTAAAGCGTGTAGTCGCGCTTTCAACTGATAAAGCGAGCAGTCCGGTAAACTTGTATGGGGCTACTAAGTTGGCCTCTGACAAATTGTTTGTGGCGGGAAATTCTTATGCGGGTGGTCATGATACTCGCTTTGCTGTGGTGCGCTACGGTAACGTTATGGGGTCTCGTGGATCAGTTATTCCTTTCTTTATGTCGATAAAAGATAAAGGCGTACTTCCTATTACTGATGAGCGCATGACTCGCTTTATGATTTCACTGGAAGAAGGTGTTGAGTTGGTTTGGCATGCTTTTGAAGACATGGAGGGCGGTGAAATATATGTTAAAAAAATTCCCTCTATGAAAGTGACGGATCTGGCTAGCGTACTTGCACCACAAGCAAAGCAAGAGGTCATCGGGATCCGGCCCGGAGAAAAGCTGCATGAGCAAATGATTAGTGCGGAAGATTCTTACTATACCTATGAGTATCCGGAACATTACAAAATCCTACCGGTAATTAATGATTGGTCGAATTGCGAGAAGCGAATTAAAGAAGGAACTAAAGTTCCAGAGGGTTTTGTCTATTCGAGTGATAACAATGGCGAGTGGATGTCAGAGGAGGATTTGCTTGCTTGGATTGATCGTAATTACGATAAAATTGGGAGCATTTAGTTCATGATTCCCTACGGTCGTCAGGATATTTCTAGCGCTGATATAGATGCAGTTGTTGATGTGCTCAAATCTGATTTTCTTACTCAGGGCCCAATGGTGCCCCGGTTTGAAAAAGCTGTTGCGGACAAAGTTGGTGCAAAATATGCGTTTGCTGTTAATAGCGCCACATCGGGATTGCATGTCGCATGTCTAGCACTTGGGCTTAAAGAGGGTGACCGCCTCTGGACAAGTCCAATTACGTTTGTTGCTTCTGCAAACTGTGGGTTGTATTGCGGTGCAAGTGTTGATTTCGTGGATATCGATCCGAGAACATATAATCTTTGTCCTCGTGCGCTAGAGAGTAAGTTGATTGAGGCCGAAAAGCTTGACGTCCTGCCAAAAGTTGTTGTCGTTGTTCATCTGTGCGGGCAGCCTTGTGATATGCAGGCTATCTGGAAGTTGGGGCAGCGCTTCGGCTTCAAGATAATCGAAGATGCTTCTCATGCAATAGGTGGTAAATATCAAGATGAATTTATCGGCTGTGGTAAATTTAGTGATATTACGGTATTTAGCTTCCACCCTGTCAAGATAATTACTACAGCTGAAGGTGGGATGGCGCTTACTAATGACGCCCAACTTGCGCAGAAGCTATCGCTTTTAAGAAGTCATGGTGTCACCCGTGACCCCGAGTTAATGACACAAGAACCCGATGGATCATGGTACTACCAACAAATCGACCTGGGTTTCAATTACCGAATGACCGAGCTGCAGGCGGCGTTAGGGCTCTCCCAGCTTGACAGGTTAGATAAATTTGTACGTCGTCGTCACGAGTTGGCGAGTCGCTACAATGAATTATTGGCTGATTTGCCTTTAGTGACACCATGGCAGCGCGCAGATAGCTATTCCGGCTTCCACCTATACGTAGTTCGTCTAAAGCTCGACGAGTTAACGGCAACCCACAGCCAAGTTTTTGACTCGTTGCGTAAGCAAGGAGTGGGTGTGAATTTGCATTATATACCGGTACACACACAACCTTACTACCAGCGCATGGGGTTTCGACTTGGGGATTATCCTGAGGCGGAGCGATACTATAGTGAGGCAATTAGTTTGCCGTTGTTCCAAACTATGACTGACTCTCAGCAGGACAAAGTTGTGTCTGCTATTCGAGAGACGGTTAATGCATGAAACTAGCAGTTATTCCGGCGAGAGGTGGTAGCAAGCGCATCCCAAGAAAAAACATAAAAAACTTTTGTGGGAAGCCGATGATTGCCTGGTCGATTGAAGCTGCCCTACAGAGTGGTTGTTTTGATCGGGTCATTGTTTCGACTGATGATCAGGAGATCGCGGATATTTCTCAGGAGCTTGGAGCGTCGGTGCCATTTCTACGCCCTGCTGAATTGTCCGGTGATTACGTTGGAACAATCCCGGTGATAAAGCATGCAATTGATTGGTTTAGGGAGCGTGGTGAGGTTGCAGAATATGTGTGTTGTTTGTATGCGACGGCGCCATTCGTAAAAAGTGCAGATATTAAAATCGGCTTGTCTTTATTGACTGACTCCGGTGCAGATTACGCATTCTCTGCGACCAGCTATGGATTTCCTATCCAGCGAGCTATCCGTTTGACTGATTCGGGGCGTGTCGAAATGGCGTATCCCGAAAATTTTAATGTTCGCTCTCAAGATTTAGAGGAAATGTATCATGATGCTGGTCAGTTTTACTGGGGTAATGCAGGGGCGTGGTTACAGGAACGCACAGTTTTCTCTCCAGCATCTGTTCCAGTAATTCTTCCTCGGCATAGAGTGCAAGATATTGACACAAATGAAGATTGGGAGAGAGCCGAGAGGATGTTTACGGCGGGCTTGGCAATGGAGGAAATAGATAGTGAAGGTTTCTTTCCGGGTTGACGCTTCTCTTGAAATGGGAGCGGGGCATGTGATGAGGTGCTTGACATTAGCCAGCAGTCTTCGTGAAAAAGGGGCCGTTTGCCATTTTATTTGTCGTGATAGCCCAGGAAATTTGTGCGATCTCATTCTTTCTAGCGGCTTCGAGCTGACAATACTCTCTCGCGATGTAGACGGCACGAATGAGAACCCTGTCGAATCCATGTCTTTACATCAATCTTGGTTGGGGTGTGACTGGAAGACTGATGCAGAGCAAACACTTGATGTACTAGAAACGCTTCAGCCCGATTGGCTAGTAGTGGACCACTATGCTCTTGATGTTGAATGGGAGGCGTTGGTCAAGCGCTTTGTTAAATTTTTGATGGTGATTGATGATCTTGCAGATCGTCATCATATCTGCGATTTGCTCCTGGATCAGAATTTAGGCCGGAGGCCAATTGATTATGCGAACATGGTCCCATCCTGCTGTACCATGATGATTGGTCCAAAATTTGCTTTGTTGCGCCCTGAATTTTCTGCTCTGAGAGAGAAAAGCCTCTTGCTTCGTTCGAATGCAAGTGTGAATAAAATTCTCATCACAATGGGTGGTGTTGATCACGCGAATGCTAGTGGAGAAGTCTTGAGGGTTTTACAGCGGTACGAATTTCCTCATAAGTGTGCAGTTACCGTAATTTTGGGCTCTCAAGCGCCGTGCTTGGCGAAGGTTCGGAAGTTTGCAAAAAAATCAAGTTTTGATGTGCAAGTTCTTGTTGATGTTGGCGATATGGCAAGGAAAATGACCGATTGCGACTTGGTTATTGGTGCCGCTGGAGGCACCTCATGGGAGCGGGCCTGCCTTGGGGTTCCCTCATTGGTGGTTATTCTTGCAGAAAATCAGCAATCTAGTGCGCGAGCGCTGCAAGAATATGGTGCTTCAAGAGTTGTAGGTTCAATAAAAGATATTCAATCTGCTCTACCTGTGTTGCTAGATGAAATTTCTAATCATGGCGTCTTGGCTGATATGTCTCGATCGGCTGCGGGAATTGTTGACGGGCGTGGAGCCGAAAGGGTTTCCCAAATGATGCTGGAAGGCTTTTAGTGTGAGCAATAATATAGTCCGTAGAATGAAGAGGGATGATCTACGCATGGTGTTACAGTGGCGTAATCATATAGAGGTTCGCCGCTTCATGTACTCTCAGGAAGAAATTAGTTTTCTCGACCATACAAAATGGTTTGAGGCCAACTCTAATAACCCTGATAAAAAATTATTGATTTTTGAGAAGAATGATATCTCTTTAGGGTTTATTAATTTCGATCGGATTCGAAATAGTGATGTCGTAGATTGGGGCTTCTATACCGCTCCCAATGCCCCAAAAGGAACAGGGAAGCGGCTTGGGAAGACTGTTCTTGATTATGCCTTTAAAGGGTTGAATTTCCGAAAAGTATGCGGGCAAGTACTATCTTATAATCAACGATCAATTAATTTCCATCTTAAACTTGGCTTTCGACAGGAAGGTGTTCTAGTGGATCAGTACTTTGATGGACATAAGTATCACTCAGTGGTGTGTTTCGGACTGTTGAGTAATGAATGGAATATGATTCAATGTGGAGAAGAAAGTGACTAAAAATACTCCAATTATTGAAATTTCGGGGCGTCCTATTTCGAGTGAAAATGCACCGTATATTATTGCGGAATTGTCAGCAAACCATAATGGTCGCCTGGAAACAGCGCTTGAGATTGTAGCCGAGGCCAAGCGTGCAGGTGCTGACGCAATCAAGCTTCAAACATATCGCCCAGATACCATTACACTCAACTGTGACTCTAACGATTTCCTAGTTCGGGGAGGGCTTTGGGATGGTCGTAGTCTTTATGAGTTGTATCAAGAAGCGCATATGCCTTGGGATTGGCATGCTCCACTGTTCCAACGAGCAAGAGAGTTGGACATCACGATGTTTAGTTCTCCTTTTGACCATACAGCAGTAGATCTACTGGAGGACCTCGGTGCGCCAGCCTATAAAATTGCTTCATTTGAGGCGGTTGATTTGGGGTTGATAAAGTACGTGGCTGGCACGGGCAAGCCAATGATTATCTCGACAGGGATGGCTGATGCTGATGAGATCCAAGAGGCTATTTCGGCGGCGAGAGAAGGGGGGTGCCGAGAGCTTGCTGTTCTCCTTTGTGTGAGTGGCTATCCAGCGCCTGCAGAAGACTACAATCTTAGAACATTAACTGATATGTCTCAGCGATATGGTTTGGTAACTGGTCTGTCAGATCACACACTAGATAACACAACTGCAATAGCTAGCGTGGTCTTGGGGGCGTCGATTATTGAAAAGCATTTCACACTTGATCGAAACGGTGGTGGGCCTGACGATAGTTTTTCTCTTGAGCCTGAAGAGCTCGCCGCGCTTTGCCGAGATAGTAAAACTGCTTGGAGTGCACTCGGGTCGGTGAACTATGGGCGTAAATCAAGTGAGCAAGGTAATGTGCAGTTTCGTCGCTCGCTGTATTTTGTAAGGGACTTGATCGCGGGTGAGAAAATTACTAAAGACGTAGTTAGAAGTGTTCGGCCAGGTTTTGGTTTGGCGCCAAAATTTATCGACAAAGTTCTTGGGATGAGCGTCAGTAGGGACGTGTCAATGGGTACGCCTGTCTCTTGGGACGTTCTAAAATGAATGATGCAAAGTTTTTCTGGGTTCCATGGCCAACAGTCAGGGTGAAGTTAAACCGCGTAAGGCGGATTTTTCGTGGTTTACACCTGCAGCCTGGCTATACATTGATGCGATGGGTGGCCAGATTTGAGCTTGTTCGAAATGTGGTGAGTTGGGCGCACGGCTTGGTGAATGCCAGAAAGCGCTCTGAGTATCGTCAAGATTGTAAGTTGCGCTTTGAATCAACAGTCTTCAAAGATTTGGATAGCGAAAGAATGGTTCGCGATTTGAATCAGGCTGGAGTCGCGTTTGGGCTGAAACTTCCTAGTGATGTAGTTGATGGTATTAGAAGTTACGCCACTAATGCGGTGTGCTATGCGGACAGAAACCCTGCATGCGGTTTTACCCTTGATACGCGTTCTGATGCCGAATCAAAACTAGAGAAGCCGATTCTTGTTGCTCAGTACTTTAATGCTGCGCGTGATTGTCCTGAGATACAGCAACTAATAAATGATCCTGTAATTCGGGGCGTTGCGAGTGATTATTTAGGCTCGGTTCCAACTTTTGTTGGTGCTAATTTATGGTGGACTTTTCCTGTCGACGCGCTTGACTCAGATAAAGACCGGCATGCGCACTTATACCACCGTGACGTTGATGATTTTCGCTTTTTTAAATTCTTTTTTTATTTGACCGATGTTGAGCCTGGTGATGGGGCCCATATGTGCGTAAAGGGGTCTCATACCCGTCCACCAAAATCTCGTTTTTCTGATAAGTGGAGTATAAGGAGATATACTGATCGTGAGGTAGAAGAGCAATATGCCGGGGGTGACATTCAAGAAATATGTGGTTCTGCCGGTGTCGGATTCGCGGAGAATACTCTTTGCATACACAAGGGTCTCACGCCAACTCGACAGGCGAGGTTAATACTGCAGCTGCAGTTCGCTCTCTTTGACTATGGTGCGATGCATGATAGGCGTCCAGAAGAATCTCTGCGCTTAATAAAGTGAGTAGGCTGTTAATTCAAAATCGACCGATTTCCATTAAGTCGCATGACGGAAACGGTTTTAAGCAGGTTTGGTATGTCCCTTGCCTAGGGTTGGCAATGGGTATAATGATGCTCCGCCCTTTGCTGATGGCGCATTTTTTGGATGTGCAAGAGTTTGCTTATTATGGGGCGGGATTGCTGATCTCGAGCACCTTTTGCATGCTTGGTTGTATTGGGTTGCAGTCACTGCTGCAGCGCGAAATGCCGAAGCAGTTTATGCGTGGTCGCAATATGGCTGCGAATATTCTTTTAGCGCAATGTATTATCGTTGCGTCAATTTGTGCTGTTCTGGGTTTAGTCTTATCTGTTGCTGGTTTTGAGTTCGCTAGTTTAGACCGTGAAGTGATAGCGATAAGCATCTTGCATGGTATGGGACAACAATTGTTCTTGTTGGTCACCGTTGAAAGTCGTAGTAGAGGTGAGACTCTTCGTTATTCAGGCCAGCAGCTGGTTCGTGCCGTTCTGGTAATTGTTTTAGCTGGTTTAGTGGCAGTTACTTTTGATGCTGCAAAGTTAGTCTTGTTGGTAGAAGCGTTGGTTTCTCTCGCTTTATCAGTGAAAATACTTTTGCGAGTGCCCGGAAGCTCGCTAGCTGGTTTCCAAGCTGTGTTCAAGCTGGCGCTCAGTCGGCTTGGATCTGTCCCATGGCGAAGTGCTATAGCACTGTTTGCTGTTATGGTTGTCAGTTTTCTTGTTTTGAATATTGATAGATGGTTAGCAGCGAGTTTTCTGTCTAGTGCGGTATTTGCCCAGTACACTTTTGCTTGGATTTTGCTCTTGGTTGCACAATCGTTACAGGCGATTGTTAATACCTCTGTGTTTCCTTTGATGGCACGAAATTTCGCTAAGAGCGGAAAGGGGATCTGTTTTCGAACGGCAGCTATTGCATCATTTTTACTTTTGAGTCTTGGGACAGTGGCGGCTTGGCCCGCCATTGTGATCATTGAGATCTTAATAGCAAATTATTATCCGGATTATGAAGATTCAACAACCTTGTTAAGCTTCTTTCTATGTGTGGGTATATTGCGCGTTTCCGATTTTTGGTCAAGCTATTTGGTCGTGGTCGGACTTGAGAAGCGTTTGTTGTTTGTGAATTTGTTTGTTGTTTTTTCTGTAAGTGCTGGTTGGTTCGGCTTCAACTGGGCGCTAATTCCAAATGGCTTACAAGTCACAAACTTGGCGACTCTTTTGGTTTGCTTGACAGTGTTTAGCTATGTCGCAGTCTTTGTAACTGCGTTACTTTCCAGGAGGTAACCCCTTGTTCGCGTTGCGTCATCTACGTTCTACTTTCATTTGGCGTTATTGGACAACCTTTAGGTATATCTTAAAAGGGGTCCGGATTTTCCCGTCGACGCAGTTGAGTGGCGTAACGTCAGGCTTTAGGTTCGGCAAGGGATCTAAAGTTGGAGCGAGGTGTAAGTTCGGTGTCATAGGCGAAGGTAGGATTGGTATCGGTAAGAATGTTTGGATCTCCAGTGATGTGGAAATGGAGACAGTAACAGCTTTGTACATAGGTGAGGGCACATCGATTCAGCGTAGATGTACAATCAATGGAAGTGTTCGTGTTGGATTCGGCTGTATATTCGCGCCAAATGTTTTTGTCTCATCAGGCACACACCCTTTTAGGTTTTCTCCTCATTTGCCGATTAGAGAGCAGGAGCGGAGTATTGCCCGTCTAGAGAATAGAGCCAATCTCGATGAACCCGTATGGATTCAAGACGACTGTTGGTTAGGCGTGAACTCTGTTGTTTGTCCAGGGGTTACTGTTGGGAAAGGATCTATTGTTGGTGCAAATGCGGTTGTTACCCAGGATGTCCCTCCATATACCGTCGTCGGGGGTGTGCCTGCTAAAAAAATCGGAAGTAGATTGGATTGGAACCCCAAAAGCGCAATTGATGGAAGTCAAGTGCTGGATTTTCCTTATGTTCTCTCAGGGCTGCTAAGGCCTGCTCATGACGGTATCCCTGCCGGTGTTAAAGCCAATTATGATGTTCCTTTTCATGCAGTGCTCAAGTTGGAAGGATCCTCACAAAATGTTCTCGGTATTCGTTACTTTGCGTCTGAGCCTTTGAACCTATCTTTGTTCGGTGATGTATTGAAGGTGAGTGCAGGGGCTGGATCGCTTGACGTTAAAGTGCCACGTGGCGTGATCAAAGATGGGATATTGGAGTTCGCGCTTATTGTTAAAGACCGCAATTGTTCTGCCAGTATAACCATACTAGAAGCGTGGTGTTCTTGATGAGTTTTGGTCTCCGCACATTTAATTAAGCGAGGGTAGGAGTTGCGATGATAAAGCACTTTGTAATCGTATGGTTTGTTTACTGGTTTGCAATACTAGCTTTACCAGTTCACTCGGTCTATCCCGCGGCTGGGGAGGCCTTTCTCTTGCAGTTTTTATTCGTTGCATTTGTATCGCTAGGATATTTGGCGACACATGCTGTCTTCAACATTGGAAATGTGCCCCGATGGGGAACTGCCGATATTGCTGAAGCAAAGGGGTTGATTGCTATAGCTCTTCTACTATCCGTGTGCGGTACTGCGTTCCTTGTTTATGACAGGATAATCGTACAAGGTGTTGACTACTCTAAAGGGATTGCATTTGCCCGGCAAGAGTGGAGGAAGCTGGGGGAAGCTAGGGGTGGAGGTGTATCCTCAGTATATAGCGTGTTGGGTTATCTATTTTCTAGTGGCTATTTTGTGGCTGGCATACTTGCGGTAAGTGTTAAAGCTAAATTGAGCCAGAAATTTAGATTTATCTCATTGTTTTGTGTCTTCGCATTGGTATTGGTTAATTCTTTGATTGCGGGTGGGCGCTCAAATATATTGTTACTCGCGGTTCTTATTTTTGCTGCCATTTCATCGCAAGGTGGGTGGCAATTAAAATTATTTATTCGTAGCTATTTCGTGCGTACATTAATTGTGTTCCTGGTGGGAATCTCTGCAATGTATACGCTTTATGTATTTTATGAGCGAGCATCTGCTAGCAACATGGATGCCGTTGAGTATGTAAATAATTTCTTGCCATATTTGGGGTTGGAGTTCGATTCTTGGTACAGGGATTTTCTGAATGATAATTCTTGGGCTTCATTCTCAGCGATCCCTGTATTGGCGGGTAGCTATCTCACTCACAGTTATTCTACTACTGCAGCAATAATTGACAGTGTGCATGAGGATAAGGTAATTGTTTTCCTTCATGCGATGAACCTTTTGAATAAGTTGGGATTGGCAAGTGCTCCTGATAGCTCTTGGTTCTTAGCTGGCCGGTTTCCTTCATTACCTGGCGCCCTATGGTATCAGTATGGAGTTATAAGTATCTTTCCCGGTGCTATTTTTCTGGGTGTCATTTCTGCATTGGTTAAGTATTTGTATGTTTCCAAGCCCAGCAGTATTACTCGCCTGGCTGGGTATATTTCTATGTACTCTATTCTGGTTGTTTCTCCGCTACTTTTTGTCCTCGATTTTATGAGCTTTCCTTTTCTAGTGTTATCGTTCGCTCAAATCATTGCTTTGAGATTCATCGCAATATCTCTCAGGGTTGTATTTAGAAAACCTGCGAAGCATTTTGAGTTGTCGGATTTGAGGTCTTGCTAATGAAAGTTGGTTTTGCAAATTTATTTTCCTTTAGGCCGCACGTTGAGCACCTATACTACCTTTCGACCTTATTAGAGAGGGCTGGCTGCGAGATACATGCTCTGACTTGTGATGCATCGGTTTCCAATTGTTACCCGAGAGCAATTAAGGGAACTAGTAAGTTAAGCGAGTGCACAAAATGTATACTAGGTGGTGTCCGAAGCTATCCATTTGGGTCTATTACGTCGATATCAAAATCAGCACAAAGTTTAGATCGTGCTGTTTTGGATGGTTTGACGTTATCAAGTTCATGCACTCTGAATCGGACTGAATCTGAGGCGGAGTGGGATGATCCAGATGTCGTGGCTACGCGGGAGAGTTTGTATGAACCTGTCGATGCTACTTTTGAGAGCGCACTATCTTGGATTCAAAGCAAAAATTTAGATGCTGTTATATGTTTCAATGGGCGGATGGATCTGACTAGAGCTGTAACTCATGCGTGCGAGCAAGCCGGTATTCCCTTCGTTACTCATGAACGTACATGGTTCGGCGATGGCCTGCAGCTTGTCCCTAATGCTAATTGCCTTTCACTGAAAGCTCTTAGTGAGATGGTCGAACAATTTGACGACAAACCGCTGACACATGCTCAGGCTCGCATAGCGGGAAAGCTTGCGGGCGAGCGTTTTCTGCAGCGAAACTCGCTCGAATGGCGACTTTACAATCAAAACCCGGAACCTGCTCCGTGGCCATTGCAGCCTAAGGGAGTGAAAGTTTTGGTTTTGCCTAGTAGCAAAAATGAGTTTGCTGGTCATGATGAGTGGAAATGTGAATGGGAAGATAATACGCAGGCGCTCGATGATCTATTCAAGGAATTCTCAATAGAACCTAATCAGGTAGTGGTTCGTTGTCATCCGAACTGGGCTGAAAGTATTGGGAGGGCCGTTGGTGATCGGTCTTTACAGCGCTATAAAAAATGGACGAAAGAAAAGGGGATCTATTGTATCTCCAGTGAGGAGAAGGCGAGTACATATGACTTGATTCAACAGGCAGATGTGGTCGTACTAAACGGTGGGAGCTCGGCTGTGGAGGCTGGTGTTTGTGGGAAGCAGGTAATCTGCTTGGGTCCCTCTACATATCAAGCTGCTGGTTTTGTTCGTGTTTTTCGTAGTAGGGATGAGTTGAGAAGCCCGTCAGCCCATATTGACTTAGATCCAGAAACTGTAGTGCGCAAAACGCTCCGTTTTCTATATCTTCGATCACATCGTTTTGCTCAGTTTGTGGAGTATGTGAGGGCAGTAGAAACGACTCGGTACAGCTATTTCGAGGGCGGTGATCCCCAGCGGCTTGTCTCGATGTTGGTTTCTGGTGAGCTTAAAGCAGATGATGCTACGTACGCTCAGGATACTGTGGGGGAGGATCGCGTGATTGAAGCCCTACGGTTAAAGAATTGGGGTGAATTAGCGGACTATCAAATTGATAGGCCAATGCTCCAGCCACTTAATGTTGAGAGAAGAGTAGGGCTTCGGTGGATTGATGGGTTTAGGTCTCGATTGCCTAGAGGAGATAGAGGTTGAGTGTGGTAGAAAACGGGTTAGTCTCAATTGTTACGCCGTCATATAATGCCGGGCAATTGATAGGTCGGACTATAGATGCTGTTCTACAGCAGACTTACTCAAAGTGGGAGCTAATTGTCATTGATGACTGTTCCAGCGATGACACCCGTGATGTTGTTAGTGCATATGCGAGTTTAGATTCAAGGATCAGGTTGGTTGCATTAGAGAAAAACAATGGTGCACCAGCAGCTCCAAGGAATATAGGGGTACAACAGGCAAGAGGGGAGTGGGTTGCTTTTCTAGATGCAGATGATATCTGGCATCCAATGAAGCTTGAATTGCAACTGGCCGCAATGCTTCGGTCCCAAGTTCGGTTCAGCTGTACGCAAATGAGTGACTTTTCGGACGAATCTACTTTGACTTTTGTTGACCCTGGTAAAGTAGGTGTTGAGGTCGTCAGTTTTAGTAGGCAACAGGTTAAAGGGCGTATTCCAACATCAAGTGTTATTGGGTGCCGGAATTTGTTTTTAGATTTTCCTTTTAATGAGGATGCGCGCTATAAGGCGGTAGAAGATTACCACTGTTGGTTGAGGATTCATGAGACTGTGGGTGACAGCATAAAGCTAGCCTATCCATTGCTTAGCTATCGAAAGGTTCCAGGACAAATTTCTGGTTCCAAAACCTACATGCTTGAGCGTATGTTTATGGTCCACCGTGAATACCCTGGCACGGGGAGAGCCCGGGCAATTTTATTTACGTTAACCCATGCGTTGGGTGCGATTTATTTTCGAATATTAAAAAAAGGTTTGTAAAATGAAAAAAGTACTGGTGACGGGTGGGGCTGGATTCTTGGGGTCGCACTTGTGCGAAAAACTTTTGGACGCTGGGAACGAAGTGCTTTGCGTAGATAATTTCTTTACAGGAGCGAAGCGCAATATTGCACACTTGTTACCTAATCCATATTTCGAGTTAATTCGGCACGATGTCACCTTTCCATTGTACGTGGAAGTCGATGAGATATATAACCTTGCTTGTCCCGCGTCACCAATACATTATCAGCATGACCCTGTCCAAACACTGAAAACAAGTGTGCATGGTGCCATTAACATGCTTGGTTTGGCAAAACGTGTAAACGCGAAGATCTTTCAGGCGTCAACTAGTGAAGTATATGGCGATCCGGAGGTTCATCCCCAGCCAGAAAGTTATTGGGGTAAGGTTAATCCTGTTGGAATTCGTTCTTGCTACGACGAAGGGAAGCGCTGTGCTGAGACTCTGTTTTTTGATTATCACCGTCAGCATGGTTTGCTAATAAAGGTGGCAAGGATTTTCAATACCTACGGACCAAGAATGCATCCGAATGATGGTCGCGTGGTGAGTAATTTTATCGTTCAAGCCTTGAAAGGTGAAGATATTACAATCTATGGGGAAGGGCAGCAAACACGAAGTTTTTGCTATGTAGATGATTTGGTAGAAGGTTTCGTTCAGTTGATGTCAACGGATGATAATGTGACCGGCCCATTAAATCTTGGCAATCCCAATGAGTTTACGATTAGACAGCTTGCCGAGCGGGTGTTGGAGTTGACAGGATCTTCTTCCAATTTGATTTTTAAACCACTTCCCCAAGATGATCCGCAGCAGCGACAGCCAGATATCAGTAAAGCCCACGCGCTACTCGATTGGCAGCCCAGAATTATGTTGGATAGCGGCCTGCAAAAAACAATTGCATATTTTGACAAAATTTTGTCAGAAGAGAGTCTGCCGGTCGTTTGATGGTGTTTCTAGACAATGTGTCGCGATCGAGGGTGATGTTTGCTCGGATCTAGAGCTCTTGAATGAAGATGTTATAGAGGCTTCGCTTATCTATTGTTCATTGGAGCTGTTGTCGGGACAGCTTCCAATAGTGCCTGCCATGGATCTCCGTATCTTTCTGTTTACATCCTTGGTTGCGGAGCCAAGTATGTGTTTGTCTTAGGCAGTATTGGCTAGCGAAGGTGTGGGTGTGTTGTGTCATATTGCTCGATGTTTCTGTTCAAAACCTTTTCAGAAACTGTTTTGAACTATGAATCTTGTGTTAAAAGCATTTGCGGTTGTATAAAGGAATTTTTAGGGGCGGTCTTGGCGAAACTTTTCCTGAGGTGTCGTGTCTCGGATGTCGATGTGGTAGGGGTGGGGAAGCGACTTTGTCAAGATCTGTGGTGCGCTTCACTTGGTGAGCCTCTGGCTTGTTCATAAGTTGGAGCGCGACAGGCTTGCTAGGCCATTTAGTCATAGCTGCCCATCTAAACATTAAAACTTCCGTTGATGTATATAGGTGCGATTTGTAAATTGCGTAGTGTCTCGACGTGCGGAATTTTGTATGTGCCATTGCGTGCTTGAATGAAGCTATGGGTGGTTAGGTTTTTATATGGATAAGGTACTGGTTTCAGGGGCAAGTGGTTTTATAGGTAGAGCGCTTTGTCAATATTTGGTTTCGCGGTCATTCGAGGTTCACGGTATAGTTCGGAAAAGGCACGTTGCTATAGAGAATGTGAATCTTATCAACTTAGATTTGGAAAAGTCGGAAAATATACATGTCGCTTGTGAGGGTGTTGATTGCGTTGTGCACCTGGCTGGGCGCGCACATGTGTTAAATGATGATGCGCGAGATCCTTTGGAGGTCTTCAGAAGAGTTAACGTTCATGCTAGTTTGCGACTTGCACGTGCGGCGATTAAGTCACGCGTGCGACGGTTTGTTTTTGTAAGTTCTGTTGGTGTAAATGGGGCGGAATCCTCGTTGTATCCCTTTGCTGAGTATAGCGAGCCAATGCCTCATGCAGACTATGCTATTTCCAAGTTTGAGGCAGAAGAAGAGTTAAAGAGCCTTTTTTCTGGTGCGGAGACTGAACTTGTTATTATTCGCCCTCCGTTGGTATATGCTGCTGATGCACCTGGAAACTTTTCTCGACTTCTTAGGGTAGTCGCTACTGGTTTTCCTCTGCCGTTCGGAAGCTTAAATAACCAGAGAAGTATTGTTTCGCTTGAAAATTTGATTGCCTTTATTTCACTTTGCATCGAACATCCGGCTGCCAAAAATGAACTTTTTTTGGTGTCTGATGGGAGTGATGTATCCACAACGGATATCGTTAGGCTTCTTTCGCGTGGCATGGGTAAAAAGAGTATTTTGATACCTGTACCTGATGTATTGTTGAAGATGGGTGCTAAATTGCTTGGTAAAAAGTCGCTCTATATTCAACTTTGTCGTTCTCTACAGATTGATTCTTCCAAGGCGGAAACGCTGCTTGGCTGGAAGCCTTTGTTGGGTGCGGAAGAAGCACTGGTTGAGACAGGCAAGCGCTTTATTAATAAAAATACTCTCAGTTAATTCAATGCGCCTTATAGGGAAAGTTTGCAAGGGGCCTAAAATGTTGTCGATTTTCATTGGCAATGCTAAGAGAAGGTCTGATCGGTATGTGGGTATCATATGTGGGATTCACACTTAATTTGATATGTCTTTCTGAATTATATGGAAAGTAAAATATGACGATTTGGTGGTTGCTGGCTGTAGTTGTCGGCGTTTCGTTTTTTGCTACAGGCGCGTTGCGTCGCTATGCACTGTCTCGTAGCTTGATGGATATACCGAATTCACGTAGTTCACATTCGGTGGCGACTCCTAGAGGGGGGGGGGTAGCGATTGTTTTTGTTTTTTCCGGTGTGTTACCGCTACTGGCCTGTATTGACGTTTTATCTTGGGGAAATACATGGGCACTTTTAGGCGCAGGCCTAATGGTTGCGATTATTGGTTTCTGGGATGATCATGGTCACGTCCCGGCTCGGTGGCGTTTATTGGGGCACTTTGTGGCTGCTTTCTGGGCCTTGTTCCTCATAGGCGGCATGCCTCCATTATATATGTTTGGTGTTGAATTCAAATTGGCGTGGCTTGGTCAAATCTTGGGAGCTATTTATTTGGTTTGGTTGCTTAACCTGTACAATTTTATGGACGGAATAGACGGGATTGCCAGCGTAGAAGCGATTTGTGTATGTGTTGGCGGGGCCTTGTTGTATTGGGTAGTTGGATCTCCTAATTCTGACTATTCTTTGAGTTGGCTTGTTCCTGTTGTTTTGGCTGCCGCAGTGGTGGGCTTCTTTTTTTGGAATTGTCCGCCGGCTAAGATATTTATGGGTGACGCTGGTAGTGGGTTTCTTGGTATCTCCTTGGGGGTTCTGTCTCTTCAGGTTGCATGGGTTGCGCCACAACTATTCTGGAGTTGGTTAATTTTGTTGGGTGTGTTTGTGGTGGATGCCACTTGGACGCTAATTTTCCGTTTTTTTCGTGGTGACAAAGTTTATGAGGCGCATCGGTCTCATGCATATCAACACGCTGCACGAATATTTGGGAAGCACTCTACAGTGACGTATTCTGTCGTAGTGATTAATGTTTTTTGGTTGTTTCCTATAGCGTATATGGTCGGATTAAAAAGTTTAGATGGCTTGCTTGGTTTGATCCTTGCGTATCTGCCGTTGGCTTTTTTTGCGGTAAAGTTTAATGCTGGAAGTCGTGAAGCTGATTCTTCCTGTTGACGTTTGAGCTGAGCTGTATGTGGTTTGCAATTCAATCGTTTTAGTTTTATGTGGAGAGACGGGGTAATGGAAAGTCTACGGGTTTGGCTGGTAGGGTTGTCACGCCGAAATAAGCGTCTATTGCAGGTTGGTGTAGATATAGTGTTAGTTTGGCTGGCGCTATGGCTTTCATTTGTTGTGCGCTTAGGTTTGGATGACCTTGTCAATCCGCTTGCTGGCCATGTGTGGTTGTTCATGTCAGCTCCAGTTATTGCAATCCCGATTTTTATCAAGCTGGGGATGTATCGCGCGGTTATGCGATATTTTGGTAAGGACGCGTTGATAGCGATCTTTAAGGCTGTTTCTCTATCTGCGCTTATTTTGGCGTTGCTGGTGTACTGGCACAGAGATTCCCCACTGGTAGTGCCTCGTTCTCTTGTATTTATATATTGGTGGTTGAGTCTTGTTTTATTGGGCGGTCTTCGACTGGCTATGCGCCAGTATTTTACGGGTAGCTGGTATGAAACCACTGCACGAGTTCCGTTTGTTCGTCGCGAAGATCGATTGCCAAGGGTAGCCATTTATGGCGCAGGTGCAGCGGGCAATCAGCTGGTAGCTGCGTTACGCTTAGGTCGTGATATACGCCCCGTTGCTTTTATCGATGACGATATTGGTATCTCTAACCGGGTTATTGCTGGATTGAAGGTTTACAAGCCTAAGCATATCCAGCAAATGATTGAAGATACCGGTGCACAAGAAATTCTTTTGGCAATTCCTTCGGCTCCCCGTGCTCGTAGGAGAGAGATTCTCGAATTACTTGAAGACTTTTCGATACACGTTCGTAGTGTCCCGGGCTTTATGGATTTGGCTAGCGGACGTGTCAAAGTGGAAGATGTACAGGAGGTTGATATCGCGGATCTACTTGGTCGTGACATTGTGCCTCCGCAACCTGTTCTTTTTGAGCGCTGTATTCGCGGCAAAGTAGTGATGGTTACTGGCGCTGGTGGCTCGATTGGTTCGGAGCTTTGTCGACAGATTGTAGCTACTGGTCCTACTACGCTTTTATTGTTCGAACATAGTGAATACAACTTATACAACATTCATGCCGAACTTGAACAGAGAGTTCGCCGAGAGGCCCTTAAATTGCGCTTGATTCCAATTCTGGGTTCTGTCCGCAATCCAGTCAAATTGGTCGATTTGATGCGCACATGGAATGTCAATACGGTTTACCATGCTGCGGCTTATAAACATGTGCCGATGGTTGAGCATAATATTGCTGAAGGTGTGCTGAACAATGTTTGGGGTTCGCTGCACGCAGCTGAAGCAGCGGTAATGGCCGGAGTCGATAATTTTGTGCTGATCTCTACCGACAAAGCGGTCCGCCCGACAAATGTCATGGGGGGGACTAAACGCCTCGCGGAAATGGTGTTGCAAGCCTTGAGTACAGAGACTGCTCCTGTATTGTATGGTGATAAAAAGGAGGCAATACATCATGTCAATAAAACGCGTTTCACAATGGTTCGTTTTGGTAATGTATTGGGCTCTTCCGGTTCCGTAATTCCACGGTTCCATCAACAAATAAAACGTGGTGGCCCTGTAACGGTAACTCACCCAAACATCACGCGCTATTTCATGACGATTCCGGAGGCTGCACAGTTAGTGATTCAGGCTGGAGCTATGGGGCAGGGCGGTGATGTTTTTGTGTTGGATATGGGGGATCCGGTTAAGATTGTCGATCTCGCAGAAAAAATGATCCATTTGAGCGGACTTAGTGTAAGCGGTGACAAGGCACCTGGAGGCGATATTGCGATTGAATTCACAGGTCTGCGTCCGGGTGAAAAGCTATACGAGGAACTTCTTATTGGCGACGATGTTAGCCCAACGGACCACCCGATGATTATGTGTGCAAATGAGGAAAGTTTGCCTTGGGACTTGTTCAAAGTTGTTTTGAGCAAGCTTGCGGACGCCGTTGAGAAAGATGACTACGATCGTGTAAGGCAAATTCTCAAGGAAACTGTAAGTGGATATACCCCTCAGGAAGATATAGTTGATTGGGTGTACCAAAAGCGTTCATCTAAACCTGAACGTGTATGATGGTGGATTCACTGAGCTGATTGTTTGTTGTAATTAGTTGTTTTTCGGCATGCGTCATTTCCCCCTGTATAGGGGGGCAAGGTATGCTTTTGTCGCAGCAATGCCATTTTTTTGTTTGCTAATTAAGAGGTTCACCAAGATTTTTAATTGCTGTCTATTTAAAGGTTTTGGTGGCTCTTTATAAGCTGCCTCATTTAATAGTTTTACGAACTGGATGATTTCCTCACCCCCTGTTCTGTTTGCTATATCCGTCAAATTTAGTGAGCTGGTTTGTGGCCAATGCTCACTTGTCCAATCTCGTAATGCAAATATAATTTCTTGCGGGCTTCCACTGTCAATTAGCTGGTTTAAGTTAGTCGGTACCACGGGCGTTTGTTTGTTCCTATCTCGACCGTTGCTCGACTGGCTAATTGATGTCCTTTTTTGGTGAAAAAGATAAATCAGCCAGATTAGGTGTGAGGCGATTGCGGCAATCGCAATTTTTTGCCAAAACCCTGGTTCCACCCTTTTGGAATTTATGGTTTGAGCGTTTTCTGTACGTGGTGTTTCAACCCTAGATTTATTTAGGTTTGAAGGGCCCGTGACATTAAACCGGAACGCAGGTAACTGGGTAGCACGCTGACGTCCAGTTTTGGTATCCCACCAAGTTATCGTTATTGCAGGTAGTCGAAAACTTCCGGGCTTGGTGGCAACAATCGCGGTAGTTTCGATACGGCTACCTGTAATGCCGTTTGTGCCTGATTGATCTTGTTGCTGGGGTTGATCTGGATAGGTTTTAAGTCCCTCAATGTTCAGTTTCGGAAGTGGAGGGAATTGTGCTGCGCGAAGCCCTTCCGCTCGTAGGGTGATGATGCGAGTAATCGGCTCACCCACCTTGAACTCCTCCGGGTCCTTGGACCAGCTCTGTACAAGCCCAAGGCCGGCCGTAGGAAGCCAGTGGCTACCGCTATAGCTATCGGGTTTGGGCTCAACCTGTATGGTTTTTGCTTCGGAGCGCAGGCGAATACGTTGTGCGTTCCGGTTAAACAGCGAGAAGGGGTCTCTTCTGCCAGTGACGGCAACGTAGTTCAGTGATGGTATTTGCAGCTCGCCGGAGCTCTCCGGGAATACGGCGTAGGTAAGTTCGTAGACAGCATGGCCGACACCATCGATTCTGCGCTCGAACCGCTGTTCATCAACTTTTTCGACGTGGGCGCCGGGGATCTGTAACGGGTCGGTTGCGATATCGTGGAGGCCTACGGTGGTGTATAGGCGGACCTTTACCAGTAGTTGTTCCTGAACAAAGATTTTTTCTTTGTTGGTTTCCACTTCCAGAAAGGCTTTGCGGTTTTGGCCTGCTGGGGCTTGCCCTGCCTGATTTACGGTGATGGGGATGGCATCGGACACTTCACCGTGCAGGTGCAGGGATGGCACAAATAGCTTGCCTTCCTTGAGCGGGGCGAGGATTACGGTCCATTCTACGAAGCTTTCGGCTCGACCGTTGATTACCCGGTATTGATTGGACTGCTGGCGTGAGAGGACTTCGAAGTCCTGTTCCAGAAGGTTGAAGTCCGGTTGGCCACCGCTTTGTTTACCGCTGTAGCGCAAGGTAAGGGTGAACGTTTCGTTGATGGCGAGTTCGTTACGGTCGACGGAAGCTGTGAGATCCTGAGCATTGGCCACACAAGCTATGGTGAGCAGAAGTAGGGCAGTCAGCCCCTGGGCTAGCTGTGCCTTCAGGTCTTTGATCACAGACATCTGGTCGATCATCTTGGTAGATATCGCCTTAAAGAGGGTTACCATCTCTGGGTGGCTCCGTTTTCCGGGGGCTCCCACTCACCGGCGCGATAGGCGCGCCGGCGCTGTAGGCTTTCGTATTTGAATTTTTCACGCATTAGGCCAGCGGGATCGTCGGGTATCTGGCGCAGCCATTGATCCAGTGCCTGCTGGGTTTCAGGGTCAAGCGGGCTGTCGCTTTCTTGAGGTTGTGCGTTGGCTTGCTGTTCCTGCTCGCTTTCGTTGCCTTGCTCGTCTTGTTGCTGGCTCTCTGCCTGCTGTTCCTGCTCTGACGAATCTTGCTCTTCTTGCTCGCTATTCTGCTGCTGATCCTGTTCGCCAGCCTGCTGCTGATCCTGGTACTGCTGATCCTGCGAAGATTGGTCCGAATCGCTTTGCTGCTGGTCCTGCTCAGATTGAGATTGCGATTGCTGGTTCTGTTGTTGATCTTGTTGCTGGTTTTGCTGTTGTTGTTGGTCGCCTTGTTGCGACTGCTGGTTTTGCTGTTGCTTTTCCTGCAGTTCTTTCAGTTTCTTCGCGATATCCCGATTGTGGCTCGCGTCAGCAAATTCCGGGTTTTGCTCTAGCGCGCCGTCGTACGCTGAAATGGCTTCGTCAAAGCGACCTTGCTGGGTGAGGCTATTGCCAAGGTTGTAGAGGGCTTGCGGATCATTACTTTGCGAAAAGCTCTTGGCAGCGGCATCGAATTCACGGGCGCGATATTCGGCGGTGCCGCGCCACTGCGGATTTTCAAATTTCTCTGCTGCGGCTTTCGGATCACCTTCCTTGAGCAGCTCTTGGCCCTGTTGGTTGGGTGTCTGCCACAGGCTGCTGGTCTGTGCACTGGCTTCTTGAGTGTTCACTGCCAGTACAAATGGAAGGCTCAGCGGCAAGAGGCTGGCTAGCGTCCCTTTGCGGAATAACAGGAGGGCAAAGGGCAGTAGCAGTAATACCAGCCACGGGCCTTCTTCATTCCACTGGTCGAATTCTCGCTCGGTAAGTTCGGCCTGCTGCGGTGTCGTGATTTCGGGCAGCACCCGGGCAATGTCACTATCGTCCACAGTTATCTGCGCAAATTCGCCGCCGGTGCTCTGCGCCAGTCTCTGCAATTCCGCGCGGTCGAAATTGGCAATAATGATTGAGCCGCTGTCATCGGTTACAAAACCGCTGCCGGTTGATTTTGGGATGGGGCTGCCTTCGCCACTGCCGACGGCGAGGATTGAAAGTGAGGCATTGCTGCTGTTGACCTCGTTTTTCACCGTGGAAATGGCGGCTTTATCAATGCCGTCGGTCACCGCGAGCAGTCGGCCCTGGCCACCGGCGCCATCCTTTAGCAGTCTCAATCCCAGCTCCACGGCCATTTCAATATTGCTGCCAGGCACAGGCATGATCCTGGGGGACAGGGATGGCACCAGGTTGGCAATGGTTGCAGTGTCGTCGGTTAGCGGCGTCACTATATGTGCCTCGCCCGCGTAGGCGACCAGCGCGGTTAAACCATCTTCGCGTTGGTTGAGAATATCGAGAATCTTAAGGCGCGCGCGCGTCAGGCGGTTCGGCGAGAGGTCGGTAGCCATCATGGACGGGGATAGGTCCAACAGGATGACGACAGCATCCTGATTGCTGAATACCGGCGTGGGTAGTTTGCGCCAGGAGGGGCCAGCGAGTGCGACAATCGCACAGGTCAACAGCGCGAAAATCAGGGTGAATAGCCAAGGGCGCTTTTCGCCACCGCGCAATAGGAGGTGGGGGAGCAGGTTGGGGTCGATAATCTTCTGCAGTTTACCGCTGGCGAAAACTGTGCGGGCTAACGCCCAGCAAATCAGTGCTGTGGGAATAATCAGCCACAGTAGACTTGCGCGGATAAAATGAAATTGATCGATGTCTGCGAGGAAGCTACCGAGCATATTCACTGCGTTTGCCCCCCATGATTGTGAGCGCCGCTGCCCGCTCCTTGACCATTTCGATTGCGAGCCTGTAGCTCCGTGATCCAGTTGCCTATAAATGGCAGGCTGGACCAGATAAGCGCGAGCAGAAGGGCGAGGCTCAGTGGCCACACGTAAAGAGACTTCAGCGGACGATAGGTTTCCGCTTCCTGTTCCACTGGTTCGAGTCGGTCCAGCTCCTCATAGATTTGCACAAGCTCCTGCGGGTTATGCGCGCGGAAGTATTTGCCCCCGGTTTTGTCGGCGATTGCCTGCAAGGTTTCACTATCGAGGTCCCGGGATGGATTTACCCGGCGGGCACCAAACCGTGAGCCGAGAAGTCCGGGTTGCACCATCTCTTCCGCGCCGACACCAATGGTGTATACCTTGACGCCTGCCTGTTTGGCGAGTTCCGCCGCTTTTAGTGGGGCTACTTTGCCCGCGGTGTTGGCACCATCGGTTAAAAGGATCAATACCCGCTGATCTGCGGGTCGCTGGGTGAGGCGCTTTACGGAGAGGCCGATGGCATCCCCAATTGCAGTGCCCTGACCAGCAAAACCAATTTGGGCCTCGTTCAGCAGGGTGTCTACGGTTTGGCGGTCAAAGGTGAGGGGAGCCTGCAAATAGGCGCGGGTACCAAAGAGAACCAGGCCGAGGCGATCTCCTTTCCTGCGCAATACGAAGTCGCCCACCACGTTTTTTACCGCGCTGATACGCATTGCCGGGTTACCGTTGAGGATCATGTCCGGGGTTTCCATGCTTCCGGAAATGTCCACGGCGATTAGCAGGTCGCGCGCGCTGGTGGTTTGGGTGATGGGTTCGCCATACCACTGAGGCCGGGCTGCTGCCGCGAGCAGCAGTAGCCACAGTAACCAAAGCATCAATAAATTCCAGCGGTTACCCGCGGAACCGCCGCTCTTTCTCGGCAACTGTTCGTAGTAGGGTACCTTCAGTGCGCTACTGAGCGGTTCGCTTTTGGGTAGTAGCTTGTGCGCAAGCAGCGGTAGCGGTAGCAGCAGGAAAACCCAGGGGAGTGCAAACTCAAACATTGTTCGCTCCCGCTGTGCCTTGTTGAATTGGTGCTATCCCGGGGGTCGACTCTGCACGCTGATGTTTCCTGACCCACTGAATTGCGTAGCCGCGTAATTCTTTCAGGTCGTCATTAGATGCGTCTTTCGCGCTATACAGGCTTTCCAGTAATGCGCGACGCGCGGTTTCTGGCATTGGTGCTGCGGCAGTGGATTCAAGAAATTCGATCCAGTGTTGGCCGGTAAGGGGGCCAGACAAGGCGCGCCCAAAGGTAACGACTGCCACGCGTTTCAGCAGTAAGTTGATCGATTCGACGGCGCGCGGCTGATCTAGATCCAGTGCCTGCAATAGGCGCTCGCCCTCTACGCGATACTGTTTTTCCTGACGTTTACGACGGAGATAGGAAAACAGCCAAATGGCGCCAAACAGCAGGGCGATGAGTGCGGCAGCAAGCATCCACCAGCCCGGTGCCAGCGGCCACCATCCGATAGGAGTTGGCTCGTGAATATCTTTCAGTTGGCCGAGCAGCTGTTGCATCTCCGGTGTCATGACCGGTGGCTGGTTTGGCGGTTGATCGATAGCCGGGGGCGGTGGCGCCGCTTGTTTAGCGCTGGCGCTCAAGAGTGTCATGCGTGCCTCCGGCCCGGTGCGGGCTGGCGGTCACCATAGGTACTGAGTAACTTCGGCACCACCGGCTGGGTGTTGTCGAAATCCAGCAGCGGCAGGTGTAGCCGGCGGCAAAGCTGTGCAGCGTTTTCCCGAATCTGGTGCTGATGGCGTGCAAACTGCTGCTTTAAGGCTTGTTTGCCTTTTCCAAGAAAGGTGCGCTGCCGGCCGTCACTGATGGTCACGGCCTGATCCGGAAGTTGTTGTTCCAGAGGATCGCTGACGCGCAGTATCTGAAGGTCTGCGTGGCGCGTAAGTAGGTATAGGGACTGTTCGCAGCTCGCATCCAAGTCGTGGCAATCGCTGATCAAGAACACGGCGCTGCCGGGGCGTGCGACCCTGCGGGCTTCTTCCAATAAGGCGCTGAGTGGCTGACTGCCGTCTGCAGCGATAGGGCTATCGAGGCTGGTGGCAGAATCGACCATTCCGTGAATGGCGGCGAGTACTGCGTGGTGACTGCGGCGCGGGCGGACGGTATTGACGCCCTGATCCGAAAAAATCAGGGCGCCAATGCGGTCGCCATGCTGCAGCCCGGCCCAGCACAGGGCAGAAGCAATACTGCAGGCGGCCACGGATTTAAAAGCATTCTGGCTGCCAAAAAACATGGGCGAGCGCAGGTCCAGCAGGATGACCACCGGGCGCTCGCGTTCTTCCTGGAAGAGCTTGGTATGGGTTTTCCCGGTGCGCGCAGTTACCCGCCAATCAATAGAGCGTACATCGTCGCCCGGCTGGTAATAGCGCACTTCTTCAAAGTTCATACCCCGCCCGCGATAGCGGGTAAGCAGATTACCGGACTGATCGCTGCGGTTAACCCGAGGTTTGAACAGGCGCAATTGGCGGGCGATATGGCGCAGGCGTATCAGTGGCGCCACTTCCGGGTAGGCACCAGAAAGCTCTAGTTCACGGTGGTTGAGTGATTCGACCACTATCTAAACCTAGATTGCCGGGACCAGTTGCAACAGGCGGCGGATCACGCGGTCGGCACTCGCCCCGGCGGCTTCCGCTTCAAAGCTGAGCAGCAAGCGGTGACGCAACACATCCGGTGCAATGGCCATGACATCATCGGGGGTCACGTAATCCCGCCCGGCGAGCCACGCGTAGGCGCGTGCGCAGCGGTCGAGCGCAATGGTAGCGCGCGGGCTGGCGCCGAAATCGAGCCAGCTGGCCAGCTCATCGTCATAGCGATGGGGCTCACGGGTGGCGATGATCAGCTGCACGATATAGGTTTCCACAGCTTCGACCATGGTCAGGTCGAGGATTTCCTGGCGGGCCTTAAACAGGGTTTCCTGGGAAATTACCGTTTTCGGGTGACCTTCACCGTGGCTCGCTTCTTCCCGTGCCAGTTTAAGAATTTTGGTCTCGGCTTCCGCATCGGGGTAACTGAGGTTTACCTGCATCAGGAAGCGGTCGAGCTGCGCCTCCGGCAGGGGGTAGGTGCCTTCTTGCTCGATAGGGTTCTGCGTAGCCATGACCAAAAACAGGTCGGGCAGGGTATAGGTTTTACGGCCGACACTGATCTGGCGTTCCGCCATCGCTTCCAGCAGTGCAGACTGTACTTTGGCTGGCGCGCGGTTGATTTCGTCAGCGAGAATCAGGTTGTGGAACACGGGGCCGGGCTGAAAATGGAATTCGCCAGTTTCCGGTCGGTAGATGTCGGTGCCGGTAATATCGGAGGGCAAAAGGTCCGGCGTAAACTGGACCCGATGGAAGTCGCCTTCGATGCCATCGGCCAGTGTTTTAATCGCTTTTGTCTTGGCGAGACCCGGTGCGCCTTCGACCAAAAGGTGACCATCGGCCAGTAATCCTATGAGAATTCGATTGACCAAAGTCTCTTGGCCAATAATCTGCTGCTCCAGCCAATCACCCAGAATTTTTATCTGCTGGCGTGTGTCCATATCGTCACTTCTTTTGCCAATTTCCTGTTTCAATACGCTGCCGCAGAGCGGTGGCTATCTATGCTTTTTGAGGTGCCCTCTTATATATAGCCACTCGCTCGAGAAATGCGGGTAGGACGATTTTAACGGCAGTGTGCTCAGAGGCAACTGTTACAGGGCTTACCCCGGTTCTCAGGCTGCAAAGTAGACAATTATTCTGTCGGATTGTTCAACTTACTCCGCTGCAACTTGAATTGTGGCGCAATCGGATGAATTTTCGGCAATGAGGACACGGCGGGCTCCACGTGCAGTGTGGGTTCGCTTGCGATGGCGAATTATACGGGCGCAATGCGTTTGCGCCGTGATGGGAGGACGTACGTGAATATGGCGACGGTCATCACCGATAACCGGGAAGAGCTGCTAGAGCAAGTCAGCGAGATCATTCGCGAGAAGCTTGGGGACAAGGCAGAACCCGTAATCAGTTTTGCTGAGCAATATTTGAACCAATACCCCCTGGAAGATCTTGCGGGACGACGCCTGGTCGATATCTATGGGTGTATTTATACCTGCTGGGATTTTATTCAGCAGCGCGATGGTGACGGCCCGAAGGTGCGTGTATTCAATCCACGCCTGGAAGACCACGGCTGGGAGTGTTCCCACACTGTGGTGTGTGTGTTGCAGCGGGATATGCCGTTTCTTGTGGATTCGGTGCGGATGGAAATTAACCAGCGTGACACCGTCATTCACTCCATCAAGAGTACCGTTATGCAGTTGCAACGGGACGACAGCGGTCGCCTGCAACAGCTGTTGCCTGTGGCGCCACTACTGGAAGAGGAGCGCCAGTTCGACCCGACCATCATCAATGAGGCGCTGATCTATATCGAGATTAACCTCGATACCAGTGCTTCCCGCGCCTCGGAGCTGACGCGGGCACTGAACGATGTGTTGGGTGACGTGGAACTGGTGGTCGACGACTATGTGCCAATGCTGGACACCTGTTCCGCCATGCAGGATCAGTTGCAAGCTGGAGTTGCGGATAACGAGGCCAATCTGGCGGAGGCCAGTGCATTTCTGCAGTGGATGCGCGATGGTAATTTCACTTTCCTCGGTTATCGCGAATACGAATTCTCCCAGCAGGGGGATAAGAAAGTACTGCAGGAAGTCGAGAACCGTCGCCTCGGCATTTTCAAAAAGCTGGAAGAGACCGCGGAACCGACGCCGGAGTATGCGTTTAACGAGGGCAAGCAGCGTTTTTACCAGGGGCCGAACTTTCTCACCTTTGCCAAGTCCTCGGTAAAGTCGCGGGTACACCGCGCGGCCTACTCGGACTATGTCAGTATCAAGCGCTACGGTGATAACGGTGAGGTTATTGGCGAATCCGCATTTATGGGTCTGTATACCTCGCCGGTTTACACAGAGAGCCCGTCCAAGATTCCAATTGTGCGTCGCAAACTGGCCTCCGTAATGGAGCAGAGTGGTCACGCGCCGACGAGTCATGACGGCAAGGCGCTGCAGCGTATTCTGGATACCTTCCCGCGGGATGAACTGTTCCAAAGCAATACCAAGGAGCTGTTCGACACCAGCCATGGCGTGCTGGCGATGAATGAGCGCGCACGCTTGCGCCTGTTTATGCGCAAAGACCCATTTGGAAAGTTTGTCAGCGCACTGGTGTACGTCCCACGCGACCAGTTCAGCAGTGAGGTGCGGGAGAAGATCAGTGATCGCATCGCGCGTACGATTCATGCACTGGATTCCGACTTCACAACCTTCTTTTCCGAATCGATTCTGGCCCGGGTACATCTGGTATTCCGCGTCGACCCGAATCTACCCCTGGATATTGATGTAGCGCGACTGGAGGCGCAGATCGTGGATATTACCCGCAGCTGGGAAGATGTATTTCATAGGTCCCTGATTGAAACCCACGGGGAAGAAGAGGGTAGCCGCTTGATCGGCACCTACGGCCAGTCCTTCCCCGCGGGCTATCGCGAGGACTTCGAGCCGCGTATTGCGGTCCAGGATGTGACCTCGATTCAGGAGTTAAGCGACGACAATCGGGTCGCGATGAGCTTCTACCAGCCGGTTGGTGCGGAGCCCGGTAGCCTGCGCTTTAAGGTCTTCAACGTGGGTTCGGGATTGACCCTGTCCGATGTGATTCCTGTACTGGAGAATCTCGGCTTGCGGGTGATGGGAGAGTTCCCGTATACCATCCGTCCCCGAGGGAAGCAGGATGTGTGGATGCACGAATTCCATTTGGAATTCGGCCTGCCTACCCGTATTGATGCACAAGCGTCGCGCTCGCTGTTCCAAGATGCATTTGCGGCGATCTGGGATGGCGTAGCCGAGAGCGATGCGTTCAATCGCCTGGTGCTTGCGGCGCGCCTAAACTGGCGTGAGGTCACCATGTTGCGTGCTTATGCACGGTACATGAAGCAGACCAAGTTCAGTGCGAGCCAGTCCTATATCGCGGCCACCCTGGCGAATCATGTGGAGATTACCCGCAATCTGGTGGCGCTGTTCCGGGCGATGTTTGATCCGCGTATCAATTCTCCGGAGCGCCAGGATCAGACCCGAGTTGAGCGTCTGATTAAGAAGATCCACGATGGTCTCGACAGCGTCGATAACCTCAACGAAGACCAGGTGATTCGTCGTTATCTCGACCTGATCCGCGCGACATTGCGTACCAACTTTTTCCAGCTGGACACCAACGATCAGCCGAAAGATTACATTTCCATCAAGTTCAGCCCGCGCGATATCCCGAATATTCCGGAGCCGCGCCCGCTGTTTGAGATCTTCGTCTATTCCCCACAAGTGGAAGGTGTGCATCTGCGCGGCGGCAAGGTCGCCCGTGGCGGTTTGCGCTGGTCCGACCGGCTGGAAGATTTCCGCACCGAAGTGTTGGGCCTGGTAAAGGCGCAGAACGTAAAGAATGCGGTCATTGTGCCCAGCGGGGCCAAGGGTGGCTTCGTGGTGCGCCGCCCTCCGGCAGACAATAGCCGGGAAGCCTTTATCGAGTCTGGCATCAAGAGTTACAAGACATTTATCCGGGCGCTGCTGGACGTTACCGACAATCTGAAAAATGGCGAGGTGATTCCGCCGGACCGGGTGATTCGCCGGGATGAGGACGACCCCTATCTGGTTGTCGCCGCCGACAAGGGGACAGCGACCTTCTCCGATATCGCTAACGGTATTGCCGCCGAGTACGACTTCTGGCTGGGGGATGCCTTTGCCTCCGGTGGTAGCAACGGTTATGACCATAAAAAAATGGGTATTACCGCACGCGGCGCCTGGGTCTCGGTACAGCGACATTTCCGGGAAATGGGTGTCAATGTACAGGCTGAAAACTTCTCCGTGATCGGTGTTGGCGATATGGCCGGCGATGTATTTGGCAACGGTATGCTGCTGTCCGAACACATCTGCTTGAAGGGCGCCTTCAACCATCTGCACATTTTTGTCGACCCGAACCCCGACGCGTCGAGCAGTTACCATGAGCGCAAGCGTCTGTTTGAGCTGCCGCGTTCGAGCTGGAGCGACTACAACCTGAGCTTGATCTCCAAGGGTGGCGGTATTTTCGAGCGCCGTGCCAAGTCGGTGAAAATCACCCCGGAGATGCAGCAGGCGTTTGCCATTGATGCGGATCGCCTCACGCCCAATGAGCTGATCAGTGCAATGCTCAAGGCCCCGGTGGATCTGATCTGGAACGGCGGTATCGGCACCTATGTGAAAGGTGAGCAAGAAAGCCATGAACAGGTGGGCGACAAGTCCAACGATAACCTGCGGGTCAATGGCAATGAGTTGCGCTGTAAAGTGTTTGGGGAGGGCGGCAACCTGGGCATGACTCAGCGTGGGCGCATAGAGTTCTCCCTGAACGGTGGCCGCTGCAATACCGACTTTATCGATAATGCCGGCGGTGTGGATTGCTCGGATCACGAGGTCAACATCAAGATCCTGCTGGACAAGGTGGTGGCCAATGGCGATCTAACCGAGAAACAGCGCAACCACATGCTGGAAGAGATGACCGACTCTGTCACAGAGCTGGTTCTGGACAATAACTACGACCAGACCAGTGCGCTCAGCGTCGCGGCCTATCAGATTGGGGATCGCTTCGACGAATTCCGTCGCACGATCAATAACCTCGAAGCCGAGGGCCGCCTGCGTCGTCAGTTGGAATTCATTCCGGACAACGAAACGCTGAATGAGCGCCAGAGTAAAGGGCAGTACCTCACACACCCTGAACTGTCCGTGTTGATCTCCTACGTGAAGGTCAAACTGAAAGAGGAATTGCTGGACGCGCAGATAATTGATAACGACTATGTGCAGGAGGCGGTGGAATCCGCATTTCCTCCCGCGCTGGTGTCTCGCTATCAAGCGCTGGTATACGACCATCCGCTGCGTCGAGAAATTGTTTCTACCCAGGTGGCCAATGAATTGGTCAACAGTATGGGGATTACTTTCTTCGACCGGATCAGCGGTGCCACCGGTGCAGGAATCGATACCATCGTCGCCGCCTATGTGAGCGCCCGGGACGTGTACCGCATGTCTGATTTCCAGAATGGCGTGGCCGAGTTGGACTATCAGGTGCCGGCGGATTTGCAGTTGCAGCTGATGAACGCGATGGTAGGGCGGGTGCGCAGGGCTGCTCGCTGGTTTGTGCGCAATCGGCATGGTGCGCTTGACCCGGCAAATGAGATTGCGCTGTTCCAGGAGCCTGTTCAGCGTGTGATTCGCGCTTTGCCCGAGGTGCTGAGTGGCGAGCCGCTGCGTGAGTGGCATGCGCGCTATGACGGCTTGACGTCAGCCAGCGTGCCGAAAGACCTTGCGATGCTGGCTGCGTCGCCGACCTATCTGTTTTCCGCGCTGGGCATTTCTCAAACTGCGCGCATCACAGATCGACCGGTAGAAGAGGTGGCCAAAACCTACTTCGCGCTGGCGGACCGACTGGGCCTTTACTGGTTCGGCAACCAGATCATCGATCTGCCGTCCGATAGTTTCTGGCACTCCCAGGCAAGGGAAACCAGCATGGACGACCTGGATAACCAGCTCGCGCGGTTGGTTACCCATATCCTGCGCCTGGCCGGGGACGATGGTCTCGATGTAGACAGCGCGGTGGAGAATTGGGCGAGCCGAATGACCCAGACGATTCAGCGCTGGGAAAGCCTGACCAAGGAGCTGAAGTCCGCTCCTCAGGGCGACTTTGCCATGTTTACCGTTGCCTTGCGCGAGTTGATGTACCTGGCGAATGCGACGGCCGACCAGGAATCCCTGGTCCCCGCGTAGGTTTCTCGAATCGCCGGGAATCTCGTACAATAGACAAACCCCATCCGGTTCATCCGGATGGGGTTTGTCATATTTGCTTGACCCATTGGACTCGAGCCTTGTTGCGGACTTCGCCGCGGAGGCACGACTCCTGCTTTGGTCAGAACCTCAAGGAAACCCATGTACCAGCATTTGCGCAAAGCCCTGTTTGCGCTCGACCCAGAGCGCTCCCACCACTTGTCGATGGACGCCATTGGCGCCGCCGAGCGGCTTGGCCTGATGTCGTTGTTTAGCAAGTCGGTACCGGATGATCCGGTAGAGCTGATGGGCTTGACCTTGCCAAACCCGGTAGGTCTCGCCGCCGGCCTGGACAAGAATGCTCAGGCGTTTAACGGTTTGGGGGCCCTCGGTTTTGGCTTCGTTGAGGTGGGGACCGTGACCCCGCGTCCGCAGCCCGGCAACCCGCAGCCGCGGATATTCCGTCTGCCCGAGGCTGAGGCCATCATCAATCGTATGGGTTTCAATAACGAGGGTGTCGACTACTTGCTCGAGCGGGTAAAACGCCGTCGGTATTCCGGTGTACTCGGAATCAACGTAGGCAAGAACTTCGATACCCCGGTAGAGAAGGCGGCCGACGATTACTGTATCTGCATGGAGAAGGTATATGCCTATGCGGATTACATTACGGCAAACGTTTCCTCTCCTAACACCAAAGGTCTGCGAGATCTGCAGTTCGGGGATAGCCTCAGCCAGTTGCTCAACGCGTTGAAAGAGAAGCAGGCTCGGCTTGCCGCGGAACAGGATCGCTATGTGCCACTGGCGGTGAAGATTGCACCGGATATGGATGACGATGCTATCGCACAGGTTGCAAAGACATTGCAGGAGCATGAGATCGACGGGGTTATTGCTACCAACACCACCATCGACAAAACTTCCGTGGAAAATCTTGAGCATGGTGCAGAGCAGGGCGGTCTGAGCGGACGGCCATTGCGAGATCGGTCTACCGAAGTCATTCGTACGCTACACAGTGCGCTGAATGGAAGTATCCCAATCATCGGCGTAGGCGGTATTTTTGACGGTGAGTCGGCTGCAGAAAAAATTCGCGCGGGTGCCACTGCAGTGCAAATATACTCTGGCTTTATTTACCGTGGGCCGGACGTGATTCACGAAGCCGCTGCGGCGATTGCCGACTTGCACAAAGCCCGCATGATTGAACAACGTTGATTGGTTTTCGGTAGCGAAAGAAGAGATTTCTTCCCTGCCGAACGTGTGTGCACACTGCGTGCAGTGTTCCGTATAGAGCCTGTGGAGATACTGTCCCGGACGGGCGAAAGCGAGTCCGGGACTGCTGCAAGAGGAATCTTGAGAACCGCGAAAAATGCCTTTACCTGAAATGGCAGCGTTGCATTAGTGCGGAAATGGTTCTGATCGGATGTGTAACGGGTGTGCGACGAAGGTCGCCGCATCACATGCTCTCCAGGCGTTGGGCTTGGGCCGCCGGCCCGAAGCCACTCCAAATATCCTCTCGCCCTTGGCGCCAACCGTTTACCCATTCCTGGTGAAGGGATCCGCTTTGGTAGGGGCAGCTATCGTGGTCTCTGCCCTGCACGGCGGCAACGTAACCTTTGTGAAGTGCTCTATCGTTGGGATTACGTTTTTGGCGTTTCATAGGCGTAATACCTCATTCTGATTGTGACTTAAGCGGCTGAAACCGGCTGCAATACTGGTATCACCACTTCTCCCCTTATGCTCTATTCAGCTTATTGTGGAAGGAGCCCGGCGAGAAGGGGGGCAGCAGGGAATATTGGGCCAAATTGCACTCAGGCATGGAAGGATTAAATTTTTCTGAAAAGTGCAGTCTATAGGTTCAATTTATCTAATGTGAGAAACCTTCTCTGGGCTATTTCGGGGTCTTGAAGAATAGAATTCTTGATTGCGGTATGCTTGCGCCACCTACATATCCCCTGGCCAAAATGGCCATAACATATTTGCCAAATTGCCCCGGTCAGCTGCTTCAGGAAAGCAGCGCGCCGCCAGGGCCAAAGGCTCCCTGAGGTCGAATCCTTGACTGAGAAGTTTGAATTTACAGCCACCTGTCCAAAAGGCCTGGAAAATGTGCTCGCGAGTGAGTTGCGTCAGATCGGCGCAAACGTTTTGCGAGAGCAGCCAGCGGCGGTGCGCTTTGATGGCGATCTCGCCATGGCTTACCGGGTTAACCTGTGGAGCCGCATCGCGAACCGGGTTTTGCTGAATCTGGGGCAAGCGCGCATTGAAGATGCGGAAGCTTTGTATCGCGCAGTGGCTGAGCAGCCCTGGGAAGAACACATTAGCCCTAACGGCGTACTTTGGGTGCAGTTTTCCGGTACCAACCGGGAAATACGCAACAGCCAGTTTGGTGCCCAGAAAGCAAAAGATGCAATCGTCGACCGCCTGCGCAAAGCGACCGGCGCGCGGCCTGATGTCGACAAGCGTGACCCTGACCTGTCGGTAATGCTGCGCCTGCATCGCGATGTGCTCGAAATCGCGATCGATCTCAGTGGCGATAGCCTGCACCGTCGCGGTTACCGCACCCACATCGGTGCGGCACCACTCAAAGAGAATCTTGCCGCGGCGCTGCTGATGCGCGCGGGCTGGCCGCAAATTGCCGCCGAGGGCGGTGCCTTACTGGACCCCATGTGCGGTTCAGGCACCTTTCTCGTTGAAGCGGCATTGATGGCCGCAGATGTGGCCCCGGGCCTGCTGCGTGAAGGGTTCGGTTTCGAGCGCTGGTTGAACCATCAAAGCGATATCTGGTTGTCATTGCGGGAAGAAGCGCTGCAGCGCCGCAACGAGAGCTCGGCAAACCTGCTGCCAGAAATTCGCGGCTACGATGCCGACGCAAAGGTACTGTTTGCTGCAGAATCCAATATTGCTCGCGCCGGATTGGAAAAGCAGGTGCGCGTCAGCTGTCGACCGGTAGCGGCCTTCAAGGTGCCGAGCCATCGCCCGGTAACCGCAGGATTGGTGATTACCAATCCGCCCTACGGCGAGCGACTGGGAGAGCAGGAGGCGCTGCGCGAAACGTACGCGGAACTGGGTGGCCAGCTGAAGAAAGAGTTTGCCGGTTGGAAGGCGGCTATCTTTACCGGTAATCCTGAACTTTGTCATTCCACCGGCCTGCGCTCGCACAAGCAATACAAGTTGTTCAACGGCAGTATCCCCAGCCAGTTGCTGTTGTTTGATATTCACGCGCAATCCGGCGAGCGCAGCCAGGAAGGCGGCGCTCGTTTGTCAGAAGAAGCGCAGATGGTGGCGAATCGCCTGCAAAAAAATCTACGCACTACCGGTAAGTGGGCGCAACGCAGTGGTGTTAGTTGCTATCGCTTGTACGATGCAGACCTGCCCGAGTATTCCGCAGCCATCGATATCTACCAGTCTTTAGAGGGCGAGCACTTCGCACATATTCAGGAGTACCGCGCGCCGGCGAATATTCCAGAGCAAAAAGCACGGGGTCGCCTGATGGATCTGGTGCGAGCCACACGTCAGGTTCTGGATCTGGCACCGCGGAATGTTTCCATTAAGGAACGCCGTCGCCACAGCCATAAAGACAGCGGCAGTCAGTACCAGAAGCGCGGTGAGGAATCCCGCACTTTCTTCGCGGACGAATACGGGGCCAAGCTGGAAATTAACCTGTGGGATTATCTGGATACGGGCCTGTTTCTGGATCACCGCCCAGTGCGCCAGTACCTGCGCAAGCTGGCCAAGGGCAAACGGTTGCTCAACCTGTTTTGCTATACGGGCACTGCAACGGTGCAGGCGGCAATGGGAGGTTGTAGCGAGAGTACCAGCGTGGATCTGTCAAAGACGTATCAGGCGTGGGGACAGCGAAACTTTCGTGAAAATGGCATGGATCCATACCGCCACCAACTGGTCGAAGCCGATTGTCTGCAATGGCTGCAAGCGGCGCAGGCTAATCGAAAAGGGCATTACGACGTGATCTTTCTCGATCCGCCGACCTTTTCAAACTCGGCAAAAATGCAGGGTGTGCTGGATATTCAGCGGGACCATGGGGAACTGATTCGCCAGTGCATGGCGTTGCTCAGTAAAGATGGCGTGCTGTTGTTTTCCAACAACTTGCGCAGCTTCAAAATGGACGAGGCGGTGCAATCCGAGTTTGCGGTGGAAAATCTGTCAGCCAAGCTGCTCGACAAGGATTTCCAGCGCAACCCGAAAATTCACAATGTGTGGGAAGTGCGCGCGCGGTAATGGGCTGTTACAGCTCCATTACCAGGCGGAAGCCCACTTCTTTGGAGTGGGCGCGCTCATTCAGACCGGTGCGGTAGTCTGAGCTGATGTTGCGGAGCGGTTCACGCATGGAGCCGCCACGGACGACGCGCAGATCGCAGTTTTTCAACTGTACAGGGCGCGCATCGCTGCGGTGGTTGGTGAAATCGCCGAGGAAACAATCCTGTACCCATTCACCAACGTTGCCCGCGGTATCGTACAAGCCAAACTGGTTGGCTTTGTAGTTGCCGACCGGTGCGCTCTTGGCGGCAAACAGAGAGTTGAATTCGCTGGCGCAGCCGCGGCGGCAGTTGGCCTTGCCGCGGGGACTGCCATCACCCCACCAGAAGGGAGTGTCAGTATCGGCGCGCGCGGCAAATTCCCACTCCGCTTCACTCGCCAAACGATACTTCTGCCCGCTCTGTTCACTCAGCCACTTTGCATAGCGCTGTGCATCAACCCAGCTCACGTTGATCAGCGGGCGTGTACCCCGGCCCCATCCCTGATCGCTGGGCAAGCTGCGGCCGCTGGCTTTCGCATAGCGGTCATAGTCGTTAAACGTCACTTCGTGCGCGCCAATTGCATAGGGGCGCCGGATCGTGATTTTGTGTTCGGGACTCGTGAACGGACGCGTGTTGTTGCCCATGGTGAAAGCACCGGGTGAGATCACCACCATTTCCGGGCCACGACCACCGTCTTTGAGTGGGGATTGAAAACTCTTGCCGGCAAAGTATTTGCGCTCCAGCTGTACCGCGAGATTCACGTTAGCGGAATCGATCTCCACCCATCGCCGCACAGTACTGAAGCCGGGCTTGCTCACCTCAACGTCATAGCGACCAGGCTCAAGGCTGATTCCCGGCGTATATCGTGGAACGATGTTCATGATGCGAATGCGCGCATCGCCGGGTGTTGGTGAAACCTTGAGAGCGTAGGTCGGCGGCGGGGAGGCTACTTCAGGTTCCTGCGGAGCCTGGTCGGCATCCGTGCTATTGATGGCGGCCGTGGTAATTGGTTCTTCTACATTGGCAATATTGCCAGTCTCGGCGGTTTCAGGTTGCGGGGCAGCAGCGCTGGGTGTGGCCTCCGTGATTGCCGCTGCGACCGGCGTGTTGCGTAATACCGGGCCAGTTTGGCTAGGAGCCGGTTCTTGCACTACCAAACTGCCCGGGAGGAGGTCGCTGGAAAGGCCCGGCAATTCCGCAGTAGCTTGTCCAGCTTGCGGCGCGCCATTCTCCGGCAGCAGTATCTGTGAAGTGATATCGACCGCTTCATTCACCAGGCCCGACTCGGTTTGCCACTGGAACTTGTTGCTAAACAGGCTGAACAGGACCCACGCGAGTGTGAAACTTACGGCGAGCAGACCAAAAAACATTTTCGATCTGGGTTTGATGGGTGCTGCTTGCTCCACCACTTGCCGAATACGCATGATGGTTTGCTGTTCGGCGCGCGGGTTTTGTTGGTGAACCGGCTTGTCGCGAAAGCGCGCCCAGGCGGCGGCGATACGATCGGATAGGGTGCCGTACAGGGTGAGCACCAGTGCGCGCAACAAACTGGAAACGCGCACCGAGGTGTTATTCATCTTGGTGCTAGGAGCCGGGCTTTTACCATCCAGCGCCGCGAGCAACTGATCGATCGCGTCGACCACGTCCAGTCCACGCTGGAAGCGCTGTTCGGGATCTTTGGCGAGGAAGCGGTCGATGAGGCCCTGGTACAAGGTGTGTCGCGCAGGCAGGCGAGGAATCGGGTCGGTCAGGTGCTTAATTGCGATAGCAACGGCTTCTTCGGCCTGATAGGGCACCGCACTGGTAAGCATTTCATAAAAGACGACGCCGAGGCTGTACAGGTCAGCACGCCCATCGACGGCCGCGCCTCGCGCCTGTTCCGGGCTCATATAGTGGGGAGTACCCACCACCATCCCGGTGTTGGTCATGCGTGTGGTACGTGCAACTGCACGCGCCACGCCGAAGTCGGTGAGAATCGCTGAGCCGTCTTCCCGAAACAGGATGTTCTCGGGTTTCAGGTCGCGGTGCACATAGCCTTTGTTGCTCGCGTGGTCCAGTGCCATGGCAATCTGGCGGGCAATGTGCAGGGCGTCGAGAGGCTCAATGGCGCCTTTGGTCAGCGCGTCCGCCACGGAGCCACCTGGGAGGTAGTCCATGGCGATGTAATTGAGGCTGCGGTAGCGGCCGATGTCGTGGATGGCAACAATATTGGGGTGGGACAGCTGGCCAACAATATTGGCTTCGCGCTGGAATCGCTCGCTGAAAATTGGGTCGGCGTTAAGGACGGGAGACATCACCTTGAGAGCGACCTGGCGTCCCATACTGCGCTGAGTGGCCAGATATACGGTAGACATACCGCCCTGATTAATTTTTTTCAGGATCTGGTAGCCAGGGATCTCCAGCGAGGCGGCGCCGCTGCTGACAACTTCCATTCGAGCCCGTTCCTTATCAAGTGTTCAGTAGTTGCCAGGTGACATAAATACCTGCCGATAAAATCAAGGCAAGTGTAGTGATATTCAGTATTAGTTTGCCGCGAGTGGAAAAAATTTTGTGGGACCCAAGTAACGAGCGTGATGTGCGGGAGTTCTGCTTTTGTGACTTAGGGTCCCCATTAGCGTCAAATTTTGAGGCTTGGTCGCCTGCCTGATCATCTGGGGCGCTGATGACCTGCACAGTAATGTTATCGCGCCCGCCAGCATCCAGTGCCGCGGCAATCAGCAGATCACTTGCACGCTGGTTATCTGAATTTTTTGCCAGGACTTCGCAGATCTCGGCAGGGCTCACATCATTGCTGAGGCCGTCGCTACACAGCAAAAGCTTTTGGCCGCGGTCCCAGGAAAAAGAGGCACGGTCGATCTCAAGTGTTGGATTGGCTGACCCTCCGATGCACCGGGTAATCACATGCCTGTTCGGATGGTTGGCCGCTTCTTCCTGATTAATCGCCCCCGAATCCACGAGCATCTGCACATAGGAATGATCCACAGTGAGCTGCTTCAGGGTTCCGTTAGGGAAGGGCTGGTCGGCACCGTCGGGTGCTTCGCTTGGCGGGATCCACAGGTAGGCACGGCTATCGCCGACCCAATAAATATGAAAGTAGGGAGCGTCTTCGGCCACCACGACCGCGGTGGTGCCCATCGCGGTATTGCTGTTTTCGTCACCGGCCAGCAAGGCATGCGCACGACGCAGGGCCTGCTCGTAGTGTCGGTCGGTCGCGGAGGAGCGCTGAATTTCTTCGACCACGGTCTGGCTGGCGATTTCTCCAGCCTGATGACCACCTAATCCATCGGCGACTACCCACACGCCCCGTGACTCGTCGCCCCAGAACGCATCCTCGTTCTGATCGCGGCGGTATCCGGTGTGGGTCGCACCAGCACTGCGCATAGTGGCGCGGACGGCGGGTTGGCTCACACCGCTTGGGCGTTCCCGTACTTTGGCTTCACTCACTGGTATGCAACTACCTGTTACCTGTCGTTATTGTCGAAAGCGCCACTAGTGCCTTAAGCCCATATTCCCTGGAGGTTCCGCGGGCATTTCGCAAGGCAGCAGTGGTTTACATAGTAGAGCCTGATGACATTGTAAGCTGCAAACGGATTCACAGGCCAATCAATTTACGCGTGATAAACTTCCATCGCGCTTTCTCGCCGAGATGACTCGCGAAAACGCATGAATTGGCTTTGGCTGGCGCATATTGCCGGCCCCGATAGCCCCTTATTGAATAAATTGATTAAAAATTGTACGCCTTTTGGCGGCCTCAAGGAAGCTCGATCATGTTGAAACTGTGTGACGTGAAAGATTCCAGCCAGAGTGTATGGCTCGTTGCGCCCAAAGTGACTGTTGGCCGGGGAAGCCAGTGTGACCTGACCCTGGCAGATCCGTCAGTGGCCAAGCTGCATGCAGAGATCCTGGTGGATGGCGACGAACTAGAGTTGCACAACCTCTCCGGCGGGGCTCAGCTGCTGGTAAACGGCAAGCTGATAGAAGGCAGCTGCCGCCTGCAGCCGAACGACCGACTGCAGGTTGGAGACCGACAGCTGGCGGTCGTAGACCCCAAAATTACCCGTTTGAAAGCCGCAGGCAACGCCGCAAACGTGGCCTGGGCGCTGCGCGCGAATCACCCGGCTATCGTCGGCCGCGTATTTCCAGTGCGCGAGACCACCATTGTCGGTCGCTCCGACGAGTGCGATTTGACCTTTTCCATGTCGCACCTTTCGCGTCGCCATGCGCGACTCGAAGTGCGTGAAGGCCTGTTGTTTGCTGTGGATCTCGGCTCGGCAAACGGTACCTATCTGAACAATCAGCGTATCACTGAGTCCCGTGTGCGCCGTGGTGATGAGCTGCGCTTCGACAGCCTGAGCTTTAGCGTAGTGGGCCCGGCGGATGATCTGGATAAAACCACGGTGCGTCAGGCAGTCACCGTGCCTGAAGCAGCGCGCCAGAGTGCCGCGCTGGATCAGGCGATGCGACGCAGCCAGCTTGGTATGCGTTCCCAGACGGATGATGCCCGGTCGACTGCGAACGAAGGAGGTTCCTTCGGTGAACAGGAATCCCTATCTGCCGGCTATCGCGGAGACTCGGCGACGGCCAGTGGCAGCAGCAGTTGGTTGTGGCTGGGTGTCGTTGTCGCGGGTGCCGCGGCCGCGGGTTTATTTTGGGCGCGTAGCCAGGGGCTGGTTTAAGCGTGGCCGAGCGCGACTTACTGCTATACACCACGTTAGGTTGTAGCCTTTGTGAAAAGGCCAAACTAGAGATTTGGCCGCTGCTGGAGAAATACCAGCTGCGGCTGGTCTCTGTGGATATTGCCGATGACGAAACGCTTACCCGTTTGTTTGGCTGGAGCATCCCGGTCGTGGGTCTCGGGCAGGTGGATGATGTGATTTGCTGGCCGTTTACCGTCGACGAACTCGACCAGTGGTTGGTGGCTCGTTTGGCTTAAGCCGGGGCGAGCTGCCTAGTGCTCTAATTCGTCGTATTTCATTCTTTCTTTTTTGTTTTTCCCTTCTCTCGTTTCTGCTTTCGTTGCCTGTTTCTTTCTGTGCGATCTCGCTAACCGAGCGAGCAAAGTTACAGCTTGGCTTCCGCCTCATTTTTGTTGAGGAGTGACTTTTTTTCGCCGCTGCGGTAGGCGTAAATCACCGAATAAGACAGCACGTTTTGAACATACTTTCTTGTTTCGTTATACGGGATGGTTTCAATCCATACATCGAAGGGCAGTTTTTTGTCGGTATCTTTCAGCCAGCGCGAAACGCGTGTGGGGCCTGCGTTATAGGCTGCGGCGGCAAGGAACCGATTATTGTCAAACCGGTTGAGCAATGAGTTGAGGTAGTAAGCGCCGAGACTGATATTGGTATTGGGGTTCAGCAAATCCCAGCTGCGTCGATAGGGCACACCCGCCTTGTGTGCGGTGGCACGCGCAGTAGACGGCAACAATTGCATTAGCCCCATAGCGCCGGCGTGCGACTTGGCGTCGTGGCTGAAGTGGCTTTCCTGCCGTGCGACCGCCAGTACGAGGTAGTCGTTCAGGGCGGTTTTTTTGCCCATGCGTTTTGCGACATCGCTGACAATGCCGGGAAAGGCGAGGGGAAAACGCAACTCAAGGTCATCGAGGTAGTCGGCGGCGAGAATGGACTGGATCGATTTGTGATACCAGCCCCAGGAGCCCGCGATCTTGCTTGCGGTCATCAACTCTTCGTCCGGCATATCGCGGGTTGCGTAGCTCCATTCGCGACGCGCGTGATAGAACTCTCCAATCGCCTGCAGCTCCCGGGCGCGCTGCATACCATCGCGGGCTGCCACCTCGTCCACCAGTTTGGGTGTAATGGGGGCGGGTCGGTCGACAAAGCTGTAGTCGGCACCAATGGTGTCTGATGCGAGGAACCCGTAATAGCTGCGTTCCGCGGCGGCTTGCTGGTACAGCTTTTTGGCTAATGCCTCGCGGGCGGGGTCCTTGTTGTTCGCAGTGTCGAGCTGCTCTTCAATGGCGCGGGCCTTCCAGTACAGCCAGCGGTCCAGCTTCTGGTTGTCTGCAGGGAGCTGGTCAATCCAAAACTCGACTTGCGCCCAGTCCATCTCACGTAATGACTGGCGTATCAGCCACTCGGAAGTGCGTAAATCAAAGAATTCCGGGTTGTTTTTGATGAGCGCTTCGAGGCCAGTCTGGTCGTCCTGGCGGGCAAAGCGCAGGGCCAGGTAGCGCAGGTAGTCATCCCGTTCTTCGTCGTTGAACAAGTAGCTCGCGCTATAGCGTTCCCAGGCTTCATTCGCCTTGCCGGCATCCTTTGAGGCAAGGCGACGCAAGCCGATGGTGACGATGTCCCGGTATTCCGGTTCTTCACGGATAAATTTTTTGTAATTGAGGATTTGCTCGGGCTTGCGATACACGCTGCGCATGAGTTCAGCACGGGCTTTGCGCGATTTATCGAGCTTGCGTGCGATAAACACCGCCAGGTCGAGGTTTCCGGCCCGTACCGCGAGTGCGTGACGCTGCCAGGCGCGTTCCTGTGTGAGGCCCCCATCTTTCATCCAGCGTGCAAAGGCCGGATCGCATTCTTTGGGCTGGGAGGCGCCAACAGTCCAGAGCTCTTCAATCAGCTCGTAGGCCTGCTGTTTGTCTCCATAGCGGGAAAGGGCATCCACGTAGTAGCAACGTAACTGGGTACGACGAATTTTGTCTGGATCGTAGTATTTGAGGTAGGCCTTGAAACGCTCGCGACCACCGAGTTCGCGCAGCACACGTACCCGCATCCAGTCACCCAGGGCGGTGTCTTTGTACTTCTCCAGAAAGGCATCAATATCGTCATACGGCAGCTTCGAGAGACGCTTACTCAGCTCCCAGTACTCGATATAAGGCAGCAGGGGGTAATCCTTCAGCTCTTTCTTGAGTTTGCGCAGCTGGCGTTTGTTGTTGCTGGCAATGGCTTGGCGAGCCTGTTGGAGCTTCTCTCTCTGGGCTACTGCGGCTTCCGCATCCGCCGTGTCCGCAGCCCATACGGGCGCCACGATGACCGCAGTGAGTACGATCAGAACCAGGGCAGAGAGAGGAATGGCGAATCCTTTATGGCCAATCGTCATGCTGAAAAAACCCGATTGAGAAATCGCTTGTTCGAAGGGACGCAGATTTAAGCGTAAAATGTCTGCTTTCACTCACACATATTGTAGTTGTTATTTATGTTGCTTCAGTTGGATGGCGTGGGATTGCGCTATGGCGTTCAGGTCCTGGCCGATGGTGTTACTGCGAAGATTGACCGTGGCGATCGTATTTGCCTGGTAGGCCGCAACGGCGAGGGCAAGTCCAGCTTGCTCGGTTTGATTGCTGGCAAAGGTGACCCGGATGAAGGAGAGATCGTGCGTCAGACGGGGATGGTACTCGCCACCCTGGAGCAGGCCCTCCCGGAAGATTGCGCCCAGTCCGTATATCGCTACGTGGCCGAAGGTTTGGGCGACGTGGGGGGCTGGCTTGCCGAATACCGTGAAAACCAGAACCCGGACCTGCAGGCCAAGATTGAAAACGCTCACGGCTGGGAGTTGCTGGCAAAGATTGACAGCGTGCTCGACCGTCTGGATCTGGATGAAAGTGCCCAGGTACAGGATCTTTCCGGTGGTTGGCAGCGCCGGGCCGCGCTGGCGCGGGCCCTGGTGACGGAACCAGACCTGCTGATTCTGGATGAGCCGACTAACCATCTGGATATTGCGGCGGTGGAATGGCTGGAAGACTTTCTTGCCAGCTATCGCGGTGCCTTGCTGTTTGTGAGCCACGACCGCGCCCTGGCGCAGCGCCTTGCCACCAGCGTATGGGATTTGGACCGCGGTATTCTGCGCGCCTTCAACTGTCAGTTTGATCGCTACCAGCAGGAGAAGGAAAAGCAGCTCGAGGAAGAGGCGCGCAGTGATGCGCTCTTCGACAAAAAGCTGGCGCAAGAAGAAACATGGATCCGCCAGGGTATTAAGGCCCGACGCACCCGCAATGAAGGCCGGGTACGAGCCTTGAAAGCGCTGCGGAACGAGCGCAAGGCCCGGCGCGATCGTCAGGGCGTCGCAAAAATGTCACTCGATTCCGGTGAGCGCTCCGGCAAGCTGGTGGCGGAGCTGAAAGACGTGACCTTCGGGTTTGAGTCGGAGCTGGGCACCACTGAACCACTGATTCGCGATCTGAATTTTACCCTGATGCGTGGTGACAAGGTTGGCCTGATCGGACCCAATGGCGTCGGCAAAAGTACTCTGATCAAATTGTTGCTGGGTGAGCTGCAACCACAGTCCGGTTCGATTCGCCTGGGCACCAAGCAGCAGGTTGCCTACTTTGATCAGCGGCGCGATGTGCTGGATCCCGATCTCTCTGTGGTCGACAACATTGCAGAGGGGCGCGAAAACATACAGGTGGGCGGCAGCACCAAGCACGTAATGGGCTACCTGAGCGATTTCCTGTTTACCGGCGTAAAAGCGCGCACCAAAGTGGGCTCGCTCAGTGGCGGCGAGCGCAACCGTGCGCTGCTGGCCAAGCTGTTCAGTCAGCCGGCGAACATTCTAGTGCTCGACGAACCGACCAATGATTTGGATGTCGAGACTCTGGAGTTACTCGAACAACTGTTGATGGACTTTCCCGGTACAGTGCTCTTGGTGAGCCACGATCGTGCCTTCCTCGACAATGTGGTGGAGAGCTGCCTGGCCTTTGAGGGCGAAGGCATCGTGCGGGAATACGTGGGTGGCTATGTAGATTTTGTTCGGCAGGGCGGAAAGTTTCTCAGTGCCGAAGAGCAACTGAAGGCGCGCAAGCAAGCCAAGCCCGCTGCGGTGGGCGCCGCTGAAGAAAGCGGTGCAGCAGACCAGAAGCCAGCCGCCAAGCCGAAAAAACTCAGTTACAAGCTTCAGCGGGAACTGGACGCGCTCCCCGGGCAAATTGAGAGTCTGGAAAACGACATCGCCGCGCTCGAGGCTGAAATGGCTGCACCAGAGTTCTATCAGCAAGAAAATGCCAAAGTGCAGGAGCGGCTACAGGTTCTTGCCGACTTGCAGCAGTCTCTTGAGCAAGCATTCGAGCGCTGGGCAGAGTTGGACAGTATGTAACCCGCTTATTCGTCAGGGGTGTGTACGCGGACGGCTAACACATCACAGCCGGCGCCGTGCAGCACCCCGTTTGCCGTAGAGCCGAGTAGCAACGCCAGCCCGTGACGCCCGTGGCTGCCGATTACGACCAAGTCGCAGCCGCTTTCTTCCGCGAGTCGGTGGATTTCAGTGGCTGGTTGCCCCAGTACAACATGCTGCCGATCCTGTGGAATTCCGAGCTCCTGAGCCGATTTTCGCAATTGCTCTTTGGCCTGGTTCTGAAGCTGTTCTTGCACCTCTGACAGGTCCATGGGTATGTCGCCGCCGTAGGCGAAAGTCAGGGGCTCAATAATGTGCGCGAGGGTCAACTGCGCCCCGGTGCAGGCGGCAATTTGCTGCGCGCGCGTTAGCACCTGGGAAGATTCGTCAGAAAGGTCCAGTCCTACCAGGATGTTGTTGTAACCCGACATAGGTCTCCCTCGATCTGCGTAACAGTTTGGGTGATTTGCCGGCAATCGGGCCCAAATTCGCCCACCGCCGACAGCTTTATTCAGTCTACTTTAAAAATTCATACTTGACACAACTGCCCCGTTACGGAAAAGAATGCGCGCCCTGAAGTGACGTTGCAAGCCGAGAATTCCGGTGAGAAGGCGCGTCAAGTCATCGTATACCCTTCATAAGGAAGCCGTCATGGCCAGTTGGATTCCTATATTCGCGATTATTTTTGCGGTCGTTCTGGTGATCGGTCCCGTTATGTGGCTCAAGCCCAGTGCGCGTGAGCGCAAGCTGGCGGAGTTGCGCCAGAGTGCTGCAACGGCGGGCCTCAAGGTGCAAATGCAGCCGCTACCAGAAGCCCTGGGTAAAGGCACCGCAGCGACGTATTTTTCCCAGTGGCGCAATCCGAGGCGCTTGAGTACTGGCTGGGGGCTTGAGTTAAAGCGCGTCGAGCATGAGATGAACTTTGCCGGCCGCTGGGACTGGCGCAATGGGCGAACTGCGCCGGAGGCTGCGCGCCCGGCACTCAAAGAGCTGATCGCCATGTTACCGGCCGATGCTACGGCAATTTTCGCCAATGACAGCGGGTTGGGGGTTCAGTGGCGCGAACGCAGTGGTGATGCGGGTTTGGCGGCAGTGACTCAGGGGTTAGCGGAACAGCGTCCCTTAATAGAAGAAGCAATACGTCAGGTTGCGCGCACCGAGCCCGGGCTGGGCTAAAACCGGTCTTTCGAAGGGCGCTTGTGCCGGCGTAATAAGCTGGCCGTCTCAAGGATCTGGTCTACTGTTTTATCCGGTTGAACCCCGGGCTGAATTGGGGGTCGGAAGAGCTGTCCAGACGGTCGAATAGTTCAACAATTTGCTTAACTCGCTTGACCAGAGGCGAGACCAAGCATATATATTCGCGCAACGCACTGTGCAAACAGCAGTGAGCACAGATTGCGCAAGCAGTAAATTTTTTATTTAAAATCAAAGGCTTATGGGTAAATCACTGGTCATCGTCGAGTCGCCGGCGAAGGCAAAAACGATCAACAAGTATCTCGGAAAAGACTTCGTAGTGAAGTCCAGTATTGGTCATATCCGGGATCTTCCTACGGGCGCTTCCGCCAAGAAGCCTGTCGACCCGAAAGAACGGGCGCGTCGGGCCGCGGAAACCCGCAAGTTATCGCCAGAAGCCAAAGAGGTTTATAAACGCAAGAAAACCCGTGAACAGCTGATCAAGCGCATGGGCATCAATCCGGACCACAACTGGGAGGCGCACTATGAAATCCTCCCGGGTAAAGAAAAAGTTGTTGATGAATTGCGCAAACTGGCGGCAAATGCTGACCACGTCTATCTCGCAACGGATTTGGATCGCGAAGGAGAGGCCATTGCCTGGCACTTGCGCGAGGCTATTGGTGGCGACGAGCAGCGTTACCGCCGTGTGGTGTTCAACGAAATTACCAAGTCCGCGATTCAGGAAGCGTTTGAAGATCCCGGCCCCCTGGATATTGATCGGGTAAACGCGCAGCAGGCGCGTCGATTCCTCGATCGTATCGTGGGCTATATGGTTTCACCGCTGTTGTGGGAAAAAGTCGCCCGAGGCCTCTCAGCGGGTCGTGTGCAGTCCGTGGCGGTCAAACTGGTCGTTGAGCGCGAGCGCGAGATCCGCGCGTTTATTCCGGAAGAGTACTGGACGCTGTTCGCCGACACCCAGACGGCGAAATCCGACGCTCTGCGCCTGGAAGTGAAAAAACAGGCCGGTCAGGCTTTCCGTCCTACCAATGAAGAGCAGGCCACTGCTGCGCTGAAAGCGCTGCAGGCCAGTGACTTCACGGTAAGCGCTCGGGACGACAAGCCCACCAGTTCCAAGCCCACCGCGCCGTATATCACGTCGACCTTGCAGCAGGCGGCGAGTAACCGTTTGAGCTTCAGTGTTAAGAAAACCATGATGATGGCCCAGCGTCTCTATGAGGCGGGTTACATCACCTATATGCGTACCGATTCCACCAATTTGAGTAAGGAAGCGGTCGCCTCTGTGCGTGAATTTATCGGTGAGAATTACGGCGAAAAATATTTGCCGGAAAACCCGAACAGCTACAGCAGCAAAGAAGGCGCGCAAGAAGCGCACGAAGCGATCCGTCCTTCGGATGTGCGGGTAAAACCCAACAACCTTTCCGGTATGGAGCGTGACGCAGAGCGCCTGTACACCCTGATCTGGCAACAGTTTGTTGCCTGCCAGATGACGCCTGCCAAGTTTACCTCCACTTCGGTGGTGGTTACCGCGGGCGACTTTGAGCTGCGTACACGCGGCCGCGTAATCCGCTTCGACGGTTTCCTGAAGGTCGCGCCGGCACAGAGCAAAAAAGACGAAGATTTGGTTCTGCCGGACATCAAAGTTGGCGAGAAGCTGAACCTGCAAAAGCTCGATCCGAAACAGCACTTCACCAAGCCGCCCGCGCGCTTCAGTGAAGCGGCACTCGTAAAAGAGCTGGAAAAACGCGGCATTGGTCGTCCGTCTACCTATGCATCGATTATTTCCACCATTCAGGATCGCGGTTACGTGCGGCTGGAAAACCGCCGTTTCTATGCGGAAAAAATGGGCGATATCGTTACCGACCGATTGAGCGAGAGCTTTACCGACTTGATGGATTACGGCTTTACCGCGAGTCTGGAAGAATCTCTCGATACCGTAGCGGAAGGAAAAAAGGGTTGGAAGGACCTGCTGAACGAATTCTATTCGGGATTCAGCAAGCGCCTGGAAACCGCGCAGGACAAAGAAGCTGGTATGCGTCGGAATAACCCGACGGATACCGATATCGAGTGCAGCAAGTGTGGCCGTCACATGCAGATTCGCACTGGTTCTACCGGGGTATTCCTCGGTTGCTCGGGTTATGCCTTGCCGCCGAAGGAGCGCTGCACCAATACCATGAACCTGGTATCGGGTGAGGAAGCGGTTGATGCGGAGAAGGATGAAGACGCAGAAACGCGTCAGCTGCGCGATAAGCGCCGCTGTCCCAAGTGCGGCACCGCCATGGATAGCTACCTGGTGGACGAACATCGCAAGCTGCATATTTGTGGTAACAACCCGGACTGTACTGGTTTCGAAGTAGAGCAGGGTACCTTCAAGATTAAGGGCTACGATGGCCCGGTCATTGAATGCGACAAGTGTGGCTCCGATATGCAGTTGAAGTCCGGCCGCTTTGGCAAGTACTTCGGTTGTACCAACGAGAATTGTAAGAACACGCGCAAGCTGCTCAAGAACGGTCAGCCGGCACCTCCCAAGATGGATCCGGTGCCTATGCCTGAGCTTGCCTGCGAGAAAGTGGAAGATACCTACATTTTGCGCGACGGCGCGTCTGGCCTGTTTTTGGCTGCCAGCCAATTCCCGAAAAACCGCGAAACCCGTGCTCCGCGGATCAAGGAATTACTGCCGCACAAAGATGAGATCGATCCAAAGTACAACTTCCTGTTCTCTGCCCCGGCGGAAGACAATGAAGGCCGCGATACAGTGGTGCGTTTCAGTCGCAAGACTCAGGAACAGTACGTACAGACCGAAGAAGAGGGCAAGGCGACTGGCTGGAAGGCGTTCTATCGCGACGGCAAATGGCAGGTAGAAGAACCGGCCAAAAAAGCACCAGCGAAGAAAAAGGCCGCCGCGAAGAAGGCGCCAGCCAAGAAGGCCGCCGCGAAGAAGACTGCGGCTAAAAAAGCACCTGCCAAGAAAGCGGCAGCAAAGAAAACGCCAGCGAAGTAAGTGGTAGGCCTAAAAAGGCCTCAACAGGAAGGGAACGGAAGTTTTGAGCAATCCCTACACCGGAACGGTGGCATCTACGCTGCGCAAGGCCCAGCTGTTGCTGGGCGAGTCCCAACAGGTTGCCAGCGGGCAGTCATTGCTGGACTCTGCACTTTTGGAGGCGGCTTTAACGCAGCTGTGGCGTGCTTACCGGGCATTCCTTGCGGAGCAGGGGCATCAGTTGCAGCTCGGTTTTGCCGCTGGTTCTGAGCCGGAAAGCGCGCAGGCGCTTGCGGCGCTGGTATCCCAGCGCGGCAAGTTCAGCGGTGATGTGACGGAGCTGGTGAACTTGTCAGAGGACCCGGAGAGTTGGCTGAGTGGGCTCTGCCGCGCATGGGCCGGGCACTGGCAATTGTCGACTTCCGCTCCTGCAGGATCGTCAGGGGCGTCGAACGCCACTGCCTCTGGTGTAGAAACCATGATCCCGGTGCGGCAGCTGGATAACCCCTCTGCAGGCCCTCAGGACGCCGCTATGACCGCAGACAACCTTCGCCATTGGTATCAGGCATTGGTGGAGCTGATTCAGCGTCAGCGAGCGCAGAGTCAAGAGTGGTAGCAACCGGGCTACTCGTGTCACGGTTCCGGTTCCCCGGGGCAATGCAGGCGTTAATTCACCAAAGAAATCTATTAGTGGATGCACGCTGATTAGTGGATGCCCCCTGTGGTACACTGGCTGCCAAATCACGCGGTTACCGGAGAAGTGAATGTCTACAGAGACTTACGAGATCATTGAGCTGTCCAATGGTGATGTGGCGCTACGACGCGCTGGTCACAAGGGTGAGCCTCTGGTGCGTATTCGTTTCTCCGACGAGAGTATGCATTTTTTGCGCGATCACAAGGTAGCGGTCGCCCGAGCCATGCTGGAGGCGGGGATCGAAGCGGTTCAGGATATCGGTGAAATGGAGCCAGAGCCTTTCGAGGAAGAAGTGGTTGATATCACTGAGCACACGATTCACTGATGGTGTGAAAAGAAGGTTTGAAAAGACTTTCAGGCATAAAAAAACAGGGCGTATGCCCTGTTTTTTTATGCCTGAAATAATTCGCCCAGCGATTGCGAGTAGCGCGATCAGATCGGATTTTGTCGAATCACTCCGACTGCCAACCCTTCGATGGCAAAGTTGCGGTCGCGCATGTCCACTTCAATCACGTTGAACTCTTCATTTTCTGGGTGCAATTGTACCGTGGCCTGGTTGCCACGACGCTTGAAGCGCTTCACCGTCACTTCATCTTCAATACGCGCTACAACAATCTGCCCATTGCGGATGTTGTCGGTGCGCTGCACTGCCAACAGGTCGCCGTCGAGAATACCGGCGTCTTTCATACTCATTCCGTGTACGCGCAGCAGATAGTCTGCAGGCGGATGGAAAAACTCCGCCGGGATCTCACAGTATTCTTCGATGTTTTCTTCCGCGAGAATCGGGTTGCCAGCGGCAACACGGCCGACAACGGGCAGGCCAGTGTGGTGGTCGGGAATGCGGATACCGCGGGAGGCACCGGCAACCATTTCGATCGCGCCTTTGCGGGCCAGGGCCTTGAGGTGTTCTTCTGCTGCGTTGGGAGAGCGAAAACCAAGTTCCTGAGCAATTTCGGCTCGGGTAGGGGGGTAACCGGTATCGTCCACATAGCTCTTGATCAGTTCCAGAACCTGAGCCTGGCGTGCGGTGAGATTTGTCATTGCGCCTTCCTTTGATCTGTATTTTTATACAGGTGCTGTGATTATATACAGATTTATGGCGCGCGCAAACTGTACCCAGGCAAGTTGAATCCCAAAGGGAAACTTGCCTGCGTCGTAAGATTGATTATTTGGAAGCTTTTTTAAATACCTTCGTCCGTGCCCGGAAAAGAGTCTCCCTCCAGTCGGTCAATGGCGCTCTGGGCGGGTGAAAAGATTGGGCTCTTGAAGCCGGCGTCTTCCTCGTCTCCCATTTCATCCGCAAAGGTGCCGTAACTGGCGTTTGCATCTTCCGGTGCGGCAGCGCCTATTACCGGTAGGGAAGGCCAATTCTGAAATTCGATTTCATCGATGCTGCCGTCGAGATATTGAATCTCGATGGTGCGTGACGGGTGGTCAACGGCAACGACCTCAAACAGGTCGCCTGTGTCGAAGTTTTCAAACCAGCTGCCAATTTCAGGGGCGATTCTCGCCATGACTTGGCCCTCCTGTGTCGGGGGTAGCCCGGGTTTTTATCTCGGGCCTTCCCACTCGTGGCGCTAGCTCTGGCGCGGTTTCTGCGGGGGTTCGGCAGATGCGACGAGTTGCGCGATTTTTTCAAATGTTCATGGCCAATCTAATGTCGCGGGCGTGCGCTTGGTAACTCGAACCAGCGCTGCTGGGGCGCGTGTTTAGATCGATTGTGCATGCGCGTATTCCATCATTGCCGGTATGTGCTAGTCTGGCGGTTAAAACAAACGTTTAAATTGTCGGTTTGAATTGTTGTGAGATTGGTATGAGTCAGTTGGATACTGTTCAGCGGATATTGGATGCTGCGGAAGTGCTGTTTGCCGAGCGCGGGTTTACCGAGACCTCTTTGCGCACCATCACCAGTACCGCAGGAGTCAATCTGGCGGCGGTGAATTATCATTTTGGTTCGAAAAAAGAACTGATTCAGGCCGTATTCGAGCGATTTCTTACACCTTTTACGACGTCTTTGGATGCAGAACTCGCCCGCCTGACTACAGATGAGGGTTCATTGCAGCTGGATGACCTGCTGCAGAGTCTATACCGGGTTGCTTTGGCCGGCTTGGCCAGTCAGGGGCGTGACCCCAAGCGGTTTATGCGCCTGCTAGGGCTGGCGTACACCCAGTCCCAGGGCCATTTGCGCCGCTTTATCGTTTCCCGCTACGGCGACTCTTACCGCCGTTTCGCGGGCTCGCTGGCCACCGCCTTGCCCCACGTAGATCCGGTGACCTTTTACTGGCGCCTCTATTTCATGCTCGGGGCCACGGTATTTTCCCTTTCGAGCTTTGACGCGATCGAAGCTATCCTGAGAGAGGATTTCGGCGCTGAAAGCAGCCTGGAAGAGACACTTGCCCGGCTGGCGCCGGCCGCAGTGGCCATGTTGACCGCGCCCGTACCGACCGAAGGTGAATAATTGGCCGGGAAACGGTGGCCCATTAATCGCTAGGGTTTGATCGTCTATTACGTGATCGAAGTTAAATTGTGGAGTGTATGCCGATGTCTGCTCAGATTGGCCCGGTAATGATCGATGTGGATGGCCTTACGCTTACCGAGGAGGATCGCGAGCTGCTGCGGCATCCACATGTTGGCGGGCTAATATTTTTTGCGCGCAATTATGAGAACCGCCCGCAACTGGAAAGCCTCATTGCAGAGATCCGTGCAGTGCGCCCTGAAATTCTGCTGGCAGTGGATCAGGAAGGGGGCAGGGTGCAGCGCTTCCGGGACTTCTTCACGCGTATTCCCTCAATGCAGGCGCTCAGTGCGCAAGCGAATACGCAGCAATTGCAGGATGTCGGCTGGCTGCTGGCGGCCGAACTGCTCGCGGTGGGCGTGGACTTCAGCTTCGCACCGGTGCTCGATGCGGACGACGATTTTTGTCGCATTGTCGGTGATCGCAGTTTCGCGCAGGATCCACTGACGCTGTGCCACAAGGCTCGACCGTTTATTGCCGGCATGCACGAAGCCGGAATGGCAACTACGGGCAAGCATTTTCCCGGCCATGGCCAGGTGCTGGAAGACAGCCACGAAGAACTGCCGGTTGATGAGCGCGATCTCGAGACTGTGCTTGCAGCGGACGGGGTGCCGTTTGCAGAATGTATTGCCGCTGGCGAATTGGAAGCCGTCATGCCGGCGCATATCCGCTTTGCCAAAGTCGATGAAAACTCCGTGGGCTTTTCACGCTACTGGCTGCAAGAGATTTTACGCAAGCGCCTCAAGTTTGATGGGGTCATCTTTAGTGATGATCTGACCATGGAGGGCGCCGGCGCAGCAGGTGGTTATCGGGAGCGAATTCACGCGGCACTTTCCGCGGGCTGCGATATGGGAATCGTCTGTAATAACCGTCAGGGTGCTATCGAGGTCCTGGATGCGCTGCAAGGCCACTCTATTGACCCTGCGTCGAGCGAACGCCTCTCCCGTATGCGAGGCCAGCCCAAGATAAACAGTTGGGATGCACTGGAAAAGAGCGACCGTTGGCAAAAAACACGCGAATGGCTGGCATCCTGGATGTAAATACGCACAATAATCCCCTAATTCATTCGTCTGCAGCTTATGGAGTAGTTTGTGGAGTCAGCTAAAGCGTTCTTGCGCTCCCTGGTCGGGGACGACCGCTTCTGGATTGCCGAAATCTTTTTCATCGTTCTGTTTACCGCGCTGGCCTCCTGGTTGGTGGGGCGCTTTATTCTTCAGCTCCAGGCGCGGGCAGAGCGCACGGTAAACCCGTGGGACGATGCGCTGGCAAACTCCATGAATCCACCGGCGTCGATTTTGATCTGGTTGTTGGGGTTGTCCTTTGCTGCTTCTCGCACCGCTGCCACCACGGGCTCAGAGCTCCTTACCTGGCTCGCGGATAAGCCCCGGGCAGTCGGATTTGTGGTGGTTATCACCTGGTTTGGTTTGCGCTTTGCCAAAGAAGTGGAGCGGAATCTGGCGGACCCACGCTATATGCGTAAGCCGATCGATGCCACCACGGTGCGCGCTATTGGCAAACTGGTGCGAGCTTCCATCATGATCACCGCTGCCCTGGTGATTATGCAGCGCCTTGGGTATAGCGTGAGTGGTGTGCTGGCGATGGGCGGTATTGGCGGCCTCGCAATTGGTTTTGCGGCGAAGGATCTCCTGGCAAATTTCTTTGGTGGGTTAATGATTTATCTGGATCGCCCGTTCAAAGTAGGGGACTGGGTGCGTTCGCCAGACCAGGAGATCGAGGGGACGGTAGAGGATATTGGTTGGCGTCTGACCAGAATTCGCACCTTCGATAAGCGTCCGTTGTATATCCCCAACGGTACCTTTACCCAGATATCGGTTGAAAACCCGTCGCGCATGTTGAATCGCCGCATTTATGAAACCATCGGCATTCGCTATGAAGACGCGCACCTGATGGAGACTGTGGTGGGTGAGGTGCGCCGCATGCTGGAGCAGCACCCGGAAATCGATACCAACCAAACGCTCATCGTCAACTTCAATTCGTTCGCGCCGTCTTCGCTGGATTTCTTTATTTACACTTTTACCAAGACCACCGAGTGGGTTCGTTACCATGAGATCAAACAGGATGTACTGCTGAAAATCCTCAAAATTATTGAGGCGCAGGGCGCGTCTTGTGCATTCCCCACATCCACTTTGCATATATCCGAGTTGCCTGAACTGGCGATTGCAGACCGCTCTGCTGGAGCACGCGGTCCGGTCGGTGCGTAAGCGGGACCGCTTAAATTGCGCAATAGTCAGCTTAGTGACGCGAGCTTAATTTCAAGTTGCCCCCCGGCTTGAGCACAAGATACCAAGGTATTTGGGACCTTTTGGGCTAATTTGGTGATTTATTGCGCATTGTTGGTGAGAAGTAACATTAATTTCACGTGCAAACCTAGACAGTGGCGCAGTTTTATCTAAGAATCGGTAAGGACCTGTTCGATACATTGAACAGGTGCTTCGAGAAAGTGTCCGCCCTCACGGAGGATAGGGCACCCAAATTGGGGTAGGCGAATCGCCCGCAACCTGGGTGAGCGCAATAACAATAAAAGAGGTTGGCTTAATGAGTGATCGCGTTACGGGTACTGTGAAGTGGTTTAATAACGCCCGGGGTTATGGTTTTATCACCAGCTCGGAAGGTTCCGAGGATATTTTTGTTCATTACCGCAGCATCCGCGGCGACGGCTACAAGACCTTGAATGAAGGTCAGGCGGTCGAGTTCGAGATGCAACAGGGCGACAAAGGCCTGTTGGCAGAAGACGTGGTTCTCTGCGAGTAATTCGCCAACCATCTGAAGGCGACTGCCGGAATTAATTCCGGTAGCGCAGAAAGAAAAAAGCCCGCAGGGTAGTGCTTGATAGGCATTTCCCTTTGGGCTTTTTTTGTGTCTCTAGATTTTTCAGTTTCTAGATTTTTAACTCTCCAGAGTGCGGGGCAGCTTACACTGCCTTCTCTCAATACGTATTAGCGCCTGGTTGGCGCCTCCCGGCGCCTGCGCAATTTCCTGAGCCTTCGTTTATCCGGCGCCTACGACGCGCAGCAATTGGCCGCAGAACCAGGCTGCGTAAGTGCCAAGGGCGTACCCCATCACCGCGAGCAAAACGCCAACCGGAGCGAGCGAGGGGTGGAAAGCCGCCGCGACCACCGGTGCAGAGGCCGCTCCGCCGACATTCGCCTGGCTACCGACGGCCATGAAGAAGAGCGGTGCCTTGATCAACTTGGCGACCAGGAGCAACAGGCCCGCGTGTACGGCCATCCAGATCAAGCCGAGCAGGAACAGCTCCGGGCTCTCGCTGAGTGCAGTAATGTCCATGTGGGTGCCGATAGTGGCAACCAGGAAGTAGATAAAGATCGTACCGATCTTGGAAGCGCCGGCACCTTCCAGTTTTTTCGCCGGTGAAAACGCCATGGCCACGCCAAGGGTTGTGGCGATGATGATCAGCCAGAAAAATTGACTGGTAAAACTGAAGCGCGCGAGCTCGGGTGCGTTAGCCTGGAACCAGGGTGCAAGGAAGTCGGCTCCCGCGTGTGCGATGGCGGTGATACCAAATCCTACTGCGGCAATAAGCATCAGGTCCTGCACGGTAGGGTTGCGGGCGTGTTTGCGTTGCATCGTTTCTACGCGCTCTCTGAGCGTATCGATGGCACTGGTATCCGCACCAGACTTTGCATCGATTTTTTTCGCATTGCCGGCCATGATCAGCAGTACCGCCATCCACAAGTTGGCGATGATCACATCCACCGCCACCATCGCGGAGAACACCTGCCCACCGACATCGAAGACTTCTTTCATTGCCGCCTGGTTCGCACCACCGCCAATCCAGCTGCCGGCAACGGTTGTCATGCCGCGCCAGATCGCATCCGGGCCGTTGCCATTCAGCAGGCTTGGATCAATCGCCGACATGATCAACAAGGCGAGGGGGCCACCGATAACAATACCGAGGGTGCCGGTGAGAAACAGAATCAGTGCCTTGGGGCCAAGGTTGATGATTCCCTTCAGGTCGACACTCAGGGTGAGTAACACCAGGCTTGCTGGCAGCAGGTAGCGCGACGCAACGTAATACAGATTCGAGTTGTGCGCATCGATAATATGAAAGGTGGTTAGCAGCGAAGGCAGGAAGTAACAAAGTAATAGCGCTGGAACAAAGCGGTAAAAGCGCTTCCAGAAACGCTGTTCACTCCCCGCGGTATAGAAAACAAAGCCAAGAATGGCGGCAAGTAGACCCAGAATAATGGCGTCATTGGTAATCATTGGAGATCGATCCGTTTTTATTATTCGATAAGTTTGTTTGCGCCAGATACGAAGACGGCCCCGTCGGGGGCCGTCTTCGCACATCGCGCCTCGCGTCGATTGCGATTATTCAGACTCAAGCAGGGGATCCTGCTCTTCATCCTCTGTCTGTTCCACGGTGCGCACTTCGATGAGCACGCCCAGTTTCGGGTGGTCAATATAGTGCAGCTCGCCGCTGCGCAGTCTGCGTTCTTCCTGCAGTACCGCGACTCTCTCTGCGATTTTTTCCACGGGCAATGCCGGGGTGCTTTCCTCTTCGCCAAATGCGGCAAAGTCGGCGCTGGTGCTGAACGCATTGTCACTGCTAAAAGAACTATTAGAGGAACTAGTAGAGGAGATGCTGGCGGGTTCAACCGCTGCGCCCAGGCCCAGCGGTTCGCTTTCCACATCTTCCGCTACCGGCAGCAGCGGTGCGCGCGGCTGTGTGGGTACGGCAATCCCTTGAGCTGTTGTTGTGGTGAGCTCTGCTTGCTGGGGCTCCAGGTTCCAGTCGGTGGGTTGGAGCTGCGGTTGCTGCGCCCATTCGCTGAACCAAAGGTCGGTACTCAGATGCAGGTAGCGCGAAACGCTAATAGTAACGCTGCCTTCCAGCTGGTGGTGCTCATCGCTCAGGGTACCGCCGTTGATCAGTACCGCAGGCGCATTGCGCTCAGTTTGAAGAACTTGTCGCCAGGTCTTGTGGAACAGCACGGTGTAGCGCGGATTGCGGTTAAGGCTCGCAACCTTGTTGCTTAGCTGATTGGCGGCCGGCTCCAGTGCTGGCATCAGCGGGTCGTTGGCGGAGGCTGAGTTGAAGTCCACCCAGTGCTTGTCATAAGCGAGTTCGGGTGTGGCCGGCCATGTCTCGCGGGAGGTCTGCATACCTTCCTCACGGGAGAATACGACCATTTCGATCTCAAATTGCGTGCCTGCGTATCCGGCCGCCTGGGCCTCCGCCACACAAAACGCGGCGCTGAGGGCAAGGAGGGCAGAGTTCGCCAGTCGCTGGAACGGCTTGTTGGGGCCTTGAGTGACCCGATTAAGAAAGCTGGTCATTATTTATACCGCGTTGGTCTAAGCTGCATTCTTTGGCGGATTGGGTGCCGGCCCGCCAGCCCGGCAATCCTGAACATTGCTTTTGGCTGGCGGATATTTCGGCCATCTTAGCACCCTTTGCGGCCCGGATCTGCGTCATCTGCCGCTATTGCGACAGCTGTTGCAGTACGTCGTTGACCTGTTGCAGGCGCTGCTCCGGGCCGCTTTCGTCGAGCGCGAAGTTCAGGTGGTTTGCGCCCTGCAGCTGGAAGGTGGTCGGGCGGCTCTGCACCAGTTTCACCAGTGTCAGTGGGTCCACCTTCGCGTTCTCGGCAAACTCAATGCGTCCGCGACTGGCAGAGGCTTCCAGTTTGCGGATACCCATCTGGTTGGCATTGAGTTTGATCTCGGTGATGCGGAACAGGTGCTTCAGCGGCTCAGGGAACAACCCGAACCTATCGATCATCTCTACCTGCAACTCTTTGAGGGCGTTTTTGTCTTCCGCATTGGCGATGCGTTTGTACATGATTAGGCGGCTGTGTACGTCCGGCAGGTAGTCCTCCGGAATCAATGCCGGTACCCGCAGGTTGACGTCGACCGCAGGGGACTCCAGTGGCTCGTCGATGTTCGGGGTGCGCCCCTCGCGAATGGCCTTGACCGCATGGTCCAGCATTTCCATATATAGGTTGAAGCCAACGCTCTGTATCTGCCCGCTTTGCTCTTCGCCCAGCAGTTCACCGGCACCGCGGATCTCCAGGTCGTGCGTGGCAAGGGTAAAGCCCGCTCCCAGGTCCTGGGCTTCGCTGATCGCCTCGAGTCGTTTGACCGCGTCGCCGGTCATTGCCCGTTTGTTCGGGGTCAACAGGTAGGCATAGGCCTGATGGTGGGAGCGGCCTACACGGCCACGCAGCTGATGCAGCTGCGCGAGGCCAAATTTGTCGGCGCGCTCGATCAGAATGGTGTTGGCGCTGGGAACGTCGATACCGGTCTCAATGATGGTGGTACACACCAGTACATTGAAGCGCTTGTGGTAGAAATCGCTCATCACCTGCTCGAGCTCGCGCTCGCGCATCTGGCCGTGGCCAATACCGATGCGGGCCTCAGGCACCATCTCCTGAATTTCCCGTGCGATGCGCTCAATACTCTTCACTTCGTTGTGCAGGAAATAGACCTGACCACCGCGCAGAATCTCGCGCAAAATCGCTTCTTTGATCAGCGCGTCGTCCCGCTCGCGGACAAAGGTTTTTACCGAGAGGCGGCGCGCCGGTGGTGTGGCAATTACGGATAGGTCGCGAATGCCCGCCATGGCCATATTCAATGTCCGTGGAATTGGGGTAGCGGTGAGGTTGAGGATATCTACTTCGGAGCGCAGGCTCTTGAGTTTTTCTTTCTGGCGGACTCCGAAGCGGTGTTCTTCATCGATGATCAGCAGCCCCAGGTTTTTAAACTTGAGGTCGCTTTGCAGTAGCTTGTGGGTGCCCACAAGGATATCGACTTTCCCTTCGGTGATACGCTGCTTGATCGCCTCCACTTCCTTGTTGCTGCGGAAGCGAGAAATCACCTCGATAGAAATAGGCCAGTCGGCGAAGCGGTCCTGCAGCGACTGAAAGTGCTGCTGCGCCAGCAGTGTGGTGGGCACCAGCATGGCAACCTGTTTTCCACCGTGTGCGGCAACGAAAGCTGCACGCATGGCCACTTCGGTTTTACCGAAGCCCACATCGCCGCACACCAGCCGGTCCATGGGCTTGTCGGACAGCATGTCTCCCACCACGGCTTCAATGGCGAGTTGCTGATCCGGGGTCTCCTCAAACGGGAAGCCGGCGGTGAATTCGCGATACGCGAGTCCCGGGTCGCCAAACGCATGCCCCACACGGGCCTCGCGCCGTGCATAGATGTCGAGTAGTTCTGCCGCTGCATCACGGACTTTTTCTGCGGCCTTGCGCTTGGCTTTTTGCCAGGTCTCACTGCCCAGTTTGTGCAGTGGCGCGAGTTCCTCGTCGGCACCGGAATAGCGGCTAATCAGGTGCAGGCTGGCCACCGGAACATACAGCTTGGCGCCATCACCATATTCTAGGGTAAGAAACTCTGCGGGCTGGCCATCGATATCGAGGCTCTGCAGGCCTTTATAGCGGCCGACCCCGTGATCGATATGCACAACCGGTGCGTTGATACGCAGCTCCGCCAGATTTTTTACCGCGTTGTCCGCTTCCTCTTTGGCCTTGCGGCGTCTGCGCTGCTGCAGTACCCGGTCACCAAACAATTGCGGTTCTGCGATCAGGTTGAGTTGCGGGTCCTCAAGAATCAGGCCCTGGTCGATAGGGGATACGGTGATTGCGATTTGATCTTCACCGTCGACAAAGTCCTGCCAGCAATTGAGCGTCTTCGGCTTCAGGCGAATCCCGCTGAGCAGTTCCAGCAATGCCTCGCGTCGGCCACCGCTTTCTGCACAAAACAGCACGCGGCCTTTGTACTCCATTAAATAGGCTTCGAGAGCTTTCAGTGGCTGCTCGGATTTGCCATCGACCGGCAGGTTTGGGGGGGTACCGGTCGCGAAGTTGTAATTGCCTTCCGCTTCCGGGAGGGATTCGTTGGAAAAGAAGGCGCGCGGCAGGTGCTTCAATGCCCCGTAAAACTCGTCCACGTTGAGCAATACTTTGCTCGGTTCCAGAATCGGCCGGGTCAGGTCGCCGCGGCGGCTCTCAAAGCGGTTTTCCGCTTCGCGCCAGAAGGACTCCACCGGCTGCTTGAGGTCGCCCTGGATAAACACCTGGCTGCGTTCTGGCAAGTAGTCGAACAGGCTTGCACACTCATCAAAGAACAGCGGTAGGTAGTATTCGATACCGGCGGGGGCAATGCCGGCACTGATGTCCTGGTAGATGGATACGGGGCCTGGATCGCAATCAAATTGCCCATGCCAGCGCTCAAGAAACTTCGCCAATGCCAGTTTGTGCATCGGGAATTCGCGCGCGGGGAGCAGGTGAATTTGCTCCACTTTGTCCACGGTGCGCTGGTCTTCCGGGTCGAAGGTGCGCAGGGATTCAATTTCGTCGTCAAACAGATCGATGCGGTAGGGCAGGTTGCTGCCCATTGGAAAGATGTCCATCAGCGAGCCGCGCACGGCGAATTCACCGTGTTCATATACGGTATCAACACAGTGGTATCCGGCTTGCTCGAGCAGTTTGCGTTGCGCGTTCAGGTCGAACTTCTGTCCTTCCTTCAATACCAGTGCGTTGCCTGCAACATAATCCTTCGGTGCCAACCGGTGCAGCAGCGTGCTCACCGGCACAATGACAATGCCGCTGCCCATCTGGGGTAACTGGTACAAGGTGGCCAGTCGATCTGAGATGATGTCCTGGTGAGGTGAGAAGGTGTCGTAGGGCAGAATTTCCCAGTCCGGGAACTGGAAAATCTCCAGTGCGCCATCCCTCCTCTGAAGGGTGTCGCCGTCTGCCCCATCTCGCCGCGGCTTGTTAAAAAATTTCAGCTGCACCTCAAGTTGGTGTGCTTCCTGGCTGTTGCGGGCGATCAGCAGGGTTGGCGCTGAGCTCGACTCAGCGGCCTTCAGGATGGCGAGGGCTGCGCTGGCGCCGTGTAGCTGCCCCCAGAATTGGCGGTCATTCTGGCTGCGAAATGCGGGCGGGGACAAAGGGGGGAGCTGACTCATCTTTCCTTATAATTCCGTGCTTTCTGACCGGTCTCGGCCTTGGAGGGCACGTATTGTAGCGGTGAACAGCCGAGGTTGCAGGTCGGTGTTTTTTGGGTGTGCGGTGGTGGCATTCAGGCGGGGCGGTTACGCCGAGAAAAAAGCCGTTTTTTCCGTTTCCAGAATGTAGTTTAACTACAGTTTTTAGGCCATTTTTTGCTCGGTTGCGCGGCCAGATTTGAATACACATAATTCGCCCGCCTTCCGGTTGGAGGCAAGATTTTGAGCCATTCTTAACATTCACATGGCCCAAATTAAGCAGCTTGTACTCCGGCCAGGGCAAGACCCAAATTTACCCTTTGCAGAGGTGTCTGACTGTGACTCAGAAGCGACCGAAGCCCGCTGACTTTTTCAAGGACTGGAAAGCGCGTGAAGCGCTGGCGGAATCCATGATTCCGATGATTGGCAAGCTCAACCGGGAAAGTAATGTCGGCATTTATATGTACGGCAAGAACCTGGTGAACCGCTCCGTTCTCACCATTATGAAGGCGCATCGTTTTGTGCGTCAGGTTGAGGAAAACGAGCTGTCTGAGTTTGAGACCTATCCAGTTCTCGAGGCAATCTGCAAACTCGACCTGGGCCCGGTGCATATCGACCTGGGCACTCTCACCAACAAATACATGCGCGACGAGCGCGGCCTGTCTATTGAAGACTTCGTGCGCGATGAGCTTTCCGACGCCTCTGGCGCCCGCAAGCCGCTGCCTGAGTCTCAGGATGTGGTGATCTACGGTTTCGGCCGTATTGGTCGCTTGGTAGCGCGCCTGCTGATCGAAAAGGCGGGCAGTGGCGATGTGCTGCGCCTGCGTGCGATCGTACTGCGTAAAGGCAAGGCGGATAACGACCTCGTCAAGCGCGCCTCCCTGTTGCGCCGCGATTCCGTGCACGGCGCCTTCAACGGCACCATTCGTGTAGACGAAGAGACCAGCACGCTGATCTGCAACGGCAACGAAGTAAAGGTTATCTACGCGAACTCCCCAGAGGAAGTGGATTACACCGAGCACGGCATCAACAACGCCCTGATCGTCGATAGCACCGGCGTGTGGCGTGACGAAGCGGGCCTGTCCCAGCACCTGGAGTGCAAGGGTGCCTCCAAGGTACTGCTGACCGCGCCGGGCAAAGGCGACCTCAAGAACATCGTTTACGGCATCAACAACGACGACATCAAGCCGGAAGACAAGATCCTGTCTGCGGCTTCCTGTACCACCAACGCCATCGTGCCGGTACTGAAGGCGATGATGGACAACTTCGGTGTTGAGCACGGTCACGTAGAAACCGTACACGCCTACACCAACGACCAGAATCTGATCGATAACTACCACAAGGGTGAGCGCCGTGGCCGTTCTGCCGCGCTCAACATGGTGTTGACCGAGACTGGTGCCGCCAAAGCGGTATCCAAGGCGCTGCCGGAATTGAAGGGCAAGCTGACCGGTAACGCGATCCGCGTACCGACCCCGAATGTGTCCATGGCCATTCTGAACCTGCGTCTGGGCAAAGAGACCACCAAGGAAGAGTTGAATGAGTACCTGCGCGATGTGGCGCTGCACTCGCCGCTGCGTCAGCAGATCGACTTCACTAACTCCCCGGAAGTGGTTTCCAGCGATTTCGTCGGCTCCCGTCGCGCCTGTGTGTTTGACTCTACCGCCACTATTGTTGAAGACGACAATGCGGTGCTCTACTGCTGGTACGACAATGAGTTCGGCTACAGCTGTCAGGTAGTGCGCTGTCTGGAGGATATGGCTGGCGTGCGTTACGAGCTGTTCCCAAAGAAGGACTGATCTCGACGCCTTAGTCAGAGGGATTGATCTGCGTGATCACTGGTTGACCAGATTGATCCCGCGCCACCCCGGTTGCAATGGCCGGCGGTGGCGCCTCCAACTAAAGTCTTTGTTTTTTCAGCAAAAATTTCCTCATCTTGGGGCTATTTGACCCCATCTGCTCTGGTAAACACCCTGTACGATCCTTATAATGCGCGCGATTTTGCGGGGCTGCCGTGTGCCGGGAAATTAACGCAAAGACTGCGGGTTGCGAAGGCAATAGCAGTGCGTTGCTCCCGGACTCTGAGTCATTTCTTCATTTACCTGTGGTGCCGACCGGCGATGTCCGCCGGGCTTAAGGCTGCTGATTAGTAGCTACTCTTTACAGAGTTCACCTCGAGGCTTGTGTCAGGCTCAAATTGGCCTAAGCCCCCGCGCAAAGGTTTCTTCTTACTTAGGGCTCAAAAGGCCCAGAAAATTTTAAAACCTACTAAATCTACCAACTTAGAACTTAGGCACAGGCGTATGAGAAAGATCCGTCGGGGATTGGATTTACCCATATCCGGCGCGCCCGAGCAGGTCATCCACGATGGCCCTGCAGCCAAGACTGTTGCGGTGGTTGGTCCCGATTACAACGGGATGAAGCCCACCATGGCAGTTGCGGAAGGGGATAGCGTCAAACTCGGACAATTGCTGTTCACTGACAAAAAGACGGACGGTGTACGCTATACCGCTCCGGCTGCGGGCCGCGTCGTCGCGGTTAACCGTGGCGTGCGTCGTGTACTGCAATCCGTAGTGATTGAAGTAGAAGGCGACGAAGCCGAGCAATTTGCGAGCTACAGTGCTGACCAGCTGTCCAGCCTGACCTCTGAACAGGTTCGTGAGAACCTGGTTCAGTCCGGTCTGTGGACTGCGCTGCGCACCCGTCCGTTCAGCAAGGTGCCAGCTCTGGACGCCGAGCCTTCTGCACTCTTCATTAACGCGATGGATACCAATCCGCTGGCAGCCGATCCGGTTGTGGTGATTGCCGAGCAGCGTGAAGCGTTTGCACAGGGTGTTGAAATCCTGTCCAAGCTGGCAGACAAGACCTTCGTCTGTACCGCTCCGGATGCCGATATCCCGGTACCGAGCGTTGCCACTGTTCAGCGTGAAGCCTTTGCTGGCCCGCACCCTGCTGGTCTGTCTGGTACCCACATCCACTTCCTGCACCCGGTGAAGCCCGGTCGCCAGGTTTGGACCATCGGCTATCAGGACGTGATCGCAGTCGGCAAGCTGTTCGAAACCGGCAAGCTGTTCACCGATCGCGTTATTGCTCTGGGTGGCCCGCGCGTAACCAAGCCGCGTCTTCTGCGTACCCGCTTGGGCGCAGATCTGACAGCGCTGGTCGCCGGTGAAACCGAAGGTGCTGACAACCGCGTAATCTCCGGTTCCGTATTCGGTGGTCGCACCGCGAACGGAACGCTGGGTTACCTGGGCCGCTACCACAACCAGGTGAGCGTGCTGGAAGAGGGCCGTGAGCGCCCGATGCTGCACTACTTCACTCCTGGTGCGAACCGCTTCTCTGTGCTGCCGATCTACGTCAGCAACTTCCTGAAGAACAAACTGTTCAACTTCACCACCAGTGCCAACGGCTCCGAGCGTGCCATGGTGCCGATCGGTGTTTACGAGCGTGTTATGCCGCTGAACGTCCTGCCGACTCAGCTTCTGCGTTCGCTGATCGTGGGTGATACCCAGGTAGCTCAGCAGCTGGGTGCCCTGGAACTGGACGAAGAAGATCTGGCCCTGTGTACCTTCGTGTGCCCGGGCAAATATGAGTTTGGCCCCATCCTGCGGGACAATCTGACCCGCATTGAGAAGGAGGGCTAAGAGATGATGCGTAAATTTTTAGACTCCATCGAGCCGCACTTCCATAAGGGCGGTAAGTATGAAAAGTTCTACGCGCTGTACGAAGCCATTGATACTGGCTTGTTCCAGCCGGCTGATCGTACCAAGACCACTGCACATGTACGCGACGGCATCGACCTGAAGCGCATCATGATTACCGTTTGGGCCTGTGCCATGTTGGCGGCTTTCTTCGGTATGTGGAACATTGGTTATCAGTCCAACACCATTATCGCTAACACTGGTGCGACTGAATTCGAAGGTTGGCGCCATGCGATTATTGGTGCGCTTACCAGCTACAACGCTGCAAGCATCTGGGACAACTTTGTCTACGGTGCAATGTACTTCCTGCCGATTTACCTGACGACGTTTATCATTGGCGGTATCTGGGAAGTGCTGTTCGCTGCGGTACGTGGCCATGAAGTGAACGAAGGCTTCTTCGTTACCTCCATCCTGTTCGCGCTGACCTGTCCGCCCGACCTGCCTCTGTGGATGGTTGCCATGGGTATCAGCTTCGGTGTGGTAATTGGTAAGGAAGTCTTCGGTGGTACCGGTAAAAACTTCCTCAACCCCGCACTGAGCGGTCGTGCATTCTTGTACTTCGCTTACCCGGCCTCCATGTCCGGTGACAGTGTGTGGACCGCAGTAGACGGCTACACCGGCGCAACCGCACTGTCTGTACTGGCGAGCGAAGGCGTGCAGAACGGCGTGATCAACGCCGCTGCCGGCCCTCTGACCTGGTGGGATGCCTTCTTCGGCAACATGCACGGTTCCATTGGTGAAACCTCCACTTTCGTTATCTTTATTGCCGGCGCCATTCTGCTTAGCATGCGCATTGCCAGCTGGCGTATCGTTGCCGGTACTCTGCTGGGCATGATGGCCACGTCCCTCATGTTCAACATGATCGGCTCCGAGACCAATGCCTTCTTCAATGTACCCTGGTACTGGCACCTGGTTGTTGGTGGCTTCGCGTTTGGTCTGATGTTCATGACCACCGACCCTGTGTCCGCGGCAATGACCAATGTTGGTCGCTGGTGGTACGGCATTCTGATCGGTGTGATGACCGTTCTGATTCGTGTTGTGAACCCGGCGTTCCCAGAAGGCATCATGTTGGCCATTCTGTTCGCGAACCTGTTCGCACCGCTGTTTGACCACTTCGTTGTGCAGTCCCATATCAAGCGGAGGTTGGCACGTGGCTAATAAAGATTCTGTAAAAGGTACTCTGCTGGTCGCGCTGGTACTGTGTATTGTCTGTTCCGTGGTGGTTTCCACCGCGGCAGTAATGCTCAAGCCCACGCAGAAGGCCAATGCCGAGCTGGATATGAAAAAGAACGTGTTGCTGGCTGGTGGCCTGATCACTGCTGATCAGACCAGCCGCAAAGCGATCGAAGAAGCCTTCGGCAACGTAACCATCAAGTACGTAGACCTGCGCACTGGCAAGTTCACTGACGAGGCTCCGGCCGGTGGTAGTGGCCGTGCTGCAGCGAAAGTCCCGAGCGCCAGTGAAAAACTGCCGGCCGATCAGGACATCGCCAAAATCATTCGCCGCGAGAACATCAAAGAGGTGTATCTGGTGGAAGAGGGTGGCGAGATGGAACGTATCATCCTGCCGGTTCGTGGCTATGGCCTGTGGGGGCAGCTCTACGGCTTCCTGGCTCTGGAAAAAGACCTCAACACCGTTGCCGGTCTGGGCTTCTACGAGCACAAGGAAACTCCTGGACTGGGTGGTGAAGTAGACAATCCGCGCTGGAAGTCTCAGTGGGAAGGTAAGGAAGTGTACGACGCCGATGGCAGCGTAGATATTTCCGTAATCAAAGGCAGTGTTGATCAGAACAGCCCGCAAGCTATCCACGAAGTGGACGGCCTGTCAGGTGCGACTCTGACCAGCAAAGGCGTCGACAACCTGGTCAAGTTCTGGCTTGGCAATGACGGTTTCGGTCCCTTCCTGAAACACCTGAAAGCAGGGGAGGCATAAGCATGAGCACCAAGTTGAAAGACACTCTGCTGGACCCGATTTTCAAAAATAACCCCATTACGCTACAGATCCTTGGCATCTGTTCCGCACTGGCGGTAACCAGCTCGCTGCAAGTGACTCTGGTAATGTGTGTTGCGTTGACCACTGTTGTGGCCTTCTCGAACACCGCCGTGTCACTGATCCGTAAGCAGATCCCGAACAGCATCCGGATCATCGTACAGATGACCGTGATTGCCTCTCTGGTAATTCTGGTTGACCAGGTATTGAAGGCGTACGCCTACGATATCTCCAAGCAGCTCTCGGTATTCGTTGGTCTGATTATCACCAACTGTATCGTAATGGGCCGCGCCGAAGCCTTCGCCATGAAGCACGGTCCGAAGGACAGCTTCTTCGACGGTGTTGGTAACGGTCTGGGTTACAGCGTGATTCTGATTGGTCTGGCATTCATCCGTGAACTCTTTGGCGCGGGCAAACTGTTCGGTGTTGAAATCCTGCAAACCGTGAACAACGGTGGCTGGTACGTACCGAATGGCATGCTGCTGCTGCCGCCGAGTGCCTTCTTCCTGATTGGTCTGTTTATCTGGGCGATCCGTGCCTGGAAGCCAGAGCAGGTAGAAGAAGATGAGTTCAAGATTGCGCCGAATTCCAAAATGCCTTTGGCGCAACAGGAGGCCTGATCGATGGAACATTTTATTTCTCTCATCATCCGCGCCGTTTTCGTAGAAAACATGGCGTTGGCCTTCTTCCTGGGGATGTGTACCTTCCTCGCGGTATCCAAGAAGGTTGAAGCGGCGATTGGCCTCGGTGTTGCGGTAATCGTAGTACTGACCATCACCGTTCCGGTGAATAACCTGATTTACACCTACCTGCTGAAAGACGGTGCGCTGGCCTGGGCCGGCTATCCGAATGTAGACCTGAGTTTCCTCGGTCTGCTGTCTTACATCGGCGTAATTGCAGCACTGGTTCAGATCCTGGAAATGTTCCTGGATAAGTATGTACCGGCGCTGTACAACGCCCTGGGTGTATTCCTGCCGCTGATTACCGTGAACTGCGCCATCATGGGTGCGTCTCTGTTCATGGTGGAGCGCGAATACAATTTTGGTGAAAGTGTTGCCTACGGCTTCGGTGCTGGTCTTGGTTGGGCGCTGGCGATTGCAGCTCTGGCGGGTATCCGCGAGCGCATGAAGTACAGCGACGTACCGGACGGCCTGAAAGGCCTGGGTATCACCTTCATTACCGTTGGTCTCATGTCGCTGGGCTTCATGTCCTTCGGCGGCATCGACATCTAAGCGGGGAGGTTGAATAACATGGAATTAACGGATATCTATTTCGGCGTTGGCATGTTCACCGTCATCGTGATCGCACTGGTAGCCATCATCCTGGTTGCGCGCTCACGTCTGGTGAACACCGGTGACGTCAACATTCTGGTAAACGGTGAGAAAACTCTCACCGTTCCTGCCGGTGGCAAGCTGCTGCAGACCCTTGCAGCCAACAACCTGTTCCTGGCCTCCGCCTGTGGTGGCGGTGGTTCCTGTGCACAGTGTATTTGTACTGTGAACGAGGGTGGCGGCGATATGCTGCCGACCGAAGCTGCACACTTCACTCCGCGTGAAGCGAAGGAAGGCAAGCGCCTTTCCTGTCAGGTTGCGGTTAAGCAGGACATGAAAATTGAAGTGCCGGAAGAAGTGTTTGGTGTGAAGCAGTGGGAGTGCACTGTTGAATCCAACCCGAACGTGGCAACTTTTATTAAAGAGCTGACCCTGAAGCTGCCGGAAGGTGAAAACGTCGACTTCCGCGCAGGTGGTTACGTACAGCTGGAAGCGCCGCCCCACCACGTGAAGTTCTCTGATTTTGATATCGAAGAAGAGTACCGCGGTGACTGGAAGCACTTCGGCTTCTTTAACCTGGAGTCCAAGGTAACCGAGCCAGTGGTTCGCGCCTACTCCATGGCGAACTACCCGGAAGAGAAGGGTGTTGTTAAGTTCAACATCCGTATCGCTACTCCGCCGCCGCGTACCGAAGGTATTCCGCCGGGCCAGATGTCTTCCTACGTCTTTAACCTGAAGCCAGGTGACAAGATGCGTGTGTACGGTCCTTTCGGCGAGTTCTTTGCCAGAGATACCGACAACGAAATGGTCTTCATCGGTGGTGGTGCCGGTATGGCGCCGATGCGTTCTCACATCTTCGACCAGCTGAAGCGTCTGCATTCCAGCCGTAAAATCAGCTTCTGGTACGGCGCGCGTTCGCTGCGTGAGATGTTCTACGAGGACGACTACAACGGTCTGCAGGATGAGTTCGATAACTTCAAATGGCATATCGCTCTGTCCGACCCGCAGCCGGAAGACAACTGGGAAGGCTACACAGGCTTCATCCACAACGTCGTGTATGAAAACTACCTGAAGGACCACCCGGCGCCGGAAGACTGTGAGTACTACATGTGTGGGCCGCCCATGATGAACGCGGCAGTGATTAACATGCTGAAGAACCTGGGCGTAGAGGATGAAAACATCCTGCTCGACGACTTCGGTGGTTAATCCAGCATGATTGGATGGAATAACACCTCCACAAAAACAGGGCCGATGTATTCGGCCCTGTTTTTGTTTGTGCTCCTTGCGCTTGCAGGTTGCGCAGAGGAGAAAACGGTCTGGAAATTTTCTGGCCCCACCATGGGTACCTTCTACAACATCACTGTGGTGGATGTGCCGGATGGGATGAACCAGGCAGAATTGCAGTCGGCAGTGGATGCAGAGCTCGCAGCAGTGAATCAGGAAATGTCCACCTACATTCCCGATTCGGAACTGATGCAGGTTAATGCCGGGCCCGTGGCAGAACCTATTGCGCTGTCGAAGAATCTCGCACTGGTGATTCGCGACGCGCTGGAAATCTACCGCAACAGCGGCGGAGCCTTCGATGTCACCGTTGGACCACTGGTCAACCTGTGGGGGTTTGGGCCAAGCCCAGAACCAGAGGCGGTGCCTGAAGCCGAGCAAATTGACGCATTGCGTGAGAAAATAGGCTCGGATGCTTTGCAACTGGATGGTCAGGTACTGACCATAAGTCGCCCGGTACAGATTGACCTATCAGCCATTGCCAAAGGGCACGGTGTGGATCGCGTGGCGGATCTGCTGGTCCAAGAGGGTATTCACAATTTCCTCGTGGAAGTGGGTGGCGAATTGCGCACCGCCGGCGTTAACCCCGCTGGCAATACCTGGCGTATCGGTATCGAGCGGCCAACGGCCGGTCAGGTCGTACAGCAGCCAATTGCGGTAAGTGGCAAAGGTATTGCGACCTCTGGTGACTACCGAAATTACTACGAGCGGGACGGCAAGCGGTATTCGCACACGCTGGACCCGCGCACTGGACGCCCGGTCGAGCACCATTTGGCCTCGGTGACCGTGATTGCGGATACCAGTGCATTAGCAGACGGCTACGCCACGGCACTCAATGTGATGGGTGCTGAAGCTGGGTTAAAATTGGCAGAAGAGCTGCAACTTGCAGTCTTTCTGTTGGTAAAAACAGATTCTGGGTTTGAAGAGCGTGCCAGTAGTGCGTTCGCGCCCTATCTTGAGAGTCAGGAGAGGTAACCGTGACTATTTATATTCTCGCGTTCGTCGTTGTGGCTTTGGTTATTACCGGTATGGCGCTGGGTGCCATCGTACAAAACAAACCACTCAAAGGTTCCTGTGGTGGCCTGAACAATATCGGCATGAAAGAAAATTGCGATATCTGTGGTGGCGATGACGACGAGTGTGAAAAAGAGCAGGAACGTCAGCGCCAGGCAGCGCTGAACAAGACCGCTGCTGCAGACCTCGCTTATGACGCTACCAGCAAGAGCGATCAGAAGTAAGGCGATCTGACGCGTTATCGGATGGAGAAGGGGGCTAGTGTTCCGCCATGGCCCTCGCATACACAAAAAATATTAAGCAAAAGCTAAGAAAGTATTTCAATGGCAGATTCTAAGTACGATCTGGTTGTAATTGGTTCTGGCCCCGCCGGTGAAGCGGCGGCCATGAGCGCGGCCAAAAAGGGCCTGCGCTCCGCAGTGATTGAGCGCCGTTCAGCGGTGGGTGGTAACTGTACCCACAAAGGTACCATTCCCTCCAAAGCCTTGCGTCACTCGGTAAAACAGTTGATGCGTTACAACACGCAGAGTGTTTTTCGGGCCCTGGGTGAGCCGCGTCGACTGACCTTTCCGCAGGTTATGCGTACTGTAAACAAGGTCATCAACTATCAGGTAGAGATGCACACCAGCTGTTACGCGCGTAACCGTGTCGACCTAATTAATGGTGAAGCCAAGTTTCTGGACGAGAATCGCGTGGAAGTGCAACTGGCCGATGGTGCCAAGGAAATCATCACGTCCGAGAAATTTGTGGTTGCCACGGGCTCGCGTCCGTACCGCCCCGCGGACGTTGACTTCGCTCATCCGCGTATCTATGACAGCGATACCATCCTGGATATGGAACACACCCCGCAGGCGATCATCATTTACGGTGCCGGTGTAATTGGTTGTGAGTACGCGTCTATTTTTGCCGGGCTGGGCGTTAAGGTTGACCTGATTAACAGCCGTGAGCACCTGCTAGAATTCCTCGACGATGAAATCTCCGATGCGTTGAGCTATCACCTGCGCGATATGGGCGTCACCGTGCGTCACCGCGAAGAGTACGCCAAGGTTACCGGTAGTAACCGCGGTGTCGTGATGGAAATGCAATCCGGCAAGAGAATTTCTGCCGATGCGCTGCTGTGGTGTAACGGCCGTTCCGGTAATACTGCGGGTCTTGGCCTGGAAAGTATCGGTCTGGAAGCCAATCACCGCGGCCAGCTTTCCGTGGATGAGCACTACTGCACCGCGGTCGATAACATCTTCGCGGTTGGTGACGTAATCGGCTGGCCAAGCCTGGCATCAGCTTCGTACGACCAGGGTAGGGCGGTTGCGGCGGCGGTAGTTGGCCGCGGCCACCGGGTTATTGAAGATGCCCCAACCGGTATTTATACGCTGCCGGAAATTTCATCTGTCGGTAAGACCGAATCCGAGCTGACCAATGCCAAGGTGCCTTACGAAGTAGGGCGTGCACTGTTCAAACACACCGCCCGTGCGCAGATTTCTGGTGAGCGCGTGGGCATGCTGAAGATCCTGTTCCATATCGAAACCCATGAGATTCTGGGTATCCATTGCTTTGGTGCAGAAGCCGCGGAAATCGTGCACATCGGTCAGGCGATCATGAAGCAGCCGGCACCGAACAACAGCATCGATTTCTTCGTGAATACCACGTTTAACTATCCAACCATGGCAGAAGCCTATCGCAGTGCCGCCCTGGACGGACTTAATCGAGTAATGCGACTGTGACGGAACCATCCCCCGCGGAGTTTCGAAATCTGGTAGAAGGCATCTTTGAACAGGTGCCTTTCGTGCGCGAAATTGGTCTCGCTCTGCATGATTTTAATTTTGTTGAGCAGACCCTTTCCGGAAGATTTGTCACCAAGCCCGAGCTGATCGGCAACCACTTCCAGAATATTCTGCACGGTGGTGTGATCGCCACGGCGCTGGACACCGTGGGCGGTTTTACTGCGATGGTAGCCGCGTATCAGCGCATGGGCGGGGCGATCGACTGGGATGAAAAGGTCCAGCGTTTGATGCGGCTCGGTACCGTGGATATGCGCGTGGATTATCTCAAGCCTGGTCGCGGGGAAGAGTTTATCTGCGAGGGTTCCGTTTTGCGGGTCGGCAACAAACTGGTGGTGACGCGCATGGAACTGCGCAATGAGAAAGAAGAGTTGATTGCCACAGGCACAGCGACATTCCTCTACTAACCAGCTTGGCCGCCGTTTGCGGGCACAAAAAAAACGCGCTGACGTAACGTGAGCGCGTTTTTTTATGCCTGCTTATTGAGGCCTCGGCGTAACCACCGGGGCCATAACCGCTGGCTTAGCTACCGTGTTTTTTGGCCACGGTGTGCAGCACAACGTCGTGCTCGAAGTAGACGAAAAAGTCCGCGTACTCCCAACGGGTGATGGCTGGCTCGCCCACAGGCCCCTGAATATTGATTGGTTCGCCCATCTCTTGGGTGACCTGTTCCTGCTTCTTGCCGCGCAATTGGCCGGCTTCTGCCACGTAGCCCTGTTCGCCCACAGGCACCTCAACGGTCTCAGCCTGGGTGAATGCGGCGCTAAGGACTGCTGCTCCCGCCAAGCCGGCGAAGCACACGTTGCGCATCAGGTTTTGCATATTGGTGGTTGAGAACATGTTGGGCTCTCCGCTCTACTTATTTGAATTGTTATGAATTAAACCAGATATTGTGCCGCAACACGCGGCTTTCTTCACATTATTCTTCATGCTTTTTCGTGCCCGCTTTCTTTCCTGCAGCCCTCAGTCGCTTCCCCGGTTATCACAGCTACAACACTCAAGATCGGCGGCGCAGTCGGCGCAATTTACCGCCCGTGTGCTAGGCTAATTCTTGATCAAGGATAACCGGACAGTCACGGATGCGGATCCCGCACTTTCTCTCTACAGGTGGTCTGCTGCTCGGCACGACATTTTTCGCGTTGTCGCTGACACCCTCGCTGATACCTAGAGAGGGGATTACCCAGGGCGTAATATCGGGCGCGGCGCTGGCGGCGGGTTATGGCGTGGGCGTGTTCCTGACCTGGCTGTGGCGCTTTCTGGAGTTACCTTCACTATCCAAGCGCACGCGCAGCCTTCTGCACTGGGTGATTGGCGGGCTTTGTGTGTTGCTGGCACTCGGTTTCTTGTGGCGCGCTGCCCACTGGCAGAATACCGTACGCGAGTTGATGGGACTCGAGGTTGCCCCCACTGTACGGCCCTTCGTGATCGCCATCGTGGCGGTCCTGTTGTTCGCGCTATTTTTGGCAATCGCCAAGCTGTTCAAGCGGCTATTCGGCTTCCTCTCCACCAAGTTTCAAAGGCGCGTTCCCCGTCGAATCGCCACTATTCTGGCGTTATGTGGTGCCTTTGCCTTGTTCTGGGCGGTGTTCAATAACCTGGTCCTCACCACCGCACTGCATCAAGTGGACCGCATCTACCAGCGCTTGGATGCCCGCGTGGCACCGGAAATGGATGCGCCGACCGGCAAGCTGGACCCGGGCGGGCCGGATTCACTGGTGCGCTGGCAAGACATGGGGCATCAGGGGCGGCGCTATCTCGCGTTGCGCCCGAAGGCGAAAGACATTGCCGAGGTCACCGGTACCGCCAAAGATCCGATCCGTGTCTATGTAGGGCTGAATGCGGCGGATTCGCCAGAGCAGCGGGCCAAGCTCGCACTGGAGGAGCTGAAACGGGTAGGGGGTTTTGAGCGCAGCTACCTGCTGCTGATTACGCCCACCGGCACCGGCTGGGTGGACCCCGGGGCGATCAACTCGCTTGAGTACCTGCTGGGTGGGGATGTCGCCAGTGTCGCAGCCCAGTACTCCTATCTGCCGAGCCCCATCGCCCTGATGACCCAAGACGCCTACGGGCGCGAGACGGCCCGGGCGGCGTTTGAAGCGGTCTACCGCTACTGGAGCGGCTTGCCCGAGGCGAGCCGGCCACGGTTGTATCTGTTCGGGTTAAGCCTCGGCGCACTGAACTCCGACCGTTCGTTCGACTTCTACGACATCATCGACGACCCCTTTCACGGCGCACTGTGGACTGGGCCGCCGTTCCGCAGCGATACCTGGCGCATGGTCACCGCCGAGCGCGATGAGGGCTCTCCCGCCTGGCTGCCCCAGTTCCGCGAGGGCGCGGTGGTGCGCTTCGGTAACCATTACGAGGGTTACGACCTCGGCAAGGCGGAGTGGGGCAAGTTTCGCATCGCGTACCTGCAACACGGCAGTGACCCAATTGTGTTCTTTGACCCCGCTGCAGCGTACCGCGAGCCGGACTGGATGAAACAGCCGCGCGCCCGGGATGTGTCCCCGGACCTCAACTGGTACCCGATTGTGACCATGATGCAGCTCGCCATGGATATGCACGCGGGGATTGCCCCCATGGGCTTTGGTCACAGCTATGCGCCGGCGGACTATGTTCGCGCTTGGCATGCGCTGATTGCGCCGCCGGGGTGGGACAAAGACAAGCTTGAGAAACTAAATAAACAATTGCTGAAATGGAATCCTCGCTGAGCTTCGCCGTCTAAGCGTGTAATGCGCAGCCCCTCAAACAGGGGCAATATGCGCGTAAATACTTGGATTTCTTGGCGTTTTTCCGCTTAAATCACCCTCATGATAAAACCCGTCCCCCTCTATATTGGCCTTCGTTACGTGGCCGCCCGCCGGCGTCAGCAGTTCATCTCCTTTATCAATGGCTTCTCCCTGCTGGGAATGGCGTTGGGGGTATTGGCGTTGATCGTGGTTACTTCGGTAATGAACGGCTTCGATCGCGAGCTGAAAACTCGCATCCTGTCTGTCGTGCCCCACGGTTTTGTGGTGCAGGAAGACGGCCTGCAGGAGTGGCCCGCGGTGGCGGAACAGCTCAAGCAGCAGCCGCATGTTCAGGCGGCCAGCCCCTTCGTGCGCGGCTTTGCTTTGCTCGGGGCAAACAACCAGTCCCAGGGTGTGGAGTTCCAGGGGGTAGACCCAAAAGCCCTGCGTGAGGTCTCCGCGGTTGGCGAGCACATGATGATGGGTAGCCTGGATGCGCTTGAATCCCGTAGCTACAACATCGTGCTCGGGCGCATTCTCGCCCGCCAGCTGGGCGTAATTCCCGGCGACAGTGTCATTCTCACCCTGCCGGAAGTGGTGATCACCCCCGCTGGCATCTTCCCCCGCACCAAACGCTTTACCGTGGCCGGCGTCTTCTCCGTGGGTGCGCAGGTCGACCAGAACATGGCGTTGATGCATCTCGACGATGCCGCGCGCCTGCTGCGTATGCCCGGCAAAGTGCAGGGCCTGCAGCTGAAGTTCGACGACATGAACAATGCCCTCGGGCGCGTAGAGGGTTACGCCAGTGCCCTCGGCGACGGTTTTTCCGGTGAGGACTGGAGCCACTCCCAGGGCAGCCTGTTCCAGGCGGTGAAGATGGAAAAAACTGTGGTTACCCTGATGCTGATGATCATCGTCGCGGTAGCCGCATTCAATATTGTTTCCGCACTGGTGCTGATGGTTGCCGACAAACGTTCGGACATCGCAGTACTGCGTACCCTCGGGCTTACCTCGCGGCAGATTATGACCGTGTTCGTGGTGCAGGGCAGTGCCATCGGCATTATCGGTGCGCTTGTCGGCGGTTTGCTGGGAACGCTGATCGCATTGAACCTGACCGATTTGGTTTCGTGGATCGAGCAGATTGTGGGCGCCCAGATTTTCGATCCGCGGGTATTTTTTGTCAGCTTCCTGCCCTCGGAATTCCGCACCGGCGATGCGGTGATGGTGTTGAGCGCGGCAATTATTATGAGCCTGCTGGCGACGCTGTTCCCGGCGTGGCGGGCAGCGCAGATTGAGCCGGCAGAAGCGCTGCGCTACGAATAAGTAAATTTGAATAGGCCGCTCACAAATGCGCGGTATTAATAGCTCGATCGATAGCTTGAACCATAAATAGAGTTTTCAGTTTTTCATCCGGCAGGTGCACTTTCTGCATCTGCCAAACGGAACCGGTAAAAATGAATAGCCAAGTGGAAATACATCCGGAAGAGTCGCACCCGCATACCGCTGAGGAAGTGGTACTTGCCTGCCACCAGCTCAACAAATCCTACCGTCAGGGTGCCAATGAGCTGAACGTATTGCGCAACGTGGAGTTGCAGGTGCCGAAAGGTGAGCGCCTGGCAATTGTCGGTGCATCTGGTTCTGGTAAGTCGACGCTACTTAACCTGCTCGGCGGGCTCGATACACCCACATCCGGCGAGGTTTGGGTTGGTGGCAAAAACCTGGGCGCGCTCAACGCCAATGAGCGCGGCTGGCTGCGCAATTCCAGCCTGGGTTTTGTGTATCAGTTTCACCACCTCCTGAATGAATTCAACGCGCTGGAAAACGTCGCCATGCCATTGCTGATTGGCAAACAGTCGGTGGCCGAGGCGCGCGCGGCTGCAACTGAAATGCTGCAGGCGGTCGGTTTGGGCGAGCGCCTTAATCACAAGCCATCACAGTTGTCCGGCGGTGAACGCCAGCGTGTGGCCATTGCTCGCGCTCTGGTGGCACGCCCGGCGTGTGTGCTGATGGATGAGCCAACCGGTAACCTGGACCGTGCTACCGCAAAGGAAATCCACAAACTGATGGACCGCCTCAACGACGAGATGGGAATCAGCTTTGTGATTGTTACCCACGATCCGGATCTCGCCGGCGCGCTCGACCGCTGCCTGCATTTGATTGACGGGCAGTTGGTGGAAGGCTGGCAACAGGGCGACCACGTATAAAGTGGCGGTTGCTTAGGAATCACTATGTTTAGACCTTTACCCGCGTTTATTGGCCTGCGATACGCCGGCGCCCAGCGCAGTGATGAAGACTCCGCCGGGCTGGTGTCGTTTATCTCTGGCCTCTCCATGATCGGCCTGATCCTCGGCGTTGCGCTGATGGTTATCGTGATGTCGGTAATGAACGGCTTCGACCGCGAATTGCGTGAGCGGATTCTTGGCATCATGCCGCACGCTACCGTGTACAACGCCAACCCCGATATCAACTGGACCGAGTTGCGCGACGAAATTGCGGCCGCACCGGGCATCACCGCTGCCGCCGAAGTGTGGCAGGTGAATGGCCTTGCCAAAAACGGTTTAGACGTGACGCCATTGTTGGTGCAGGGCGTAAATCCGGAAACCATCGTCAACGTTTCTACCATTGATGATTTCCTGCAGCCCGGAAGTTTCGCCGCGCTGACCAGCGACCCGGTAGAGGCCGGCATTATTCTCGGCAAGGGGATCGCCGACAAACTCGAGATCAACGTAGGTGAACAGCTCTCCGTCATCGTGCCGCAGAGCGGCAACAGCATTGGGGGAGGGCGCAGTGCCGCCCAGCTTGCGGGCTTTAAAGTGGTGGATATCTTCCATTCCGGTACCGCGCTGGACCACACGCTGGCAATTGTCGATTGGGAACAGGCGAAAGCGTTAGCCGGTGGCGCCGGTGGTGCGGGCGTGCAGATGCGTGTTGAAGACATGCTGGGTTCGTTCGCCATCTTCCAACAGCTGCTGCGTCAACTGCCGGTAGAGGGCTATTACGGTAGCGACTGGACCGGCACTCACGGAAATTTGTATCAGGCCATTCAGATGTCCCGCAATCTGGTGAGCTTGCTGGTATTTCTGATTATCGCGATTGCGGCCTTCAACGTGGTCTCCACGCTGGTCATGGTGGTGATCGACAAGCACGGCGACATTGCCATTCTGCGTACCATGGGCGCGAGTACCCGTGAGATTCTGCTGACGTTTGTCAGCCAGGGCGCGTTGGTGGGGTTGGTCGGCGTCTTGGTGGGCGGTGCACTGGGTGTGCTCGGCTCGTTGGCGGTCACCGATGCGGTCGCGGGTCTGGAATCACTGTTCGGTATCCAGTTCCTCAAGTCCGACGTCTATCCGGTGGATTACTTGCCGTCTGAACTGCAGTGGGGTGATGTCGCCTTGGTGGTTGGGGCAGGCTTCCTGCTCAGCCTGATCGCCACGCTTTATCCGGCCTTCCAGGCCAGCCGGGTGCAACCGGCCGCTGCATTGCGCAACGAGTAATACTTCTGAGTAAGAAGCCTCAGTAAAAAAATCAGTAAAAAACCGCAGTAAAACTTCCCCAACGCCACAGGCGCTGGGGAAGCCTGTCAATTACTGGTGATTAATCCAGAAATCGTACACAACCACTTCGCCATAGTTATCGGGGTGGTCGGCGAATTCGCCTTCCCGTTCCGCATTACTCTGGGTGTAGTTACCGATCTTGAAGTAAGCGTCACCGTAGCTGCGGTCCATAACAAAGTCATTGGAACCGTCCCGCACCAGATACTGGTCCGCAGTACCTGATGCATAGGCACTGGCCAGGTTACCGTCTTCGCTGTAGTACACGTAGTGCTTGCCATCGATGACTTCAAACATCACTTCGTGGCGAGTTCCCAGCACGTAGTCCGTCTTGATGGTCAGGTCGCTTCTCAGCTGCCCACCGTTAAAGCTGAGGAACAGGTGGCTGCCTTCCAGGCGCAGCACCAGTGCATCATCAATGCCCTCACTTTTATTGCCGTGAATCTGCGTAGCAACCAAGTGGTCTTTCACCATCGGCAAATGAGTAATGGCCTGGTTAACGTAAATCGTATGCTGACCAGTGGTGGTCCAGTAAATATCCACGCTGCCATCGGGCTCGCGCTCGCGTAATTCCGAGCGAATATAGCTGGAGTTAGGCGTAGTGCCGTTGTCGCTGCGGATCGGAGCGTAAAACACCATGCCGTCACCGGTATCATTGAGATAGAAGTACTCGTTGTTGGGCTCGCCACACAGCGTCTTATCTTCCACGCCATTCGGGTAGGTGATCTTCCACTGGTTGCAGTTGTCCATCAGGTCAGACGCCACCGTCGTGGAACCGGAAGAACTACCAGACGAACTGCCACCGGAGGAGCTGCTGCTGGACGAACTGCTGCTGGAACTGCCGCCGCCAGAGCTCGAACTGGAGCCAGTATCGCCGCCGTGAGTCACTTCCAGGTTGTAGAAAGAAACCTGCGCGTAGTCACCGCTATCGCCGCCGTTATTCTGGTTGTAGGCACCGGCTTTAAAGTAGAACCAATCGCTGTTGTACTCCTGCGCCCAGAAAATTTTCTGGCGTGCCCAGGTGCCGTCGGCTTTGGTAACGGTTACCGTCATCTCGCGGCCAACCACGTCGATTTCGTAACCCCACTTTTCACCCAGCTCAATACCTTCGTCTACCGGCTCGATGGTAGAAGTCAGTCCGTATTGATCGGTACCCGAGTCACCAAACAGCGGAATGAAAATTTCCGTATCGGAATCTTCGTAGGCCATATAGACCCAGCCTTTGGTGTGGCCCGGCAGTTTGCGGTAGTAGATTTTTACCGGCTCATCGTTGGATGCATGAATTTGCCCAACAATCACCCGGCCTACGCGCCATTCGGAACCGGCGTCGTGGGTGTTGGAAACACGGTCCACGGTAATCGTGGCTTTCATGTTGCCGTCCACACCTGCGGCGGAACTTTGGTCCGAGCTGGATGCGGTGGAAATAACCCAGTTATTACCCAGGCTGGTGGTGCCGGAGCTCGGGTTGAGCATTTCCCGTAACTCAGTGCGAGAGTACGAAGAGTTCGACGTAGAGCCGCCGTTATTCGGACACTGGAACACCATTGCTCCAGTAGAGCTGTCGGTGTAGAACTCATTGTTGCTCACTTGTGGCGGTAACTCTTCGCTGGCGTCCGGGTAGGTAATTTTCCAGATGCTCATATCGAAGTTCTGGCCGGGGTCGGCAGACGGATTCAGGTTCGCCATGGGCAGGGTGCCGCCGGTACCGTAGTCCAGGCAACCAACGGTGACGCTGTTTGAAGTGCTGGAGGTTTCACAGTTGGAAGAGCCACCACTGCTACCGCCGCTACTACTGCCACCACTACTGCTGCTGCCGCCACCAATCGGGTCGGAATTGCCGTTGTCGGCACTGACGTTCATCTCGGTGAGCGAGTTCCAGGAGCTGCTGCTGTTGCCATAGCCAACGTAGCGTACGTAACGGGCTTCGGTCTCGAACAGAGAGAAGTTCTCCAGCGCGTTTGAACTGCCGCCGCTCACGCCGCCAGACAATACCGTCTCCCAGCTACTGGCGTCGTCACTAGTTTGAATATCAAACGAGGCGGTGCGCTGGTCGCCCTTGTAGAAAGCGATATTCACGCTGCCCACCACTTGGCTTTGTCCCAGATCGAGCTGCAGCCACTGGCCACTGCCATTGGCGGACCAGCGCGTGTTCAGGTCTTCATCCAGCACATTTTCCGGGCCATTGCCGTCGTCACTGCTAGCTGTAGCCACAACCGCTGGAACACACGCAGGGCAGGGGTCAACCGGTCCGCCGGAGCCGCCTGTGGAGGTAGTGATGTCGACTTCGGTAATGCTGTTCCAGTCGTTGGATGTGTTGCCGTATCCCACAATCCGCACATATTGCCCCTCGGAATCGGCCACATCGAAGGTTTGTTGAGCACTCGTGCTGGCAGGCTGGTTACCGGAAAAAACGGTTTGCCAGTTGCTACCATCGGCAGAGGTCTGGATGTCGAGGGTAGCGGTCCTTTGATCGCCTTTGTACATGGCAATCTCGAGGGCTTCTACCGTGTAGCTACTGCCGAGGTCGTAGGTAATCCACTGGCCGTTCCCCTGGGCGGACCAGCGGGTAGACAAGTCGTTGTCCACTGTATTGCTCGGGGTATTGCCATCATCGCTAGAAGCAGTAACACCCACAGGATCAGCAGCAAAGCTCACCGCGGATTGCGAAGCAATCAGCAGCGCTGCCATCCATTTGAGAGGCGAGTATTTACGCGCATTCATTCTATAATTCCTTACATTTTTATTTTCACAGCGCACAGCAAACCCCAGAGCAGGATCAGTAAGATCTGCCACAAAGTAGTGTGCCGCACTATGAATTGATTGAAGAAATTATTACAAACTGCGGAGCCACGAACGTGGCTAATTGTAATAAGGGTTAAACCAATAATTATTTTGTTGTCTCGGCTTAACGAGAATTATGTTTGCGTAAACAAAACTTCCTCGTCAATTAAAATCGAGAAAAAATGAAATAATTGGTCGACCAGTTGAGCTCATATCCAATCTGAAAGTGGAACATTTTCAGGCTGTAATTTCCGTGTAATTTGCTCGCAGACATTTGAATTCTATTTTTCAAATAACACGTAAATACTTGTATTGTTTTGAGTTTATGTTGAGTGGCGGAATGCCTAGAACTTGATGGCTTGTCGCCGCAAGCATCGCCAAAAGTTGCGGGAGTGCACACGCAATACATTTTAAGGGGAAGCGTAGAAGCACAGTTACAACTTGGTACAAAAATACCAATTGAGGACGTTTCAATATCAGCGAGGGGGTGGGGTGATCAATTAATTGAGTTGATCAAGCTGTGCTTTGCGTTGTTCCAGACGACTCTTCCAGCGCTTGACCACTTGCCAGCGCCAGATGGCCTGCATAACAAAGTAGGCAATGGTGGCAAAGAAGATACCGCTAATCAGTGAGCCGAAGAATAGCGGCAGCCAGATTCTCCCCACTTCTTGTGTGAGCCACTCCCAGGAGAGTTCGATCTCGAACTGCACCGGCGGTGTGCCGAGTATCCAGGCGCCCAGCTTGTAGGTGCTGTAGAAAATCGCCGGCATGGTGACCGGGTTGCTAATCCACACCAGGGCCACAGAAAGAGGGAGGTTGCAGCGAAACCACAGCGCCAGCAGCGCCGCGATAATCATCTGCCCGGGCAGCGGCAGAAAGGCGGTAAAAACACCCACCGCAAAAGCCACGGAAACCGAGTGGCGGTTCAGGTGGAAAAGGTTGGGGTCGTGCAGCAGAGTACCGAGAAACTTCAGGCCGTTGTTGGATCGGACCTGTTCGGGAGTTGGCAGCCAGCGCCTGATAACACTTTTAGGCATATATGTTGTTCTGCTCGAAGCTCTCGAATTCGGTGTAGATTGCCGGCTTGGCAACCTGCAAACGGGGCGTACATCAATACTCTTTATTGCCGACACTCTAAGAATAGATTGGCCTGCCAGGATTTCTTTGAACCTGTACCAAGTCGGCGCGGCGCTATTATGCCCATATCGTTATTTCAAGACTACTATTCCGGCCATGCTCATACCTAAGTAAGCAACATTAGGCCCTGTCGGACCGGATGGCGTCCTTATTCCACCAGAAGAGAGAATTTTGACTGCTGTCGACTGCATAGTCAGTCATTCCTTGGTATGTGTTGACAAAATTTACCCTTGACGGCAAAAAACTGGCCAAATATCCTTCTTCACACTAAAAAGTGTCGACAATCCTGATTTTGAGTTGGCTTCAAGTATTGAAAGCACACATCAGATGGGAAGATTGGGTTAGAAAATGGCCAGTACGCAACAGGTGACAAAAGCGGACGAAAAAGCGCTGCAGGGTACGCAGAGCCTGGCGGACCGCCTGTTTCTCTCCCTGCGCAAAGACATCGTCGAAGGCCGCATGGCCGCTGGCAGTAAAATCAGCGAGCCGGAACTGGCCCGCCGCTTTGATGCCAGCCGTGGTAGCCTGCGCGAAGCACTCATGCGGCTGGATTCCCTTGGGCTCATCGAGCGCAAGGTAAATGTCGGCGCCCGTGTGGTGGAGTTAAGCGGCCGCGGCCTGCTGGAACTCTACGACGTGCGCGAAGCGCTGGAAGGTATGGCCTGCCGCCTGGCCGCAGAAAACCGTTCAGACGCCGACCTCGCCGAACTCCGCCAGATGCTGGAGCGCCACGAACAGCAGGAAGAGCTGCAGGCGGGCACCGCCTACTACCAGCCGGAAGGGGACTTCGACTTCCACTTCCGCATCGTGCAGGCCTCCAACAACGAACTCCTGATCGACACCCTGTGCAACAAACTCTATTACCGCGTGCGCATGTACCGCTACCAGCTGGGCATGGCCAGCCCACGCGCGCACCGCGCCTTCCGCGAGCACAGCCACATTATTGAAGCCATTGAGGCCGGCGACGGCGAACTGGCAGAAATCCTGATGCGCCGGCACATCCGCGCATCCCGCAGCAATATCGCAAAGAAACTATCTAGCAACTAGCTAACACCTAGCTAGCTAGTAACCAACACCGAATCTTGAGAGAAAAGAGAATAGGGGCAACATAATGAGCAGACCTGAATCCGCCGGCGCACGTTTCCGTCAGGCCCTGAAAGACAACCAGCCACTGCAGGTTGTCGGCACCATCAATGCCTACACCGCCATCATGGCCGAGCGCATTGGGCACCAGGCTATTTACCTGTCCGGCGCCGGTGTAGCAAATGCCTCCTACGGCCTGCCCGATCTGGGTATGACCAGCCTCGAAAACGTGTTGGAAGACGTACGCCGCATTACCGCCGCTTCGAGCCTGCCGCTGCTGGTGGACATCGATACCGGCTGGGGGGGCGCGTTCAATATTGCCCGCACCGTGAAAGAAATGATCCGTGCCGGCGCCGCCGCGGTACATATCGAAGATCAGGTCGCGCAGAAGCGCTGCGGCCACCGCCCGAACAAAGAGATCGTCTCCAAAGAGGAAATGGTCGACCGTATCAAAGCCGCCGTAGACGCGCGCACCGACGACGACTTCTTCATCATGGCCCGTACCGACTCCTTTGCCCAGGAAGGCCTGGAAGCCGCCATCGACCGCGCCCAGGCGTGCATCGAAGCCGGTGCCGACGGTATCTTTGCCGAAGCCGTAACCGAGCTGGAACACTACCGCGCATTCAAAGACGCGTTGAACGTACCGATTCTCGCCAACATCACCGAGTTCGGTAAAACCAAGCTATATAACAAGCAGGAACTGGGTGAGTCCGGTGCCGACATGGTGCTGTACCCGCTGTCTGCGTTCCGCGCCATGAACAAGGCGGCAGAGAATGTTTACAGCAGCATTCTGGCAAATGGCGACCAGCAGGCCGTGGTCGACACCATGCAGACCCGCGCAGAACTGTACGACTACCTGAATTACCACGAGTTTGAAGACAAGCTCGACGCGCTTTTCAAGAAGTAAGCACGCAAGCAGTAACAACGACGTAAACCAAATTTCATCTAACCGAATAATCAGGAAAACTAGGGGAAATAGAGATGGCAGAGAAAAAAGTTGGCGGAGCAGGCCTGCGTGGTCAGGTAGCCGGTAAAACTGCACTTTCCACCGTTGGTGTATCCGGTTCTGGCCTCACATACTGTGGCTACGATGTAAAAGACCTGGCAGAAAACTGCGAGTTCGAAGAAGTCGCCTATCTGATTTTTAATGGCGAACTGCCCACCACCGCACAGCTGGCAGACTACAAAGGCGTACTCAAAACCATGCGCGGCCTGCCACAGGCACTGCGCGAAGTACTCGAGCGCATTCCGGCAGACGCCCACCCGATGGACGTCATGCGTACCGGTTGCTCCATGCTGGGTAACCTCGAAGGCGAAGAGTCCTTCGACCAGCAACAAGACCGCGCCAACCGCCTGTTGGCCGCGTTCCCGTCCATTATTTGTTACTGGTACCGCTTCAGCCACGACGGTGTGCGCATCGAAACCGAAACCGACGACGACTCCATCGGCGGCCACTTCCTGCACATGCTGCGCGGCGAAAAGCCCAACGACCTGCACGCACAGGTGATGAACGTATCCCTGATCCTGTACGCAGAGCACGAATTCAACGCGTCCACCTTCACCGCACGCGTGTGTGCTTCTACCTTGTCCGACCTGTTCAGCTGCATCACCGGCGCCATCGGCTCCCTGCGTGGCCCGCTGCACGGCGGTGCGAACGAAGCGGCCATGGAACTGATCGAGCGTTTCTCTTCTGCCGACGAAGCAGAAAAAGAACTGCTGGGCATGCTCGAGCGCAAAGAAAAGATCATGGGCTTCGGCCACGCGGTATACACCGAATCCGACCCGCGCAACGGCATCATCAAGCTGTGGTCTGAAAAACTCGCCGCCGACGTGGGCGACGACGTACTGTACCCGGTATCCGTACGCTGCGAAGAAGTCATGTGGCGCGAGAAGAAGCTGTTCTGTAACGCTGACTTCTTCCACGCATCCGCGTATCACTTCATGGGTATTCCCACCAAGCTGTTTACCCCGATTTTCGTAATGTCCCGCGTAACCGGCTGGGCCGCGCACGTATTTGAACAGCGCGCCGACAACCGCATCATCCGCCCAAGCGCCGAGTACACCGGCCCAGAGCTGCGCAAAGTAACCCCCATTTCTGAGCGCTAACAGAACGATACGGCCCGACGCGAAGGTGTCGGTGCCGGGTAGGGTTTTACTGGACTGTCTGCGAGAGGGATCTCGCAGCCAAGCCCCCATGGATGGGTTCACGGCGTGTCCAGCAAAACCCTACCCGGTAGCGGCACCGCCACCCAACGACTCCACTGCGTGACCCCTGATGAATACCGAATTCCGCAAAAACCTCCCCGGCACCGACCTAGATTATTTCGACACCCGCGAGGCCGTCGAAAACATCCAGCCGGGCAGCTACGCAAAACTGCCGTATACCTCCCGTATCCTGGCAGAAAACCTCGTTCGCCGCTGTGAGCCTGAAAACCTCACCGCCGCCCTCAAGCAGATTATCGAACGCAAGCGTGACCTCGACTTCCCCTGGTTCCCCGCGCGCGTCGTCTGCCACGATATTCTCGGCCAAACCGCACTGGTCGACCTCGCCGGCCTGCGCGACGCCATTGCAGAGAAGGGCGGTGACCCCGCCAAAGTAAACCCGGTAGTGCCCACCCAGCTGATCGTCGACCACTCCCTGGCCGTCGAACACCCTGGTTTTGAAAAGAACGCGTTTGAAAAAAACCGCGAAGTCGAAGAGCGCCGCAACGAAGACCGTTTCCACTTCATCAATTGGACCAAAACCGCGTTCGAAAACGTCGACGTCATTCCGCCCGGCAACGGCATCATGCACCAGATCAACCTGGAGAAAATGTCTCCGGTGGTGCAGGTGCGTAACGGCGTCGCCTTCCCGGATACCTGTGTCGGTACCGACAGCCACACTCCAATGGTCGACGCCCTCGGCGTAATCTCCGTCGGCGTGGGTGGCCTCGAAGCCGAAAGCGTCATGCTCGGCCGCGCCTCCTACATGCGCCTGCCAGACATCGTTGGCGTAGAGCTGACCGGCAAACTGCAGCCCGGCATTACTGGTACCGACATGGTGCTGGCCCTGACCGAATTCCTGCGCCGCGAGCGCGTAGTTGGTGCCTATCTCGAATTCTACGGCGAAGGCGCCTCCAGCCTGAGCCTCGGCGACCGCGCCACCATCGCCAACATGACGCCGGAATACGGTGCCACCGCCGGCATGTTCGCCATCGATGAACAAACCATCGACTACCTCAAGCTCACCGGCCGCGACGACGAGCAGGTAGCCCTGGTAGAAAAGTTCGCGAAAGAAACCGGCCTCTGGGCAGATACCCTGAAAGAGGCCGAATACGAGCGCGTACTCCAGTTCGACCTTTCCTCCGTAGGCCGCAACTTGGCCGGCCCTTCCAATCCGCACGCACTACTGCCGGTATCTGAACTGGGTAATCGCGGTATTGCCAAAGAATGGGAAGAGAAAGAAGGCGAAATGCCCGATGGTGCCGTCATCATCGCCGCCATCACCAGCTGTACCAACACCAGCAACCCGCGCAACATGATTGCCGCAGGCCTGATCGCGCGTAACGCCAACAAGCTCGGCCTTACCCGCAAGCCCTGGGTAAAAACCTCCCTCGCGCCCGGTTCCAAAACCGTAAAAATGTACCTGGAAGAAGCCGACCTGTTGCCAGAACTGCAACAACAGGGCTTTGATGTGGTCGCCTTTGCCTGTACCACTTGTAACGGCATGAGCGGCGCGCTGGACCCGAAAATCCAGAAAGAAGTCATCGACCGCGACCTCTACGCCACTGCCGTACTGTCCGGCAACCGCAACTTCGATGGCCGCATCCACCCCTACGCCAAGCAGGCATTCCTGGCCTCACCACCGCTGGTCGTGGCCTATGCCATCGCCGGCACCATCCGCTTCGATATCGAAAAGGATGTACTGGGCCACGATAAAGACGGCAACGCCATCACCCTGAAAGATATCTGGCCGAGCGATGAAGAGATCGACGCGATCGTGAAGCAGAGCGTTAAGCCAGAGCAATTCCGCGAAGTCTACATCCCGATGTTTGATTTAAATAAAGCGGAAGCAGAGAAGGGCGACCCCCTGTATAACTGGCGCGCCATGAGCACCTACATCCGCCGCCCGCCCTATTGGAATGAAGAGGGGGAAGGAGCGATGGCCGGCGAACGTACCCTCAAAGGCATGCGCCCACTGGCGGTACTCGGTGACAACATCACCACCGACCACCTGTCGCCGTCCAACGCTATTCTTGCAAGCAGTGCGGCGGGTGAATACCTGGCGAAAATGGGCCTGCCGGAAGAAGACTTCAACTCCTACGCCACGCACCGCGGTGATCACCTCACCGCCCAGCGCGCCACCTTCGCCAACCCGAAACTGTTGAACGAAATGGTGCGCAGTGAAAACGGTGAAGTGAAGCAGGGCTCACTGGCCCGCGTAGAGCCGGAAGGCAAAGAAACCCGCATGTGGGAAGCCATCGAAACCTACATGGACCGCAAGCAGCCGCTGATCATTATTGCCGGCGCCGACTACGGCCAGGGTTCCTCCCGCGACTGGGCCGCAAAAGGCGTGCGCCTCGCCGGTGTAGAAGCGATTGTGGCGGAAGGCTTCGAGCGCATTCACCGCACCAACCTCATCGGTATGGGCGTTTTACCGCTGGAATTCCTGCCGGGCACCACCCGCGAAACCCTAGGCATCGACGGAACCGAAACCTTCGACGTAGCCGGCGAACGCACCCCGGGCGCCACACTGACCCTGCGCGTACACCGCAAAGACGGTGAAACCGTAGAGGTGCCGGTAAAATGCCGCCTGGATACCGCCGAAGAAGTTTCCATCTACGACGCCGGCGGTGTACTGCAGCGCTTTGCCAACGACTTCCTCGAAGCTGAGGGCGCCGCGCAATGAACAGCCCTGAGCCCAAAAAGAGTGCTCCCCAAATAAAAGTGCCCGCCACCTATATGCGTGGCGGCACCAGTAAGGGCGTGTTCTTCCGCCTGCAGGACCTGCCCGAAGCGGCGCAGGTCCCTGGCCCCGCGCGCGACAAACTGCTGCTGCGGGTAATCGGCAGCCCGGACCCCTACGGCAAACACACCGACGGCATGGGCGGTGCCACCTCCAGCACCAGTAAAACGGTGATCCTGGCCAACAGCACCCAGCCGGAGCACGATGTGGACTACCTGTTCGGGCAGGTTTCCATCGATAAGCCCTTCGTCGACTGGTCTGGCAACTGCGGCAACCTCACCGCCGCCGTCGGAGCCTTCGCCATCAACAGCGGCTTTGTCGATGCCGAGCGTATCCCGCAAAACGGTATCTGCACCGTGCGCATCTGGCAGGCCAATATCAAAAAAACCATCATCGCCCACGTACCCATCACCAATGGGGAAGTGCAGGAAACCGGTGATTTTGAGCTGGACGGGGTCACCTTCCCGGCGGCCGAAGTCGAAATAGAATTTATGGACCCGGCGGATGGCGCTGGGGCCATGTTCCCCACCGGCAACCTGGTAGACGACCTGGAAGTGCCAACAGACGCTGTTGCAGGTGGCAAACTCAAAGCCACCATGATCAACGCCGGCATTCCCACCATCTTCGTCAACGCCGCCGATATCGGCTACACCGGCACTGAATTGCAGGAAGCCATCAACAGTGACGAAAAAGCCCTGGCTCGCTTCGAAACCCTGCGCGCCTATGGTGCAAAGGCCATGGGCCTGATCGAAAACCTCGAAGAGGCCGCCGCCCGCCAACATACGCCCAAGATCGCTTTCGTAGCCCCGCCCAATGACTACGTCGCATCCAGCGGCAAGCAAGTGGCCGCAGCCGATATCGATCTGCTGGTGCGTGCACTATCCATGGGCAAACTGCACCACGCCATGATGGGTACTGCGGCGGTAGCCATCGGTATTGCCGCCACAATTCCCGGTACGCTAGTTAATTTGGCCGCTGGGGGAGGGGAGCGCAATGCAGTTACCTTTGGCCATCCGTCCGGTACGCTCCGAGTTGGTGCGGAAGCGGAAGAGGTGGATGGGCAGTGGACGGCTACCAAGGCCATTATGAGTCGTAGTGCACGGATTTTGATGGAAGGGTGGGTACGGGTGCCTGGTGATTCTTTTTAGTTAGGTTTGCAGTAGAAACCACTAATGGCAGTGATAACTGTCTAAGTTGGCTTCGAAAATTTAAAAGCGAGCCCCAAATGAGGCTCGCTTTTTTATATGCTGCTGTATGTGATTGATATTTAACTGAAATGGAGATTCGAACCGTCAATAAGTGTGTAATCTGAGCTTCAATCATTTGTAGATGAGCTAGGTTATTGACTTAAAAGAGGATTTAAATATCATCAGGACGAGCTATATCTAGAGAGATATAGATGCTGCGTTGAGTAATTTTTGGCATGGCAATCCAGTCCACTGCTAGTTTCCAGTAAATAGGTTTTTCGTCGTTCGAAGAATACTTGATCGTGGGTTAAGCAGTAATAGAGTTGCATGGCGTAGTGTTCTTAGAAAATGATAATCATATGTGAATAGAATGCAACGGGCTCAGCAGCTATTGAGTATTCTGACATTAGCAGCTAGGGTTTGTCAGATCTTAACCTGCGGTTTGGTTGCTAGCGCAGCTGACCTAGTGCGCCCGAGTATTGGCGATTTTCTTCGCCCAACCCACTAATATTGCGCTGAAAATAATCATCCACCTCTCACTAGCCTGGTAGTTAGTGAGCACACTGGTTTGCCTGGTTGGGGATTTATTGCGACAGAAAATGTCCTGCCATCTCGCATGCAAGTATTCAACTTTAATTGGTTAGAACTAAGGGCGTCATCCGAAGAGCAGTTGGCGGAACTCTATACAAGAGCACCGGCTGCCCGCTAATTCTAGCAACATGAAAATGTTGTTATTTGCGGGCTGGGATGGCTTCCGCAGCGCTTCAGGTGTCCATTATACTGGCACTAGGTATACGACGGGATTGATTGTGACAAAAAATGAGTTTAGACATTTGCTCTATGAGGTGTGGTTAAAATCTCGTGGCGATTTTTCTGGTTTAGGGGTTGTTGTATGTGATGTTGCTGCTGACTTGCCTATCGTGAATCTTAGAGGGATAACCCCGGATACTACTGGTGCTCTTGTGGATGTACTAGCAAGGATTTCTAGGGAAAAAAATATATACCATGATGGCTTTCATATTTTGAGTACGGGGGGGAAGCTAACTCATGCGGCCCAATATTTTTCTCCACCAATTGTACGAGACGCATTCTTTGATAAGTCTCGAATTGTAGGAGGGAGATTCGTCGCAGCACTTTATGGCTCGGCAATTACAGGTGTTGCAATGACTGGAATTGTAAGCAGTGGGCATGGGTTGTCTATCTTTAAAAATGGACAAGAAGTCCATTATGAGGTGTGTCAATGATTAATCTTCTTCCGGTAGGAAGAGTCATATCGTTTGTTGCTGTTGCATACGCTGCGGTCAGCTGCCTAATTCTTTGGGTGATCTATGATGAAGCTACCTCTTTCTTTAACGCGATAACAATTGCAACCAGCGGTTCGATTTTCCTAAACCTCCTACTTTTCATAATTTTCTATATGGCTTGGGAGAAGCTTTGGAATAAATATCCGATTCTCAATCATTTATTGTTCCCAAACCTAAATGGGAAATGGGAAATGCTCATACACTGGGAGTGGGAAGGCAAGAGGGGTGTCTCTCATGCAAGGGCTGTAATAAAGCAAAGTTTTTTAACGCTAGGTATGGACGTTGAGGCTGAGGATTCAGACTCTCAAACACTGTTGGCCAAGCCAAAAAGAGATTCTGAAACAGGGCGGGCGGAGTTGTATTACGTTTTTTTGACAACGCCAAAAAATAAGGGAAGTGCCGGCGCACAAGAGCCTTACAAAGGTACGGCTATTCTGAAGCTAAGTCTCCAGGATGACGGGCAACTTCAGGGTAACTATTTTACAAGCCGTAAGACGGTTGGACATTATGAGCTTACGCGCATTAGTGTTTGACGAACTTATAAGCTATGACAAGATTGCTGTTCGCCGCGATCATTGAAGTGGCGATGTGTATGTTCGATTTTATGGGCCGAGAGTAAGGAATGCAGAATTGAGTTTAGTATTGATTCATTTAGCTTTGGCTATTGCTTTGTTTCTTATCGTGAATTGGATTGGTAGCCATTCGGCCCATGCCGGTTATGTTCGTATGTCCGTTTTAGCTAAAGCGGATGAGGCCCCAGCCTTTAATTTTCTCTATAGGTCGTTTTCGCCGGTCGCTTATATAACTGTCGTCTCGGCAGTTTTCTATAAGATCGAGCAAGATTGGATCGTTCAAGATATATATTTGGTAGTTATCTATTACTTTGTTTTTCGTCTGCTATTTAACCTGCTAACAGGTAGAGGGATGCTGCTAAATTGGGTGACACAGTGTGCCTATGTCCTAATATCTGTGCCGATGTCGTATTATGTATATGACGTACTAATAATTCATAAAGATTTTTTGTTTCCAACTGCAAAGGAGTTAGGTAGTGCAGTTTGGCTGGCGATAGTTGCTTATGCTTACCACACATTTAATAGCGTGAAACTATCTGATGGACGCACCAAAGCGCGCAAAATGAATTATTTACAAAAGCGTTACAAAATTTACAGGCGGACCTATGGGGAAATAATTGAAGAAATCGCTGAAACCAAACGTCAAGAGGCCCTCATATATGCCATTTTAATTGTTGAAGCTTTTAATCGACCCAAATTGTATAGGTTGGTAGAAAATATACTTTTTTACTTCGGCTTGGCTAAAACCTTAGGGGTTATGCAGGTTACAACCGAAAAATTTATAACTGATTATGAAAGTGTACGTCTCGGGGCCCAAAAAATTGTAGGAGACCATCTTAAAGCTAAGCTAATTGTAGATGGTCGCCGATATCCCGGGGGTCAGTGGGCTGTGCGACGTGAAGTTATAGAGTTATACAATCCAGATAGCGATTATATAAGTGAAGTTGACGGGCTATATGAGGAAATTTTGGATCAATTTTATCCCGAAGAAAAGACTGATTGGTATGCTGAAATGGAGGCTGCGCATATTTCGGATCATACTGAACATGATGCAAGTGCTTCACGCCAGAGAGGTGCCAGCGAAACGGTCACGTCTATATAAGGTGATAATTGGCTATATGTTATGGATTTTAGGCGGTAACAAGCCTAATTGCGGCCTCCGTAATGTTAGAAGTCGATTATAGAATGTGCGCATTCTTGCTCATCACTAACACTTAGTCATTTACTTGCCAGGGCGAATTTCTCAATTGGGTAATTAATACGGCGGTCCAGATGAGCGTCACTGCTGTTCAGTATAAACAGTAGGTGACGCTCCAGTGCAGTAAATAATCCAACTGTATCTGGGGGTAGAGCAACTTTTAGTCGTTGGTTTGACGAGGTTAGCGTGATTTCCAAATTTTGGGCTGGCCTTTTTTTGTTGGTAAATATAGCGGGCGTAGAGAGCGAATGAAGTCTGAAGATGATTGGAGTCGTCTCGTTCAAAGCATTGATAAAATAAGATTAGAGGAGATGAATCGAAAGCTTCCTGAAAACCTGCTCGCGTACCTGGTTGCAGGTGAGGATCATCGTTTTTGGTTGCATTTTGGTTTTGATCCTATTGGATTGCTCAGAGCAGCTTGGAACTCAAAAATCCACAATCGTCGTGAAGGTGGTTCAACCATTGCGATGCAGTTAGTTAGGGTTGTAACTGGAAATTATGAATTAAGCCTCAAAAGAAAGTTGAATGAAATATATTTGGCTACTAGATTGACGCTGTATTTGGAGCGGTCTGAAATATTGAAGCTATATTTGTCAATTGCTTATTATGGGTGGGATATGCATGGTATTTCAAAAGCATGCAAGCATCTAAATTTGAATAAAGATGCACTGAATGATTTTGAAGCAGCCTCTCTTGTAGCTAGATTGAAGTACCCCGAGCCAAGGTATTTCAATGACCATAAAAATAAAAAAATTAAGATCAGAGCGATACATATAATTAACAGGTTTAATAAATTAAACTCCGTGGGGCAATATGGAACCATTTAAGATATCCAATGAACTTCGAGATATGGTGGGTGCATATCCGGCTGCTGAACTTGTTTCGAGTGTGGCAAAGCAAGGTGGTGAAGCGGCCAGGAACGCGATAGCTAGACAATGGTTGTCGGAAGGGATTCCGTTTGCTTTTAGAGATTGCCCAGGTATATATGAAGCTGTAAGAGATTGGGTCGCTATTAAATTGGATGTCGACCCTAAAGAAGTAAACTTAACCGGAAGTGCGCGTCTCGGCCAGTCACTTTCGCCTAGAAAAATCGGAAGACCTTTTGGTGAAGGCTCTGATTTAGATGTCTTCGTGATTTCAACTGAGCTGTTTAATAGGTTGAAGTCTGATTTTGATGAGTGGTCTTATGATTTTGAAAGTGGAAATGTTAAACCATCAAATGAAAGAGAGGCTGGATTCTGGAAGGATAATCTACATAGGTGTCCAAAAAATATTTTTCGTGGTTTTATAGATTCAAATGTAATTCCAAACCATCAAAAATATCAGTGTGTGAAAAATATTTCTCAAACAATGTATTTGCTTAAGGAGAAGCTGGGGGTAACTCCTGGCGCCCCAAAAGTTTGTCACGCTTCTGTGAGATGTTATAAGTCTTGGGGTGATTATGTGCGTCAAGTATCTCTGGGCTTGATGTAGGTTAAGGTTGGTGAAATGGAATCGGTACCTAATGAAGGACGGGATATTTAGTGTAGGCACTGCTTCCTTGCCCGCTTTGGCGATTCTAAGAAATTGAGATAGTACAATATTATGACATCCATTAGTGTTCGCTGAGTTTTCCTTCAATCATTCTATGCCCAAAAAAGATGGATGAAAAATGCGATGGTCAGATTCTTGTCATCAGTCCTGCATGAAATTCTCAGCATGTCATACAGTGGGGTAACAATTGACAGCTTTGTATCTGTTTGGTCCAGGGCGTGATTGTCTATGCCGGTTGGTCAATACAGTATAAAAGGGAATTAGATATTCATGTTTGAGTGTTTATGGCCGACGACGCTTGGATGCTGGTAGCTTATCGAGTTGATCCGGATGTTGAGGATGTGATACAGGATCTAGAGCGAATTTACGTACCTTGCTGCAATCAAGAGGGGCGAGATTCGGAAGCTCTGTGGGGTGTATAACTTCTGACTATTTTATTTTTGCGATTTGTTTTGCTGGAGAAGGGGCGTAAATACTCCAAGTCGGAGAGTGTGCGGTTAGGCCGCTACCCAGCGGTAGCGGCCGTGTTCAACTAAGGTGTTTCACATTGGCACCCAATTCCAAATATCGTGCAAGTCAATTTAGGGGTTCCACAATTGTCCGCATAAACAGCGGAGGAAGCTCCAAGTATAATTGCTACAAAGCCACTAACTGCGGCAATTTTTAATATTTTCATTTGTTTCAGTCCTTTTGATACTTTGAAAGCTATTGGAATTGAGGCGGTAATTTTATTATCAACCTCTTGTAAAAAGATACATTGCAGGAAAATATTGGTAAAGTTATACGTGAATATTTTGCGAACTGATTCACGAGATTATTCGAATCGATAATTTTTTTCCGCGTCGATATTATTAGATTCATTAGTACGTGCTAGATTTTCTGTTTATTGGTGTATGTCTAACAAAAGAGAGATCTGGAGTTCGCTGCCAAGAATGGCACGCTCGTCTCCATAGGAATTCCCCTATAGGCAATACAGAGGGCAGTAACTGACAAAGTAGTTTTTTGGAGTAAGGTATGACGACCTACGCTTATTGTCTAAGCTGCAGTCCAGAAAATACTATATGCGGGTATGCCTGAGTTCTATCGAAAGCACGCCGATTTGCTGTTGTCCCTGTAGTTCGATTAAACGTTAACTATATGTATGAGGCTGGTTTCATGGATAAGAAGCTGCTAGACACAGAAATTGATCACCACACAGCTAAATTCATTGTGGGATTTATTGCCTTGTCATTGGCTAGCCTGACGGACCTGCTAACGCCAGGGGTCAGTATTAGCTCGATAAGCCTGTCATACCATTTAACCGATACTGCCCGCAATGTATTCGTTGGGGCTCTCTGTGTCATATCGGCTTTTCTCTTTTCGTATAATGGCTACTCCTTGTTTCAAGCGGTCTTGAGTAAAGTCGCAGCGGTTGCTGTCGCAACAGTGGCATTTTTTCCGTGCGATTGCTTTGCAGGCCGGGGTGTCGAGGGGGCAGCTGCAGAGTCCACGATGGTTGGGGTTGTCCATACCATCGCGGCAATTTCCATGTTCATTATTCTCGCAATTTTTTGTTGGCTGTTTTACCTGAGAACCAAAGACAAGGATTCTAATCAGGCGAAGGTTAGGGGGTTAATTTATCGGGCCTGCGGAGTAGTGATGCTTGGCGCTATGGCCGTACAGCTGCTCGATATTCTGGGCTGGGTAGACTTTAGCGGTATCACTCACCGCTTGACCTACTATGTCGAAGCAACAGGATTGTTTGCCTTTGGTATTGCATGGCTGACTGCCAGTCGCATGCTGCCATTTATTACCAATGAAGATGAGCGTATAAAAATCGCGCTTTCTGCAAGCTAGCGACCTCATTTGGGTGGTTTCATTGCCCGGGTTTGGCTTTTTCTGTCCTTTTTGTGAGTGAATTCAGCAACGATTCAGTTGCGGCGGGTTAAAAAGTAGGTGTGAATCCAAGGAATACGCACCATGCGCCAGGCCCCATACCGATTACTCGCCGCTCTAGCCATCACTTTGACGCTCGGGGGCTGTGTCACCTACCCATCAGCCCCGCCAGTGATGGTCGAGCAAACCTATGTTCGCAAGGCACCGCCGGTCTACTCCTATTCAGTGATCACCGACCCTGGCTATCGCTACTACGACGAAGCCCTCGGCGTATATGTATTCTACGACCGCAGCGACGTGTTCTATCGCCAGGGGCGCTACTACCGTTGGTATCAGGACCATTGGATCAGCGCCAATCACTGGCATGGCCCCTGGATTCCCGCCCCGAATCTGTATGTCTCGGTCAACTTCAATGATCGCTGGCGTACCCGCTTGCGCCGCCATGGCCATCGCTATGCCGGAGGGCACTACCACAAGCCGCCGCGCCGGCATGCTTATGACGATGGTTACAAGCGGCGGGAACGGCATGACAGCAACCCATACCGGTATGAGCGTCGTGAGAAGCGCAAGGATCATCGTGAGGACCTCTGGGACCGTCGCGAGGACCGCAAAGATCGTCGTGAGGAATTCAGGGATCGCCGTGAGGAACGCAGGGATCATCACGACGAGCGCAAGGATCGCCGTGAGGAGCGCCAGAATCGTGGTAGAGACGGCGTCCAAGGGTTTGCTGGCGTAGCCAAGCCAAAGCAGCGGGCGTTTCAGGCGGATAACCGGGGTGGGGATCGCCGTAACGACCGCCGTATTGAGCGCGTCAATGAACGCCGGAACCCAGGTCGTAATCCAAATCGGGGGTCCAGCCGGGACGAGCGGGTGGTTAACGTTGCGGGCAAGCCGGCCGGCATTCGCGACCCACGCATTGTTCCCGCGGTAGATCGTTCAACAATCGATCGCCGCGCGGCCCGCGACCGGCTCAATCCGCAAAGCCAGCGCGCCCAGCCCCAGCCCCAGCGCCAGCCCCAGCGCAATGCGCCAAATGATCGGCGCAATACGGCCGCGAAGACAGCCCCGCGCCAGGAGCGCCAGCAACCAAAGAACGAGCAGCCAAAGAAGAAGGAAAGGAAAAAGGAAAAGAAGTCCAAGCAGAAAACGGATAAGCGGGATCAGGCACGTACTGTGCGTGATCCGCGTACCCGGCGGTCGAATGAGCCGCGCCGCCAGATCGATTGATCCAGTTTATCAAGTCGCCCAATTAATACCGGAAGCCTACTGCGAACTATTTGCCCGAGCTGGTTGGCGAGGTGTGGTAGCTCATCGAGCAAGAGGCGATTACCAAAGGTAGAAGCCCAATAAATGCGGCGAATTTTCGTCTATATCGATGGTGTATTGGTCTGGACTTCTGGTAAGCATATAAAAGCTAGTTTTAGGGTTGAAGAAGTTGTCATATCAGTAATATTCTATTTCCTATAAAATGTATTTTATCCAAGTATTCGTGATTCGCTAACATAGGTTAGTTTAGAATTTGTAGGGAAGTGATAGCTCTCTTATGACTAGACATGTCTTATTTTTATGCGCCTTCGTTGTTAGTTTTAGTTCATATTCCAAAGAGTTGAACTTGCTGGAGAGCAGGTTGATTGGAACTTGGGCGATGGTTCCAATTTCCTGGCCAATCGCCGGTGCAGCGAATATTGCTGAATTCAATGAGGATGGTAGCTACAAGCTGTATGTCTTTAGTTGTAGTCCGGAAGGCGGCTATGAAAGAAAACCTGAGCTTGACTCGGAGGGGCGCTGGCAGACACATGGAAGAAAAATTGTAACAACAGTTTTTGACTTTGAAACTAACCAAGGTGGTGCAAAATCTCTTTCAGAGATTCGTCGAGAGTTGGCGGATATGAGTGAGCGAGAAGTGAGTTTCTTTCTCGAAAATCAGCCGAAGATTGTTGTCGATGCCTTAAAACAGTCAAGAAAAATGACTGTCGTCGAGGAATATATAACCTCAATTTCTGGCAGTGAAATGCATGGTGGTCAGGAGTGGAGAAAGAATGAATTTGTAGAAATGTATTATGTGAAAGTCAACGAGATTGAACCATTATGTAGTCAGCATCCTCCGCTTGGTTATTCCTTGCGGGATATAAAGAAATTGGCTCGGAAAGGGGATGCCGAAGCACAATATCACTATGGGGAAATGCTTTTCAATGGTCGTGGAGTAGAGCGAGATTATCCAGAGGCCTATCAATTACTACTAGCATCTGCAAATTCGGGTCATGCTGGCGCGCAGCTAGTATTGGGTACCATGCGTAGGTTTACGTGGGGGACGATCGAAAAAGATCTTTCGGAATCCATGAGATGGCTGAATAAGTCCTATGAACAAGGAAATATGAATGCTGCATTGAATTTGGGCGTTTCCTACACTACGGGTCGAGATATGGAAAGAGACTATGAGAAATCTTTTAGTCTGTATCTTGAGGCGGCCTGGTCAGGGTTGTTGACTGCACAAGGACACGTCGCTGGTCACTATTACTATGGAAGAGGTGTGCCTAAAGATTATGTGCGGGCATATGCATGGTATAAAGTTTCTGGGGAAGGTCATGACTACGTAGCTAAATTCATGAGCGATGATGAAGTCAAAGAGGCTGAATTAATCGCGAATGATATTGTTCAAAAATTATCCCGCAGGGATTTAGAATAGAATGAGCGCTTCTTAGGTCGCTCCATTTGTATGCTGATGAGCTACGACATCCATTCGCCCCATTAATACGGCAAGCTAACGAGTCAATGCTGTAACCCATGCTTCCGGTCGATACTATGGCTGTTTTCTATAATAGTAAGAGTAGCGATTGCGATGAAGCCTACCGTACTTGCCCTTTCTGTGCTGTCTATAGCCCCGTTGGCTGCAGCCGATAGCCCATATTTTGATCAAGAGATCCCGGGAGCGAAAGCCAGCCTGTTTGCTAAAGATACCGTGTCGGTGACTGGGCGTTACGAATACGGAATCGCCTTTTCTAAAGATCTGGACGAGATGTACTTCTCGGGGCAGAAGGACGGCAAGCCAGCTGCGATTTATTCGTCGAAGTTGGTCGACGGCACCTGGCAGCCCATCGAGCAAGAGGCGTTTACCAAAGGCCAGAAGGCGGGCGAAATGCAGCCGTTTTTTAGCCCGGACGGTAAGCAGCTATTCTTTACCGCCTATAACGCAGATTTCACCGATACCAAATTCTGGACGGCCGAGCGTGTTGCCGATGGCTGGGGTGCTGTCAAGAAGCTTGCATCTCCGATCAATGACAGCGAAGTGTTCTATTCGACGCTGGCAGGCAACGGCGACCTGTTTTTCACCAATATCATCGAATCCAGCGTCTACCATGCGCCGCTGGTGGATGGTGAATATCCCAAGGTAGATAAGGCGGGTATCGAGTTTGGTATCCACGGGTTTATCTCGCCACAGCAAGACTATTTGCTAGTTGATGCCAAGGCCTCGGGTGACGAGCGTAAAGACAGTGATATCTACGTTTACTTTAAGCAGCCCGATGGCGGTTGGTCTAAGCCGGTTAGCTTGGGCAGTGAGGTAAATTCGACCTATAGCGAAACCGTGCCGAGCGTTACTCCAGATGGTAAATACCTGTTCTTTAGTCGTTATGACGAAGAAGGTGGAGTATCAAACCTCTATTGGATTAGTAGCGAAGTAATCGATGAGGTGCGCCCTACACCCAAGCTGACTGGGCCTTACCTGGGCCAAAAAACTCCGGGTAAAGCCCCCGAAGTGTTTGCGCCGAGTATCGTCTCTACTCAGCAACGTGACTATAGCGGCTTTTTCTCGCCAGATATGAGCGAATTTTATTTCACGAGAAAAGCAAGAGATGAAAATAAATGGTCGCTAATTAGCTACAAAAATCAGAACGGTAATTGGCAAAAACAATCAACCGAGCCAAGGGTAGGGCGGCCAATTTTTTCTCCCGATGGCAATACCATGCATCTGGGTAAGCAATTTAAAACGCGCACCGCCGATGGTTGGTCAGAAATTAAAAGCCTGGGCGCGCCTTACGAAGACATTCGTATTATGCGGCTGATGTCATCGGCCAAGGGCACTTATGTGCTGGATGAAGCCACGCCCGATGGCACTGGCCTTATTCGTTACTCGCGCGTGGTGGACGGGAAGCGTGAAGCGCCACAGCCTTTCGGAGTCGAGATCAATGCGGGTAAATGGAATGCACACCCGTTCATCGCTCCTGATGAGTCCTACATGATCTGGGATGGTGAACGTACCAGTGGTTATGGTGATAACGACCTGTATGTCAGCTTTAGGCAGCCTGATGGCTCCTGGGGCGAGGGCATTAATATGGGCGACAAGATCAATACTGAAGCCGCCGAAGGGGGTGCTATCGTAACGCCAGACGGTAAGTATCTGTTCTTTAATCGCAGCGGTGGCGATGGAAATGGTGATATTTATTGGGTCGATACCAAGGTGGTGGAAGAACTACGATACCGTGATGCCAATAACTTGTCGGCCACAGCAACACCCCTTGAAGCCAAGATCAAGCATTGGAACATGCCCGACATTAAACGGAATTTTTGGCACATTCCGCTGCTAGCCAAACCTTGGCTAGATGCAAAGCCCGCCGAAAAAAATGATGGTATCGCGGTAGGTGAGTTAGGTGTTGATGCAGGCCATACGGAGGCGATTTTAGCCCTGACAGAAGAAATCGCCGATAATCAGCACGACAAGCTGGATAGCCTATTGATTGCCCACAAAGGCAAGCTGTTGTTTGAATCTTACTACGCTCGTGGCCGTATCGATTTACCACACCCGCAATCTTCCGTTACCAAGGCCTATACCACACTGGCGTTAGGTCGGGCGATGGAGCTGGGTTATTTAACGCAAGCCGATCTGGATAAACCCATTGTCAGTTTTTTGAAGGAAATTGACCGCTCCAAGCTGGGTGAGGGTGCCGACAAGATAACTCTGCAAAGTGCCCTGGATATGAATTCGGGCTTACAGATTAGTGATGAAGATGACGATAAGTACGACGCCAACCAGGAAAAATATAGTGGTGTTGGGCTAGTGCAGGCATTCTTGGAAGATACTGCCCCTATTACCGACGATAGTCGGAGGTTTGAGTACTTGGGCGCTAACCCGATTATGGTCATGCAGGTTATTGAGAGCCTGGTGCCGGGTTCCGCCGAATCGTTTGTTCGGACAGAGGTGTTCGGTAAGCTGGGCATCACCAATTACAGTTGGCGCAACGACGCCAGCGGCCTGGCAAGGGGTGAAACCGGTTCAAGCCTGACATCGCGCGATATGCTAAAGCTGGGCATCCTCGTGATGAATGATGGGCAGTTCAACGGTGAGCAGCTGTTGTCGCAAGAGTTCGTGCAACGCCTGAAGCAACATAACCTGTCGCTAACGGATCAACAGTCACAGGATTTTTACAGCGGCGCCAATCTCTCGAACCCTGGCTATACCAATTATTGGTGGCCCCTTGATATGACTGTTGGCGACAAAACCTATTCGGTGACCTCGGCGCAGGGTGCTGGCGGTGTTGCCATTCTGGTGATTGACCAACTCGAGCTTGTGATTGTGGTAACGGGCCATACCCGCGAATCATTTTTGCAGATGGCGGCTGAAAAGATATTGCCGGCCTTTGGTGGGTAACAATTGGGGCTGTTGCTGAGTGCCGACTTTTAGGTTCTGTGAAGTCACAGAGATGAGAGGGCGGATTAACAAGGTAAGGTGAGCGTGTTTCCGGTGATTGCCGATAACCCGAATCTTTTGGGTAGACGTCAAGGTCGTGGATGAGCTTAGAAAAAGCGATGCCGATAAAACAAATTAAATCGGACAGCCGTTAAATCACAATATTTTTTACTTTAATACCGGTAACACTTCTGCGGTCATCCCGCGCTTTATTGGTACAAATACGCGCAGCAAGCGTCGCAAGATGATACGATGCTTGCTCGCGTAATCGATTTATATATCTTCCGCGGTCTGTGGTCCGATCATCCTGCACACTTGTACGATCCTGTCTGCCGGGAAACCGCCGAGCTCGGCGTGTTTGGCAATGATATCTTTGTTGGGTGCCTCATAGACGCAATAGAATTTGCCTTCGGCAACATAACTTTGTTGCCACTGAATTTGTGGACCCAGCGCTTCGAGGATCATGCGCGACTTCTGCGAGATCGCCTTAAGTTCTGCAGCGGTCAAGCGATCTGCACCGGGAACGGTGCGCTCAATGATGTACTGGTTTCCGGTATCGTCCAGTGGAGACCGGCCCGCAAATGTTGGGTCGGTCATAGTTTTGTTCCGGCGCATAGCGTCTCCTTGTAAATTGCTGCCGCAAGCCCCCCGCTTACGGCTGTCATTACCATGGAAGCAGCTACCTGCAGTGCCCTCAATGAACTGCGCCTGAACCTTAATCTGAACTGGAAACTGCCCTTAAATCAATTGCATAGCAACATAAATGAACTGAGCGGCGGGGCAGGGGTCCCGTACGAGACTGGCCCATGGCGATACTGCAATTCGGAGAATTCACCTTAAATACCGAAAACCTCACGTTGACTCGACGTGGGCGAACGGTGTTTGTGCAGGAACTTCCCCTCAAGTTACTTGTGCTGCTGGCCAGCCGACCCGGAGAACTGATCGACCGCGACGAGCTGTTCCGTCATTTTTGGCCGGACGACCAGAGTGGTTTACTCAACGACAATCTCAACACACTGGTGCGCAAACTGCGCCAGGCCCTCAATGATTCCCCGCGCAACCCGCGCTTTGTCGAAACCCAGCCGCGCAAGGGTTACCGGTTTATTGCCCCGGTGGCGGTTGTGGAGCCTGCAAGCAGCGCCGAGCAAAAAGTCCTAGATCTCCAGGTATGTGGGGCTAATTTGGACCGCATTACCGTTGTGCCGGAACCTCCGGCCAGTAATTCACTTTGGAACCGACAACACGTCACTGGTGGCGCGGTGGTGTTTATGGCCATCCTGGCGCTCGCGGTCATCGCCGGACTGGATCTTCCCGGTTCAGAAGATCACGGTACGCAGCGTTTTCATTCGGTAGCGGTGCTGCCTTTTATGAATGCCGGTGAAAACAACCAGCGGGATTATTTCAGTGATGGTCTGGCTGATGAACTCATCAACCGCCTTGCCAGCTTCCCCGATCTGCGCGTGGTAGCGCGCACTTCCTCGTTCTCCATGCAAGATTCGACACTGGATGCGCGCGCCATCGGTGAACTGCTCGATACCGATGCGTTGGTGGAGGGGCGTGTACAGCGCAGCGATGACAAGTTGCGTATTCATGTTCGCTTAGTGGATACCCGTAGCGGTTACCAGCTTTGGGCGCAGAGTTTCCAGCGGGACTTCACCGATACGTTTGCTTTGCAGGAAGAGGTTGCACTGACCGTGGTGGCCTCATTGGCCGGCAAACTGTTGCCAGAAAACAACGGCACCAGCCACGCAGAAATCCATCCGGCTGCCTATGACAACTATTTGAAGGGGCGCTTCTATTGGCACAAACGCTCTGAGGCTGACCTGCACCGCGCACTGGAATACTTTGAGGCCGCCACGAGTTTGGCTCCGGACTATGCGCCGGCCTGGGCCGGGCTCGCCGATGCCTATGCGGTACTCGGGTTCTACGACTATATGCCGCCGGAGAAAGCCTTTGGCCGCGCCAAGGTTGCTGCCCGCCGTACGCTGCAGCTCGATCCAAACAACGCCTCGGCAGAGGCGACGCTGGGTTATGCAGCCTTGTATTTTGATTGGGACTTCGAAGAGGCCGAGGCCCGCTTCTTACAGGCGATCGCCATCAACCCGGACTACTCAAAGGCCCACCAGTGGTACGCCAATCTTCTGGTAGCGGCGGGGCGTTTCGACAAGGCGGAACATGAGATGCGCCACGCGACCCAGCTCGATCCATTGTCGTTAATCGCCAACGCGGCTCTGGGCTGGGTTCTCTACAACGCCGGCGATTACGAGGGGGCATTGCAACAGCTGGAAACTGCGCGGGAACTCGACCCCGGGTTCCAGCTTGTGGATCTCTGGCGCGGCTGGACGCTCGAGGCAATGGGCGATTACAACGGGGCGATCTCCGCGTTGGAGCGAAGCGTCGAGAAATCCTCAGGTAATACGATCAGCGTGGCCTCACTGGCGCGGGTACTGGCCCTGGCCGGCAGGGAAGAGGAAGCGCATACGCTGCTCGAAGGCTTGCAAGAATCCGATGGCTATCTCCCCGCCTATGAAGTGGCCAAGGCCCACCTCGCCGTCGGTAACTGCGATGCCGCAGTGCGCTGGCTAGAGCGGGCCTACGAGCAGCATTCCCATTCGCTGGTGTTTCTACGCGTCGATCCACAGCTTGCTAACCTGCGTAAAACCACCTCGTATAAGGAGATGCTCGCGCAGGTGTTTAAACGCGGTTAAGTCCTGGTAACGAATCGTCGCTATTAGTTGCTAGCGTGCTTTCGACCAGCACCTGCGGTTGCAGCAATCTGTGCAGTTCCTCGAGATCAAAGCGAAGGCGGCTCACCCGCGATAAGTGATTGCAAGAAGGGCGTATATCCCACAACGCCTATGATCAGCGCGACCGTTAGTGCGATCAGTACACCACTGGTCACATATTGTATTTGCGGGCCGCCGCGCTCCGCAGCGTAGAAATACAGCTGTAGCGTCAGCAGCGGAAGCAGATAACAACCGAATGTCCACATTGGGAAGAATGGGTCACCAAATCCAGGCTCAAGGCCCAGCAGCGTGCCGGTAATCAGGTAGCTAAATACACCCACACGCAGAAACCACTGGGCGTTTGAAACTAGGAATAGACGCAGTGCCCATTTCCGATGATTGCCGATATCCCGATTCTTAATGCATCGCAGTGCCATATAAGCAAAATACAGGATAAATACCCCATTAATGGAAGTGCCAATGGCTGACAGCATATCCGGGCTGGTGCCTCTTATGAGTACCAGATAAAACCCGGATAAGGCGAGGCCCAATACGGTTGTAAGGTAGATATAACCATTAATGCGATGGAAATGCGGAAATCGATTACGCACTTGCGGAATGAGTTGCAGCGCACCGCCAAATGCGACGATACCCGCGCCTAATGCGTGCGCAGCAAATGCCAGATTGCCACCGAAATCACCGGCAACGTACGGGGTACTGCCAAGGGGCTCAAATCGGTTCCAGATTTCCAGGTTCCCTGTTAATACGGAAAACCCGTAAAACGCGATGATGTAATAAAGGAACATCCATTGGCCCACCAATAGTGAGCAAAACCAGAATATTGATGCGCCTTTAAGCAAGCCGCGTGGCTGAATTGTCATCGGCGCGCCAGTTGCACCGGATAAGGGTAAGCGGTCGAGGTATCTGCCCAACATAAGATTCCATGCCTGTTGATGAATTTCTAGGCAGAGATTACCTGCGAGAAGGGCGATTTGCGTCCGGACGGGCCCGTTCGGACGTATTAGTACAACCGTTTGCGGCCAGTTTAGTGGGTTTGCTGCCTGCGGTAGGCCGTCGGGGTCTCGCCGACGGACTTCTTGAAGGCCGCATTAAAGGTGGACTTGGAGTTAAAACCCACCTCGTAAGCGATCGCGGAGACCTGCATATCAGAGTCTTTAACCAATTGCTTGGCCGCGTCGACTCGATATTCATTCACAAACTGAAAGAAGTTGGTATCCAGAAATTGCGATAGCGTCTCGGATATATGGTTTTCACTGACGGATATGGTTTCAGAGAGCTTTTTTAACGATAAGTCGGATTCCATATATAACTTATCTTTCGCCATTACTTGATTCAGTGTTTGGGCAATTTGCTGCATACGCTCGGCTTTGAGACTCGGTAGTCTGGCCGGTGCGGCGCTCTCTTTATCTGTTTCTTTACCTTTATCCGAATCGGTCAATACCGGCTGGTTTATCGCCAGATGGGCAAATACCAGCAATATCACCGCTTCAATAGTGGGCAGTACAATACCGGAACCAAACCAGCGGTAGCCGAGGAAGCCGACGATGTATTCAATTGCGAAAAGCAACCATGCGGCGCCCCATAACAGTAATACCACCCGGAACCAGTCCATCGAGCGATCCTCGATAGAGGCAAATCGATCCAACAGCTGGCGTCGATGTCGCGTATGCAGTCTCAAGGTAGCCACCAGATAGGCGCCGGTGAAGAGAATGAATGCCAGCATGGACACCACGCAGGTCGTAACGGCAATTTTCCAAAGCGCGGGGTCGCGCGTCGACGGGTCTGCCAATGCCAGCTTTTCTGCGGGGGAGCTGCCGAAAAGAAACGGCAGCATGATCAATACAATCAGTAGCGGGCCCAGCATCGCCAGAGCATAGGCTTTGCGTGGCAGTGCCTTATCCGGTGACATGGTGGCAAACGCGTAGAAATAGAGCGCAGGCCCCAACAACATGCGTATAGGAAACTGCAATCCCGCCAGCGAAGGTGCGTATTGGTAAAAGCCGGAATAGATATGCAGCTCGCCCAGGATATGTACGAGCAATAAAGAGAACAGTGCAATCAAGTAGGTCGTTTGTCGCTGCCTCGGCTTGCTCAGGCACTCTAGCAACGCAAACAGAGTCACACCCAGCATGCTTGAGTAGATCACAGTAGGGACGACATTTACGGCCATAGCTCGAACACAGTTGCAGAGATCCAATAAAGGACGATCTTATTACCGAATACAGCGCCCATCAATTGTTAAGCCGTCGGTCATACGGCTATTGGGAAAGGTGAGGGCACTCATCGGGTGGTTGCTGATATCTGTGCATACATACAGTAGAATTGCTTAAACCAATCACCCACGTCTCAACCCAGAACAGTCTCTTGCCCCAAGGTTTTCTCCTCACTCGCCACAGCTTCGATCAGCGCGGCAGCACCTGTATCCACTACTGGCTGGCTACCCCCGAGGGCCCGGCCAAGCTGGTAATTGAGGGCGAGCGCCCGGTGTTTATGGTGAAGGTGGCGGACCGCGTGCAGGTACAACAAGTACTGGCCGCCGTGCCCCACGAATGGCAACAGCTGGGCTTCCAGACCTTCGGCCGCGAAGAGGCGGCGATGCTGTATTTTCCTACCATCGATGCTCATCGTCGGGCGCAAACTCTGTTGAAAGATCGCGGCATCGAGGTTTTCGAGGCGGATTTTCGTCTGCACGATCGCTACCTGATGGAGCGCTTTGCCCGCGGTGGCCTCTACTTTGAAGGCGAAGCCCGGGCCAGAGGCGGTTATACCGAATATCGCCAGGTCCGCCTCAAGGGTGCCGAGGTACAGCCGGATTTCAAGGTGGTCTCCCTCGACGTGGAGTGTTCCGGCAAGGGCGAGCTGTATTCCATCGGTCTCTATGGTCATGGGGTGGAAGAAGTGCTGATGGTTGGTGAGCCGGAGGACGCCGACACCAACATGCACTGGGTGGAAAACGAACGAGCGCTGCTGCAGGTGCTGGAGGCCAGGATCTCCGCCCTGGACCCGGACATCATCATCGGCTGGGCCGTGGTGGACTTCGACTTTCGGCTGTTGCTGAAAAGAGCTGGGCGCTATGGCCTGCGCCTGAAGCTGGGGCGCGGTGGTACCGAGGCCCGCTGGCGGGATGGCCGCGAAGGCAATCAGGGCTTTGTGACACTGCCGGGCAGGGTAGTGCTGGATGGCATCGATGGGCTGAAGAGCGCTACCTACAACTTCGAAAGCTTTAGTCTGGAGTATGTTGCGCAGACGCTACTGGGCCGCGGCAAGGACACCGAAGACGTGGACAACCGCCTGGGCGTGATCGAACACGACTTCCGCCATAACAAGCCCAAGCTCGCCGCCTACAACCTGGAAGACTGCCGCCTGGTCTGGGACATTTATGAGCACACCCGTCTGCTGGATTACCTGCGCCTGCGCGCCCAGCTAACAGGCCTCGAGCTCGACCGCAGCGGTGGTTCCGTTGCGGCGTTTACCAACCTTTACCTGCCCAAACTCCACCGCAGCCACTATGTAGCGCCCAATCTGCCGGCCGATGGTGGTCTGGCGAGTCCGGGCGGTTATGTGATGGATTCCCGGCCCGGCCTCTACGACAACGTGCTGGTGCTGGACTTCAAGAGCCTGTATCCCAGTATCATCCGTACCTTCAAAATCGATCCTATGGGTTTGGTTGAGGGCTTGGCCGACGGAGAGAAAGGGGAAGTAGAAGAGGGCCAGGCGGATGAAAACACCATCCCGGGTTTCCGCGGTGCGCGTTTCTCCCGCGACAAACATTTCCTGCCCGACATCATTACCAACCTCTGGGCCCAGCGTGATATCGCCAAGCAGGAGAAGGATGCCGCCCGTTCCCAAGCCATCAAGATCATCATGAACTCCTTCTACGGAGTACTAGGAAGCGGTGGCTGCCGTTTTTACGACACGCGCCTCGCCAGCTCCATCACCCTGCGCGGTCACGAGATCATGCAGCAGACCGCCAGCTGGATTGAGGAGCTGGGCCACCAGGTTATTTATGGCGATACCGATTCCACGTTTGTTTGGCTGAGCGGCCAACCCAGTCCCAAGGAAGCGGATGCGATCGGTAAGAACCTCGCTGGTGAGATGAACACACGCTGGCGGAACAAACTCAAAGAAGAGTTGGCGCTGGAGTGCGAACTGGAACTGGAATTCGAAACCCACTACCAACGCTTCTTGATGCCCACCATTCGCGGCTCTGAGGCTGGCTCCAAGAAACGCTACGCGGGCCTGGTGATGAACGGCGATAAAGAAACGTTGGTATTCAAGGGGCTGGAAACCGTCCGCAGTGATTGGACCGAACTTGCCAAGCAATTCCAGACCAAACTCTACGCCATGGTGTTTCACGGCGAAGACCCATCCGCATATATCCGCGAAACCGTAGAGAAAACCCGGGCAAGTGAGATGGACGAGCAACTGGTGTACCGCAAGCGCCTAAGACGCAAGCTCGAACAATACGTAAAAAACGTACCACCCCACGTACGCGCCGCCAGACTAGCCGACGAGCGCCGCCGCCAGCAGGGGCTGTCACCGCAGTACCAAAACAAAGGCTGGATTCGCTACGCAATCACGCTCAGCGGCCCCGAGCCAGTGGACTTCCTCCAGTCCCCAATCGATTACCAGCACTATGTCGACCGCCAGCTAAAGCCGGTGGCGGATGCAATTTTGCCGTTCATTGATCTGGATTTTGATAGCTTGGTGGATGGTCAGATGGGGCTGTTTGGTGCGGCCGACTAAACATCGGCATACAATCATGAAAAGACTGGAGAACAAGTGGAATGAACACGAGCCCCGCATTCTATCCAATCGGTACTCCCAGTACGCCATGGAGTGATACAGAGCGAGCTGAATGGCTATCGCGCCAAACCCGTCACCGCAGCTACGATTCTGAGGTGTTGAGCAAGGTTGAACTGCTGCGTTCGCGCTTCGGCATAGAAGAGTATGGTCGCTTGGAATATGGCGATGAAAGCTTTCCGCTGCTGGCAATCCGCAGCCTCGACTGGAATGAGGATCTTCCGGTAATCCTTGTGACAGGCGGAGTGCATGGCTATGAAACCAGCGGTGTACACGGTGCGTTGCGGTTCTTGGATCAGCATGCCGAAGAGTATGCTGGGCGAGCTAATATACTCGTCGTGCCCTGTGTCAGCCCTTGGGCCTATGAGCGCATTCACCGCTGGAACCCAAATGCCATCGATCCAAACCGTTCTTTCTACGATGATAGCCCTGCGGAGGAGTCGGCCGCATTGATACGTCTGGTCGCCCCCGTCGTCGATCGCGTAGTGATGCATATCGACCTGCATGAAACTACTGATACCGATGAAACTGAATTCCGTCCTGCGCTCGCCGCTCGAGATGGCAAGCCATTTACCCCGGGCGGTATTCCTGATGGCTTCTATCTCGTTGACGATAGCGAAAGCCCGCAACCAGAATTCCAGCAGGCAGTCATTGCGGGGGTGGAGACGGTAACCCATATTGCGCCGGCGGATGACAATGGTGAGATTATCGGTTCACCGGTTGTCGCCCGCGGAGTAATTGAGTATCCACTAAAGAAGCTAGGGCTCTGCGCGAGTGTCACCAACGCACGCTACAAGACCACCACCGAGGTTTATCCCGACAGCCCGCGCGCTACGCCGGAGCAGTGCAATGCAGCACAGGCCGCAGCGGTATGTGCCGCAATTGATTATTCATTGGCGCACCAGTGATCTCACTCGGCAAGATCTAGAATTAGGTCAACTCCACCGATATAGCTGAGTTCAATGTTCCGAAATTCGGATTCACGTTATGGCAGCGTCGCCGTCGTCCTGCACTGGGTGATGGCGCTGTTATTGATTGGGTTGCTTGGACTGGGCCTGTATATGGCCAGCCTGCCGGATGTCGGGTTCGATAAGCAGAAGATAAGGTTGATTCTGCTGCACAAGGAGTACGGCATTCTGGCGCTTGCGCTCACATTAGTGCGGCTGGCTTGGCGTGTCGGAAACGTTTTGCCGGAGCTGGTAGAGAAAATGCCGGACTGGCAGAAGGTCGCTGCGCGCTTTGTTCATTTGAGCTTTTACGCGCTTATGTTGGCCTTGCCGATTAGTGGCTGGCTAATGTCTTCCGCCATGAGTGTGCCGGTATACGCTTTTGGGTTCCGCCTTCCGGATCTTATTGCACATAACGAATATCGGTTCGAGCTGCTGGTCGAGCTGCATAAATGGCTGGGCTTTGTGTTGATCGGCTTTATCGTGCTGCATGTTACCGCTGCCTTGCGGCACTACTTTATTTGCCGGGATGATGCTCTGGAGAAGATCTTGCCCGGTCGGCCTGGTTAGGTTCTGATTGAACGATTTGCTCGAAAACAAAATGCGCCGTCTGCGCCAATGCACTGGCCGTGGCCTTGTTCGCCGCGACAACGCCTGCGGTGGGCGTCTGTTCTACCAATGGTTCCCGTACTGTAAACAACTGGCTGGCGATAATCCGGTTGGACCTTCCATCCACCAGTTGTACCCGCAATGCCAGGTGAAATCGTGCCGGGGCGGAAGTGAAGTCCTGTACAAACTCCAAAATCTCTGTGCGTAACCCATAACTGTAGGGGCCGAAGTAGGGCGGTGTGGCCACGGCCCTGAACTGCTGAGTGCCCTCAAACGTGTGCGCTAGCAGGGGTTGCAGCATCTGCGCTGGCGTTGCGCCCCATTCGTGTTTGCTGAAGTAGTCGATCTGATGGGACTGCGCCTGATAGGCCATGCGTATGGTGTCGTAAACCGGGTTGATGGCAGGCGGTAGCACTAGCAGGGTCGTATCACCTCGGCTTTTTTCTGGTGTTACGACTGGGATCTGGTCGATTACCGCCACGCGCATATTGTTTTCAACAGGGGAAAATATCGAGCACCCGGAAAGTAGCGCGACGCCAAACACTGCCATTACGATGCGAGCAGCCCAGGTTTGATTCAACCTTGGCGGTGATGTGCGATGGCCGCTGCTTGGTTTCATTCGGACTCGCCCGGTCCAAGTGGTGGCGCCGCACTGCCGCGGATCAACACGGATGGGTCGCGATTGATCTTGTCGGTAAGCCGCGTTATCGAATTGCTCAGCTGGTTGAGGGTGGCCATGGTGCGGTAGGCCTGAGGCAGAACCTGCTGTTGCAACGCATTGATAGAGTTGGTGCTGGAATCCAGCAGTGGGCCTAGCTGGCCGCTCGCCTGCTCGGTGTTGGCGATGATGGTATTCAGTCGTTGCTGGTTACTGGCCAACATTTGGCTCACCTGCTGCAGGGCGTTTAGGGTATCGCTAGTTGAATCCAGTAGTGGCCCCAGCTTGCGGGTGGCCTGCTCGCTATTGGTTATGATTGCACTGAGCTGTTCCTGGTTGGTTGCGAGCACGCGGGTAACCTGCTGCAGGTTTTCAGCGGTGTGTTGCAGGGCGGTGATAGTGTCTTGATTGAGTAGGGTGCGCACCAGTTCGGTTAACGCCTGTACGTTCTGATTTACCTGGCTGATTGCCGTGTCCAGATTGACCGAGCGCGATGGGGTACTGGGGATCCGTGCGTATCGGGCGCCGGGCGCGGGAATAAGTGAGCCCTGATCGCTTCCCGAATTGTTCAGCAAAATGTAGACGTAACCGGTAAAACCCCGTGTTGCCAGTCCGCGTGCGGTGATGGTGGCGACGGTGGCTTTGGTGATGGGTGTATCATTTTTTACTTCGAGCAGAATGCGTACAGACGTGGGGCCAGTTAGCTCCACGCTGGTTACGTGCCCGACGTCGACACCATGAAACTCCACTGGCGCGCCGACGATCAGCCCGGAGACGGGGTCTTGGGTGACGATCTCGTAGGTTGTTTGGCGACCTGATGCGAGCTGGGAATACAGCCATGCGGCCAGCACAACGAGTACCAGGGCCACGGCAAACAGTATTCGCGCCCGGTTCGCAATGCTGATAGACATCGAGCGCTCCTCTGCCAGTGTGATATCTCCATATCAGGGCCAGTCGAAGTCTAGTTCAAATTGCGCCAAGGCGAACGGGGAAGCGGCAGGGCTAGCGCGGTGCTTGATAGCGCATGATCAATATGTCACGCCCTTGTTTCTGGTAGGTATGGAAGCGGTCGACAATGGCGGAAGGCAAGCCACTTTCAGCGACTTCGGTGTAGCCGAGGGATTCGTAAAAGGGCACCAGATGCCGGTAGGGGAAGGTGAAGGTGCTGTCGTCGTAGGCTTCTGCCATCTGTTGCAACAGGAAGCGCGCGACGCCTTTGCCACGGGATTCTTCCGCGACGGCCACGCCGGCGAGCAGCTGGCTGTCGGTGAGTTTGCGCAGGGAGCCACAGGCAATAATCTGGTTTTGCGCGTCGCGCACCACCATGCAGGGATCGTGGCGCCGCGCTTTGCCGCGAAATTTATGTGCGCGATAGAACTTGTTGGCTAACGGCATCTCGGCATCGGTGAGCCAGTGTGCGCTTAATTCATTGCCTGTTGAGTTCAAATCTAGTTCGCCCTAAATCACGGAAAACGATGGCGCCATTGGTTGTTTGGCTAACTTAGAAGCGTAAACGCAGCCCCAGTGCGCCATCTACGCCAAAACCTTCCTGGTTTTCATTGTCGCTGAAGGCGAAGTTAGGCACAGCCTGCACATAGGCTTGCACACTCGGCGCAATTCCAAAGGACAGGCCGATTGGCAGACGCACGCCGGCTTTGTCATTGTAACTGTCACGGCCGCCATCCTCATAGAAGCCGCCCGCATCGATGTAAACGTAGGCGGTGCCGCGGTCATTGCGGAAGTTCTGCAGGCGCATATCGACGGCGATCGCGTCGCTATTGACGAAGATTGAGGTACCACGGAATTGTGCGGTGACGCCGACGCCAAGATCGTACGCGAGACCCAGGCCGACACCATTCTGGTTGGCAAAAGAGGGCATGCTGATGACGGCGGTGAGCAGTGGAATGGCGAATCTGAGCAGTTTCATAGGTACCTCTGAGGAAAGACAGCTTAGGGGGTAAGGCGCGTAGTATATCTATCGTCAGGATTGTTGATTTGTTTCATGTCACAGTTTGACTCGGGGTGCTACAGGTACCAGTAACCGGGCGATCGAGGGTGCTTGTACTTACGTCGCGGCTGAGATTGGTAATGGAGGCGCAGTGCTTTGCGGCGGAATTTGTGGGTGCGGTAGAATTTAAGGGCTGGGGACATCCCACGGGATGCAACTAGTCAGTCAATATATGAATTGAATTGTCTGGGTTTACACCACTCTATGCCACGCGAAATCTGCCCCACCTGCCAGCGCCCACGCAATATGTGCTATTGCGGTGCCCTGGTGCGTATTCCCAGCCGTATCAAGGTGCTCATTATTCAGCACCCGCAAGAGCAGAAGCACCCGTTCAACACGGGGCGTATGGCGCATCTCTGTTTGGATAACAGCGAGCTGGTGGTAGCGGAAACCCTTTCTGAAGAATCGCTCAAACAGCTGCTAAAACCGCATTCGGCGTTGCTTTATCCGTCCCTTAGTTGGTTACCTCCAGTTGCAGCCATCGAGCCAGGCAGTCCGCAGGGCGAGGAGCTCGAGCAACTGGTGGTGGTAGATGCAACCTGGCGAAAGTCGAAGAAGATGCTGCACTTACAGCCGTTACTGCAGCAGTTGCCGCGGGTGAGCTTTTCCGGTGATATGTCATCCAATTATCAGGTGCGCAAATCATCTATGGAAAATAGCCTGTCTACGATCGAGAGTATTGCATTGGCGATGCAGCAGCTTGAACCGGAGGGAGATTTTGAGCGTATTCTGCAACCATTCAATGACATGGTATCCCGGCAGGTAGCAAACCACCGATGAAAGAGCCCTTGATTCGAGCCCGCAACCTCAGCCGCTCCTACGGTGGCGCAAATGCCCCTGTTCGTGTATTGCGTGGCGCATCGCTTGAATTGTATGCGGGCGAAGCGGTGGCAGTGATCGGGCCTTCTGGCTCGGGCAAAAGTACTTTGTTGAATCTGCTGAACGGCCTGATGGCACCGGATGAGGGTGAGTTGGAAATATTAGGCAGAGCGTCTTCCCAACTCACCGACAATGATTGGGCGCAACTGCGCCGCCGGCACATTGCCACGCTGTTTCAGGACGGCAACTTGATTCCCACGCTTATGGTTGCGCGCAATATTGCCTTTCGCGCCGGTTTGGCTGGACTGGCAGAGCACGATGGCGCGGCGTTGATGGAGCGTCTAGATATTGCGGCTACCGCGGGGCGTTACCCGGATCAACTTTCCGGCGGCCAGCGCCAGCGTGCGGCACTGGCCTGTGCTTTTGCCATGCAGCCGAAGCTGATCCTCGCCGATGAGCCCACCGGCAGCCTCGATTACGCTACCACCCAGCGGGTTACCCCCCTGTTCTTTGATGCCATTCGCGAGCGCGATGTGGGCGCGTTGATCGTCACCCATAACCCGGAATTAGCCGAACGCTGCGACCGGATACTGGAGCTGCGCGAAGGAGCCCTGCGTCCATGGGACTCGGCACTGTCTTCCTAAGCCATTACCGCCGCCATCCGGCACAGTTGCTCGGACTGTTGCTGATTCTGGTGTGCGCCGCAACTTTATGGAGTGGCGTGCGGGCGCTGACTGATTCCGCGGCAAGTGCGGCAAAGAAGTCCAGCGAATTACTTGAACCATTGTTGCGTGTTGAGCGTGACGATGGGCGCGAGCTAACGGTGGAAGATTTCGCCGCTCTGCGTCGCGCCGGACTATGCGTGGCACCACAATTACGTGTGCAGTTTGCAGACCGCGCAGCCCCCGATGTAATTGGCATCGATCCGTTTACTGCCGGTTGCCTGCGGCAGTTCAGTGATACCGATGAGGGGGGCGACTCTGAATCTAGCGCTGATGTGGCGGTAGTCGAAAAACTCATTACCTCCTGGGACAAGCCGCTATTACTTGGCGCCGCGGAAGATTTCGGAAAATGGAAGGCATTGGCGCTTCCTGGATCAGGAGGGGTTGAGTTCGAAGCGCTGGAAGGTGTACCCCGGAATCAGCTGTTTGCAGATATCTCCGTCGCGCAGGAATTTGCATCGGCTAATCGAAATACCCTTGCTATATTGCTGCCCGCCTCAGAGCTGGGCGTCAAACAGCTGCCGTCTGGGTACCGCACCGAGGTGGAAGACTATGGCGTTGAACCGGCACCGCTGGTCGACGCATTTCTGCTTAGCCTGAATGCGCTTGGCGTTTTGACACTATTGGTCGCGGCGCTACTGGTGCGCAGTGTGTATCGCTTCGCCCTCGAACAGCGGCGTCGCAGCCTGGATATTCTGGTGCGCTGTGGTATCCCGCAAAATAAATTGCGTATTGCGCTGATCGTCGAGGTGTTGTTAGTCGCGCTCGTCGGGGGGACCATCGGCGTATGGCTAGGGGAGCGCCTGGCGTCCGGACTCGCCGATGGCTTTTCCGGGACTCTCAGTGGTCTTTTCAGCGTGCAGGCACTCGCGCAAAGCCGCCTTACGCTTATGTCCTGGTTGGGCATGGTGCTGATTCTGGCTTTTGTTGTGGGCTGGGCCTGTTTTGATTTGCTTTCTGCCTCAGGCCGCCAAGGTACCCATAAAAATCCGTTTCGAGCGACGTCCGAACAGGGTGAGGGTGGGGGCAGAGAACGCAACTGGCGCGTATTGATCGCACTCCTGTTGGTCGTGGTCTCTTTAGTTACCTTGCTGTCCACCTTTACCCTTTGGCTGATATTTGCGGCGACTCTGGGGTGCCTTATCGGCTGCGGTATGTTGCTGCCGGAGATGCTGAACGGCCTGCTGGCATTTGCCGAGCGCGTTACCCAGCGGCCGTTGCTGGAGTGGTCCTTCTCAGAAATGCGCGCCTTGTGCCGGTTACTGAGTTTGCCGCTTACCGCACTTGCCTTTGCCATTGCGACTGCAATTGGTGTGCAAGCGATGGTTTCTGGTTTCGAATCCACGTTTGATCGCTGGCTGGACCAGCGGCTGCAGGGCGACCTCTACCTCGACCCCGGGCAGCAGGTGGATACAAACGAGTGGCAGCAGCGCCTGCAAAAGTTACCCGGTGTTTCTGCGGTGTTGCCAATGGTGCGTGGGCGCGCGGTGCTGGAGTCGTCCCATTCTCAGAAGCAGATCGATGTCTTCGCTATCGATCCAAAGTCACCACTGTTGCAGGACTGGCCATTTCTCAGTGCTGAACCAAATCTATGGCAGCGCGTGCATAGCGGTGGCGTTTTGATTAATGAACAGCTCGCAAGGCGGGAATCACTAGGGTTGGGGGATCAGCTTCAGTTCAAGCTTGGCGACACCTCTGATACTCGAACCGTTGTCGGTATTTACGCAGACTACGGACGCCCACAGGGCGAACTGATGTTGCCGCTTGCGCAAGTGCACGATGCGCTGCCCGAGCGTTATACCCGTTTCGTGTTGGGGTTAACCGATCCCGCTGATGAGGTTTGGCGGGATTGGTTGGATGCATACCCCTGGCTTCAGGAGAGCGATTTGCGTGACCAACAGGAACTCAAACGAGCAGCCAATGCTGCCTTCTCGCGTACTTTCCAGTTAACCCGATTATTGAATGGGTTAACTCTCGTGTTAGCGGGCACCGCACTCGCGTTAATGGGACTGGTCATATTCCGCTTGCGCCAATCCAGTTATACCTTGCTTTATGTCAGTGGCGTACCACGCGCAAGTCTGCGCCGTCGCTTGATAGCCCACAGTATTCTGGTGACGGGGCTACTCGCGATATTGGCGGTACCGCTTGGTTTGTTCCTGAGCTGGGTGCTGGTGGCGCGGGTCAACCCGGCAGCTTTTGGCTGGGCGCTGCCGCTGCATTTCTATCCGATGTTTTGGCTACAGGTTTGGGGCGTATGCCTGCTGATTGGAGCAGCAGTCGGTTTACTGGCCGGTAATCCGGTACGGTTGGAGACCCTCAAGAATGAATAGCCGCGCAGTTGTTTCTACCTGGCTCACTGCGCTGGTCTTGTTGCTGGCTGCCTGTAGCGAAGAGCCATCGACTTCCTCCACCATGAGCGCACTCACCGATCCTCCGCAGGGTTTCAAGCAGGCGCACCCAGGAATGCCGGTTGTGCTCCCACAAGATATGGGTGCGCACCCGGAATTCCGCCTGGAGTGGTGGTACCTCACTGCGAATCTGGAGGATGCGGACGGTGAGCAATTCGGGGTGCAGTGGACCCTGTTTCGCAACGGCATCAAGCCGGGCCCGTATTCCAGTGGTGAGCAGGAGCGCAAACTCGATTGGCGGCGCAACGAAGTGTGGTTCGCGCATACGGCGGTGAGTCGTCCCAACCAGCATTGGTTCGCGGATCGAGCTGCGCGCGGTGGCAATGGACAAGCCGATGTAACTGCCGAGCCGTTTCACGCATGGATTGATCACTGGCAGCTGGCATCTGATCAGGATGGCGTTTGGACACTTGAGGTGGTTGAGCGGGAGTTTCGCTTCCGCCTTCGTATACAGCCGCGATTACCGCCAATCTTCCACGGTGAACAGGGCTTTAGCGCAAAATCCGCCGGGGGCGGTGGCTCGATGTATTTCAGCTACCCGGATCTGGCGATTGAAGGCGAAGTAGCATTCCTCGATAACGAAGAGACCGAAACCTTTACGGTAAAAGGGCAGGGTTGGTTCGACCGCGAGTGGAGCAGCCAGTACCTGAAAGAAGACCAGACCGGCTGGGACTGGATGGCCCTGCATCTGGATGACAAGCGCCACCTGATGGTGTTCCGCGTGCGTGGCGCAGAAGATTTCTATTCCGCCACACTGGTGGCCGCAGATGGGACGACGACGCCGTTGAAACCGGGAGATTTCACCCTCAGCGCCATGGATTATCGGAATACCCGCTATGGCCGGGTGCCGGTGGTGTGGCGGCTTACCGTGCCCTCGGCAAATCTCGAACTCGACGTTCATTCCTGGCCTGGTGAATACTGGAATACGGGAGCTATGCGCTATTGGGAGGGGCCGGTCACGGTCAAGGGCAGTCATAGCGGCGCTGGGTATCTGGAAATGACCGGGTACGGCGATTAACGCCACTTAAGGTCACTTGCAGTAGGAAAGTCAGGCCGGCTTACCTACAATACGCCGCCTTCCTCCAAATCGAGCTCACTTGAGCCGACCCGAACCCCATATTCGAGCCTATACCGTGACTTCCTCAACTTCTGATAACGCCAACCCTAAAGATTTTCAGTCATTGCCGCTGAAACCAGCTTTGCTAAAGAACCTCAAGGATCTGGGCTACGCCCAATTGACCGAGATCCAGGCGGCGGCATTGCCGGCGATGGTTGCGGGCAAGGATGTGATCGGCCAGGCCAAGACCGGTTCCGGTAAGACGGTGGCATTTGGTCTCGGCCTGTTGCAGAAACTGCGCGCCGAGCAATTTCGCGTGCAGGCGCTGGTATTGTGCCCGACTCGCGAGCTGGCCGATCAGGTAGCCCGGGAGCTGCGCAAACTGGCGCGCGCGATTCACAACATCAAGATCCTCACTCTGTGTGGCGGTATGCCGTTTGGTCCGCAAATCGGCTCTCTCAAGCACGGTGCCCATATCGTGGTAGGTACGCCTGGCCGCATTGAGGATCACCTGCGCAAGGGCAATCTCGATCTGGGTAGTGTGGAGACTCTGGTGCTGGATGAAGCCGATCGTATGCTCGACATGGGTTTCCAGGCGGTGCTGGACGAGATCCTTGCTACCTTGCCGAAAAGTCGGCAGACCTTGCTGTTTTCTGCGACCTATCCAAAAACCATCGATGCGCTCGCCAGCCGCGTGCTCAGCAATCCGGTAAAAGTGGAAGTGGCTGCGGGTCACACCAAAAGTACCATCGAGCAGAAGTACTACAAGGTGCAAAACAATGAGGCGCGCCCGGCGGCTCTGTATCAATTGCTTGCCAATCACGATGCGTCATCGGCGCTTGTATTCTGTAACACCAAAAAGGAAACCGATGAGGCCGCCAACGCGCTCAAGCGCGCAGGTTTCGCCGCGCTCGCGCTGCACGGCGATATGGAGCAGAAGGAACGCGACCGCACTTTGACCCTGTTTGCCAATGGCAGCGCGTCGATTCTTGTAGCCACCGATGTTGCCGCACGCGGGCTGGATATCGAAGAGCTACCCATCGTGGTGAACTACCACCTGTCGCGAGACCCAGAAGTGCATGTGCACCGGGTTGGCCGTACCGGACGGGCAGGGCAGAAGGGCGTGGCAATCTCTCTGGTCAGCAAGAAGGAAGTCTACAAACTCGAGCGTTTGGAAGAATTGATGGGTCAGGAAATCCCTTTGCTGGACGTGCCTGATACCCCACAAGGCTTTGCCCCTGTTCGCCCAGTCATGACAACGCTGCAGATCGACGGCGGCAAAAAGCAGAAGGTCCGCGCTGGCGATGTGGTTGGCGCACTGACCGGTGAAGGTGGCATTGATGGCAAGCAGATCGGCAAAATTCAGCTGTTCGATTTCTCCACCTTCGTAGCAGTGGAGCGCCCGGTGGCCAAAAAGGCCCTAAAAAAGCTCGCCAATGGCAAACTGAAAGGTCGCAACTTCCGCGCGCGTATTGTGGGTGTTTAACCCAGAACATACTGAACAGGGACGGCTCAGGGGAGAGCCGTCCGCTCAATGCTACATGCTGAATAGCGTCTATTTCGCCTAGGGGCAGATGCTAACCTTTTCCCAGTAGCCGGGTCCTGATTCCAGTAATGTGGATGTTGCCGGGAACCATAATGAGCTGGAGCCCAGTGCATCGCCAGAGCCAACCGCACAAGCGCTGGATGTGAACAGGGTGCCACATTCTACTGCCCGGCCAGCACTGATATGTGTGGTATTCGCTGCAGTTTCACACGCGGTTGAAACCCGGGCCTGCAGTGTTTCCAGTGCACTGGCATTGCCCGCCGTATCGACAGCCTGAATCAAAATGGAATAGTCGCCTGCAGCAGGGGCTGTTGCGGTACATTCAAACTCTGCAACACCTGAGCAAGTGAAGCTAAGCTCAGAAGACACACGCAATTCTTCCGCATCCCCATCCAAATCACTGACCGTTCCGGAAACTCGAATATCGTAGCCCTGTACAGTGAGTGCTATCGATTCGATCACGGGTGGTTCGGGAACCGGCAGCAGGGTTGCGGTAAATGCTCGCGTTTGGCTCTCATTTCCTTTGGCGTCGCGCGCTAAAACAAAAAACGTATAGTCACCTGGCGGGCCGATAAGTGTGAAACTCGCGCTGAAGGTATGCGCTGGTGCATCGAAGCTAATGCCACTGGCTGGCGCGAGTTGTCCGGTACCTCCATGATTGCCGTCACTGTAGTGCAGCTCTAGCGTTTGAATATCGTCATCGACATCGATAAAGCTTGCATTGATATGTGCGGTATCGGGGGCAACACGGCTCCAGCCAAAACCGGCGCGTTTGGGCGGGTGATCCCAGTGGCTTCGCACTACGTGAATGGTTCGCTGTACAACCTGACTGAGATTGTCGCTGCCATCGGTTGCTTGATAGGTCTTGGTGTAGGCGCCTTCCGTGTAGGTATCTGGGTCTGGTCCCGGTGTTACACGCGGGTAGCTATCCAGATCATCTTCGACACGGTAACCGGGATCGATAAAATCATCGCCAATTTCGATTTCAATAGTATCTGCGCCGTTCAGGGTCAAGACAGGAGGCTGGGTATCGGTGACGATCTCGACCTGTTGCTCGGCAACCGCAGTATTACCATCGCTATCAGTAAAGATTGCTGTCACGCGATACTGGCCATCATGGGATGCATCGACATTATGGTTGAACGCTTCCAGCGATAGGTATTGGAAGCCATCTTTCATATCCAGTGCGTAAGCGCTTGGATCAAACTCCCAATTGTCCCGGCGGTAAGTGCGCACCGTACTACGTTCCGCGGGTGTCGAGTTGTGCAAAGACTTGCCATTTGGCCGGTTCTCAAACTCGATCAGTGGTAATTCAGGATCCGCAATCCCAACGAGGCGAAATGCTCCACTCTCGGTTTCATTCCCGGCACTGTCAGAGACCGTGTAGCGAATTGCGCGCACCCCGAGGGTACTGGTATCGACCGGTGTGTAGGTAACTGAATCGGTCAGGTCGCCATCGAGCAGGTCCCAGCCTACGTATCCCGGGTCTTGCCAGGGTTCGCCAACGCTATGCAGCGCTACATCGCACCACCAGAAATCGCAGACTGGTCCCAGTAGCGCCAGCCGGGGCGGGGCGTCGTTTGCGAGTACATTGATTTTTTGTATCCAGGGCACTGCGGTCAGGTTACTGCTGTCGGCGACGCTAAACCGACGCAAATAGTACCCAGCGAGTCCGGTTTGCGGTGCGCCGCTATCGGAAATTCCGGTGGAGATGTCCCCGTCTTGCAGGTCGGTAGCGACAAGGTTAGGTTCTGGTGCCGTCTCACCTTCGCGCAAATAGATTTGTTGTTGTGATTCTCCTGCTAGCAGCGGCGGTGTGTTGCTCGGTGCACAGAGATTAGTGGTGCTGAAAAAGTCTGGGTCAGACTCAAAAAGTAGCACCGGCTCCAGGGCGTAGTTTGTTCCTATGTACTCATTACTGCCTGCCGCGCAGAAATTGATATAGCTCCCAGCACAGTAAACCGCACGCCCTGCGAGATGATGATTCATGGGGGTTGCGGTATGGCTCGGGCAGTGCCCGGATGGAATGTGGGTAAGCGCACTGTGCAGGTTGAGTCTGCCTCCGGAGAGCGTAATACCGGCCAATGCTTCCACTGGCTCTGCGCTTTCAACCAGTACCGCGCGCAACTCTTCCACGGAAAGCTCTGGGTATTGTGCGGCAACCAGCGCGGCGGCTCCGCTCACGAACGGGGCAGCCATGGAGGTGCCGCTATAACTTGCGTACTCTGATCCCGGCACGGTCGAAAGAATATCTTTCCCAGGTGCCGCAATGTCAGCGCCGGTTTCGCCAAAATTGGAAAAATCTGCGCGCAGGTCTGCGCGAGTAGTGGCGGCTACGGAAATCACATTGGGAGAATCGATGGTTGCAGGGGAGGTGACCTTTAGCGATTCATCCGCACTAAATCCGTTATTGCCCGCTGCGGCGACGAATAGCATATCGGCTTCGCGCGCGTAGTGAACTGCATCGGCGATGGGGCGATTGAAGATTTCCTCGGCGACTGCGTCGGTGAATACAGCACCGTAAGAATTGTTGGAAATTCGCGCGCCCATATCGGCAGCATAGAGGATGCCACTCACGATATCGGCGGTGTAGGCGGCTTTGGAGTTATCGGCGAAAACCTTGATCGCCATCAGTTTGGTTTTCCAGGTGACACCGGAAATACCTAGGCCGTTATTTCCCTCGGCACCAATAATTCCTGCAACGTGGGTACCGTGGCTGTCGGTATCCATGGGATCGGCGTCTTTGTTGGCAAAGTCATAGCCGTGTACATCATCAACGAAGCCATTGCCGTCATCGTCGATACCGTTATTGGGGATTTCTCCCTCGTTAACCCACATGTTCGCGGCTAAATCGGGGTGCGTGTAATCAATGCCAGTATCAATTACGGCGACTACAATATCTTCCGCGGAATAGCGAATGGACCAGCCCAACTCCGCATCGATGTCTGCACCTGAGGTACCGTCATCCTGTCCGGTGTTATGTAGCCCCCACAGCGCCGGTGACAAGTCGTTGGGTAGCGATTGCAGCTGGAATGCTGCGTTCGGAGCGACATATTCAATATCTGGATTATTTCTTAATGCCTCGAAGCTGGCGCCGGCTCTGGTGGCGTTCCCAAAGGTAACCAGTTGCCACGAGGCAAGCTGCTGGTTGAATGCCTGTAAATACTTCACCGGTGAGTAGACCGACTGGGTGGAAGTAAATTCATAGGGCTGCAAAATCTGGTTCCAGAGATTGCTGGTCGATCCTTCGCGAAACTTTACTAAAAGTTGGCGGCTGGCCAGGTTCGTCGTTGAGTCGGAGAGAGGGTTGGAGACAAATTGTGGAATCGTTGGCTGGTCTGTCACAGCGTTGAGCTGAGAGGAAAAAAATTGGAGAAAAGTGATCAAGCACAGCGTAGAAGATAATCGCATGTCATACTCCCTTTTAATGACAGTTGCTTAGTGCTAGTGCGCTTCAGAGTTGCTCGTTAACCATCTTGCTTCCCTTTTGAGGCACGCGAAATCTCTCATGATCGCGGCGCCATTATATTCTCGCGGGGTCTTTTTACCCTGAGACCTTCGTATCTCATGCTTAAGTTGTAGAACGACCGATCAAATATGTATTTGAATGGGGGAGGGCCTTCTCTTAGTAATTTGGTGAAGGCTGGATTGGATTGGTTGCGCCGATAATGAACTTTCGGTTGAAAGGTCGGGAGTGCGGTGGGGAAATTGACTAGGGAAAATAGAGGCCCGATACATAAAGTACGTATCGGGCCTGCGGTTTAAATGCCGTAGTTATTGCTTGGTGTCAACCGCTCTGCTTTCTAGCTGGCCTTTGCCAAGCAGGTCCAAGTAGAACGCATACTCTAGAGCGCGTTCCTTGTTGCGGCGGAAACGGCCAGAGGAACCACCGTGCCCGGCTTCCATATTGGTATGGAACAGGAGTTGGTTATCATCGGTTTTCAGATCACGCAGTTTCGCCACCCACTTCATGGGTTCAAAGTACTGCACTTGAGAGTCGTGCAGTCCAGTGGTTACCAGCATGCTCGGGTAGTCTTGCTCTTTTACCTGATCGTAGGGCGAGTAAGACAGCATGTAGTCGTAGCTATCTTTGTTGTTCGGGTTACCCCACTCATCGTACTCATTGACGGTCAGCGGGATGGACTCATCCAGCATGGTGGTGACCACATCCACGAAGGGTACTTTGGCGGTAATGCCGCGGTAGAGGTCGGGCTCCATATTCACCACGGCACCCATTAGCAGGCCACCGGCACTGCCACCCGACGCAAAGACCTTATCCGAAGCAGCATATTTCTGCTCAACCAGACCTTTGGTTACATCAATGAAGTCGGTAAAGGTGTTCTTCTTGTTGAACATCTTGCCCTCTTCATACCAGGGACGTCCCAGCTTTTGGCTACCGCGAATATGGGCGATGGAGAATACAAAGCCGCGGTCCAACAGGGAGAAGATGCTGGGAATAAATACAGGGTCAATGGTGTTGCCGTAGGACCCGTAGCCGTACTGCAGCATCGGGTGGGAACCGTCTTTCTTGAACAGGTCTTTACGGTAAACCAGAGACACCGGAATCTCTTTGCCATCCCGCGCAGTAATACTAATACCTTCCGCCTGGTAGCGGCTGCGGTCGAAGTCACCGAGAACCTTGTCCTGCTTCAGCAGTTTGAGATCGCCAGTCAGCAGGTCTGCATCGTAAATTGTGCTGGGTGTGGTGAGGCTGGAATAGGAAATACGCACGGCATCGGCGGATACTTCCGGATTGCGGCTCAGAGACAATTGGTAGACGGGGTCGTTAAACCCGACTTCAAAATCATCCTCATTCGACAAGCCGATAATGCGCAATGCGGACTGGCCATCGGCCCGTTCGACCACGGCGAGTCGGCCCTCAAAGGTGGTGAAGTCCTCCAGCAGCACATTTTTCCGGTGCGGGATGACTTCTTCCCACTGGGACTTGTCGCCAACCGTATCCGCATTTGCCTTCATCAGGCGGAAGTTTTCTGCCTGCCAGTTCGTCTGGATAAAAAACTCTTCGCCCAGTTTCTGCACAAAGTATTCATGCTTGGGTTCGAGAGGGTGCAGTGGCTGGAACTCGCCATCAGGTGTATCGGCATCCAGTGCGGAAACACCTTTCACCAGCGTGGAGTAGTGATGGATGTACACCATTGAGCCATCGCGAGACTTGGATATGAAGGTGTAGAAGGTGTTGTCTTTCTCTTCGTAAACGATCTGGTCTTCGCTTTGTGGGGTACCCAGCTTGTGTCGCTTGACCTGATAGCCGAGCAGGGTCTGCGGGTCCTTATTGATGTAGAACACGGTCTGGTTATCGTTCGCCCAGACGACGGTGCCTTCGGCATTCTCCAGCTGGTCGTCCAGCAGTTTGCCGGTGTTCAGGTCTTTGAAGCGAATGGTGTAAATACGGCGGCCGACTTTGTCTTCCGGGTAGGCGAGCAGTGTGTTGTTTGGGGAGACCGCTGTCTGTGCCACATTGAAGTAGGATTCGCCCTCTGCCAGTGTATTCACATTGAGCAGTATTTCTTCTGCAGCTTCCAGGCTACCTTTCTTGCGCGCATGGATCGGATACTCACCGTCGGATTCATAGCGCGAGTAGTACCAATAGCCGCGTACCTGCACCGGTACCGAGGACTTGTCTTTTTCCAACCGCCCGACCATTTCTTCGTAGAGGGCGTCTTGCAGCGGTTTGGTGTGCTGCATTATCTGGTCCACGTAACTGTTCTCAGCCTCCAGGTGCGCCAGCATTTCCGGGTCGCTACGGGAGTCGTCGCGCATCCAATAATAGGGGTCGACACGCTCGTGGCCGTGGATCGCCATTTTGTGCGGGACCTTCTTTGCCACAGGTGCGGCGACTTTAGGTGCCAGTGCGCTGGTGTCAGGGGAGGTGGGTTTGTTCTCGTCGGCGGGCTTGCCACAGCCAGTGGCCAGTATCGTCATAGCTAGTACTGCTATTTGGGGCTTCATAGCATCTCCGGTGGATGATTATCGTTATACCGCGTACCGCTGTATCCTATAACAGTTCCAGTATCTATGGATATTCGCTGCGGCAAAGCGAGGTTGTGAGGGGATACGGGCGCAAGTTACTTCTTGAGGCGTGATGCTGAGAAGCAACTAACCTAACATCGATATGAATATCTATTTTTCCCCACTGGCGGTTCTAGCGCTTTCCGTGATTATCGTCACGCTTCCTTTCTGGCCGGTTTTCCAGCGGCAGGGGCACCCGCCAATACTGAGTGTATCCGCCGGTGTTGGCATTACGTATGTATTTCTCGCGGTGCTTCCCAAGATGGCGATTGTTCAGGCTTCCCTTGGCGGCAAGGTGGACGATGGGTCTATCTTGCCGGTGGAGCGCCACGTATACCTTGGGGCTCTTGCCGGTTTTGTCATCTTTCTCTTTATTGCCAATAAGGGGTTTTCAGAGCGTGCTCAGGCACCAGGGTCGAGACTGACCATCGGCGAAATCATCGTTCTCGTTGTTTTCTCCGTGTATTTCGCACAGATTGGATTCTTGTTGGGGGAATGGCCCAGCGGGTCACTACTCGGGTATTTCGCCTTAAGCTGCGCGATAGGGATGCACTTTATTGGTATTAATTATCATTTGTGGCAACGATATCCATGCCGCTATTCCCGCTTATTCCGCTGGTTTTTTTCTTGCAGTTTGATTATTGGCTGGCTCGCTGCCGGCTTTGCGGACAAGGTTGGTGAGTTTGTGAAGCTTTCATCCATGTTTGTGGCAGGCGGGATCATTATCACTGCCATCCGTGAAGAAATACCCAGCCAGAGTGACGCCAACATCCTTTACTTCTTGGCCTCAGTAGTGGCGACAACGGCATTCGTTTTGTTCGCTGAAATCGTTCTGCTCAGATAAAACGCACCATCAAGCTGTGCATTGTGACTTGTTTCGGTTGCGCCACAGCAGTGGTGAGGGTAGTGGTGCCAGCCTCGTATGGCGGGGGGGCGGCAAAATATAGATAATGCCGCGCATTCTCGGCCCAGAGCCTCTGAACCTCCTAGATTCCGGAATTACCCATGGAAATCAGCGTCAACTTCCTCGATAACCTCAGACTTGAAGCTAAGTTTGATGACTTTACGGTCATTACAGACCAGCCGATTCGCTACAAGGGCGATGGCTCGGCGCCGAGCCCGTTTGATTACTTCCTGGCTTCCTCGGCCCTTTGTGCGGCGTATTTCGTGCGGGTTTACTGTCTTGCACGGGATATTCCTACTGACAATATCCGCCTCTCCCAGAACAACATTGTTGATCCGGAAGACCGCTACAACCAGATCTTCAAGATCCAGGTGGAGCTGCCGGAAGATATCTCCGAGAAGGACCGGCAGGGGATTCTGCGCTCCATCGACCGCTGCACCGTGAAAAAGGTGATCCAGACCGGGCCCGACTTCGAAATTGAGACGGTTGAGAACCTGGCGGAAAACGCGCAGGCGCTGTTGATGGTTTCCCCGGATGCCGAGCATCAGACCTTTATTGAAGGCAAGGACCTGCCGCTGGAGCAGACCATTGCCAACATGACCAAGATCCTTGCGGATCTGGGCATGAAGATCGAAATCGCCTCGTGGCGGAATATTGTGCCGCACGTGTGGTCCCTGCATATTCGGGATGCAGCCTCACCGATGTGCTTCACCAACGGTAAGGGTACCACCAAAGAGAGCGCGCTGTGCTCCGCACTGGGTGAGTTTATCGAGCGCCTGAATTGCAATTTCTTCTACAACGACCAGTTCTTCGGCGAAGAGATCGCAAACAAGCCATTCGTGCACTATCCCAATGAGCGCTGGTTTGAACTGGAGGAGGACGACTCGCTTCCCGAAGGTGTCCTTGATGATTACACCCTGCCGATTTACAACCCGGACGGTGAGTTGGCTGGTTCGAATCTGGTGGATACCAATTCCGGCCGCATTGATCGCGGTATTTGCTCGCTGCCGTTTGCACGCAAGTCCGACGGGGAGACCGTCTACTTTCCGTCAAACCTGATCGAAAACCTGTTCCTGAGTAACGGCATGAGTGCCGGTAATACTTTGGCCGAGGCGCAGGTGCAGTGCCTGTCTGAAATTTTCGAGCGCGCAGTGAAAAAGGAGATTCTCGAACAGGAAATTGCCTTGCCGGATGTGCCGCGTTCCGTTCTGGAAAAATACCCGGATATTATTGAAGGCATCGATGAGCTGGAAAAGCAGGGCTTCCCTATCCTGGTGAAGGATGCCTCCCTGGGTGGCCAGTTCCCGGTGATGTGTGTGACCCTGATGAACCCCCGTAACGGCGGCGTGTTTGCCTCTTTCGGTGCGCACCCCAGCTTGCATGTTGCGCTGGAACGCAGTCTCACGGAATTGATGCAGGGTCGCAGTTTTGAGGGCCTGAACGATGTGCCTCCGCCCACGTTCAATAGCTTGGCGGTCACCGAGCCCCATAACTTCGTCGAGCACTTTATTGATTCTACTGGTGTGGTTTCCTGGCGCTTCTTCAGTGCCAAGTCCGACTACGAATTTGTCGAGTGGGATTTCTCCGGCAATCACGCCGATTCGAACGAGACCGAAGCGGATCGACTTTTCGGAATCCTCGAACCCATGGGGAAAGAGGTCTACATGGCCAACTATGAGGACCTCGGCGCATCGGCGTGCCGGATTCTGGTGCCGGGATATTCCGAAGTGTACCCGGTGGAAGATCTGATCTGGGACAACACCAACAAAGCGCTGGATTACCGCGAAGATATTCTCAACCTGCACCGCTTGGAAGACGAGGCCCTGGAAGATCTGTGGGCGCGGTTGGAAGAAAGTCAGATCGATAACTACGAAACCATCATCACCCTGATCGGCGTCGAGTTCGATGAAAATACCGTGTGGGGCCAACTCACGGTGCTCGAACTGAAACTGCTGATTCAGCTGGCATTGCAGCGTTATGACGAGGCATTGGAGTCGGTGGAGGCGTTCCTGCAGTACAACGACAACACGGTAGAGCGCGGGCTGTTTTACCGCGCTGTACAGGCGGTGCTGGAAATTGCGCTGGATGAAGATTTGGTGTTGGAAAATTTTATCGACAATCTGTGTCGTATGTTCGGCAAGGATGTGATGGACGCTTCCGTTGGTTCCGTACACGGCGGTGTGCGCTTCCACGGTCTCACGCCAACTAATATGCAGCTTGAAGGCCTAGACAAGCACCTACGCTTGATTGCCAGCTACAAAAAACTGCACGCTGCACGCGCCCAAGTGGCTGCGCAGTAATCGGTATTAGTGGATAGAAACGAGATGCGGTTACGGCATTGCACATCCGGTAGCGGGGTTTTCCTCGCGGCCGGATCTGGCATTCAACAGAAGAAAACTCATTACGTGTAGGTCCTCAAAGCGCTCTTCATAGGGCGGGTATACCGTTACGCCGTGAGGAAAAGCGTTTAGGTGGCAGCGTGAGCAGCTGAACCCTTTTTGGGTATAGGTCTCCAGCGTTGTGTTGACCAGGTTTTCCGTATTGGAATGCTGAGCACCGGGGATGCCTGGCCCCAGAGTGGAGTTGGGAACTTGCAGGTTTTTGTTTTGGGTGCCGATCAGCTGGTAGTAAGACCAAACGGAATCGCGCAATAGCCACTGGTATTTCTTATTGGCGATTTGCACATCAAACGGGATAGGTGTTTCCCGTGATACGTTGACTTGTTTAATTTCAGCTTTTGCCGGGAGCGTATCCCCTTGTTTGAAGGGGCTCGGTATCAAGCCTGCCTCGCCGGTTTTTCCGCCGACCTCGTAGCCGTTCGGATAGTTTGGGCTTGCACTCGCGCTGTAATGGGATTCTGTTCCGGGGTTTAGCGCAGGGTGAGCGGGGAGGGGCAGTGGATCGTGGAACCGCTTTTCCAGTCGAACATTATCAACGTGCTCGAAGGTAGAAGGCAGGTGCCCGAAAGGTGTTACCCGGTGAATATGGAATCCGATCAGGCCCATTAACGTGGGTTCACTCAGGCCGCCATCAGGGAGCGGGAACTGTAAAACGCGGCGGAAGTAGCGCCCGGGAATGTCAGCGTCGGGGCCTGCTGTTTTCAATACCTTCCATGCAGCCTTTATTTCAGTAATTCCTTGCCGTGCGTATAGCGGCAAATCTCGCAGATAAAATTCCAAGCCGGTTGGCAGCGGTTGAAAGTTACTGCTGTCATCGTGCGGGCCGTGCGCGGGTTTGGGTGCGGCGTTGTGCTTGTTTGCATAATCGATGTAGTTGTCGACCGCGACCACCTGGTTGTCGGCATCGAAGTATTTGAACTGTTTAATGTACTGAAAATACGACTGACTGAGCTTTACCTCCACCCGTACAAACTCTTTGTTTTGGTCAACCAGTGGCCCGGTGGGGACGTTGGCGTTGGTGTATGGCTGGTTGATGCCGGGCGCAAACGGTCTTCCGTAAACGTAGCTATTGCTGTAGCAGGGTGGTGACGGTTCGCGCTGTAAACCCAAGAACTCGGGGTTTCCCCAGTCTATCGGCCAGTACTTTGCCGGAGTGAAGGCCTTTTCCGGTTCCATGTAGGACTCCCAAACCACGATGGGGTGGGGGGCGGTATTGTTAGCTATACCGGCGAGTTGCTGGCTAGGGTCTGGCTGGCCGCCGGGACCACCTTGCTTCCAGGGCCAGTTCAGGGCGATGAATGATTGCCAGGCGAAATCGTACGTATCCTGTTGGCTGACCGGAGGAGTCGTGTAGTCGTCCGGATTCGCAGGGTACTGGGGATGGTTAAGATCGAAAGGCAGTAGCCATGGGGTCTGCCACTGTGGCAATGGGGTTGCGCTTGTGGCACCTGATACTAGCAGCGCGCAGGCTAAGACCGCATAGCTTCTCAAAGGCACATTCATACTGCGATGCTCCATCCGGTACTACTTCCTATCGTTTTAAGCGTAGGACGAAAGCTGCGCGCCAGGGTTTGATACGGTGCCAGGCGTTTCTAGAGTACTTGGGGCTTGGTAAACGAGGGGCGCGGAAAAAGAGGTGCGTAATAATGAAAAAGGCGGCCGAGGCCGCCTTTTTCAAAAAGTGAAGACTGGTTGGTTATGGAGTTGCAGACGCCGCTGTAGCCGCTGGCGCCGGATCCTCGGCCTTAGGGTGTCCGTCTTCATCCAGCTCAACAATCGGAATCTCCAAGCCCTCAAGGCTTTCCCGAATGTTGGCGGCATCGCCTACCACCACAATTGCCATGTTTTGTGGATCCAGCAGACCGGTGATGACCTTGTTCAGGGCATCGCGGTCGGTCTCTTTCAGCAACGCGTTCTGCTGGGTACGGTAATCCAGTGGCAGGTCGTAGCGCAGGATGTTGTTCAGCAGGCTGAGCTTATTGCTGGGCGTTTCATACTTGCGGGCTTCCTGCTGGCCGATTGCAGAGCGCAGGTAATTGAACTCTGTTTCGGTCATGCCTTTGCTGTCGAAGTTTTCAAACTCGGTCAGTACTTCGTTGAGTGCATCGGCGGTGGCATCCTTCTTCACTTCCGAACTCAGCATGTACATGCCGTCCTGCGGCTCACCGATCAGATAGGAGCGGGCGCCATAGGTATAGCCTTTGTCCTCACGCAGGTTGAGGTTGATGCGGCTGTTAAAGTTTCCACCCAGCGGGAAGTTGCCGAGGTAGGCGAGGTAGTAATCGCCGAGCGCGTCGTACGGTAAGCCATGCTGGCCCACACGCAGACTCGATTGCGCCGCGCCTTCCTTGTTGACCAGATACACGGTACGCCCATCAATTGATGGCTTCTCCAGAGCAATCGCTGCACGGGTCGGTTCGGACACTTCCAGTTTTGCCAGTTCACTAAGCGATTCGAGAATGCGCGAGGTAGGCAGGCTGGTGCTCACGGTAACGCCGCTCAGGTGGCGAGGAAAGTGCGCTTTGTAGTGTTGCGTAACGTCTTCGAGCGTGATGGTTTCGACCGTGCTCGGCAAGCCGTTACCCGGGTAGCTGAGTGGGTGTTCTGCGCCGCGCATTACCGCTCCAACCGCGCGAGTTGCCAGACCTTGTGGCGTCTTGCGCGCTTGCTGTAACCCTTCAATGGTTTGCTGTTTGATGCGATCAAAATCCGCTTCGGTGAAGGCTGGTTTCAGCATGCGTTCCATCATTAGCGGAACGGCAATATCCAGATGCTTTTCAAGCACATTCAGGGTAACCGTCGTTTCGTATTGGCCGCTGCTCACACTGACACTGGCACCCAGGCGCTTCAGCGCTTCGGTGAATTCGGCTGCGCTGCGCTCGGTGGTGGCTTCAGTCATGAGGGAAGTCATCAATGAGGTCAGGCCGGCTTTGCCGCGAGGCTCGTCCCGCTGACCTACGTCGAACACCGCGCGCACGGTAATGGTTGGTGTTTCGTCGTTTTGCACCGCCAGCAGTCGAATACCATTCTCGAGTTTACCGTCCTGTATTGCCGGTAGCTCTACCTGAGGGTTAATGCCTGGGGTGGGTTGTACACTGCGATCAAACGTATCTTTCACCGGGCGCAACGCCAATTCCTGGCCTTTGTCGGCATAGGTTTCCGGAATTGTGCGTGTCCATTCGTGATTTTGTTTGGCTGCCGCTAGCTCGGGCTTGCCGTTTGGCACGACACTGAGCAGAACCGAGGGTTGCTTGGCAATGTACTGGTCGAACACTCGGGTCACATCATCGGTTTCGATGGCGAGGTAGGCATTGATTTCCTTGTCGATGCCCTTGGGACTGCCGGTAAAGGTTTCGAACGCGGCCAACGTAGAGACTTTGCCCGAGACCGACTGCAGGCCAAAGATGCGGCCAGACTCGTAACCGGCTTTGAATTTAACCAAGTCGTCTTCGGTGACTCCGCGGCTGGCAAATTCCGTGAGGGTGTCGCGTACTGCCTGTTCCATTTCGGCGAGGGTTTCACCGGATGCCGGATTCTGAATCACGATAAACCACATTTCGCAGGCCAGCTCTTTACAGGAGTGGCTCACGCTTGCGGATACAGCGCGACCGGTCTGCACCAGGCGCTGGTACAGCATGGAATCCTGGCCCTGCCCGAGGATAGCGGCGGCAGCGTCCAGAGCCGGCTCGTCAGGATGGCCGTAGTGCACGGTGGGCATCATCATTGCCAGCGCGGGCAGGTGAATGTTGTCTTCCAGAGTGACGTAGCGATCGGCGTCTAACTTGGCTGGCTGCTTGGGCAGTTCTTGTACCTCGGGGCCCGCGGGAATAGGGGCGAAGTACTTGGATACCCATTCGAGGGTTTGGGCCTTGTCGATATCACCACCAATGGTGATGACCGCATTGTTGGGCCCGTACCAGCGCAGGAAGAAGCGCTTCAGGTCGCTGAGGTCGGCTTTATTCAGATCTTCGAGCCAACCGATAACCGGCCAGGAGTAGGGGTGGCCGTCGGGGTAGGTTGAGGCAAACATGGTCTCAAGCGCGCGCCCATAAGGACGGTTGTCGACGCGTTGGCCGCGCTCGTTTTTTACGGTCTCCCGTTGTACTTCGAACTTCTCCTGAGTGACTGCGTCGAGGAACACCCCCATGCGGTCAGACTCGAGCCACAGTACGGTCTCGAGCTGGTTGGCTGGCACAGTCTGGTAGTAGTTAGTGCGGTCGCTGTTGGTGGTGCCATTCATGGTGCCGCCCGCTTCGGTGATGATGCGAAAATGCTCTTCATCACCGACATTCACCGAGCCCTGGAACATCATGTGCTCAAAAAAGTGCGCGAAACCGGAGCGGCCGGGATCTTCACGATTCGAACCCACGTGGTAGGTCACATCAACGTGCACCAGCGGATCGGAGTTGTCTTCGTGCAGGACAAGGGTGAGGCCGTTATCGAGTTTGTACTTCTCGTAAGGAATTGCAATGTCAGCGCCATTGCCGTCGAAGGTCTCTACCAAGGTGACACCAGCGGGCAGGGCCGCTTGCTGCTCGGCAGCCTTGGGTGTTTGCAGATTGGCGGAATCTTCTTTGGTGACGGGGTCAGAGCTTTTACTGCAGGCAGCCAAAATTGCGGATGCGAAAATCAGGGCGATTTTTGTGCGGTGCATGGCGGTAGAAGACCTTTTTATTCTGTTGGATTTCAGATCCTAGCACAGCGAACCGCGCGCCGTAGTGTAGAGGAAAAAGCGTAGAGGAAAAAATAGCGAAGAGATGGCGCGGATTAACGCGACTTGTCACAAAATAAATCGACAGGCAATAAAAAAGGGCGCAACTCATCGAGTTGCGCCCTGAAGTTAGGGGGTCGATTTCAAGTTCGATTTAGAACTTGAATTCAGTACCTACGCCAACGTAGCTGCGGGAGTAGTCGTCGGCAGCAGTTTCGTCGGTGTAGAAGGTGAATACCTTAGCGGCGGAGGACAGTTTGTAGTCCAGGCCCAGGCTGAAGGTTTCGCCGTCAGTCTTAACGATGTCAGACTGGCCGTATTGTGCTTTCGCAGTCCACTTGTTGATCTTGTAGGCAACAGAAGTCATCCAGCCGTCTTGCTTGCTGCTGTCTGCTTTTTCCTGCTCTTCGTACAGACCGCCAACCTGCAGGCTGCCGAAGTTGTACTGGGCGACCACACGGGATACGTCCCAATCGTTGCCTTCAACGCCCATGTCGTAAGCGTACGCCAGGTAAACACCGTCTTTGTCGTAAGCGAAAGACAGGGAAGTGCCGTTATCGCGGGTATCTACGACTTCACCAGCGTCGTCCAGGATCTCAGCGTCTTCGTTGCTGATGTAGGCAGCGGCTACTTTGAAGCCACCGAAAGACGGAGTGGTGTACTGAACCGCGTTGGACGGACGGTTGTCGCTCTTGGTCACCAGGCTCTTGATGTCACCTTCGAGGTCGTTGAACAGGTCAACTTTCTTCTGGGCAACTTTCAACGGGGAGTCGAACTTACCGGCGATAGCCTGACCGAAGCCACCTTCCAGGCCTGCATAGATGTTGCGCTGGCTGAAAGTGTCGCCGTCGCCATCCATGTTTACCTGATATTCCATCTTGTAGATGCCCTTGATGCCGCTATCCAGCGGCAGCTCACCTTTAACACCCAGGCGAGAGGCGTTGCTGGATACGTCAGTAACAGCGCCGTCACCTTCGTCGTTGGACTGGAAGGAAACGTTGGCTTTACCGTAGAAGTCGAAAAGCTCTTCGGCGTTGGCAACGGTAGGCAGTGCGGCAACCAGGGCCAGAGAGATAGCGGTCTTTTTCATGTCTGCTCTCATATCGAAGTAGGTAGTGAAAATGGATGCAATAGGTTGTGTTCTTCAGATGCGGCGCAGTTTGCGGCACTTATGTTACAAACATGTGAAAGATGAAAATAATTTGAAGGTTGTGTGACTAAAAGCTGTTCGATTTAGCTGTAAGGCACAAAAGACAGGATGTTTTTGCCCGGATTTGGGGCGATTTGTGACAGAGAGGGTCTTTCTATGATCCCTCCTTTGGAGACCAAAGTAGCGAGTTTTCTTCGTTTTAGGTTATTTATTGCTCACACATAGGGTCTCGTGACGAACTTCTGTAATATCTCGACCTATGGGTCAGGTGGTTTATCGCTGGTGTATCGGCGCGATTAAATACTCCATGGATTGGGGTTTTTCGGTTGGAGTAGTGACATGGATGTGGCGTACATGCCGAACAGGAATCGGTCGTGAACAGGTTTTGGGGCAACTGGCGCCCAAGCATGGCTACGAGCTTGTGGGTGTGTGCCATCGGCATTGGCCAGGTCGCCTACTGGCCGAGACTGCCGGGCAGTGCGGAACTGGCCAGCCAGATTTTGCTGGCGGTTGTTGCTCTCTGGCTTATTCTTTTTGTCACTGGTATCGCTAATACCGTTCGCGGTGGCTACTGGCTTCTCGTTTGCCGCTTTTTGTTCCCGTTCGTTTTTGGTACCTGCTGGGCTTTGGCGTCAAATCTCCAGTCGCTAGAACAACGTCTCCCCGCGGATCTTCACGGCTCTGACCACAACGTCACCGTTGAGATAGTCTCGTTGCCACAAAGCGCACCTGCAGTGTCTTATTTTGGAGCGCCGTTACCCGCTGCTCGCGGCTACCGCGACGTCAGGTTTCGTGCCCGTATTACTAACGCTACCGATCCCCGTTTTCTGAATAGAGTGGTTCAGCTCGGCTGGTATCGGATGGCACCAGATGACTTTGTCGGCTTGCGTGCCGGCAGCCGCTGGCGGCTACACGTTCGGTTAAAACAGCCTCGTGGCAGCACAAACCCGCACACCTTCGATTACGAGGCGTGGTTGCTGGAGCAGGGGATATTTGCCACCGGTTATGTGCGTGACCGCGACCAGCAGCCCGAATTACTCGCTACGGGGACGGGCATCGACGCGTTGCGCGAAAGTATCCGGGATGGGCTTGGCGGAGACGGCGTAGATAGCTATTCATCGGCCCCATTGATGCGGGCACTCCTGCTGGGTGATCGCGGTGGAATCGGCGAGGACACGCGCGGCTTGCTTCAGCGCACGGGTACTGCGCACTTGCTGGCGATCTCCGGGCTGCACGTTGGTATGGTGGCCGCCTGCTTTTTCTTTATCGGCGGTTTGTTGGGCCGCTTTGCTGGATTGCTTCCCAGAGCCCCGCGAGTATTTCGCAACCCTGTGGGGTTGGCGGGAGCCGCGGGGTTGCTCGCCGCCGTGATTTATACCCTGGTGAGCGGTGCGCCGCTCTCTGCACAGCGCGCCTTACTTATGGTTGCGGTAGCGGTCGTCACTCTGATTCTTCGGCGCCGCCTTGATGCGCATTTGGCACTGGCTTTAGCCTTGTGTGGCGTGCTGTTGTGGCAGCCCCTTGCGGTACTGAATGCCGGGTTTTGGCTTTCTTTTGTGGCGGTCGCCGTGCTGCTATTGCGGTTTCAGGGGCGTGTGCGGGTTACTGCGGCGGCAGAAGGAGAGGAGCAGGGATTGCGAGAGCGCATTGCGCGTGTTTTCGTCATAGGCTTTGCAAACAATGTGCGGAGCCAGCTGGCGATTGTGGTTGGTTTACTGATTCCATCGCTCATAATTTTTTCCGGTCTCAGCCTGACTGGATTGCTGGTTAACTTGGTTGCCATCCCGTGGGTGGGTTTGACTATTCTGCCGTTGATTTTACTTGGGGCCGTGCTCCCGATTCATTCGTTATCCGCACTTCTGTGGCGTTTGGCAGACATGCAATTGCAGTGGTTGTTGGGGTTTATGCGGGGTGTCGACGAAGCGCTGCCCGGCTGGTTTGCGCTGCCGGCTCCTACTATCTGGCTGGCGGTGCTTGGGGTTTTGAGTTGTCTAATCTGGCTGTTGCCAAAGGGACTGCCGGGGCGTGGGTTGGCGTGGCTATTGATTCCCGTTATAGGGGCAAGTGCTCTGCCATTTCAGCGGGCGCAGTCTCCTTACCTTGAATTGTCGGTGTTGGATGTGGGGCAAGGTTTGGCGGTTACCGCAGTCACACAAGACCACACACTGGTATTTGATACCGGTGCGGCAACCGCCGCGGGGTGGAGCGCTGGTGCGGCCGTGCTCGCGCCGTACCTCCGGGCACTCGGTCGGGATAGGGTGGATCAACTCGTTGTCAGCCATGGGGACCGGGATCACGCCGGTGGCGTGGCCGGTTTGTCTGAAAGTATTGAGGTTGTCGAGAGCTATTCGCCCGGGCAGCTGACACGGCGCCTGGCTCGTGATCTGCCTAAAGCTACGGCCAGCAAGCGCTGTGTGGCTGGACAATCACAACGCGTGGGTCGCCTGACTTTGACATGGCTTTGGCCAGATGCGGCAACGGAGCAAGCGAACGGATTTCCGCGGCTCAGTGGAGAAGAGAACGATCACAGTTGTGTCGCCCTGTTGCAGTGGGCCGGTGTGCGAATTCTCCTCACCGGTGATATATCGAGCAGGGTAGAGCGGCGACTCGCTCGTCGCTATCCCGACTTTTTACCGGTGGATGTACTGATAGCGCCACATCACGGATCTCGTACTTCGTCATCGGAAGGATTTATCCGGTGGTCGCAACCGAGTTGCGTGGTGTTCAGTGCTGGCTACAAACATCGTTTCGGGCACCCGCATAAGGAGGTTGTCGCCCGTTATGCTGAGGCCGGTGTAGGGCAGCTAAATACCGCGGATAGCGGAGCTGTCCGATTTTGGTGGGATTCAGCCAGTGTGCTCGAGATTCATGAGGCGCGCGCAGAAGGACGCTTTTGGTATACGGGTCACAGCAACAAAAATTATAACAATCAGACACTTAGCTGCCGCTGATAGCTGTGGTAGAGTCTCAGGCCACGGCATCGAATATCGTTGATAGGGTGTCGAATTTATACACAGAAACCATAAGAATCCCGTACGCAGTCTGGGGCACAAACGTGTTAGAAATTATCAAATCCGGCGGCTGGCTGATGCTGCCAATCCTGCTTTGTTCTGTTGCTGTAATCGCCATTTTCATCGAGCGTCTCTGGACCCTGAATGAGCGCAAAATCGCGCCTCGCGCCCTGTTGGGTGAGGTTTGGGGTAGCCTGCGCAGCAATCAGCTGAACTCTGACAAGATCAAAGAACTGCGCGATTCCAGCCCGCTGGGGCGGATCTTTGCCGCAGGCCTGTCCAATTCCAAGCATGGCCGGGAGGTCATGAAAGACAGCATCGAAGAGGCTGCCAGCAAGGTGGTCCACGAGCTGGAGCGTTTCCTCAATGTTCTCGGTACCATCGCCGCGGTGGCGCCGCTGATCGGCCTGCTGGGCACGGTACTGGGTATGATCCAGGTCTTCACTGCGATCATGCAGGAAGGTACTGGCAACGCCGGGGTGCTGGCCGGTGGTATCTCCCAGGCCCTGATTACCACGGCTGCTGGCTTGAGCGTTGCGATTCCCGCGCTGATGGCTCATCGCTACTTCCAGCGCCGAGTGGACTCCATTGTGGTGACCATGGAGCAGGAAGCGGTAAAACTGGTGGATGCGCTGCATAGCGACCGCCGCATCGAAGCCGCCTGAGCTTAAATTCCAAGATTCAGGAGCGTTCGATGCAATTCCGCCGTCAAAGCCAAGAGCAGGATGGGGTTAACCTCACGCCGCTGATCGATGTGGTCTTCCTGCTGCTGATCTTTTTTATGGTGTCTACCACCTTTACCAAGGAAAGCCACCTGAAACTCAACCTCCCCGAAGCCTCCGGGCCACAGGCGGAGGCGCCGCCGTCCACCGTTGAAATCCTTATCAACGCAGATGGTTCCTACTCTGTTGATGGCCGTGCGCTGATCAATAAGAAGCTGGCCACCCTCAAATCGGCACTGTCGGAAGTGTCGGCTGGCGAGTACAATCGCCCGCTGATCATTACCGCCGATGCCACCGCAGAGCACCAGGCTGTGGTTCGTGCAATGGATGCTGCTGGTCAGTTGGGGTTTGTACACCTCAGCATTACCACGCGGCAACCGGGCGAACAGTAATCTATAAAGTGTTAACCGGAGTGCCAAGCTGGGGCTCCGGTGCTTTTTACCGCGTGTTCGGCTCCGTCTGAGCTGTCGAGTCGAACGGCCACAACCTGATTGTTTATGGATAAATCCCCGCAACCGCCACGCAAGCCAAACAACGGAGCCAAGACCTACCGTCGCCTGCTGTCGTACGCGGCGCCGCACTGGCCGCTGTTTATCCTTGCCGTGTTCGGTTTCCTGCTGTTCTCCACCATGGAGGTGGCGCTGATCGCGGTAACCGAGTTACTGCTGGATGCGGTTGGCGTGGGAATTGATGCCGGGCGTGGTTTCCTATCTAAATACGTGGGGGCATTTTTCCCCGGCGGCCAAATGCCGCAGGACACGGCCCGCTGGTTAGTGCCTCTGGGCATGTTGATCATTGTTGCATTGCGTGCACTTGGTAACTTTATTGGTAGTTACGGCTTGGCCTATGTGGCGCGTGCGGTTATCCACCAACTGCGTACCGAGTTATTCGAGCATATCGGGCGTCTGCCCAGTAGCTACTTCGACCGCTATACCGGTGCGTTTTTGATTTCCAAGGTTGCCTATAACGTTGAGCAGGTAACCAACTCCATCACCAAATCACTGAAAGTGATCTTTCGGTCCTCGTTTACCGCAATCGGCTTGTTGACCTATTTGCTGATGGTGAACTGGAAGCTCACGCTGACATTCTTCCTGTTTGTTCCGATCATTGCTGCCATCGTCGGTATTGTCGGCAAGCGTTTCCGCAAACTCAGCCACCGTATCCAAAACACCATGGGTGATGTTACCCACGTAACTCAAGAGGCCATTAACGGCTATGAGGTGGTGCGGATGTACGGAGGGCAGAACTACGAGAACAGCCGTTTTCAGGCGGCGAGTAACGCTAACCGCCAGCAGTTTATGAAACTGGTGGTGGCCGATAACGCGAGTGTTTCGGTGATCCAGATTCTCGTTGGCCTCGCCACGGCATTGCTGGTCTGGTTCGCATTGGCGCCGGGCATGGTGGAATCCATGACCGCCGGTGTGTTCGCATCCTATATCGGTGCGGCGGCGTCGCTGGCCAAGCCTATTCGCAACCTTTCCGAGGTTTATGCAGAAATCCAGAAGGGTATTGCGGCAGCGGAAAGTATTTTCGATGTGTTCGATTCGCCAAAAGAACCCACCGGCGGCACCGCCCAGCTGCCGGAGCCGGTAACCGGGCAGGTTACTTTCGAGAATCTCGGCTTCCGTTATTCGGAAGATGGCCCGGAGGTTCTTTCGGATATCAGTTTTACCGTAGAGGCTGGCAAGACGATCGCACTGGTTGGCTCGTCGGGTTCCGGCAAGAGCACACTGGTCAGTCTGCTGTCACGTTTTTATGAGCCGACCTCTGGCCGCATCCTGCTGGATGGGGTGGACATCACTCAGGTGTCGCTGGCAGATCTGAGAGAGCAAATCAGTCTGGTGTCGCAAAGTATCGTGCTGTTCAATGACACGGTGTATCGCAATATCGCCTACGGTGAGCTGGAAGCGAAACCGGATACCGAAGTGCAAAAGGCGATCGACCTGGCGCATGCGCGCAGCTTTATCGAAGAATTGCCCGAAGGCGAGCAGACGGTATTGGGTGACAACGCGCAGATTCTGTCTGGCGGCCAGCGTCAGCGGCTGGCGATTGCGCGGGCGTTGCTGAAGGATTCTCCATTACTGATTCTCGACGAAGCGACTTCTGCGCTGGACAATACTTCAGAGCGTCATATTCAGGCTGCACTGAATGAAGTTATGAAAGATCGCACGACCTTTGTGATCGCACATCGTCTCAGCACTATTGAGAATGCCGACTGCATTTTGGTGATGGAGCAGGGCCGTATCGTAGAGCAGGGCAGCCACGCGGAGCTCCTAGCCCGTGGAGGCCGTTACGCACTTTTGCTACAACAACAGAATGCCGAGGGCGCGGGCTGATTGGCCCGTTAATCGCACACGTCAAAACAGGGATAGGGAGCGCTTGGCGAAATGTCGCTAGAAGACTGGTTGAATAAACGCTGGTATCCGGCCGCCAGCGGTGGCGAGGACAGCGGCCATCAACTGCCACTACTTGCACCGCTCGAGGTGGCGTTTCGCCATGGCAGCCGCTGGCGCAAGCAGCGGAATAAGCCGGCGCCCCTGCCAGTTCCAGTAATCGTGGTGGGTAACATCACCGTAGGTGGCGCAGGGAAGACACCGTTAGTTGCCGAGCTGGGGCGCTGGCTGCAAGAGCGCGGGCGCAAGCCTGGCATTATCAGTCGCGGTTACGGTGGCCGGGCCAAGCATTATCCCTATAACGTTACCGCTCAATCTCATCCTCTCGAATCTGGTGACGAGCCGCTCATGCTGCACCTGATGACGGGGCTGCCGGTGATGGTTGCACCCAAGCGTCTCGAAGCCGCGGAGGCCCTGATTGAGCAACACGATTGTGACGTGATCCTGTCGGATGATGGCCTGCAGCATTATGCCTTGTGGCGCAGTATGGAAATCTGTGTGGTGGATGGGCAGCGAGGGCTGGGCAACGGCCATTTGTTACCCCGTGGCCCATTGCGCGAGTCGGTTGATCGGCTCGATAGTGTCGATATGGTGGTTGCCAACGGGCAGCCAAACGAACTGGTTCTGTCGCAGTGTGGGGAGAAACTCGACTTCACCATGGAACTGGAGCCGGCGCTGTGGCACCAGTTCAATCTGGACCAGACTTCATCGCTAAAGCTGGAGTCCGGCCCACAGATCGGCCCGTGTCATGCAGTGGCCGGCATCGGCAACCCACAGCGCTTCTTTAATGCCTTGCGCGAAGCGGGGTACACCGTCTCGGAAATGCCGTTCCCGGATCACCACCAGTACAGTGCGCAGGAACTGCAGCTGGATGGCATTACGCCAGTAATTATGACCATGAAAGACGCGGTGAAATGCCGTGATTTCTGGCAGAGCCACTGGTGGGCGCTGGAAGCACGCGCCCAGTTGCCAGAATCCTTTTACCAGCGTATCCATCAACACCTTGAGAGCTTCGAACCCGCATGACCCGCACGAGTAGCACCGCAAGCGCACCCAGTTTTGACGTGATTATTCCAGCGCGCTACGCATCCAGCCGACTGCCGGGCAAGCCGCTGGCGGAAATCGCCGGTAAGCCGATGGTCCAGCGTGTCTATGAACGCGCCCTCGAGAGTGCAGCAGAGCGAGTGGTTGTCGCCACGGATGATGAGCGGGTTGCAGAGGTGGTCACTGCATTTGGCGGCAAGGTTTGCATGACCAGCGCCGAGCACGCTTCGGGTACCGACCGTTTGCAGGAAGTCGCTCAGCAATTGGGCCTGGCTGATGACAGGATACTGGTGAATGTACAGGGGGATGAGCCACTTATCCCGCCGGCGGTGATCAATCAGGTTGCCTCAAACCTGGCGAATAACTCCGGTGCCGGTGTGGCAACACTCGCGGAGCCTATTGAATCCGTGGAAGATTTTTTGAACCCCAATATCGTCAAGGTCGTGTGCGAAGCTTCTGGCCTAGCGCGTTATTTTTCGAGGGCACCGATTCCCTGGCCGCGCGACGCATTCGCTGCCGAGCAAGGCGCTTTGCCTAAAGGGCTAAATCCGCGCCGCCATATTGGGATCTATGCTTACCGGGCAGCTTTGCTAAATCTGTTTGTGGCGTGGCCGATGGCGCCAATCGAACAATTTGAAGCATTGGAACAGCTTCGTTTCCTGTATAACGGCCATGCCATCCACGTGGATGACGCCAGCGAAGTGGTACCCGGTGGTGTTGATACTGAGCAGGATCTTGCGCGGATGCGCGCATTGTTCGCCTGAGTTTCCTGGAGCGCTAATCGTAGCTCTTATAGCAAGCGCATCCTCAAGCAGCGGTAGTACATGATTCAGTCCGATATTGATCTGCAGCCATTTAACACGATGACCATAGCCGCGCGTGCCAAGCACTTTTGCGCGGTTACTTCCCTTGAAGAATTGCGGGCAGCACTTGCATTTGCTCGTGAAAACTCTCAGCCCATTTTACCCCTCGGCGGCGGTAGCAATATCGTACTTACCGATGACTTCCCGGGGCTGGTGTTGCACTTGGGTATGCGCGGTCTGGAACTTGAGGAAGATGCCGGTGGTGTGCGTATTCGTGCGGCCGCTGGAGAGAACTGGCATCAGCTGGTAATGCGCAGTGTTGAGGCTGGGTTTGGTGGCCTTGAGAATTTGGCCCTGATCCCGGGGAATATCGGCGCGGCGCCTATTCAAAATATCGGCGCTTATGGCGTAGAGCTTAAAGATTACTTTGAGCAACTGACCGCGGTGGAGATCGCGAGTGGCGATTTAGTGACGTTTACCGCCGACGATTGCGCATTCGGGTATCGGGACAGCGTCTTCAAAGGTGCAGGCAAAGACCGTTATCTAATCTGCGAGGTGGTTCTGCGCTTGCCGAACACTTGGAAGCCGCGAGTGGATTATCCAGCATTGCAGCAGTTTTTTGCCGAAGAGGGCAGGCCACTAGATGCGTTAACGCCTGCGGAAATCGCGGATGCGGTGATTGAGATACGTAACAGCAAACTTCCCAACCCGGTCGAAATTCCTAATACTGGCAGTTTCTTTAAGAATCCGGTGGTTAGCGAAGCACAATATACGGCACTAAAGGCATCCCACCCGAATGTGGTCGCCTATGCGGCAGGTGATGGGTGGAAACTAGCCGCCGGTTGGCTGATCGATAATGCTGGCTGGCGCGGTTTTCGCCGTGACGGTGTCGGCGTGCACGACCGTCAGGCCCTGGTTCTGGTGAACCCCGGGCACCGCAGTGGCCACCAGGTCGTCGGGCTGGCGCGCGAAATCGCTGCAGATATCAAAGACAAGTTTGGTGTAACACTGGAGCCCGAGCCGCGGTTTTATCCGTAATCCATTTTTGATCTTCCGTGTATCCCACGTGGAATGCGGCACCCGTGGTGCCGCGCCTCGCAAGTATCACCACTGAAAAATATTACTCCCGTCACTGAAGCGCTCTCTCGGAATTAGATCGGGGAGAGGCTCGCTACAACCGGGCTTTGTACGCTTTCCCCAGTTTTTGTACGCATTCTCCACAATTTGATGACAAAACGATCTCTCGTAGATTCAGGTGTGTCCGGCACATATCTCTGACAAGTACCGAAATTTTGCTGAATTTGTCTTCAATTTCTCGCGGAAAGCTTGCTTTGCATCAAGACATTAGTCTGGTATGTTTTCTATGGGCTCTGTGGATGGATCTTTGCAGGAGTAACCTGCTGAGCAATAACAAGAAATTTGGTTTTACGCGAGCTGAATTCAGTAGGAAAATATCGCGAAAAGCTGATTGAAAATCCGTGGTTGGGGCTAAATTGATAAAAGTCTCAGTGGTAGACGATCACGACCTCGTGCGTATGGGGATATCCCGTATGTTGGGGGATGTGTCCGATATAGAAGTGGTCGGTGAAGCCAAGAGCGGTGAAGATGCCATCGCCTTCGTACGCGAAACCCCAGTAGACGTCGTCCTGATGGACGTGCGTATGCCTGGGATGGGCGGCCTAGAGGCTACGCGCAAGCTGATTGCCCGCTTCCCGCAGTCCAGGGTCATTGCCGTCAGTGCTTTGGATGACGACCTGTTTCCAAGCCGCTTGATTCAGGCTGGAGCGAAGGGGTATGTCACCAAGGGCGCGGACCTGGAGGAAATGGTGCGGGCGATTCGCTCGGTGGTCGCTGGGGAAACGTATATTAGTTCCTCCATGGCCACCAAGCTGGCATTGCGGAGTGTGAGCGGCGGTTCGTCACCTTTTGACGAGCTGTCTGAGCGCGAGCTGCAGACCGCAGTGATGATCGTAAACGGGAGTAAGGTCGCCGAGATTGCCGAAACCCTCGCGGTAAGCCCGAAAACCGTCAATACCTATCGTTACCGCATTTTTGAGAAATTGGGGCTGAACTCGGATGTTGAGTTGACCCTGTTGGCGGTCAAGCACCATGTACTGGACCCCGAGGAGGCGCTTTAGCGCTGGTGAGAAGCGATTTCTTAGTATGAATTTTGAACAGGGGCCTTTGCTGGCCCCTGTTTCGTTTTGGTGAAGTTGTCGCGACTTTTTAACGACTTGGTTCTGAATTGATTATTTGCGATGTTCGACAGTAAGCGGTTTTTATCTACGGTCACACGCAAACCCGGCGTTTATCAGATGTTTGATGCCGGGGGGAAGGTTTTGTATGTGGGCAAGGCCAAGAATCTGCGCAATCGCCTGGGAAGTTATTTTCGCGCGACCGGACTCACCGCCAAGACCATGGCATTGGTTGAGAAGATCGCCGATATCGAGGTGACCGTCACCCGCAGTGAAACCGAGGCGCTGGTACTCGAGCAGAGCCTGATCAAGTCCCAGCGCCCGCCCTATAACGTGATGCTGAAGGACGATAAGGGCTATCCGTACATCTTTCTTTCCAGCAAAGACACCTTTCCACGTATCGCGTTTCACCGCGGTTCCAAGCGGAAAAAGGGCGACTACTTCGGCCCCTTTCCCAACGCATCCTCGGTAAGGGACAGCCTCAATTTCCTGCAAAAAACCTTTCGTATTCGTAATTGCGAAGACAGCGTGTTTGCCAACCGCTCACGTCCTTGCCTGCAATACCAGATAGAGCGTTGTACGGCGCCGTGCGTCGACTTTATCAGCCCCGAGGACTACCAGGCGGATGTTCGCCACGCGCAAATGTTCCTTGCCGGGAAAAGTGACAGCATCATCCGTGAGTTGGCCGACGCCATGGAGAAGGCCTCGGCAAGTCTGGAGTTCGAGAAAGCCGCCCGTTTGCGTGATCAGATTGTCGCCTTGCGCAGGCTGCAATCGGATCAGATTGCCGAGAGTGCCGCTGGTGATGTGGACGTGTTGGGTGCCGCTACATCCGGCGGCCTGTGTTGCGTACATGTGCTGTTTATTCGGCAGGGGCGTATTTTGGGTAGCCGCAGTTACTACCCCAGTGAGAAGCTTGGGCTCGAATCCTCTGGGCTATTGTCGGCATTTATTCCGCAGTTCTACCTGAGTGGGAACCGGGAGGTACCCCGGGAGATACTTATGTCGGAAGACCTGGAGGACAGCGAACTCCTTGCCAGCGCGCTTTCCGAGAAGTCCGGTAAAGAGGTACAGCTGGTGCACCGGCTGCGTGGCAATCGCGCCTCGTGGGTGGAAATGGCGCAACAGGCGGCCAGCCAGAACCTGCAAAGTCGCACCGCGTCACAGCAGAAGCTGCAGGACCGGTTTGAAGATTTGCAGAATATCTTGCAGTTGAATGAATTACCCGAGCGGCTCGAGTGCTTTGATATCAGCCATTCCAGTGGCGAGGCAACGGTGGCATCGTGTGTGGTATTTGATACAGGCGGTCCGGTCAAATCGGATTATCGGCGTTTCAATATCGAGGGTATCACTGCCGGAGATGATTACGCGGCCATGGGACAGGCGCTGCAGCGCCGATACACGCGTCTTTCCAAGGGTGAGGGGCGCTTCCCCAATATTCTCCTGGTGGACGGTGGTAAAGGTCAGGTGCGGCAGGCGATTGATACGCTGAATGAGCTTGGGGTACTTGGCGTTCAGATTATTGGTGTCGCCAAAGGAACTACCCGCAAGGCGGGCTTCGAAACACTGCATGTGGTGGCGCAAAATCGCGAGCTGGTGCTTGAGTCGGACTCGCCAGCACTGCATTTGATTCAGCAGGTGCGCGACGAGGCCCACCGCTTTGCGATCACCGGGCACCGCCAGCGGCGCGATAAAAAACGCCGTGAATCACCACTCGAAGGCATACCCGGTGTTGGCCCTGCACGTCGTCGCGCGCTTCTCCATCACTTTGGTGGGCTGCAGGAGGTCATGCGGGCCTCGGTCAATCAGATTGCCAGCGTTGAGGGGGTGAGCAGTAAGCTGGCCCAGGAGATATACTCCAGCCTCCATAACGAATGAGTGTGCTGTACAAATATGCTGCACAGTAGCGGCGTATTTCCTATTAGCGTTTCTTTTTCGCCGCTAGATTGCTAAGTTACGCAGTGCCGACGAAGTGTGTTCAGCGAATGTAAAAGGACCAGCATGACTCTCGCCAACAAATTGACCCTACTGCGTGTAGCGCTCATTCCGGTTTTTGTGCTGGTTTTCTATCTTCCCTATAAGTGGAGCTACATTGCTTCCGCTCTGATCTTCTCCATTGCTGCTGCGACCGACTGGCTTGACGGTTATCTAGCGCGCAAACTGAATCAGAGTACCCCGTTTGGTGCCTTTCTCGACCCGGTGGCAGACAAGCTGATGGTCGCTACAGCCTTGGTGCTGCTTGTCGACCTGCACGACCACCGCCTGTTTACGATTGCCGCAGCCATTATTATTGGCCGCGAGATTGCGGTTTCCGCACTGCGTGAGTGGATGGCTGAACTGGGTCAGCGTGGCAACGTGGCAGTGAACTACGTTGGCAAGATCAAAACCACGGCGCAAATGGCTGCAATCATTGTGTTGCTGGCATTCGATGTAGAGGAGTTTCCGGTGATGGAAACCATCGGATACATCCTGCTGTATGTGGCCGCAGCCCTGACACTTTGGACAATGGTGGTCTATTTACGCGCGGCCTGGCCTGCGCTGAATGGCGAAGATTCGTCCGCTTCCTGATCGATTTGTAACGCGTTCACAGATCTGGCGTCTCGTGTAGGGACGTGGATTTTCAGGTCGCAATCAATTCGGTACGATAGTTCCATTCGAGCATTTGTGCGCCAGTGGAGTTATCGTGCCTTTTCGCTTATTTTTTTCCCAACAATACACTCGTTCAATAGCTACCCTTGTTGCTGCAGTATGCTGCATTGGCCCGGGGGCTAACGCCCTAGAAAGCAACAAGTACAAGCGGGCAGAGTGGCTCCCAAAGTGGTCCGATGCGGATCGCGATTGCCAGAACACCCGTCACGAACTCCTTGTTCGATTTTCCCTGGCACCGATTACCTATACCGATACACGCCACTGCCAGGTGAAGGGTGGTCTTTGGATGGACCCGTACACAGGCCAGTTTTTTGAGTTGGCTTCGGATCTGGATGTGGAGCACATTGTGCCGCTCAAGTGGGCCCATGAAAGAGGCGGTGCAGAATGGTCGCGTGAACGGAAGCGCGCATTTGCCGAAGACCCCGACAACCTGTGGCTTGTCGACGATGGGCGTAACCAGAGCAAGGGGCACAAAGGCCCCGATGAATGGATGCCGCCTTACGGCCCAGTGCGGACCTACTACTTGCGCCGCTTTCTGGGTGTCGCCGAGAAATATGGATTGCAGGTTAGGCCAAACGAATCCCAATTAATCCTGGCGATGCTGGCGGATTCCCGCAAAGGTTAATGAGCTTTTAGAGGTTAAGCTGCGTGAGGTCGCCCTATGGCGAATATCGGGCCGTTAGCTGGGCACGCCGCGATTAGTCCGGAATAGCTTCCAGGATTTCCCCAAAGCGGTTTTCGACCGGATAGGGGGTTGCAGACCAGCCGAGCCGCACGATTACGGCACCTTGTGAGGGTGCCACCATCACTTTTTGTTCGCGATTCCCCAGCATAAAAAAACTATCTTCCGGCAAGCACGGGTATTGGTTCGATGATTGCTTGCGCCCTAAACAATTCAGCCAGATTTGGTAGCCGTAACGAATGTCGTTTTTACTGATATTGGGCTGTACCGCTTGAGAGATCCAGTGCGGATCAATGAAAGGCGTTTCGCGGTGTGTTGCGGCAAGAGCACCGCTAGCGGCGTATAGTTGCCCCATGCGCGCCCAATCGCGGGCCGTCCCGTATCCGTAAGAGCTGCCTACCAATACACCGTCATCATCCAGTTCAATCAATATGCTGGGTGTGTCGAGTGGCTCGGTGAATTCCTTCCTCAGGAAATGCAAAACCCTTTCCGTGCCTCCAAGTCTTTCGTGTATCCAGCGTGCCAGCAGATTGGTGCTGCCCGATGAGTATGAGAAGTGTGTGCCAGGTGTATGCTGCAGGGGCCGTTCCAGCGCATAGCGGGAGCAGGGGGTTCTGCCAAACAGCATGCGAGAAACGTCGCTGCCCAGCCGGTAATCTTCACAGAATTGCAGTCCATCACTCATTTGCAGCAGATTGTGCAATGTAATCATTGAACGGCTGTCACCAGACCACGCGTCAAAAAGCCCACTGGCATGCCTATCCACCAGGCCGAGGGTTTCCATGCGGCCCATTAAAAGGGCGATGGCGCTCTTCGTTAACGACCAGCCAAAGAGTGACGTCGTGGGGCTAATTCCTGCGCCGTAGGCCTCTCCAACAACGCACCAATCCTGCATCACCAGCAGTGCGCGTGTGTCGAGCCCCGACTCGTTGTCCTGCTGTATTTGCCGGTATAGCAACTGCTGTAGCTGGTTTGTCTGGTATCGGAATCCGGTGGGAGGTTTTTCAGCCCCCAGTGAATGAAATTTTAACGGCGTGTCAGCAGAGATTCGTTGCGCTCGCCTTGTGCTCGATGGAGCGCATATCATCGAGCCGATCATTGGTCGGTACCGTGCATGAATGGTAGAAAGACTTGCCAGCGTCGCCGATGTCACATGGTCGTTGTGGCGGATGGTGATAAGGCGGAAGAGGGGGGAGTATTGGGAGAGGTCCTGGCGTATACGCCTCGATGAAAACCCGGAAATGTTGTGTGCAGAACATGCAAGTTTTGCACTCATGACCAGTAGTGCTCTCAGTGCCTCTCTCGGTGTCTCTATCAGTCGCTTGAGCGGATATCTTGTCTCGCGCGAGCGACTGATCAAGCAAATAATCCCAAAGCTCGCCCCAAAGCAGGCCACGCCGATAGCCACCACGACAATGAAATCAAATGTCATATTGAAAGAAATGGTATTGCGCAGGGCTACTCGACAACGCTAACCGCTGGCAAGCCGTATTCTCTTTTCAATACGGTAGGGCCGGGCCGATACACTCGCATAAGGAAGTTCCATCCATCTGTAATATCAACGCGGTTTGCGTGCTTGCCACAGTGTTCTTCGCTGCCGAAATATGCGGTAAAGGTGTTGTCTTTATTCAGTGTCACATTGCGGTCGTTGATAATGTTGTTGTCGGATTTCATAAATCCATCTTCACCGTAAACAGTGATCGACCAAAAGGCATTGTTGTCGGGTACCGCGTAGGTTGCTCGGTAGCACTTTGAACTATCCTCTGGGCCTGTGTAGTTGATGTACACAGCGTCTTTTTCGGGAAATAAATATATCGCGCCGGCTACCGCCAGATGACGCATTTTCTCATTAACTTCTCCCTTGGGCCCCATCCAGTCAGGCTCGTATTGATCAAATTTTTGGAATTCTTTCTCGTATTTTTTGCGCAGTGAAAGCATGGAGTCTTTGTCCCACGGTGGGGTGGGGAAAGGGTCGGCGCTCGTTGCATTGATCTTAATTTTCTTTTGGAGCGCGTTTACCAGTGCTACGTCATTCGGATCACTGGGATCTTTTAGCTGGATCCGCTGAATCACCGCAGCGTACTTGGTGTCTTCCGGAAGTTTGTGTGTGCCGGGGGTGTAATACACCGCAGAGGCATAATGGTCATTGTCGACCACGTATACCGAGAAATATCGATCGTCTGGGAATTCTGGAATGGTGATAGTGGCACCACCCTCTGTGTCGACAACGGCACCGGCGTAGAGCGTGTCGCGATTCATGCGCACCACCGTTTGGTTGTTAAGAGGGGTTGGCTCCGTAATGTAAAAAAATTCGTTCACCTTGCCGCCAGCATTTTTCTGGAAGTCAGCAAGTGCGAAATCGACTTCGGCGCGGATGTAGTTTTCGGGTGTCACCTGCTCCGTGGCGTGTGCTGGGTACAGCTGCAGTGCAACAAAAATGAAACAAAACAGTTGCAGGCCGTACTTCACAAGACTGTCGCGTGCAGTTGGTTGGAGATTGTGAAAACTAGAGGTTGGGTAATGTCTTGTCACAGCGCACACTCACGTTCGATCGTTTGCTCTTGAGTGTAGTTGTGCGGGGGTGTTTCGGCGCAGCAGCGCGAGCTATACCGATAACCCAGTCAGGAATTGGGTGAGTGGCGTCGGGAATTTACGTATAGAATCAGTGCGCGAGGGGGGAGGAGTGGTGCCCGGGGCGGGACTTGAACCCGCACGACCAGAAGTCGAGGGATTTTAAATCCCTTGTGTCTACCAATTCCACCACCCGGGCCAGTGGATGATCAGCTGGCTCGTTTGTTGGCCAGTGATGGTGGTAAGCCTGAATAGGCTGACCAAAAATATGGAGGCTAGGGTCGGAATCGAACCGGCGTACACGGAGTTGCAGTCCGCTGCATGACCACTCTGCCACCTAGCCATAGGTGTCGCATCAAGCGATGAAAACGTCGCGGAGTTTAGCGGATGATCGCCAAAAATCCCAGCATTTTCTGATACTTACGCGCCTCAGGGCGTGTAAGAGGGCGCTATTCTATGGTTTGCGAAGGATTAGTCAAGGCAATTTCTCCAACTTCTCGCCAGCGTACAAAAAGTGATCGCGAGGGCTGTCAGGGGCCGCGTAATAACTAGTCAGAATGAAGGGAGTTTTGCTATCGCGAATTGTTCTAAACGAACCCGGAATCATGCTGGCAATCCTGCCGACCTGACTAATACTGAGAGTAGCTGGCTAGCACACATCTCCCCCCAAGTCGTGTTTAGTAGTGCCGGCCGGGCACCTTCCTCCATACAGGTGCCCCGTGTGTTGTAAGGATGAAATCCTCCAAGTTTCACTCCTAATGGTCTTGGCCCTGACGCTCTCCCCCCCCCGTCGTCAGGGCTTTTTTTTGCCTGAAAGAAATGCGCGGTCCAGCTGTGGGATTTCACTGCCCGCCGCTTCCTCTGCAAGCTTGCGGAATCTCTCCAGGGTGACTTCTCCACGATCAGCGGCCAACGCGGTAACCACATCATCGAGGCTGTTTTCGCCTTCGCTGGCTTCCTGGATATACAGGTCAATTTCTTGCAGCACCACCGCAGCGCGCGCGGTAATGGGGCCGGAGGAGCGCTTTACCAGGAGGTTGGGAGATTTCTCACCCCAAGTGGCGAGTTTCTCCATGGTTTCCTGATAGCGTCGTTCGCTAATCCCGCCTGTACGGCGCAATGTTTGTAGCGAGTAGTACTCCGCAATCCCTTCCACTATCCAGTCGCTCTCTTTATCGCCGCGAATGCCGGTACCAACGTGGATCAGTTCATGCAGCAAACTACTGGTCCGGTTCCCGGATATAAGTGGGCGGTCCGAATGGATAAATAAGGAGCGAGTGCCGGAGAGGCCGCCGCGCCACATGGGGTCGGGTGCCATTACGATAAGCAGTCTATCGGGAAACAATGGAAATACTTTTTTGAGTTCTGGCAGTGTCCAGTTGAGAAAGGAGAGGGTGTCTTGCCGGCGAATGCTTTTGCCCCGTGGGCCCGCAACAACCGTATCTGTCCCGTCGATAAATTCCTGTCGGCTGCCCACATCGCCCGCGATCATCCAGCCTTTCGGGCGCACGAACCGGCGCCCGTCATCTTTCAGAAGAAAGATACCCGCTTCATCGATTGCATAGGGCGCGAGGCTACGCCAGTTATCCGGTGCAGTGATTTCCAGGGTGGCGCGGGAGTGAAGCCTCTCCGGGGCGCGGACCGATATCGGGGGGATTAACTTGTCGGAACGGAAAATCGCCCAGTCTTCGGTAATGCGCGAATCGTAGTGCCCGGAACCCTTCTTTTGATCGATAACGAACTGGTATTGAATGCTGGCGGACTCCCCCTTGGGCGTCCATACCGCTTTGTCCCCATCCATCTCGATGTCATCGTCGCCGCGGATGTTGTGGTGACGCTCGGGCTTCAGGTGCAGCGTCAGTTTGCTGGGTAGTTCTTCGCCAGCGAGCGTGATGGTGACGTCGGCCATACCGGTTTCAGGATTGAGTGCCGCTTTATAGCGCACATCGTAATAGTTCACGCCTTTGGCATTGGCGCTAACCGAAAAGGTGAGGGCGGTGAAGATCAGGAGAAATCGTAAATATAAACGCACTGGTAGAGCTCAAACCCATGTCGAATGGTTAAATCTGGTGTCTGTGACCACAAACAAGGGTATCAGTGCCGCAGATTCTGGCTCAATCAGTGAAACGTAAAAATGAGAAGGCGTAGGAGGGAAAATGGTCGGTGAGAGAGGATTCGAACCTCCGACCCCTTCGTCCCGAACGAAGTGCGCTACCAGGCTGCGCTACTCACCGACTAGGTCGAGCAAATTGCTCATGCTTCCTTGCGAAGCGGGCGGCATTATAACAGCCGGTCACGACCTGTAAACCACTGATTTCATTAAATTTACGAACCTGCCGCGATTGTCGCGCGCGGCAGGTTTGTGTGTTGTGGCTCAGCGGTCGATCTTGCGAATCAGGCCTTCCTGGGTGGTGGATGCAACCAAGCGACCGTCCCGGGTAAAGATCTGGCCACGGCAATAGCCGCGAGCACCACTCGCCGAGGGACTATCGGTCACGTACAGCAGCCACTCGTCGGCCCGGAAGTGACGGTGGAACCACATGGCGTGGTCCAGGCTCGCCGGCATCATATTCGGGTCAAACAGGCTGATGGGGTGCGGCTGCAGGCTGGTGCCCAGCAGTGCCATGTCGGAGGCGTAACACAGTGCGCTGCGGTGTTCGATCGGATCGTCCGACAGCTCGCTATCCACCTTGAACCAGAACATGCAGCGGGGCTCGCGTACACCGGCGCCAAAATAGCTCATTGGGTCCACCGGACGGAAGTCCACCATAAAGCGACGCTGGTTGTGGGCCGGGTCGTTCATGCCTGCTTCTTCGGCCAGTCGTTGGGTGTTTTTCAGCTTTTCTGGGGGGATCACGCCATCTGTTGGCATGTCTATCTGATGATCAAACCCGGGTTCATCGATTTGGAAGGAGCAAGACATATTGAAAATGGCCTTGCCCTTTTGGCGGGCCACGACACGGCGGGTCGTAAAGCTGCCACCATCGCGAATCGGGTCTACATCGTAGATTACCGGCATTTCACTGGAACCGGGGCGCAGGAAGTACGCATGCAAAGAGTGTGGTAGGCGGTCTTCTACGGTCCGCGTAGCCGCCATTAGTGCTTGGCCTAATACCTGGCCTCCGAAGAGAACCTTACGGTAATTTTCCACGTGTTCCTGGCTGCGGAACAGGTTGGTGTCGAGTTGCTCGACGTCAAGGAGCTTGCTCAGCTTTTCTAACATGGGCGATACTGCCTGTCCTTTGTAAAATTTCACCCCGAAACCCCTGCTAAATAGTCGTTTAGCCGTTAGGGTGGGGAGAAAATGATAGCAAGTGTTGGCTAGATGACCATTACTGAATATATCAAATCCGATGTAAAAGCTGTTCTTCAAGCGCAAGGTAGCCTGCCGTACAAATTGACTTTAGGCGCCATGTCGGAGCACTACAAGGTCAGCTTGACGCCAGTGCGTCATGCGGTAGATGAATTGGTGGAAGAGGGGGTAATACTCCGCAAAGACAATGGTCGACTCGAAGCGCGGCCGGAAGTGTTGAAAGGGGTCAAGCTAGAGGCTCCTCAAGCGGATGCCACCGACCACAAGCTGTACGATGACATTCGTGAAGATGTGATTGCGCGCAGTCTTAAGCAAGATACTGAATATTTGCGGGAGCAAGCCACTGCGGAGCAGTATGGTGCGGGCCGAACGGTCGTCCGACAGATTTTCTCTCGACTGGCTGGTGCTGGCCTAATCGAGCATGTGCCACGTTGTGGCTGGCGGGTTCACCCTTTCAGCGAGCAGGATATGCACAATTACCTCGATATCCGCGAGATGTTGGAACTGAAAGCACTGGATCTTGCACGTGAACACTTTACCGAGGACGAGCTGCGACAATTACTCAAGGCTAACCATCCCGGGCGCGGAAACACTGAATCGCAATTGGATTTTGATTTACACGATTACTGGATCGAGCGTTGTGGCAACCGCTACATCCAGGAGTTCTTCCAGCGCTATAGCCCGTTTTACAACGCACTCTTCAACTATGCGGTTATTGACGAAGAGGTAAAGCGAGAAATGGCGCAAGAACACTGCGAGATCGTGGAGTGCCTGCTAGCTAAAGATTGGAAGGGGGCGCGTAACGCATTGAGCGCGCACATTCGTGAGCAGCGTGAAGCCGTATCCAGGATGATTGAATTTCTCAACGATAAACAGACGGCGTAGCACTTATCCTATGCCGTGTGCGAAAGGGTCTTCGGGGTCAATAATGACGCGGGATTCCGCACTGATGTAAGCGCTGCCGGTGATTGTGGGAATCACTTTCCCTTGTTCATATGTCGAGTCCGGTAGCGCCCTTATACGACCCTCGAAAATACTACCGATCACACTTTCCTGCCGCCATACGTCACCTTCTTTAATCTTGCCATCAGCGTACAGGCACGCCAGTTTCGCACTGGTTCCGGTTCCGCAAGGAGAGCGGTCATAGGCGTTGCCAGGGCAGAGGACAAAGTTTTTGCTGTCGGCTTGCTCCGGATTGGTAGGTGGTGAGAAAAGCTCGATATGATCGATCTCATGACCATTCTCACCGGCGATTCCGTGTGCAACAAGGGCCTCACGAACCCTATGGCAGTAGTCCGTCAACCGCTCGGCATTATCCACGGTGATTTCCTGTCCATGATTCCCGACCAGGAAAAACCAGTTCCCCCCCCAGGCGATGTCACCGGTTACCGTCCCCAGGCCATCCACTTCTACGGATACGTCTTTGCGATATCGATAGCTGGCGACATTGTCGACGCTTACCCGGTGGTTGTTATGCAGGACAAAGGAGACATTGCCTACGGGGGTCTCCAGTTCGTGTTTCCCTGGTGTGATCAAACCTTTGCGGGCAAGGGTGACCGCTAGGCCGATGGTGCCATGGCCACACATACCCAGATAGCCGACGTTGTTGAAAAAGATCACCCCGGCAGTGCTTGCAGGGTTTTTTGGTTTGCACACGATGGCGCCTACTAGTACATCCGATCCCCGTGGTTCCCGAATGAGGGCGGAGCGAAGGTAGTCGAAATGCTCTCGAAACAGGCTTAGGCGCTCAGCCATACTGCCCGTTCCCAAATTCGGGCCACCGGCGACAATAACTCGAGTAGGTTCGCCACCGGTATGGGAGTCGACCACCTCGATAACTTGGTCGATCGAGAGGTCCTTAATTGGCTCCGTAACTGGACTATCGATTTCGATCACAACTTTCTCCACCTGATTTTTATTTTTGCGGTTTCTTGTGATGTTTATAGTGCCGACTGGCTCCATTCTTCATTAATTAGTCGCCAGGCCCCAGTGGGATTGTCGTCTTGCAGCAATGCGGGTAAGCGATTGTTACGCACATTGTCATAACAGTGCAATTTACTGAAGCGTATGAGCGACGCAGGGATGCCTACAGCGGTAAATCCTGGATGCCCAGAGGCGGGGAAGGGCCCGCCATGGTTCATTGCAGGTGAGATTGCCACACCGGTCGGCATCTTGTCGTTTAGCAAGCGGCCAACGCGTGCGCGTAAGATCGGTTCCACCTGGTTGTAGTCAGTATCGTCACTGCTATCGATTGCGGAGTAGATACTGCCGGTGAGATTACCTTCCAGGCTATTTATGATTTGGCATGTTTCCTCGGTACTTTTGCTAACCACGATGAGTGCGGTATTCCCGAAGGCTTCCGCTTGATAGCGGTTGGCTTGCAACAAGAATTCCTTGCCCGTAATAGCAAGAAGGGTGTTGGGACGGCAAAATCGTGCTGGGTCGCAGTTAAGGTTCTTTGTCAGGACCTTAGCGCCACTGGCAATTAATTCTTGCGTTGTCTGGCGTAGGTTGGCTTCAGTATCCTCACTTAGGAGTGTGCCTATGGGCTTGCTGTCAAATAGGTCTGCGCTGTGTTGCATGAATACCGTTGTATCGGCACCCTCCGGAAGTATTAACAAACCAGGGCTTGTACAGAATTGTCCGGTACCCATCAGGCAACTGTTGGCAAATTCCTCGGCAAGCGCTGCGCTATTTTCCCGCAATGCGCCCGCCAGCATGATTACCGGGTTGATACTCGAGAGTTCAACATAAATCGGTGTGCCCACCTCATCGGCGGCTTGCTTTAGTGTGAGACCCGCAGAGCGCGAGCCGGTAAATGCCACGGCGCCGGTACGTGGATCGCTGACCAGTTTTAAACCGTCAGCACGGCTTGTGGCGTAAAGTACTTGTATTGTGCTCGTTGGCAGGCCGCTGGCCTGTAATGCCTGGTGTGCCAGCCTTGCAAGTAACTGGCTGGTGCCGGGGTGCGCAGAGTGTGCTTTAGCGATTACCGGGTTGCCGGCTGCGATCGCCGCGGCAAAGTCTCCTCCGGAGACACCATTGAATGCCAGCGGGAAATTGTTTGGACCAAATATTACGACTGGGCCTATTGCACGGTGGATGCTGCGAATATTCGCGCTGGTGTCTATGGTTGCGCGTGCCCAAGAACCATCGGCTGCAGCTCTTGCCGCTTGGCGCAGTTGGTTTGTCGTCCGCGGTAGCTCTACCTCAAGTAGGCGCGGATGTATGGGCAACCCAGTTTCTTCTGCTGCCAAGGCGCAGATGGATTTAGCATCCGCTTCGATGAGATCTGCAAAGTGCTCGAGAAACTGTGCTCTTGCTGACGCCGGGCAGGCATTCAGCTGCTCGGCGGCAAGGACCGCTGCATCCAGTGCAGTATCACAGTCATGCCAGCTTGAGACAGGGTAGGCCTGCGAGAGTTGCTCACGGGTTGACGGGTTCACCGGATGAAAGCGGCCCGATTCGGCCGCCTGACACCACTCGCCCGCAATCAGTACTGGTGCTGTGTACATCGCAAATTCTCCGCTCATGGGCATTACCGGATAGTGGGGCGATTCGCGATCGCAGTGCGGATAATTTCCAACACCTCTTTACGTTCTTCACCAACAATATTCAGGCGAGGATTGCGGCAGAATTCGCTACCGAATCCGCATTCCTGGACAGCTAGCTTTATGTATTGAACCAATTTGGGTTTGGTATCCAGGTGCAGTAGGGGGGTGTACCAGCGGTAAACCTTGCGTGCCTCTTCGAAATTGCCACTAGTCGCAAGGTCCCACATCAAGCGGTTTTCCTGAGGAAAAGCGTTTACCAAGCCAGAGATCCAACCGTGCGCGCCGAGTGCAATACTTTCAAGGGCCAGATCGTCGACGCCGCAAAACAGTACAAAATCCTCACTCACTAGGTTCGCGATATCGGTTAGGCGCCGCGGGTCATCAGAGGCTTCTTTTACTGCCACGATGTTGGGGATCTTTGAAAGGTCTGCTACAGCCTCGGCGGAAACGTCTACGCCATAGCAGGCCGGGTTGTTGTAGACCATTACGGGTAAGTCTGTCGCGTCTGCTACACCACGGATGTGGGTCACGATTTCAGTCGCATCCGCTTTATACGACATCGGCGGTAACACCATCAGTCCATCAACACCCGCGCGTTGCGCGTCGCGCGCAAATGCCCGTGCCTGAGTGGTGGTGTATTCCGATACGCCAGTAAGTACTGGTACGCGCCCGTCAACATGCTTAACGGTTGCGGCGAGCACTTCTATCTTTTCGCTTTGGTTTAGTGAGCAGTTTTCGCCCACAGTCCCAAGCATCACCAGTCCATTGATACCCGCATCCAGCATCACGTCCAAATGAGCCAGTGTGGCCGCGATGTTGACACTTTCGTCGGCATTGAATTGTGTCGTGGCTGCTGGGAATACGCCGCTCCAATTAATCTGCATGAGACTTCCTCTATTGATTGCTGCTGCTTGCTGCATGTCCGTTGTGCATTGATGCATAAGATGTTGCGCTCCTGCTCCTAGCTCCCACTAGCTCCTACTAGCTCCTATAGGTAAAAAGCGCTTCTCCTTTATTTGTTATTGTGTACAATAAATAAAGTTTTTGTGGCCTGTCAACAAATATTTGCCCATCGGGCCGACGGCTCAACGATGGTGTGTCGCTGGCCAGAATGAACGTCGATAAATGCATTAGAGGGACTTTGGAGTTTGCCGATGACGCTTGCTGCACTATATGAAGAGCACCTTGAAATTCTGGCCCGGCGCCACAGCGAAGCCATGGAGGCTGCGGGATATTCGCGGCTGTTGATTCACTCGGGTGTGCAAAGACTTCCGTTTTGCGACGACAACCACTATCCATTTAAGGTAAATCCACATTTCAAATACTGGTTGCCATTGTTGGAGCATCCCCATTGCTTTGTGGATTTCCGTGTTGGGCAGCCGCCTCGGTTGATCTACTTTCAGCCCGAGGACTATTGGCATAAAACGCCTGCTGATCCAGAGGGCTATTGGGCGACGCATTTTGAAATTGAGTTGGTAGCTCAGGTTGAAGACGGGATAAGGGCGCTCGGTAGGGACTTGGGTCACTGTGCGTTTATCGGTGAAGAGGCGTGTATGATTCCCGGGTTGGCGGAAGAGAATATCAACCCCGCCAAACTGCTAGACGAGCTTCACTATTACCGGGCTTATAAAACTCGGTACGAGGCGGAGTGTTTGCGACGGGCGAATCGCATTGCCGCGGCAGGGCACTTGTCTGCAAGGGATGCATTTACTTCCGGAGGCAGTGAGCTGGATATCCACCATGCGTACTTGCAAGGTGCCGGTGTGCTGGAAGTGGAGTTACCGTATACAAACATTGTGGCAATGAACAGCCATGGTTCCGTTTTGCACTATCACGGCGCCGATCGCCATGGGTTAGCTGTAAAGGATATCCACTCCCTCGTCATCGATGCGGGCGCAAGTTTTGCAGGGTATGCCAGTGATATCACTCGTAGTTATGCCTACCGAGACGGCGTCTACGCGGAGTTGCTACATGACCTGGATCACGCACAAAGGTCATTGGTAAACATGTTGGAGATTGGCAAAGAGTTTGCGGAATTCCACTGGCAGTCCCATTTATTGATCGCAGAGATACTGCAGCGTCATGGGTTCGTTGATATGGCGCCGCATAAAATGGTTACCGAAGGGGTCACAAATGTGTTTTTTCCCTGTGGTCTTGGGCACTTTATCGGATTGCAGGTGCATGATGTCGGCGGCTACCAGATGGCGCCCCGAAGTCAGGCGGAAAAGCGTGATCCGCGGGCGCCATTCTTGCGCCTGGCTCGCAAGCTTGAAGCTGGTCAGGCATTGACCATTGAACCGGGAATCTATTTTATGGATATGCTGCTTGGTGAACTGTCTAGAAGCAAACATAGTAGCCGGGTGAACTGGGATAAAGTGGATGAGTTTCGCAAATACGGCGGGGTACGTGTGGAGGATTGTGTGCTCATGCATGAAAATCGCGTCGAAAACCAGAGCCGCGACGCATTTGAGGCATTGCTCGCTCGAAAGGGCGATGGAAGCCCTTCAATAGATTTTTCTGCGGCCTCGGTATAGCCGCATTTCGTGCCCGATGCAGACCCTATGGTGTAGGTGAACTATCTGATGAGTAGGCTGAAATGTATGAATTCGACATGTGAAACCGCAGTGATCGGTGCCGGCATCATTGGGGTAACCATTGCCGAGCAGCTACAACAGCGGGGGCACCAGGTATTACTGTTAGATAAAGAAGAACCTGGCCGTGGTTGTTCTTACGGTAATGCGGGGCATTTTGCCACTGATGTGGTGATGCCCCTGGCGAATCTGCAGACAATCATGTCCTTGCCGAAGCTATTGGCAGATCCGTTGGGGCCTCTATCAATTCGCTGGCAGTACTTTCCCAGAATGTTGCCATGGTTGACACGTTTTGCGGTCGCTGCTCTCCCTGGGAATGTCAGACGATCCTGTGACAGCCTACGCGCGTTAAACAGCCGGTCTATCGAAAGTTATGATCGCCTGCTGAACCGTTTGGGGTTGCAGGAACTGATGACCAAAGAGGGTGCACTTACCGTCTACGAATCGTCCGCGTCAATTGAAAAGAATCGATCGCAAGTTGTGCAATTACGCGAATTTGGTGTTGAAGTAGAAAGTCTGAATGGAGAGGAAATTCGGACTCTTGAGCCCGCGTTAAGTGATAAGGTTGCGGGTGGACTATTTTTCCCAAAAACAGCGCATACGGTAAATCCATATCGACTGGTGCAGTCAATTTTTACGAAGTTTCGATCCATCGGAGGCGAGTTTTCTCAGCGCGCTGTAGCAGGGGTTCGGACGCTTGCAAATGGTGATACCGCTATCACTTTACAAGACGGCACAACTTTGCAGGCGCGGAAGGTTGTGATCGCTGCAGGCGCCTGGTCGCGGTCTCTGGTGCGACACTTGGGGTACTCCGTGCCCCTGGATTCTGAGCGCGGTTATCACCTGATGTTGCCGGATACGGGTTGTGTTTTGACGCGCCCGATGGTGTCCTTTGAGCGGTCGTTTGTCATGACTCCAATGGAGGAGGGCCTACGCCTTGCGGGGACGGTAGAGTTAGCGGGGCTTGAGGCTCCCGAAGATCCCCGCCGAGCGGATATTCTGTTTCAGCATGCCCGATCGATTATCCCCGGGCTGACAAACCAGCGGGCGAGTCGCTGGATGGGGTTTCGTCCCTCACTACCGGATTCCTTGCCGGTTATTGGCGCTTCGCCAAGCAATAGTCGTCAGCTGTTCGCTTTTGGTCATCAACATTTAGGTTTGACCCAAGCGGCGATTACGGCGGAACTCATTGCGGATCATATGGAAGGTCGGAAGGCAGAGTTGGACCTGTCAGTATTTTCGGTGGATCGCTTTTAACGCGTTTCAAATCTCAGAATTATCCCATCAGCTTCCCAATGCCCCAATAAAAAAGCGCCGCAGAGCGGCGCAAAAACCAGAGAGCTCCACTCTCTCTGCAGGGTACCTCAGGAGAAATCATTGAATAGCCCTTGCGATGAACCGCAATCTCAAGGGCCACGTCACATTTTCTAACTTGATCTAGAAGTTGAGATAAACACCAGCGTACATGTAACGACCTAACAGAGAATAGTTATTTGAGCCGTACGAGGTGTATGGATGGTCGGTCCAGCGTTTGTCGGTTAGGTTGTTGATGCCGAGGTAGGCCTGTGTCGACTCCGTGACCTGATAGCCTGTCCATAGGTTGAAGTACAAAGAGTCCGGGACGATGTTGTTTTGATAACGTTCTGCGCGTCCATCCAGGTCAATAGGCCCTGCCTGGGTGTACTTCGTGGTAAGACGCATCGAAAAGTCGTTCAATGAATAGCTGGTTGTAAGATCGCCTTTCCACTTGGGTACATCGTATTCGCCAACATAGTCAATTGTTTCTAGTTTTCCGGTAAGGTTGTCGGTGGAGGAGTAGGAGCTTTCCAGTTGACGCGTGGCCACCAGGTTCAGGCGGAGGTCACCGGGCAGTCCCGTTAGATCTGCGAGGCTAAATTGATAATCCGCTTCGATATCGATTCCGGTACGACGGGAACCATCTGCGTTGATAAAGGTATCCCGCACCGACACGACATCGCCATCAGCGGCGCGAACAATCTGATTACAGAAATCATTATTGATGGTTTCTGAATCGACACATAAAGACATTGTGTTGTTTGCGCCAAAGCGCGCAATCATGTCACTGAGGTCGATGTCGTAGTAGTCGATAGAGACATTGAGGTCTTCGATGAAGCTGGGTGTAAAGACAAAACCAGCTGTGAAGCTTGTTGCATCTTCTTCCTTGAGGTCCTGGTTGCCTTCAGATATGACACGGCCACGTTGTCCCTTGAGGTTTGAATCCCAGTCGGGGGCAATGCCCAGGGCCGCACAGTTCGCTGCGCGACGACCATCGCTGGGACCACCGTCTATTTCGTCGGAGTCGCAGGGGTCTGTCAGGTCGCTGTAGCCAATGCTTGTACCCAAGTACATTTCACCGAGCTGAGGTGCGCGAACTGCTTTTGAATATACCGTGCGGAATCGAACACTATCGTTCAGCGCCCAGTTTAGGCCGCTTTTCCAGCTGGTAAAGTTGGCCGCTTCCGTTGAGTATTCTGCTCCCCTTATTGCGGCTTCAAATTCCAGGCTTTGCACCAAAGGCAGGTCGGCCAGCAAAGGTACCAGTAGTTCACCGTAGGCCTCGTGAACTGTGCGGCTGACGTCATCGATCGGGGTTTTCTGGGAACTTAAAATACCGGAGGCCCATAATTCGGATGGCTGGTAATTCAAATTTTCGTAACGGGTTTCAATACCTGCGCCGAACTGTACTGTACCCGCTGGCAGTTCAAACAAGGCACCGGTAAGGTTTGCGGCGAAAGCGTGTTGCTGCACTTCTGTAGTTGTGTCATGGGTGACCATGAGGTAGTCGATGACTTCTTGCGAGGCGGGAGTAAACGGGGAAAACTCTGGGCAATTCCCAGTTTCCTCACAAGGCCCGATAATACTAAACGTACTGGTGTCTATACGATCGTAACGAATGTTATTGCCGCGAGTAAGAACAGAGTCGGTGAAACCACTGTTTAGGTAAGTATCCCAGCTCCAACCATTGGCGAATTCGCCCTCGAGGCTAACGCTGACTGCAGCATATTCACGCTCAGTGTTATGCCAACGTGGTCCCGCCGTGGAAAAAGTGTAGGGGATCTCCAGCCAATTATCGCCATAATCCGCAAGTACTTGCTGGACGCCTGATGGAATGGCGATGCTGTTCGCTTCGAGGTCTTCAACGGTAGTCCACGCACTCCAAATGAAGTCGGGGTCGATCTCATCGTAAGATTCGGTTTTCGAGTACATCACGTCTGCAGAAAGGCGCAGGGTGTCGGTCAGCTCATAGCTAGCACGGCTATACCCGTTCAGGCGCTCAAATGGACTCCGAGCAAAATTGTATGCATTAGGATCATAGCCACTACCATCGGTCACCATCCAGCCTTGCATAATTGCGGATGCTGGGGTGCGCAATTGTGCCTGGTCGCCATCCAGCTGGAACCAGTCGGTACCACCCAGTTCCGAATTCCAGACGCCAAATGTGTTGCCGCTGATGTTGAAATCTGGGTAAGTAATATTGTTGTGGATGATGAAATCCGGGATGCCGTCTTCTGGGCCGGTGTTTTCCGGATTGGGTATATAGCGTGTCCGCCCAGCCGCGCTTTTTCGGTCGCGATAGTGCAGGGGTTCCTGCTCGAAGTAATCAAGGGAAAAAGCGAAATTCCCACGGTTATCATGGAAGTTCTCGCCAAAGGTAACCGTGAGTGCGCTGGTTTCTCCACCACCTTCTTCGGAGGTGCCCATCTGGGTGCGTACGTTTATCCCTTCATAATTGTCTTTCAGGATAAAGTTCACAACGCCGGCTACCGCGTCAGCCCCGTACACGGCAGATGCGCCACCGGTGAGCACTTCGACACGCTCTACCAGTTCGGAGGGGATCATTCCGATCTCGGAAATCATAATGTTGCTGTCACTGGTGATCTGAACCGGGCGGTGTCCGTTGACCAGAGCCAGTGTTCGAATTACGCCCAAGTTGCGCAGGTCCAGCGCATTCAGTCCGGAGTTTCCGAAGGAATAGCTACCACTAGTAGAGTCGAAGCCCTCACCGAACTGCGGCATGGTAGACAACACTTCATTCAAATTTAATTCACCGGTCATTTTGATCGATTCTTTGTCGATCACTGATGTAGGTGAGGGAGTATCGAAAGTAGACCGTTGAATTCTTGAACCCGTAACAACCACTTGCTCTATTGCCGTTTCTGCCTGTGAGTCATCGGGTTTCTCTGTGGGTTGTGACTCGGCGAGAGTACTGTGGCTAGCCGCCGCAGCTATAGCGAGTGCCAAAACCTTCCTGGAAGTTTGCATCGTTGTTCCCCTAAATTGCCAAAATATTATTTTGCGTACAGAAGCATATTTAACTTATCTAAATATGATTTTGTGTGCAATAGTTTATTTTGCGGGAAAGAACGCCATACTGGAGTGGAACCGCCAAAACCTATTTTGAATGTTGTGGCACGCGAGCGGTTGGCGTGAAAATCTACTAAATAGTCATCAGGATTCGTGTGAAAAGTGACCATTTCGGAGCTGACCGACTAGAGTCAATATAGGGGCGGCGCACTGAAGCTGCGGTCTATGTTGGCGGGAAATTGTCCTGCTGGCAGGGATGCTATGGGAACAATGCTTCAAAATCGTTCATTTATTGGGTGCGATAGGGCGCGATGTGCTTCCCAGATGAGTGGAATAGCTTTTCCAAGCTGGGGGAATTGCCTATCATTCATGAATGAATAGTCAATTTCAGTCTCCAAGTTTACGGACAGTTAAGGTCGGAAGTATGGATAAGGCAAAAGAGAAGGTTCAGCGGTTCCGTGCGCGCGAGCAGCGTATCCTGGACGCAGCGCTGGAGCTGTTGCTCGAGCATGGTGAAGAGAAGGTGACAGTTGAGCAGATTGCTGAACGCGTCGACATTGGCAAGGGCACCATTTACAAGCACTTTATCTCCAAGACCGAGATCTATATGCGCCTGCTGATGGACTATGAAAAGTCTCTCACCGAGCGTTTAAAAAGCGCCGTGGCAACGGCGGAGCAGGGCGATATTACTGCCCCGGCGCGCGCCTATTTTGAGTCCCGTATGGCGGATCCGGCGCGCGATCGTCTGTTCCAGCGTCTTGAAGAAAAGATCATAGCGTTGAATTTGGCGCCAGAAATGATCGCCGAGCTTCATGCGCTGCGTAACTCCAACGCGTCCGCACTAAACCGCGTCTTTGAACGCCGCATGGAGCAGGGAGTACTTAAACAGGTACCTGCCTATTTCTACTATTCCACGTACTGGGCCCTGGTGCAGGGTGCGGTTGAACTGTATCACTCCAAGTCGTTCTCCGACGTTATCGAAGATCGCGAGGGATTGATGGAGTTCATCATGGACGTCGGTGTACATATCGGTGACATTTCCAGTCGCCGCCACCAGGAATCAGATCAGCCTGCCGGCGTTGCGCAAAATACCCCAAGTACCCCGGGCAGCAGTTTTGGCTGAGCCATTATTCCAGCAGCTGCAAAAGTTACAGGACGAGTTCCAGGGATATCCTCCGGTATCCTCCTGGAACCCGGACCTTTGCGGCGATATGGATATGATCATCAAGGCCGATGGTCACTGGATTCATGAAGGAACTGAAATTGAGCGCCAACCGCTAGTAAAGCTGTTTGCGAGCATCCTTAAAAAAGAGGGTGAAGATTATTTCCTGATCACCCCGGTGGAGAAATGGCGCATCGTTGTGGAAGATGTGCCTTTTTTGATTACGCAGGCCGCGCGGGAAGAGGATGGTGATTGTGCGCAGATATTGCTCACTACGAATACCGGTGATGTGCTTCCTTTAGACAAAATGCACCCACTTCTGCTGAAGCCTTATGGTGAGCCATCTCAACCAATACCCTATATAGAAGTCCGCGACGGGCTTGAAGGGCGTATGTCCAGAGACGTTTACTATCAATTGATCGACTGGGCTGAGCCGCGTCAGCCGAGCGAGCCTCCTGCCAAGCTCTGCCAGCTCTGGCTAAAAAGTAACGGCGAAGAGTTTTTACTCGGCCAATACTGATCTATTCTCCAAAAAATCCCAGAGTTGATCCCGTTGGCTCTGTAAAAAATATCGCACGAATATAGTTCACTCTTCCACGTAATTTAAGTCCGATTAGTTTTTGCACGAAATAATGTTTCGTGAAACATATTAGAAATATACAAGAAATATATTCGAAATATAAATTTCATATTTAAAGATATTTGAAATATTTGTCCCATTTTCATATTCGCGTCTTTCATTCGTAACATTTTCGCAACACTCCATTCCTAGACTCCCCCTCGTCCAAATTGCTTTGGCCGTTAAAAAAAATATTTACGGATAAATCCATTTCATCCTTGTTAGGGGGATTCATGAAACTCGTAACCAAGAAGCTGCTGCTGGCAGCTGCTATCACTGGTCTGCTGGCTGGCTGTGACAGCGGCGGTATTACCATTGCTCCGGAAACCAACGACAACTCCGTAGATAACAGCACTGGCGGCGGTGACGGTGGCGCGGTTGTAAATAACCCGTGCGCTTCTTATGAAAAAGCCGGTTCTGTTAAGCAGGGTGAATTCAACTCTGAAACTGGTAACTGTGCCTACAACGCAGCGTTTGTTGACTCCGGCAACCCGCTGACTGTTGACTTGGTAATTCCTGCCCTGGAAAACGGTGCGCACCTTTTTGAAGGTAGCCTGTTCGTTGGTAACAACTACGACGACGACACCACCATGGCTGCTGCTGGTATCGCCGAAGGCGGTGACGGTGCTCGGCTGACCGTACAGGCTGGCGCTACTGTTGCATTCCCAGACAGCACCAAGTTTATGGTTGTAAACCGCGGCTCCCAGCTGGTAGCGGTAGGTACTGCGCAAGACCCAATTACATTCACTTCTCTGTCTGACGTAGAAGGCACTGTAGGTCCTGAAGACGTACAGCAGTGGGGTGGTATGGTGATCAACGGTTTCGGTATCACAAACAAGTGTGCTTACGATGCCGAAATGAACACCTCCGAGTGTCACGTACTGGCCGAAGGTGCTGCCGGTAAAGATCAGTCCAACTATGGCGGTGACAACAACGGCGACAGCTCCGGTCACATGGAGTATGTTCGCGTTAAGCACACTGGTGCGGAAGTTGCGAACGGTGACGAGCTGAACGGTATCACCTTCAGCTCTGTGGGTTCCGGTACCATCGTTAAGAATCTGCAGGTTTACTCTACTTACGACGACGGCATCGAGATGTTCGGTGGTGCGGTAAGTTTCGAAAACTACCTGGCCATGTACGTTCGCGACGACTCCATCGATATCGATGAAGGCTGGAGCGGCTCCATCACAAACGCACTGGTTATTCAGAGCGAAACCGACGGTAACCACTGTATCGAATCTGACGGTATCGGTTCTTACAAAGACACCAACGATTACTCCGCTCTGATCGCTGCCGGCCTGAACAGCCGCCCGGTGATCGATGGTCTGACCTGCATCATCTCCGCACAGAGCGAAGGTACTCACGATCCGGGTGCTGGCTGGCGATTCCGCGAAGGTATCTTCCCGATGATCACCAACTCTATGGTTATCGGTTCCTTCGCCGCTGATGAAAATGGTGTGGAAGGCAGCAACTACTGTCTGCGTGTTGAGAGCGACGAGACCACTGCAGCGTTGGCTGCTGGTACAGAAGCGAGCATTACTTCCAACATCTTTGCCTGTGCTGATAAGACCAAAGGCGGTCCGATTGGTGCTGACGAGCTGGAAGCCTGGGCTGTTGCAAACGGCAACGTATTTGCCGACGTACCGGCTGACGCCGCTCTGAACCCGACTGCCGCTGCCGACACTGGTCTACAGCTGCTTGAAGGTCCTCTGTCTGTATTCTCCATCGACACCGACAGCATGATGGTAAATGACGCTGCGGTAGGTATCTCTCCGGTCGAGCGCGCGTACCTGGGTGCCCTGAGTGCTGGCGACAGCGACTGGACTGTTGGCTGGACCTACGGCCTGCACGACGGCAGCCGCGCTCAGGCTCTGTGGTTCGAGCAGCAGTAAGTGCTTAGGTGGTCAGGACTTTAGATTCTGACTGCTAGATTCTGACTGAGAGGCGCCGCCTTCACACGCTGGAGCCGGCGCCTCATTTGATTTTGAGATCAGGAACGATTAGAGGCCTGGGAAATGGATAAGAACGAAAAGTTTCAAAGAGTGCCGTTGGTATTGGCTATCGCCACGGCCTCTGTCATTGCTCCGAACGCATTCGCGCAGGTAGAGATGGATAATATTGCTGGACCACAGGCTCAGCAAATTGAAGAAGTCATGGTTCAGGGGCGCCTGAAAGACTCGGCAGAGATGCTGGTTAGTGAGCGCCTGGAAGAAGAAGTGGTAACGGACATTCTCGGCTCTGAGATGATCGGCCGAGTAGGGGATTCTACGGTTGCTGCTGCGCTGCGTCGTGTGGCTGGTCTGTCTCTCGTTAATGACAAGTTTGTTTACGTTCGTGGTCTGGGTGAGCGCTATTCCAGTACCACTCTGAACGGTGCGACCGTGCCGTCTCCAGATCTGACCCGAAACGTAATTCCGCTGGACATTTTCCCGACATCTGTTGTGGATTCTCTCGCGGTACAGAAATCTTATTCCGCCGATCAGGCGGCAACCTTTGGTGGTGGTAACGTCAACATCCGTACCAAGGGTATTCCCGATGGCCTGACTTTCTCCATTGAGTTGGGCAGCGGTATGAACACCGAGACCGATGGTGATGTGCTGTCTTACCGCGGCGGTGACGATGACAACTTCGGTACCGATGACGGCACTCGAGCCTTGCCTGTGGAGCTGGAGCAAGCACTGCAGCGCTTTAAGGGTGAGCTGGGTGTGCAGGATATTCGCGAAGTGCTGGAGCAGGAAGGAAATGAATATGCCTCAGCTTCCGAAGCAATCGCGGCCGCAAAACAACTCAACCGTGAGCTTGCCCTGCACTTGAACCGCGACATCGCCGTGCAGGAAGACTCCAGCAACCCGGATATGGATGTGAAAGGTAGCGTCGGCAACCGTTTTTACATCACCGACGACCTGGAAGTGGGTTTCTTGGCGGGCGCTTCCTATAAGAATCGCTGGCGTGAAGAAGAGACCGTAAAGCGTTCTTATGGTTTGCCGGAAGAGGTTGTGGATGTCGAGAATACCTCAACGTATTCTGTCGACCTGAGCGGTAACCTCAATCTGGGCGTTCGTTATGGCGACGACCATGAAGTTACCCTGACGAGCTTGTACCTGCGTAATACCGACGACGATACTTCTATTCGCGATTACTTTAACGAAAACCGCCAGCTGTCTGATGGCCGCGGTTTCCGTGAATATGCGTTGAAGTATGAAGAGCGTGATTTGCTGGTGAATCAGGCTCGTGGCTCACACACCCTCGGCCCCGCAACCAAAAGCATGGTTCCAGGGGGGCTGTTGAGCTGGGCGCCGGAAGAGCTGAAAGTTGATTGGTTCTACTCCGAGTCAACGGCGCAGACCGATATTCCGAATGAAGTTACCGTCAATGCCGATACCCTGACCAATAGTCTTGGCGAGGTGGTGAGCTCTTCGGTCAGTAACGGTGTAAACAGTTCCGGCTTCCGTTTCACCGAACTGGAAGATGAGGTCGTGAACTACGGATGGAGTTCTACTCTGCCGTTGGAGTTCTCCAGTTCTTCATTGGAGTTGAGCGGCGGTTTTGCGCGTACCGAAAAGGCGCGCTACTACAAGCAGAGCGAGTTCCGTATCGGCGCAATCAATGTTGCCGACCCTACGTCTTTGGGCGGGACCCTTGATCAGGTGTTTGGCGATGGGCAAATCACCGACACGGCCAACGACTACGCTTTCGACCGCGCTGGCACCAATAATCAGAGTTATATTGCCGCAACGTTGACGGATGCCGTATTCGCTAAGGTTGACTGGACCCTGAATGAGACCTGGCGTGCTTCCGCTGGCGCACGCTGGGAAGAGTACAATCAGGTTGCGCTCGACTGGAATCCCTATGGTTACAGTATCGAGAGTCCACAGATTGACCTGGATGAAGATGCGCTGCGTGATGCCACTTACAGTGACGACGCGGTATATCCGTCTCTTTCATTGACCTACATGGGTGCGCTGTGGGCGGAAACCTTCCAGCTGCGCTTCGGTGCGAGTAAAACTGCAGTGCGCCCGGACCTGCGTGAGATTACTGAGGCGATTTACATCGACCCAATCACCGACGAACAGGTGAAAGGTAACCCGGACACCCGCCCGTCTGAGATCACCAACTTTGACGTGCGTGGTGAATGGTACTTCGACAATGGCGACAACCTGACGGTGTCCGCTTTCTACAAAGATATTGTTGATCCGATCGAATTCTTTGAGTTGGCCTCCAGTGATACCAACGTCGCTCGGGAAATCATCAATGCGGAATCTGGTGAGATTACGGGTGTAGAAATTGAGGCGCTGAAGGGGCTCGGCTTTTTCGGTGATTTCATGGATAGCTTCTTCGTACAGAGCAACCTGACCTTCCAGGAAACGGAACTAGTTGCCGGTGCCGAAGCAGACGCGCCGACCAACCCGATCCGTGAAATGACCGGTGCTTCCGAGTACGTAGTTAACATGCTGGTAGGTTTCGACTCTCCAGATGGCGGACATACCGCAACTCTGGGATACAACGTGTTTGGCGATCGTCTGTACGCAGCCGGCCGTAACGGTGCCCCAGATGCCTATGAGTTGCCGTTCCACTCGCTGGACCTGACGTACTCTTGGTACCCGACCGAAGAAATCACCATCAAAGCCAAGATGCAGAACCTGCTGGACGAGGCGATCGAAATTGAGCGCGCAAACGTGGTCGTATTCGAAGAAAAGCCGGGACAGTCTTTTGCGCTGAGTGCTCAGTACAAGTTCTAATCGCGATAGGTTTCGATAACAAAAAAGTACCTGGAAGTATTACAGCAACAGGGAACGCTTAAAGAGCCGGACACTGGTAGCAGTGTCTGGTTTTTTTCATTTTGGTGACTAACAATTTCAAGGCAATAAAAAAGGGCGCCCATTGGGCGCCCTATACACTGACTGCTCAGCAATTACATGTTTGGATAGTTGGGGCCGCCGCCACCTTCCGGAGTCACCCACACAATGTTCTGGGTGGGGTCCTTAATGTCGCAAGTCTTACAGTGTACGCAGTTCTGCGCGTTGATCTGGAAGCGCTTGCCGTCACCGTCCTCTACCACTTCGTATACGCCGGCAGGGCAGTAGCGCTGTGCTGGCTCATCGTAGATTGGCAGGTTATGGTTCAGCGGGATGTCACTGTCCTTCAGGGTCAGGTGACAAGGCTGATCTTCTTCGTGGTTGGTGTTGGAGATAAACACCGACGACAGCTTGTCGAAGCTCAGCACACCATCCGGCTTCGGATAGTTGATCTTTTTACAGTCTGCGGCAGGTTTCAGCTGGGCGTGGTCCGCTTTGCTGTCGCTTAGGGTCCACGGCAGTTTGCCTTTGAACAGGTTGATGTCCACGAACGCATAGGCTGCGCCCAAGATGTTGCCCCACTTGTGCTGTGCTGGACCGAAGTTGCGCTGCTTGTGCAGCTCTTTCCATGCCCAGCTGTTCTTGTAGCGCTCGCTGTAATCGGTCAGCTCGTCGCCGCCGCGCTCGGTGCTCAGGGCTTCCGCTACGGATTCCGCGGCCAGCATGCCGGACTTCATTGCGGTGTGGTTGCCCTTGATCTTGGCGAAGTTCAGGGTGCCGGCGTCGTCACCGATCAGCATGCCGCCCGGGAAGGTCATCTTCGGCTGGGACTGCAGGCCGCCTTTTACGATGGCACGTGCACCGTAGGCCACACGCTGCCCGCCTTCCAGATACTGTTTGATCACCGGGTGATGCTTGTAGCGCTGGAATTCGTCAAACGGGCTGACGTGTGGGTTGCTGTAAGACAGGTCGGTAATCAGACCGACAACTACCTGGTCTTCTTCCAGGTGATATAGGAAGCCACCACCGGCGGAACCGGATTCGTCCAGCGGCCAGCCGGCAGTGTGCACAACCAGGCCTTGCTTGTGCTTGCTGCTGTCGACCTTCCAGATTTCCTTGATGCCGATGCCGTAGTGTTGCGGCTCGCGATCTGCATCCAGAGAGAACTTGGCAATCAGCTGCTTGCCCAGATGTCCGCGACAGCCTTCGGCAAACAGGGTGTATTTCGCGTGCAGCTCCATACCGGGCATGTAGCTGTCTTTTTGCTCGCCGTTGGCGCCGATGCCCATGTCGCCGGTCGCGATACCTTTTACAGAGCCGTCTTCGTTGTACAGGACTTCTGCAGCCGCGAAGCCTGGGAAGATCTCAACACCGAGGGCTTCGGCCTGTTCGGCGAGCCAGCGGGTCAGGTTGCCCAGGCTGATAATGTAGTTGCCTTCGTTGTGCATGGTGCTGGGCACCAGCATGCCGGGAACCTTGATGGAGGACTCCGGGCCACGGAGTACGTAGATATCGTCGCCCTCGACCGGGGTTTCCAGAGGCGCACCGCGCTCTTTCCAGTCGGGGAACAGTTCGTTCAGCGCGGTAGGTTCAAATACGGCACCGGAGAGGATGTGCGCACCAACTTCCGAACCTTTCTCAACCACACATACGGCGATGTCTTCATTGATCTGACGTAGCTTGATCGCGGCGGCCAGTCCGGCAGGGCCCGCGCCGACGATGACTACGTCGTATTCCATTGACTCGCGTTCCACAGGTCTCTCCTCAACTAATTTAGTTATTCACCTGCCGAATTATGACAGGCAACTTTTAGGTTTATCGATTATATCGGTCCGTGACCAATCTCACCAATTGCGTAACTTTTCATATCCGCTGGCAAAAGTGGCGTAAATCGCGGTATTCGCCTGTCTAGAATAGTGTGGGTTTATGGCCTGAAATTGATCTTATGAATGACTGCTAGGCTTACTATTCAACTATTGATTTTGCTCGGTGAAAGGGCCAACATACGCCCCGGTCAAACAACTGTTTGAACTCGAGGTCGGCTCGCAAAGGCCCGAAAACGCTCACTTTGAGCGCTTTGGCAGAGCCGCTAAACACTCAGCCGCGAGGCTACGCGAGTTAGCCACGCCGCAGGTCAGCGCCATGGTAGGCGGCAGATTGCGGCTTTTATGTAGACTACTGAGACGGGATTTTCATGAAAGTTCTTGTAGCTGTGAAGCGCGTTGTCGATTACAACGTGAAAGTTCGCCCCAAGGCGGACGGTTCTGATGTGGACATTGCCAACGTCAAAATGTCCATCAACCCCTTCTGTGAGATTGCGGTCGAAGAAGCGGTACGCCTCAAAGAGAAGGGCGTGGCCAGCGAGATCGTTGTTGTCTCCATGGGCCCCAAGCAGTGCCAGGAACAGATTCGTACCGCACTGGCTCTGGGCGCCGACCGTGGTATTCAGGTAGAAACCGATGCCGAGCTGCAGCCGCTGGCGGTTGCCAAGTGCCTGAAAGCCATCGTTGAGAAAGAAGCGCCTCAGCTGGTGATTCTGGGCAAACAGTCCATCGACGGTGACAACAACCAGACTGGCCAGATGCTGGCCGCGCTGACCGGTATGGGTCAGGGCACCTTCGCTTCTGAAGTGAATGTTGAAGGCGAGTCCGTAAAAGTTACCCGTGAGATTGACGGCGGCCTGCAGACCGTTGAGCTGACCCTGCCAGCGGTTGTGACTACCGACCTGCGACTCAATGAGCCGCGCTACGCCTCCCTCCCGAACATCATGAAAGCCAAGCGTAAGCCGCTGGATGTGACCACTCCTGAAGAGCTGGGTGTGGACATCGCCCCGCGCACCAAAACCTTGAAGGTTGAGCCGCCAGCAGAGCGTCAGGCTGGTATCAAGGTTGCCGATGTAGCGGAACTGGTGGAAAAACTGAAGAGCGAGGCGAAGGTAATCTGATGAGCATTCTGGTAATTGCTGAACACGATAATGCGGAGCTGAAAGGCGCCACTCTGAATACCGTCGCTGCCGCCAAGGCAATCGGTGGAGACATCGACGTACTGGTTGTTGGTAGTGGTTGTGGCGCTGTTGCGGAAGCGGCGGCAAAGGTTGATGGCGTAAGCAAGGTGCTGGTCGCCGACAATGCGGCGTACGAGCATCAGCTGGGTGAGAACACCGGCAAGCTGGTTGCTGACCTGGGCAAAAATTACAGCCACGTTCTGGCTGCGGCCACCACCACCGGCAAGAACATGCTGCCGCGCGCGGCGGCACTGCTGGACGTACAGCCGATCTCCGACATCATTGCGGTGGAAAGCCCGGACACCTTCAAGCGTCCTGTGTACGCCGGTAACGTGATCGCGACCGTGCAGAGCTCCGATGCGATCAAGGTCGCTTCTGTGCGTACCACTGCGTTCGACCCTGTAGCGGCCGAAGGTGGCAGCGCTGCGATCGAATCCGTTGATATCGTAGATGACGCCCACGTATCCAAGTTTGTCGGTGAGGAGCTGGCCGAGTCCGATCGCCCAGAACTGACCGCGGCAAGTGTTGTGATCTCTGGTGGTCGCGGCATGGGCAACGGCGAAAACTTCGAGTTGCTATACAAAGTGGCCGATAAGCTCGGCGCTGCGGTGGGTGCATCCCGCGCCGCAGTTGACGCAGGCTTCGTACCGAACGATATGCAGGTTGGTCAGACCGGTAAGATCGTTGCGCCGGATCTGTACATCGCTGTGGGTATTTCTGGCGCCATCCAGCACTTGGCGGGCATGAAAGACTCCAAGGTGATCGTTGCGATCAACAAAGATGAAGAAGCGCCAATCTTCTCCGTGGCCGATTACGGCCTGGTAGCGGATTTGTTCGATGCGGTGCCGGAGTTGGAAACCAAATTGTAATATTGGGTTCATATACTCCATACCGGAAAGGGCGGCCTCTGGCCGCCCTTTTTTATGGTTGGGTGTCTGCACGAGATGTCTGGTGCGTCACATTTTTCACGGGCGGGTTGGTTGTTTATTGACCTGTTTTGTGGGGGAGATTGCCTTTCTTCAGGGAAGCCCGGAGAATAGGCGCCCAATAACGAGAATTACGCTGTTTGTGGTACAGCAGAGACGGGTTCAATCATGTCTTTGGTCAAGCGCACATTATCTTCTGCTTTGCAGAATCCGGGATCTGCTGCCAGTACGGCAAAGCGCAGCCTGTTGGCTACGGTTGCGGTGGTTGGCACCTGGCTGACTACCAATATGTTGGCCTATGGCGATCTGGTGATTCCAAGTGAGGACGCCGCCGACAGCCTCCTGGCTGAGCGCAGTAGCCGCTCAACCGCACGCAGTAACCCTTCCTCGATACCTCCCACGGCATTTTTTGGTGTGGCCGCTGTCAAGCCAACGGCGGAGCCCGAAATTGATCTCGCCAATATCCCGATTACGCAGCTGAACCTGGTGTTGTCCGGTGTTTTGAGCAGCAGCGTTGCCGACCATGCCAGTGCGCTGGTGGCCCAGAAGGGCAAGCCGGCCGAGCGTGTGTACGTCGGGCAGGCGCTACCGGGTGGTGCGGAGGTCTATTCGGTGGAAGTCGACCATATTATTCTGCGCAGAAACGGGCAGATGGAAAAATTGACCTATCCGGATGCGGATGGGCGTCCAACGGTGCCCAAGCAGTATGAGAACTACGCTCGGCAAGCCGCAAAGGTGATTGGTGCGAATCGGGCACCCGCCGACGGGGATCGGCAAGAATCGATTCGCGAGCGCTTAAAGCAATTGCGAGAGATGGCGCGAGAGCGGCAGTCGGCACAGTCGAACAAATAAAAATCTATTGGAGCAGGTGGGGTTTTAGGGCCTGCTCTTTGTCTTCAAGACCAAACTTTTTTTGATAAGAAAGAATTAGAGCCAAAATCATAATGATGAGCGTGTTTCACCAACGGCTAGTTGCTGTCGCCTTGGGTTTTTTACTGTCTTTTTCGGTGCTGGCTCAGTCGATGCAGGAGAGGGTGACGCTTTCTCTCGACAATGCCGATATTCGTGACCTGATCAACTGGGCGGCGGACTTTACCGGCAAGAACATCATTGTTCACCAAAACGTAAAAGGTAAGGTCACGGTCGTTGCCGGTGACCCCATGACGCACCAGCAGGCATTTGACGTATTTATGTCAGTGCTGCAGGTAAATGGCTTCAGCCTGATCGAGCAGGGCGATGCCTGGAAGGTGGTACCGGATTCCCTGGCCAAGCAGCAAGCCATTCCCGTTGTCGACGAGGACAGCCGCGCACCCGGTGAAGCATTGGTCGTGCGCACCGTGCGGGTAGAGAACATTTCCGCGGCACAGCTGATCGCGATGTTGCGCCCGTTGATTCCGCAAACCGGCCATCTCGCGGCCTATGCCGACACCAATACTCTGATCGTCGCGGATCGCGCGGCCAACATCGAGCAAATTGTACGTCTGATTCGCCAGTTGGATCGCGCCGGAGCGATCGACATTGAACTGGTTCCCCTAGAGTTCGCGTCTGCCAAAGAAGTAAAGCAGGTGATGACCGAGTTACTGCAGGGCGGCGGCAAGCAGGCGGGTAACGATATCCAGCCTCTGCGAATCGCCGTCGACGAGCGCTCCAACAGTATCTTGCTAACCGGTGACCCGGTAACGCGTAGCCAGCTCAAAAAAGTGATTTATCGCCTGGACCAGCCGCTCTCGGGAGATGGCAACACCGCGGTGGTGTATGTGCAATACGCCAGCGCCGCGGAGTTGAAGCCAATTCTTGAGGGTATGAGCGGCAGTATCCAGAAAACCGAAAAAGACCAACAGATCGCCAATGTTGAGGTCAGTATTCAGGTCAATGAAGAGTTGAATGCACTGATTCTCACCGCGCCGCCCTCGCTGCTGGAGACCATGCGGGGCGTGATCGCCAAGCTGGACGTGCGCCGGGCACAGGTATTGATCGAAGCGATTATCGTCGAGGTGACAGAGGGCACCGATAACGAACTGGGCATCAAGTGGATCGCGAGCGATGAAGGCAATGTATTTGCCGGCTTCGAAAATGATGTGGCGATCGGTGACCCGGATGATCCCGATAACATCATCGTGGACGGTGTACCGATTAATCCGCGGTCCCTGGACCCGCTGAATCTGGTGCGCAGTGGTTTTAACCTCGGTTTCCTGAGTGGTACCGATGTGCGCGTCGCGCTGAATGCGTTGGCGTCCTCAAATAACGCCAACATCTTGTCGACGCCGACTGTGATGGCACTCGACAACGAAGAGGCGGAAATCCTGGTCGGCCAGAACGTACCGTTTGTGACCGGGCAGCAGTTGCGGGAAGGCAGTGGCACCGATCCATTTAACACCGTTTCCCGTGAAGACGTGGGTACCGAGCTGAAGGTCATCCCGCGGGTGAATAACAACAACTCGGTCACCCTGGAAATCGAACAGAAGGTCGAGAACGTATTACCTGTGACCGGTCCGGCAGTCGACTTGGTGACTAGCAAGCGCGAAATCCGCACCAAGGTGTTGATTGACGATGGTGCCATTTTGGTACTTGGCGGTCTGATCGAAGACAAGGTCACCGAGATCAATCAAAAAGTCCCTCTGCTGGGCGATATCCCGGGCATCGGGCGCCTGTTCCGCAACTCCGCTAAGGAAGTCAACAAGACGAATCTGATGGTGTTTATCCGCCCGAAGATTCTCAGCAACCAGATTGCGGGCTACGAGGAGACACGTCGTCGCTACCGCGACATGCAGGAGAAACAGCTTTACCTGCGCGACCGCACCAGCCGCATTTGGGATTGGAACCGCGGCGACGTTTTGCCCGATTTGCTGCCGCCTGCGGCGGCCACTGAAGAGATTCAAGAAGAGTTTCCTCTGGAGCCCGAGGACACCAAGTGATGACGGAGCTCGCCCTGAAGCGCCTGCCATACGCTTTTGCCAAGCGGCATCAGGTATTGCTGGCCGAGGTAGAAGGTGCGCCGGTGTGTCAGTACGTTGCGCCTTTGAATCCGTCTGTTCTGGCGGAGGTACAGCGCCTGTGCGAAGCACCCTTGGGTGTGGCTTCGGTCGATCTCGACACCTTTCAGCAATCTTTGCAGCGCGAGTACGAAAACCGGGAAGGGGGCAACCTCTCCGATGTCGAGAGCCTGGGTGAAGATCTCGATCTGGCTGCGGTCGCTGACTCAGTGCCCGAGACCGAGGACCTGCTGGAGCAGGAAGACGATGCACCGATCGTTAAGCTGATTAACGCGATTTTTGCCGAGTCCCTGAAGCAGGGCGCCTCGGATATTCATATTGAAACCTTCGAAAAGCGCCTCGTGGTACGTTTCCGTGTGGACGGTGTATTGCGCGAAGTGCTGCAGCCCCGTCGCGCCCTGGCGCCATTACTGGTGTCGCGTATCAAGGTCATGGCGAAGCTCGATATCGCCGAGAAACGTATCCCGCAGGATGGTCGTATCTCACTGTTGATGGGCGGCCGAGAAGTGGATGTGCGGGTTTCCACCATGCCGTCTTCTGCCGGCGAACGCGTGGTAATGCGACTGCTGGACAAGCAGGCGGGCAAGATGGATATGCGCCACCTGGGTATGGCGGAGCGCGATCTCAAGGTCATTACCGAGCTGCTAAGCCGTCCCCACGGCATTCTACTGGTTACCGGCCCTACGGGCTCCGGTAAAACCACCACGCTGTATGCGGGCCTTGCCAGCATCAACCACCGCGAAAAGAACATTCTCACCGTAGAAGATCCGGTGGAATACAACCTTGAAGGCGTTGGTCAGACCCAGGTCAATACCAAGGCCGATATGACCTTTGCGCGCGGTCTGCGCGCCATTCTCCGTCAGGACCCAGATGTGGTGATGGTGGGGGAGATTCGTGACCTGGAGACCATGCAGATCGCCATTCAGGCGAGTTTGACCGGTCACCTCGTACTTTCCACGCTGCACACTAATACCGCCCTTGGCGCCGTGACCCGTCTTGTGGACATGGGTATCGAGCCGTTCCTGCTGTCTTCCAGTCTGATTGGAGTGCTTGCCCAGCGTCTGGTAAGGGTACTCTGCCCGGATTGCCGCCAGCCACATGAAGCGGATGCGTTTGAGTGCTCGGCGCTCGGTCTGGAAGAGGGCGCCAGCGCAACTATCTACGCACCCGGTGGGTGTGAGAAGTGTAACCACAGTGGCTATCTCGGACGTGTCGGTATCTACGAACTGGTGCCGGTCAACGAGAAGCTCCGCCAGATGATTCACGATCGGGATTCCGAAAGTGCACTGGTGCAGGAAGCGCGCACGCTCGGTCCGAGCATTCGCGATGACGGTATGGCCAAGGTGCTGGCTGGGGTAACTTCACTGGAAGAAGTGCTGCGAGTAACCCAGGAGTCCTGATATGGGTGCATTCGAGTACACAGCGCTGAACAGTGGTGGCCGCAAGAATCGCGGCACGCTGGAGGCCGACAGCGCCAAAGCGGCACGTCAGCAACTGCGCGCTAAAGGGCTGATTCCTTTGGAAGTGGCGGCAGCTTCTGGTGAGGCGGCCGGGCAAGCGGCGGGGAGCCTGTTTGGCGGTAGCCCCGGTCTGGGCATCAAGCCGCTGGCTCTGCTTACCCGTCAAATTGCAACGCTGTTGCGCGCCGGTATTCCCCTCGAAGAAACCCTCAGTGCCATTGCCAACCAGACTCGCAACCAGAAGGTGCGGCGCATTGTGTTGGCGATTCGGGCAAAAGTGCTCGAAGGTCACAGTCTGGCTCAGGCGCTGGGGAGCTTCCCAAGAGCATTTCCCAAACTCTACCGCGCGACCGTTGAGGCCGGCGAACACTCCGGGCACCTGGACGGGGTGCTGGAACGGCTGGCGGACTACACCGAGAGCCAGCAGCAGTTCCGGCAGAAGGTGCAGCTGGCACTGATCTATCCCATCGTGCTGGTGGTGATCTGTATCTTGGTGGTGACTGGGCTCATGGTTTACGTTGTGCCCGACGTGATTGAGGTCTTTACCGGTACCGGGCAGACTCTCCCCATGGCGACGCGTATTCTGGTCTCCATCAGCGATTTTATTTCCGCCTGGGGCTGGATGATCCCTCCGGCGATCATCTTGATGGTAGTTGGCTGGCTGCTACTGCTGCGTCGGCCCGGTTTCCGCTACCGCTACCATCACCGCCTACTGGAAATGCCGGTTATCGGTTGGCTGGCACGTGGTGGGCAGAGCGCACGCTACGTGGGTACGCTCGCCATCCTGACCGGCAGCAGCGTACCGCTGGTGCAGGCCATGGGTATTGCCAGCGGTGTAATGGGTAATGACTATTTGAAAGAGCGCCTGCTCATCGCGCAGAAATTTGTGCGAGAGGGCGGCAGCCTGAGAAAAGCATTGGAAGACGTGGAATACTTCCCGCCAATGATGACTTACATGATTGCCAGTGGTGAATCCTCTGGCACACTGGACCAAATGCTGGTGCGTGCGGCTGAAAACCAGGAGCGCGACCTGCAGGGAGCGGTGACGGCATTCGTCAGTCTGTTTGAGCCGATCATGCTGCTGTTAATGGCGGGTATTGTTCTGTTTATCGTGATGGCCATCATGATGCCGATCATGAGCATGAACCAATTAGTAGTGTGACCTGTCCTTGTTTGAGGGTGGGTGTTTAAGATTTGTAAACGCGAGGTGAGAAATGAGCAATTTGCGTAAACAGAAGGGTTTTACCCTGATCGAGATCATGGTGGTGATCGTGATTCTCGGTGTTCTCGGCGCTTTGGTAGTACCGAACATCATGGGGCGTACCGGTGAGGCGCGCATCAAAGCGGCGACTGTGGATTTGAGAGCGATCTCAACCGCACTGGATATGTACCGTATGGACAACTTTGTATACCCAAGCTCCGATCAGGGCCTGGGCGCATTGGTGAGCAAGCCGTCCGGTTTCCCAGAGGCGAAAAATTGGGTTGAGCCTTACCTGAAGAAGGCACCCAAGGATCCATGGGGTAACGAGTACCAATACATCAGCCCCGGAAGCGCCGGTGCCTATGATCTGTTTAGTCTCGGTGCGGACGGTAAGCCCGGCGGTGAGGGCGAATCTGCGGATCTTTTCGCAGCTGAGCTCTAATTTCAGGATTTATTTCTAACATGCGCGTCCCGGCCCGCCATCAGCGGGGGTTTACCCTGATTGAATTGCTGGTGGTGATTGTCATCATCGCTTCGCTTGCTGGCATGGCGACGCTCTCGCTGCGCAATACAGATACTCGCAATTGGACCGGTGAGGTTCAACGGCTGGCCAATCTGTTACAGCTGGTGGCCGATCGCGCACTGATCGATAAAGCTCACTACGGTGTGGTATTTGAAGAGTCGAGTTACCAGGTGGTGCGTTACGACTCTTCGGCGCTCAAATGGCTGGAAGTGGATTTCTCCGCAACCCCCGGCTCCGCCAATGCCAGCCGTTTCATGGCTCACGAACTCCCGCCCAATATGCGTCTTGAAGTTCTGTCGCAAACGGAATTACCCGATGCCGATGGGCAGACAACCAGCTTTTCCCCAAACTCCTCAAGCTCGAAGAAGCAGGACGATGAAGAGATAGCCCCGCAGTTCGCCGCGCTTTCGAGTGGTGAAGTGTTGCCGGTGGAATTGGCGTTTCTGCTGATGCGCAACGGCGATGTCGGTCGCGGCGCGATTATTTCCTACAGCAGCCTGTATGGCATGGAGCTGGAGTGGCAGGCCGATGACTACTAGTCGTACTGGCGGTGCCGCCCGTTCTTTGTCGCCTACGTCACCCGTGTCGAGAGCCCGTGGCTTCACACTGGTCGAGGTGCTGGTGGCGCTGGTGATTTTCGGTGTGATTGCAGCGAGTGTGTTGAAGACGCTTCAGGACAGTGTGCGCCAGCAGGCCGCTCTGGAAGAGCGCCTGACCGCGAATATTGTGGCGCAGCAGGTGCTGGCAGAAATTCGCCTGCGTACGGATTGGCCGCCCCTGGGTAAAGAGACCGAAACGGTCTTGCTGGGGGATCGTGAGTGGGAAGTCTCGGCAGAGGTGAAATCCACCAAAGAGCCGCGTATGCGCCACATCATTGTGCAGGTAGGCTGGCCGGAGAAACCGCCGATTCTCACCGTCGACTCCTGGGTAGCGGAGTAATCGGCCGATGAAATCCTCGCGACTTTGTCCTGACTCGCCGTCACGCTTCCGCCCGCGTAACCCACAGCGTGCTCCTCGTCGCGCCGGTGGTTTTACGTTGATCGAAGTAATGGTGGTGCTGGTCATCGTGTCGATTATTGGTATCGGCTCTTATTCACTACTAGAAACCTTCTTTACCACTGATCGCGTGCTAAATGCTCGCGCAGACGAGATGCGCCAATTGTCTATGGCGATGTATCGCCTGGATGACGACCTGCGTCAGTTTACGCCGCGCCCGGTAAAGAATGGCTACAGCGGCTATGAGCCGGCCTTCAAAGGCGTGACCAACGAATTCGAATTTACGCGCCTGGGCGCGGCAAATCTTACCGGTGACCCTCGCGGTAACCTCCAGCGCCTGCACTATGGCATCGGTTATCCGGATGAGGACGATGACCGTTTCGACTCCCTGGAGGATGATGACACGGTGTTGTTGTTGCGCAGCCGCTGGCGCGTATTGGACCGCGGGCCCGACTCCGAGGCCGTTGTCGAGCCGGTGCTCGACGACATCGTAGAGCTCAATGTGCGTTACTTCGACCGCGATACCCGCGTCTGGTTGTCCCAGTGGCCGCCAGTTTCTTCCGCCACCACACCTGGCGCGGTTGACCTGCGCTTGCCCCAGGCGGTTGAGGTCACGCTGGTAACCCGCACTGGCGGTGAAATGCGTCGATTGTTTTCTCTGCCTGAATTCAACGCGTCCAGCGCTGCATCTGGTGCCAGCTCGGGCGGTGCTTCCGGCGGCGGATCAAACGGCGGTGACCAGAGTAGTGGCGGCAGTAATGGCGGCGCCGGCGGTAATTCTGGTGGCACCGACGGCAATGCAGGCGGCGAAGGAGGGGAGCGTCAGTGAAGTTGATGTCCCTGTCCCGACAGAAAGGCGTGGCACTGATTACCGTACTGCTGGTGATGGTTATCGCCATTGCCGCCATCACACATGCCGTAACTCGCAATCGCTTGGCGATATCGCGCACCAGCGCCATTTTGGCAAACACCCAGCTTGCCGAGTTTGTACATGGGGCCGAGGCGTGGGCGATTATCACGCTGGAAAAAGACTTTATTGAGGATCAGGCCGCGTCCGAGTCCAGTGATAACCTGATGGAACTCTGGGCTCAGAAGCAGGTTGAGTTCAACCCGGATAATGGAAAAATTCGTATTTTAATCAAAGACTTACAGTCTTGTTTTAATGTGAATAATCTGACAGCTCCGCGCTCTGGTGGCGGATCTAGCTCTGGAGCGGGCAGAGGAGGATCTTCCAGTGGCTCGTCTAGCGGTGCTTCTGGTAGCTCGGGTGGCAGTTCAGGTGGCAGTTCAGGTGGTACTGGGGCGCACCAGGTGCTGCAGCGTATGGTGCGCAATCTGGGTGGGCAGCCAGATGTCGCGCTGGCCATCGAAGATTGGCTCGATGCCGGCGACACCCCGTTGGCATCCGGCTCAGAGGATAACGGCTACCTGGGGCTGGAACTCGCCTATCGGACCCCGGATACCTTGATCACCGATCCTTCAGAGCTCCGCGCGGTGCAGGGGATGGAGGCGGAAACCTGGAGTCTGTTGCGTCCGGAGCTCTGTGCGTTACCCGAAGCGGGTACCAGCGTAAATGTGAATACCGCATCGGCCGAGTTGCTGAACGCTATGTACCCGTCGGCGAACATTGCCGGTCTGATCTCTCAGCGTGAATCTGGTGTGGTATTTAGTCAGATGGCTGATCTCACCGCTTTTGATATCACCGGCTCAGGCGAACTGGACTTTAGTACGAGTTACTATGTCGCACATATTGCCGTGCAGTTGGGGTTGGAACACCGCCAGTATTGGGAATCGGTATTGAAACTCGACAACACGACGGGAAAAATACAAGTAATCCAGCGCCAGCGGCGCGAGTTTTCCGGCCAGTTTTTGCAGGAATTATTGGGGGTCTAAGTGAGCCATGAAGTGAAACTATTGCGGTTGCGCGAGACCGGCGACAGTGCGGTAGCACTGGACTGCTGGCGGGAGGCGCAATGGCAGTCGGTGGCCATCGATGAAGATTTCGCGCAGGCCTTCGGTGGCGCGGATCAATTGCCCCCTGTAGCAGCTACGGATGCCGATGCAGTGCCCGCTGAGTCAGGTGTTGAGCTTGCATTCGAGGCAGGCGAGCGCGCGGTCCTTTTGCTCCCAGGCTCCTGGGTGTGGAATGGGCTGGAAACCGTACCCCGTGCGGCTCGCCGTCAAAGCCAGGCGGTGGGTTATATGGTGGAAGAGCAGCTGGCAGAAGATGTTGAAGATCTCCATTTTACCTGCGAGGCGGTGAACGGCGATTTGTGTAGTGTCATGGCTGTGGGGAGCCTGAAGCTGGCGACGCTCAAGGCGCAGATCGAGCGACTCGGTTGGCCGGTCACTGCTGCGATTCCCGAATATCGATTGCTGGCGAGCCTTGAGCAGGGCTCTGGTGTCTGGCTGGAGCCGTCATGGGCGCATTTCTGGGATGCACGTGGCCGCGGGCTTTCCGTGCAGCGTCCACTGGCCGGCGTAGTGGCCGAGAGTCTCTTGGAGGTGACGGACGCATCCGAACAGGCGCCGGAAGAGGGCGGCGATGAAGTCGCTTCGGTCGCGCCAGAGGGGCGTGCCACTTTATCCCTACTGGGTGATGCCACTGAATTGGAACTCGCAACCCTGCAACAGCTTGGCGAGGTTCAGGTGCTGGAAAAAGCGCCGGAAGCGCTATTCCTCGAACACCTAAAGCCGTCGGTACCGGGGAATCTACTGAGTGGAGCCTATCAGGTAACGTTGCAGTCGGATGAAGGGCCCTGGTGGAAAAAGCCCGCCATTGCAGTGGTCGCCTGCTTCGTCCTGCAGCTGACATTTTTCATAGGTGCTGGCATTTATTACAAGGTGCAGGCAAGTAATGCGGATAAGCAGGCCCGTGCGTTGTTCGGCGAGATCTTCCCGGGGGATTCGGCCAGTGCAGATCTGCGCCGCCAGATCACTGGTTACCTCAATCAGGCTTCGGGCGGTGGTGGCGAATTTGCCGGTCAGCTCGAACAATTGAGCGGTGTCTGGGGCAGTGGTAATAGCGGCGGCTTGAAGCTGCAATCGCTGCGCTTTGACGGCGGGCGAGGAGAGCTGGTGCTGCAACTGCGTGCCGCCAATCTGGGCCAGCTGGATAGCGCGGTGAATAAGCTGGGGCAAGGCCAGTACCGCGCCGAGTTGTTGGCAGCGAATGAGCTCGAAAATGGTGTTTCCGGCCGTATACGTTTGCGCTAATTGCGCAACAGCAAAGAAAGATTTCTTATGAATCAGACAATTGAACAGTGGCGCCAGAAGTGGACCGCATTGCCGCCCAGCGATCAGCGCGCATTGGGCACCCTGGGGTTGTTTCTCGGCGTTATCATCATCGTGTTTGGCTTGTTCAAACCTGCACAATCCTTCTTTGAAGGCGCTCACGCGGAGGCCGAGGCATCTCGCGAGCTAGTGGCCTGGATCGAAAAGCAGCGCCCGCAGCTGGAGCGCGTGCAAAGGAATACCGGTGGCCAGTCACAAGCGCAGGGCACCTTGCTGCAGCGGGTCACCGCAGCCGCAAAAAACCATAAGTTGACCATCAAACGTTTTGAGCCCGAGGGTGATGGCCGTATTCGTCTGTGGATTGACGAGGCGCGCTATCAAGATTTGCAGCCCTGGTTAAATACATTGCTTCAGCAGCGCTTTGTCATTCGCTCAATCAGCATCGATTCACTGGCTGAAGAGGGCATGATTTCCGCACGTTTGACGCTCGAGCGATAGTTCGGCTCAGCCACCCTTGGTTTTACTTATCTTTTCGTTTTTCGTGAACCTTTTACGCCTTTAAACCCATATTTGGTACGATTTTCTAGGTCTGCATTCGAGTGTTGGCTTGGAATCTTTATAGATTGGCATCCCGGGTGGCGCAGTTTTCTCCCTATACTGGAAGGTAGTACGAGGAAATAGGGGCCAACCATGCTGTTGAGAGATTCCGAAGGTAATCACCTGATCGACGTTGCCGATATCGTAACGCTGGCTAACCCATACGAACTGACCGTCGTCGGGCGCTATCTGTGGGGTGAAGAGGTTCAGGACCCGGAAGTGTTCGACAAGTCTCGCCTGCGCTTTCTGTCCGGGGAATCGCTGCCGCGTTGCTGGCATGACAGTCGGTATCGTGACCGAGAGGTCCGCCGCGTCAAATGCGGCACCAAGGCGGATGACAGCGACTACTATCAAGGCGCGTAAGCACAGTTCGATAGCTGTCTAGCTTCCGTCCGATAAACGCATAGGCGTGATTCTGCGCTAGGGCATCATCACGAGGCCGAGTGGTTAGCCAAAACCCTCGGTTTTTCGCTGTGTCTTCGTGGTTTCACGCCAAAAGCTCCTATACAATACGCGCCAATTTTTGCGCCGACACTTTCGTTGGCAGCATTTGCCAGCGCCCGGGATCTTACTGGGGAAACGCGTTTAGAAGAGGTTGCATGAGCTTCGAACTGTTTGAAGAGTATTCCCTGATCGTCGGTATTGGTGGCCTGATTCTGTTTATGATGTTTATTGTGTGGAATCTGGCCAAAGAATCCAAAGCGGGTCGTTTCGGTACCTTTATCTTGTTCACGGCGCTTGGCCTCGGCTTGCTGGGTTTTGTGATAAAGACCGTGCTGGTGGAAGTCATGGGGTTGGGCCAGTAGCCCGCCGCCGTGACGTTTCGGATACAGGGAGCGTTTCCCGGATACCTTTATGCCTTTATTTGATCACCCCGAACTCAAGGTGCAGAAAGATCGCCGTGTGTGCCGTAACACGGATACGCGCATCGCGAAATATAGTCGCCGTGGCATGCTGTTCAGCTTGCTGGCGTTTGCGGTTGCGGTGGCCATCGGGGAACTGCGTGTTACTGCCCCCAAGCTGGTATTGGTACTTGCGCTCGTTCTGGTACTGCTGACTCTGGTCCGCGCCTACTACGTATTCCGCTTTGATAACCTGTATGCCACAGGCCCCAAGCGCTGGCGGAGCCGCTACTTCATAGCATCTACCGCTGGTGCGGTTTGGTGGGGTGTCATCCTGCTGAGCCATGTGTTTTTGCTTGGGTTTTCTCCTGCGACCCAGTTTCTGTGGCTCTATACCGTCGTATTCTGCGCGAGTGTCGCATCCGTTTTCTCTCCATATTACCGATTCCTCACCTGGTTTCTGGCTGGTTCCCTGGTGCCTGCGGCGCTGCAGGGGTTTATGACCGCCGACATTCTCGGCGCTATCTATGGCGCGCTCACTCTGACTTTTGTCTGGCTAATGGCTCATCAGGCCCGCCGCGAGTCCGAGAACTACTGGGACCGCGTGGCCGCCATGCAGGCGCTTCAGCAAAAAGCCAGCAACCTCGCAGAGGCTCGCAAACACTCGGATGCGGCCGTTGAGGTTACCAATGAGTTTCTCGCCAATGTGGGCCAGGAATTCCGCAGCCAGCTCTCCGATTCTCTGGGTGCCCTGGCACTGCTTGAAGGTGACCGCCTGTCGGAGCGCCAGCAGGAATGGATTCGTCTGGCCAAGAACGCCTGTAACCAGCAACTGAAGTTGGTGGATAACGTGGGTATGTTTACCCGAGTTGCGCGCAAGGATATTCACTTGCGACGTGCGCCATTCAACCTGGTGCGGACCATGGAGAAGGCGTTTAAGTTCGCCGCCCGTGCTGCTCAGCGCCAGCGGCTGGAGTTTAATTTCCAGATTAGCGAAGACCTGCCGGTAATGGTGACCGGTGACAATCGTAAAACCGCACAGTTGATCCGCAATCTGGTGGACTCCGCTACGGTAATCGCCGATACGGGTGAGCTCTGGGGTGAGGCGACTTTCGAGCAGGTCGGTACCGACGAGGGACAGCTGACGCTCAAACTGGTCGATAACGGTCGCGGGGAGATTTTACCGGACGAGTCGGAACTGTTCGGCGCCTTTTCACGCATGGATACCACTCAGGTCACCACCGGATTGGGCCTCAGCATCGCCAAGGGGCTCGCAGAAGCCATGGGTGGCTACCTGCAGTTGCATTCGTCGCCTGAAGGAAATCGCTACCAGGTGGTGATTAAATTTGAGATTGAGCCCAATCAGCGTATCTACCTGCAGCCAGATCGCCGCCTGCAAGATACTGAGGTATTGCTGTTACACCAGCGTGGGTTGTTTGTCGGCGGTATTACGCAAATGCTGGAATCCTTCGGTATGGAGATTTCGTGCAAGGCGTGGGATGACGGTAGCACCGAACCCATGGATGAGTTGCTCCAGTTTATGGAGCGGGGGCAACTGGTGGTGCTCGCGCCCGCGGCAGGGGATGGGTGTTTGCTGAGCGGCGTCACACAGGCTATACATTCGATCTCGAATGACAGTGCCAAATTTCCGCTGTTGTGCCTGGGTGGCTATAGCCACAAATTGGAGTTTGCACCGCTGGCCGCTGCAGACCCGGAAGCACAGTACCTTCCACGACCGGTGACACGGAAAGAGTTTCACGATGCCCTCGTTGTGCGCCTTTTTGGCGGTCACAAAAAGATCAGCCGTCGCGTGGTCGGCAACCATTCGGAAGTGAATCGTAAAAACCGTTTATTGCTGATTGAGGAATCTCGTCAACACCAGGGTGTCACCGAAGAAATGGTGCAGGCTCTCGGATACCAAGTGGAAGTGGTTCCGTCCGTGGAGTCCGCTCTGGCACTGCTTCCAGACCAGAACTTTGATCTTGTGCTGGTGGATTGCCAGCAGAACACTGCGCACAGTGCCGAGATTATTGAGCAGCTGCGGATCTGGGAGGGTGAGTATTCCCCCGATGACCGTTTGCCCATCGTCGCTCTGACCAGTACCACGGAAGAGCAGTTCGAAGGCCGTTGTCTCGCTGCCGGTATGGACGACTTCCTTACCAAGCCGTTGAGCAAAGACAGCTTGGCGGAAACGTTGGAGCGCTGGTTAGGGGAATAAGCGCTCCAGGTAATGATCCCGAGTAAAAAGGCCTGTCTACGACAGGCCTTTTTTGTATCTGACTTTTGGGCTTCAGGCACTAGGCGCGCCGGAAGCGCATCAGGTTTTCCCTAAAGCATGATTTAACGAGTAAATTTCCCAAGGATCGTGCGCAATTGAAATAGGGGACTCTTGTCACGGTAATGGACATTTCGTAGACCTGGCCACACGTATCCTTCGCTCAACTTCATTTGTTGAGAAAAGTTATGCACGTGATCAGTCAAGGCGCTGTGTACAAAGGAGATGTCACGCTCAGCATTATCGTTCCAGTGTTCAATGAACAAGAGGTACTGGAACTATTTCATCATCGACTTCTCAGGGTTCTCAGTACCCTCGACGAAGATACCTTCGAAATCCTCTATATCAACGATGGCAGTAGCGACCGCAGTTGGGAGATACTCCAGACTCTCTCCGCGATTAACGCAGACATTCACTGCATCAATTTGACGCGCAATTTTGGTAAAGAAGCAGCGTTAACAGCCGGTATTGAACATGCCCGTGGGCAGGCGATCACGATACTCGATGCTGACCTGCAAGATCCTCCTGAACTCATTCCCGAAATGCTCGCTGCCTGGCGATGTGGCTATGACGTCGTCAACATGAAGCGCTCAGCGCGCCTCGGTGAGTCGAAGTTCAAGGTGTGGACCGCCCATCTCTACTACCGAATACTCGATTATCTTTCAGATGCACCGGTTGAGCGCGATGTAGGTGATTTCCGATTAATCAGTCGCCGAGTTGTCGAAAACATCAAGCTGCTTAATGAGCGCAACCGATATATGAAGGGCATTCTGTCGTGGCCCGGTTATAAGAAAGCCACCATCGAATTCGATCGGCCACAGCGTGCCGATGGCGATACAAAGTGGTCATTTCTCCAGCTGGTTCGCCTTGGTGTTTCCGGGATCACCGCATTTAGCGTGAAACCCCTGAGGTTGTCGACCTGGGCTGGGGCGCTCATTTCCCTTGCCGCCTTTGCGTATGGCCTATGGGTCCTCGCGAAGACGGTCGTGTTTGGTGAACCGGTTGCCGGATACCCCTCAATGATGTTGATGCAGCTCTTTCTGGGCGGTGTCCAGCTCATCGCGGTGGGTGTGCTGGGTGAGTATGTCGGGAGAATATTTTCAGAGGTAAAAGCGCGGCCCATTTATCTGGTGATGGATATTGAGCATAAACCGCAGGCAAATGGGGTGGTAAAAAAGCATGCGTCCTGATGATTCAATGTTTGCAGATAGTGAACGCAGTATTGTTTACTGGGCCGGAATATTAATTCTCGCCATTGTGACGTTTCGGCTGATCTCCCTGGGCCTGTATCCACTCTACGATACGACGGAGGCCCGATACGGGGAGATGGCGCGCCTGATGCTCGAAACCCAAAACTGGATTACGCCGCAATACGATTACGGTGTCCCTTTCTGGGGCAAGCCTCCGTTCCATACCTGGATCAGTGCGGCTAGCTTTTCATTGTTTGGGGTTAGCGAATTTGTCGCGCGTCTTCCGCATTTTGTTTGCGGAGTTGTCAGCCTGTTTATGGTGTATGGCTTCGCTCGCACGTTTTTGGGTCGAAGCACCGCGACCTTTGCCGCGCTCGTCTTCGCTTCCTGTATTGGAACGATTGTCGCCATTGGTATGGTGATGACCGACAGCGCATTATTGATGGCGTGTACGCTTGCCATGGTGAGCTTCTGGCTTAGCTATTCCGGGCGGAACCGCTCACTGTTTGGTCACCTGTTTTTTGTTGCCATTTCCTTGGGTATGTTGATTAAGGGCCCTGTGGCCGTGGTGATTATCGGGATCGCACTGGTGTTTTGGAGTGTGTGGCAGGGCGTATTGCTGAACGCGATTCGCAGTTTGCCTTGGTCAACCGGATTGCCCTTGTGCCTTGTTTTGACCCTGCCGTGGTATATATGGGCAGAGATCCGGACTCCAGGTTTCCTCGAGTACTTTATTGTCGGTGAACATATCCAGCGCTTTCTGGTTTCCGGCTGGGAAGGGGATTTGTACGGGTCTGCCCACGACAAACCGCGCGGGATGATTTGGTTGTTCTGGTTGGTTTGTGCCTTTCCGTGGTCATTCTGGATTCTCAAGTCGGGCTTCCGACGTTTATTTGGTGGTAAGCCACTAAAGAGTAAAGCAGAACAGGGCGCCTCCCAAACCGCTTCACTTAATCGTTACCTGATTGCTTGGATGGTGGCTCCTCTACTGCTGTTTACATTGGCAGGTAATATTCTTCCAACCTACGTGCTACCCGGATTTAGCGCCATGGCGCTGCTTGTGGCTACAAACAATCCATTGACCCGCAGCTCCCTATATATGGCACTGCTTTCCCTGTTTGTGCTCGCGATTCTTGTTGGGGTAGTTGGGCTGGGCAAACTGAATAAGCCGAACGAATCGGTGCTGCTACGGTCTGAAATGCAGGCCATCGGTACTGCTGACCTATACTACTGGGGCCATCGTCCGTACAGCGCGCAATTCTACTCTGATGGCAATGCCAAACTGCTGGATGATGATGAGCACTTTGCCTCTCTTCTGCAGCAGAGGATCCCGTTCTTTCTCGTGATCGATCATCGTAAATACCGGAAGTTCGAAGCTGAAATCGACTCTGTGTGCAGAAGCACAAGAGTACTGGATGATCGCGCACTGTATGTTTGTCATCCCTGATACTGGAGATGTACTTGAACGTGCTATTGGTGGAGGATTCCAAGAACGTTGCCGAGGTGATCTTTGACTACTTCGAGGAAAGTGCGATTACCCTGGACTATGCCGCAACGGGAACCTCGGGGCTGAACCTTGCCCGCTCAAAGAAATACGATTGTATTGTCATGGATCTCATGCTTCCTGGTCTCGATGGCTTAAAAGTGTGTGAGCTGTTGCGGGAAGATGGCAACAATACCCCGATCATTATGCTAACTGCGCGGGATACCGATGCGGATATGTTGTCCGGATTCAAGCAGGGTGCTGATGACTACATCGTAAAGCCTTTCAATATCGAACTTCTCGAGGCGCGTATTCATAGCCTGGTAAAGCGGTACTCCGGTCAGGGATATAAAACCATCTTGGCATCCGGTGACCTGAAGCTCGACCTGACCACGCATCAAGTCTGGCGGAACGGCAACGAAATCCGGCTTTCACCCAGTTGCTTCAAAATATTGCAGGTGTTGATGGAGCGGAGCCCAGAAGTCGTAACGCGAGAAGAAATAGAGGGTATGTTATGGCAGGACGATATGCCGGATACCGATATTTTACGGAAGCATATCTATCAGTTGCGTCTAAAAATTGACAAGCCTTTCGAAGATGAAATTATTGAGACGATACCCAAGGTCGGATATCGGCTAAAAAGCTAGATGGCAAAAGATAACACCACTGCCGGCATAATCGTTCGGACTTATATGGTCGGGGCGCTTTTCTTACTTGTGTTCTATGGTGTCATTTTCTACAACTTGACGCTGTATACAGAAGATAGGAATAGCGAGAAGCGGCTACAGCTATTGAGCGAGTACTATAGCGAGAAGTACGATCTTGCAGACTTCGATACCATTCAGATCGATCCGTTGTTGACCATCTATGGTGATTATTCAAACTTGCCCGATACGCTCAGTGCGCAGTTTTCAGAGAGCTGGGTAGGTGCCACAACGTTTCACATCGATAATGACGAAGAATATAGCGTGCTCGCGCAAAGGATTGCATCGGCTAGCGGAAATCAGACGATTTACTTTGTCGAAGCCATCGGTTCCGTCGAACTTGATCAGGTGGATATCATCCTGTTCCAGTCAATGCTCACCGGTGCCGGTATTTTTCTATTTTTGATTGCGGCAGCTTATATCACAAGAAGTGCGAGGAAAATTGGCGGGCCTATATCTAGCCTGTCGAACCAGCTTGAGGCCTCCGAAAGTGATTTCTCACCGATCAACCTCTCTGGCCACCTTCCGGACGAAACCAAGCAGATGCTTTCGTCGGTAAATGCCTATCGAGCGCGTATCAAAAGGGCATTGCACCGGGAGCAATTGTTTACTCGTTATATTAGCCATGAGTTGCGCACCCCACTGACGGTAATCAAGGGTAGTTTGAGCGTGTTGAGGAAGTCTGGGAACGATAAAACACTCAAGCATGTAGGGCTGATGTCGACCTCTGTGGCTGAGATGGAGGAGTTGACGCAGACATTTCTGCTGTTAGCGCGCGAAAAACTTGATCGGGATGTGGTGGCGGTCGACGAACAGCTTGTCGACCGGCTGTTAGAGAATTTCTCGGGCCTTATTCAGCGGAATGAGGTGCATGTAACTCGGGTGTTGTCAGCGCCTTTCTCTCTTGATGCGCATCCACAGCTGTTTTCCGCGGTCATCAATAACCTACTAAAAAACGCAATTAACTGTAGCTTGGGTGGCAAAGTATCCATTTTCTTATCCCCGGAGCGAATCGATGTTATCGATAATGGCGTGGGTCTCGGAGAAAAGCCCCGTGGGTACGAAGGGTTTGGTATTGGGCTAAAAATTGTTAACGACATCTGTGACAAGTATGGATGGATGTTTAAATTAGAACCCAACCCGTCCAGGGGCTGCACGGCGACGGTGTTGTTGAAGTAGCAGTGGGGCAGGGAAACGAAATGGCCCGTCGAAACGGGCCACCTCTATTTGTCGGGTAATCGGGTGCCGGATGCGATTAAAAGTCGTATTTCAGTCCCAGTTTTACCCGCCAGGTTGATTCTGCAGCTTCGAAGCGGCTGAAGTTCCGACTCTCCAGACCACCAAATGGTTCGTCGTACACGTATTGCCCCTGGTCATTGATGTCGAACGCGAACAATTTCTGCTGTGGATACTGGATATCGTAGACCTTGCCCCAGTCCTCATTTAGCAGGTTGGCAAAGTTGTCGATGGTCAGGTACACCAAGCCACGGTGTTCTGCCATGAATCCGGGCACCTCCTGACTGATTGCCAGATCCATGGTCGTCACCCACGGCATATTGTCCGAGTACTTCTCAATAAAACCACCCGCATTGCCCGCGACGCCAACCGCGCGTGCCATTTCCATGATCTCTGCATAACTAAGCCCATTTTCAAAGTCGACAAGCGGGTCATCGGCACCCGACGGAATGTAGGCCAGGTAAACATCGGAGTCGTCAAAACTTGGCTGATCACCGAAGTCATCATCGCGGTAGGAGTCCAGCGTCCACGAGAATGGGCGGCCGGACCGACGCTCCATAAACAGATTGAAATTGGTGGCATAGCCCTGGATAAACTCGGTACGGTAGCCGAGATTTAACACAAAACGGTGTTCAATTTCATAGTAGGCAGTGCCCTCAAGGGGTTGATTCCGATTTTCCATTACTTCGTACTGGAAATTTGATTCCGCAGTGGAGCTAGTGCCTGGGTTTACCTCGGTAATGTCCTGATTTGTGTAGGAGAGATTGACCGAGAGCCCGTTGTTGAAAGCCTTCTCCAGCGCTGTTGACCAGATAATACTGCGGCCGCCATTATCGACATTGCTCAGTTCAAGGTCGTAGTTGCCTTCGGTATCGGTGCCAGCGTAAACGCTGTCCCAGATGATGCGGTCACCGACACGCTGACCACTGTCGATACGGGAGAGGTCGCGCCAGTGGACGGCATTCTCACGGTCGACAAAGGTCAGTTCGGTGGTCCAGTTGAAGTCTTCCCCGAGTCCCGGCACAGCGAAACTATAATCAGCGGCGAGCTGGTAGCGCCAATCTGAGGGTAGCTCGAAATCCGGGTCAATCGTGTTGGTGCTGCCTGCGCCGGGTGCTAGGGCATTCATAGCGACTTGAGGCACGCGAGTAAATCCTACATCTGCCGCTTCCAGGCTGGTGAAGTAGGCTGCGTCTTTGGTGGTGCCGTCATTAGTGTAGGCATTGGATACCCAAACCAGTGGCATACCACCACTGAAGCGACCGACACCCCCGCGCAAGGTGAGATCGTCCTGCAGTGTCCAGTTGAACCCTACACGTGGCAGGAAGATGTCACGGCCATCAAGATTCTCGGTGTTGCTGAAGCCATAGGTTGCTTCGAAATTTTCATTCCGATTTGGCGCACTGTCGATACTGAGCGTCTCATAGCGCAGTCCAGCCACCAATTCGAATCCGGCGAATGGCTCGAGAGTGGCTTCACCATATAGGGAGTAGGTGGTGCCATTCACATCGTACGCAATATCCTGGATGTTGTTGGTATAGGCATTGCTGTATTCGAAACTGGCAATCTCGCGATTCTCGAAATCATCCAGACTGTCGAATGTCCAGGTTCCCAGTGCATCGCGGCCGTAAAGATTGTAGTTCCAGGTGTCCTCGAGCTCTGCACCAAACCGGTATTGCACGCCTCCCGCCAAGTAGGTGCCATGCACACCGAAGTTCCACACTTCGTTGGCAAGCACATTTGCGTGTCGGTTTTCATCGGCGCCGGCGACGATGGTGCCATTCTCTGTACGAATGTTGATTTCACCCCAATTGGAAGTGGTGAGTGAAGCCTGTTCATAGTCTTTATAGGACAAGTTTATTTCTGTGCTGAATACGTCGTTCCAGTCGGAGAACAGATGCGCCGTGTAGTAGGTGGTGTCCTGAGCCATGGTCCAGAGGTTGGAAGACAGATTTAGCGTGTCGTCGCTATCGGTAAAGTTCCGGGCTGAGCGTGTTTCCTGATTACTGTAAGTGAAGTCTGCACGCTGGTTGTCGGCAATATTCCAATCCAGTTTAACCAGAACCTTCTCATCGCTGTCGGGAGTGGGGGCTGCGCCAATCCCATCGGTTAGCCCATAGGTGTCTTGTAGGATACCGATGGCACGATCGCGTTCAGTGGTAGTAACATCATGGTTGGCGAGGCTGTCTAGGTCATAGTCAAAGGCCACTTCTTCTTCCCACTTTTCGTAGGAGGTAAAAAAGAACAGTTGGTCTTGGATCATCGCGCCGCTAAAGGTCGCGCCGTAGGTTTCCTGTTCTGTATCAATATCGATTTCATTGACAGTGCCATCGGTTGGCAGCCGGTCGTCTTTCGCGGTGCCCGACCACGGCGTACTTTCGAAATAGACGCTGCCCTGATACTCGTTTGTACCAGACTTGGTGACCGCATTGATGCTGCCACCACCGAACTTGCCGGCCCGCGTATTAAACGGCGCATAGGTAATTGAGATTTGCTCTACCGCATCCAAGGAAATAGGCGGGCGGTTCGTAGGGTAGCCATTGGACTGCAAGCCAAATGTATCATTGATGCCTACGCTGTCGATGGTGAGGGCGTTGTATTTTGGGTTGGTGCCGGCAATGCTTAGCTGGTTGCCGTCTGGGCTAACGACTGCCAATGGGTTGGCTCTGATCACCTCTTTGAGATCGCGGCTGAAGGTGGCTGCGGAGGAAATCTGCTCTTCGCCAAATACACTGCTGGAACCACGGTTTTCATAAAACTGTGCTTCGGCGGTCACCACAACTTCTTCAATACTATTGACTTCAAGTGAGTCGCTATCTAGATCGATCGGCAGAACCAGTGGTGTGCCAAGGGTCAGGAAAATGTCGTTGAGGATCTCTTCACCGGAACTAGACTCCACCTTCACAGTGTATGGGCCACCGACGCGTAGTCCCGATACATTGAAGCGGCCGGAATTTCCGCTTTCAATCACACTTTGTGTATTGGAGGGCTGGTGAATAATCGTAATTTTAGCATCGTTTACTGGGCTGCCGGCTTCCGCCGTTATCAGGCCACGAATACTTGAGGTGGTTTGTTGCGCGCTGGCCGGCGACGCAAGGCCCAGAGCTGAAATTACCGCAGCGGAAAGTACTGCGATGGGGAATTGTGTGCGTTTCATGGAACTCTCCTAGTTCTCGCGTTACTGATTTTGACCTGATGAGTGTCTGGTCGTAATGGCTTGTCGTATGCTCGACACTTGCCACGCAACGCTGTGTGTCTCGTTGAATTGGCTTCTATAGCCCACCGCTAAGCAGAGGGTTGCCGTTATTCGGCGCGCCTATTGTTGTGGAGAGTTCTTTCAGGCTGGTGAAGCTAATATTTCGCATTTGTCTCTAATTTGTGACGAATATCCTGCATTGCGAATTCATATGCCAATTCATCCTTTGCAATAGTTCTGAAATAGTTTCCTTATAGTTTGTCGATGTTTATTTCTTTGATGGGAAACACGACATGAGTTTCATGAACAGAATTGCCGTGCTCGCGATTGCCGCAAGTACTCTATTTTCCGCCTCGCACAGTTATGCGTGGGGTGCAGATGGTCATCGCGCGACCGGTGAGATTGCCTGGCAGCTATTGGATACCTCGGTGCAGCAGAAGGTGCTAACACTTTTGGCGGCAAAGGGAGAGACAAGTCTCGCTGAAGCAGGTACCTGGGCCGATCGGATGCGTGGTGATGCGAGTTACGACTGGGCCAAGCCGATGCACTACATCAATTTACCTGTGGTCTGGGAGGGTTACGAAAAATCCCGCGATTGCCCTCAGTATGGTTGTATCGTCGAAGCGATTTATACTTATCGTGAGCAACTGGCAGATACCGCGCGTACGGACGCTGAGCGCGCCGAGGCGCTACTGTTTCTTGTCCACTTTGTAGAGGATATTCATCAGCCGATGCATACCGGCTTGCGTGAAGATCGTGGTGGCAACGATGTAAAGGTCACATTCTATGGAGAAGAAACCAATTTACACGCGCTTTGGGATACGCATCTTCCTGCACGCTTTATGGATAATTGGCAGAGCTTCGCCACGCATCAGGTTGACCGGATTGACCGCCGTCAGTTGTTTGACTTGGCAAATGGCGAAATCGGCGGGCCTTTGGACTGGCTGGCGGAGTCGCATCGGCTTGCGCATTCCAATGCCTACAGCGATATGAGTGTGTTAAGCGAGGGCTACTATGAGAAGAATCGGGCAGTAGCCGAGTTGCGTTTGCGTCAGGGGGGTATGCGTCTGGCGGTGCTATTAACAGATGTGCTGGCCAGCGAATAGCGCGGGAATAGACAGAGGCATCGACATCTCGTCGGCGCCTCTGTCTGATTGAAGAATTAGATTGACCGCTGATCGATGCGCTTGCGGAATTCCTCGTTGGTTTCCTTGCGCTCGGAGTAGCGGTCGGTGAAGTAATCCCGCTTGTCTTTCAACAGATAGGTAAACTTCATTAATTCTTCCATTACATCGACAATACGATCGTAATAGGAAGAAGGCTTCATGCGATCGTTATCATCAAATTCTTGCCATGCTTTGGCCACCGATGACTGGTTGGGAATGGTGACCATGCGCATCCAGCGTCCAAGGATACGCATCTGGTTTACGGCATTGAAGGACTGAGAGCCACCGCAGACCTGCATTACCGCAAGGGTTTTGCCCTGTGTTGGGCGCACCGCCTGCACCGCCAGCGGAATCCAGTCGATCTGGGTTTTCATGATGCCGGTCATGGCACCGTGGCGCTCGGGTGAGGACCACACCATTCCGTCGCACCACATTGCGAGATTGCGGAGCTCCTGAACCTTTGGGTGCTCCGCATCCACGTCATCGTCGGGCAGGGGGAGGCCGGATGGGTTGAAGATCCGGGTCTCTGCGCCGAGCGAAGTCAAGATGCGCGCAGCTTCTTCCGCGGCAAGTCGACTAAATGAGCGTTTGCGCAGTGAGCCGTACAAGAGCAAGATTTTGGGGGCGTCTTGTTCAATTGCCGCAGTTAGTTGGCCCATATCGGTGTTAGCAAAACACTCGGGGACCATATTCGGCATGTTCTCGTCGATATCCGCTTTGCTCATGATTTTTCTACCTCTTTGTCGAGTGGTGGCTCACCGAACCAGCCGCGCGTACGATTTGCAAACGCCACCAGTGACAGCATTACGGGGACTTCTACCAGTACGCCAACGACGGTAGCTAGCGCCGCGCCCGAATGCAGGCCAAACAATGAAATAGCCACAGCAACTGCGAGCTCAAAGAAATTTGAGGTGCCAATCATGCAGGCTGGTGCAGCGACATTGTGTGGTAGTTTCATTTTGTAGGCAGCGAAATAGCTGACCGCAAAAATACCGTATGTCTGAATCAGAAGTGGGATGGCAATAAGCACGATTGCCAACGGATTATTGATGATGGTCTCTGCCTGGAAGCCGAATAGTAGTACCACTGTGCCCAGCAGCCCCGCGACGGAGAAGGGTTTTACCCGGTGCAGGAATTGCTCCAGGCGGTGGTGATCATTGGCTGAGTCCAGTGCGCGGCGGGTAAGTATGCCGGCAATCAGCGGTAGCAGGACATACAGAATCACGGATAGCAGCAGCGTATCCCACGGTACTGTAATGTCACTCACGCCCAACAGCAGTGCAGCAATAGGCGCGAAGGCGAAAATCATAATGACGTCGTTTACTGAGACCTGCACTAAGGTGTAGTTTGCATCACCACGGGTAAGCTGGCTCCAAACGAAGACCATGGCTGTACAGGGTGCCACGCCCAGTAGAATCATACCGGCGATGTATTCAGAGGCCGTTTGCGGGTCCACTAGATCGGCGAAGATAACGCGGAAAAACAACCAGCCAAGCGCGGCCATGGTGAATGGCTTGATGAGCCAGTTGACCACCAGGGTGAGTGCCAGGCCTTTGGGCTTGTCGCCGACGTGTTTGATGGAAGAAAAATCCACTTGTACCATCATCGGGTAGATCATTACCCAAATAAGTACCGCTACCGGCAAATTTACGTGGGCGATTTCCATCGCGGCAATATGCTGGAACAGCTCGGGCGCAAGGTTGCCCAGCAAAAGCCCCGCGAGAATACATAGTGCTACCCAGACAGAGAGATAGCGCTCAAAAATACCCATGTGCTGAAGTCCTTCTTTCGTTGTTATTGTTCGCCGTCAGCAAGCGCCTGCATGGCTTCTTGCAGTGCTGTGCCGCTTTTTTTATGGAGACCTTGCTCAAGCATTTGCTCAACACGCTGCTGGATGATGTCGATAGTTTGGTTGAAGGCCCGTTCGATTTCGTCCTCGCTGCCTTCCAGCTTGGAAGGGTCTTCCAGCCCCCAGTGCACTTTGGCAGAATTGCCAAACCATACCGGGCAGCTTTCACCGGCAGCACTGTCACATACCGTCACGACTAGATCGGGCGCCCATTCTTCAAAGTCGTCCCAGGACTGGCTCCGCAGAGAGTCGGTCTCGATTCCACGCTCTTTCAGATACTTGATCGATAGCGGGTGAACCGCGCCACTGGGCTGGCTGCCAGCACTGCGCGCTTCAATGTGTTCCTGGCCAAGACTGTTAGTGACAGCCTCGCTCAGGATGCTCCGGCAGCGGTTATGGGTGCAGATATACAAAACTTTCATCGGTGGCTTCTCAATGGGTTTTCACTGACGGGGTTTGAGTTAAAGAAACAATAAGGTGGCGTTTGCCTTGCAGTAGCAGGTTGCTAGCAGCAATTACTGCCTGCTGGACGGTTCTGCATGCTTGCCAAGGACTGTTGGCTGGCTTCTATGAACGCTTGGTTCGCATCCAGCGTTTGAGTCACTACTTCATTGACCCAATGCGGTAGATCGGCGGCCAGGCTGTAATAGACCCACTGTCCACGGCGTTCATCGGTCAATAGGCCCGCAGCACGCAGCTGGGCCAAGTGACGGGAGATTTTGGGCTGGCTCTCATCCAGTGCGCACATCAACTCGCACACGCAGAGTTCGCCCTCGCTGGCGATCAGCAGGAGACTGCGCAGGCGGGTGTCATCGCCGAGACACTTGAAGATTGTTACGGGATCCATGGATTCCTCGCGTCGTAGAGGCTAATCATCTGCTAGTGATTTGCGGAGTATATGTGGTAAAGCGTATATATGGAAATTCGTATATAACGGTTAAGCTCGAGGTCTGAGTTGCGGGGCGGATTTGGGGCGGAGGAAAGAGCGAAGACAGCTGATTCAGGGGGAATCGGAGCAGATCAGCACACCGCGCAGACGCGGTGTGCTGTATGGGTTAGGGAAGGCCGCTCAGAGGTCGAACTTGGCCCACACTGGTGCGTGGTCTGATGGGCGCTCCATGCCGCGAATCTCGTAGTCGATACCGGTATCGACGCAGCGGTCAGCAAGGCCGTGGGTGGCCAGGATCAGGTCTATACGCAGGCCGCGACGGGGCTCGCGGTCGAAACCACGGCTGCGGTAGTCGAACCAGCTGAACAGATCGTTGGTTTCCGGGTTCTGTGCACGGAAGGTGTCTACCAGCCCCCAGTTGTACAACTTGTCCAGCCACTCGCGTTCTTCCGGAAGGAAGCTACATTTGCCGTCACGCAGCCAGCGCTTGCGGTTCGGCTCGCCAATGCCGATATCGAGATCGCTCGGCGAAATGTTCATATCGCCAATCACCAGCACAGGCGCCTTGCTGTCGCAGCTGTTGTTCAGGTATGCGTCCAGGTCTGCATAGTATTTTTGCTTGGCCGGGAATTTCACCGGGTGCTCACGGCTTTCCCCCTGCGGGAAATAGCCGTTGATTACGGTGAGAGGCTGATCGCCGCCGATATCGAACTGCCCGGCAACCAGGCGACGTTGGGCGTCGTCTGCATCGGTAGGGAAACCGTACTGTTTCTTCAGGAACGGGTAGCGCGAGAGCAGGGCAACGCCATAGTGGGTCTTTTGGCCGAAGTAGATAACCTCATAACCGAGGTCGCGGATGGCATCGATGGGAAAGTCTTCATCGGTACACTTGGTTTCCTGCAGGCCGATGATGTCGGGCGACTGCGATTCTACCAGTGCTTCCATCTGGTGCAGGCGTGCACGGATACTGTTGACGTTAAAGGATACAACTTTCATTTTTCCCCCAATATGCAAATAAACCAAAGCCCGCTATTCCCTGCGGAATAGCGGGCCTGGCAATGTTGTTTTAGGCCAGTGCGTTAAGTGGTCGGCACTGGCTGCTTGCATTAGCGCAAGCTGGTCTTAATCAAAATTCGCTACTTGTGGCGAGCTTGCGCGTTTTTTAAGGCCGATAAAGTCGGCCATGATGTAGCCCGCTTCGTTCAGCACCGGATCGTCTTCCAAGGTGATTTCGGTCGGGCCACCCACCGGCGCGGTGTCATCGGACTCGCTCTTTTCGTAGGCTTCAAACGTTGCGTAAGGCTCCAGACCTTTGGCCTGGCGACGCTGGTTCTCAATGGCCAGCACACTCTGGTTGAGGTCTTCGCGCTCCTGAACTCGGGCGCCTTCGTTCAGAGAAACCGCTTTGCGGTTGGCGCGATCCGTCTGGAACTTGAACTGTTTGCGCAGGAACACAAAGTCCGGATCCACCTCGGTGCGCTTGTCATGCTTTTTGATCAGATCCGGCAAGATGTCTTTCAGATTGAAATACTTCGCATGGCGTACAGCGTGAATACGGTCCCAGGGCAGGGCGGTATCGTACGCGCTCTCACCCACGCTTTCGCTGTCGATGAGTTCCGGCATCAGGATGTCCGGGGTTACACCCGCGTGCTGAGTACTGTCACCAGACACACGGTAGAACTTGGACTGGGTAATCTTCAGCTGACCTTCTTTCAGTGGCGCCATGGTCTGCACGGTGCCTTTACCGAAAGACTGGTTGCCCACGACCAAGCCACGGTTGTAGTCCTGTATCGCTCCGGCAAAAATTTCTGATGCTGATGCAGACAGGCGGTTGATCAGTACCACCAATGGGCCGCGATACATGGCGCGGGAGCGCGAGCGGTTGTGGCGAGAGATCTGCTCGTTTGCGTGGCGAATCTGCACCACCGGGCCCTGATCGATAAACAGGTCGGTGAGCATGGTCGCTTCCTGCAGGGAGCCACCGCCGTTGTTACGCAGGTCCAGAATAATGCCGTCCACACCTTCCTTCTGCAGCTCGTCCAGCAGGCGCGCTACGTCGCGAGTGGTGCTTTTGTAGTTGGGGTCGCGGCGGCGGTAGGCCTCGAAATCGATATAGAAGGTGGGCAGGTTGATTACACCTACTTTGAAGTTTTGGTCACCATCGGAGAATTCGAAGGTCGCTTTCTTCGCGGCCTGATCTTCGAGTTTTACCTTGCTGCGCTTGATGGTAATGGTGCGGTGGGTACCGTCACCGCCCGTGGGAATGGTTTCCAGGCGCACGTAGGTGCCGGCCGAGCCCCGAATCAGGTCCACGACATCGTCCAGGCGCCAGCCTACAACATCGACCATCTCGCCTTTCTGATCCTGGCCAACCGCCACGATCTTGTCGTTGGGTTTGATCTTACCGGTACGGTCCGCTGGGCCGCCTGCTACCAGGCGCGCTACCTTGGTGTACTCGTCTTCCATCTGCAACACGGCACCGATGCCTTCGAGAGACAGAGACATGCTCATGTTGAAGTTTTCCAGCGAGCGCGGAGACAGATAGTTGCTGTGCGGGTCGTACAGACGGGTGAGTGAGTTCATGTACAGCTCAAACACGTCGTCGGAATTCTGCTGGTCGAGACGCTTCAGCTGGCCTTTGTAACGGCGCTTCAGCAGGTCGGCAATCTCATCATCGTCTTTTTCAGTCAGGCGCAGATTTAGCACGCTGCTTTTCAAACGCTTGCGCCACAAGTCGTCAGCGGCGCTGATGGACTGGGGCCATTCGCTCTTTTCGCGGTCCAGCTCCAGAGATTCCTCTTTGGTGAAATCAAAATCCGGCAGGCCATTTTCCAGTTGAGACACGATGTTGTTCAGACGGTCGGTCATGCGCAGGTGATAGCGGTTGTAAATATCAAAACCGCGATCCACATTGCCTGCGCGCAGGTCGTCATCCAGCTGGGTGCGCCACTGGCGGAATTCATTGATGTCGGAGGCGAGGAAATAGCTCTTGGTGGGGTCGAGGCCATTAATGTACTCGTCCCACAGGCCCGCGGACATCTCATTGCCGACTTTGAGCTTGTTGTAGTGCAGCATTTCGAGTTTGCTGACGATCTCTTTTGCCGTGCCGCCCTGGTCTTCATGGGGCTTCAGGTCTTTTGGATCTGCCGCCAAGGTCATTGGCGAAAGGAGAACCAGGAGTGATACGGACAGGCCGGAAATCAGATTAGCGAATCGATTGCTATGCATAAGGAGTCTCTTTATACGTCCTACTTCAAGGCGCCCCACTGTCTAGTTGGAGCCGGAAGAGGGCTTCCGGAGCAGTGGCGACTTATAGCTTAGGACAAGTATAAAGGCTGAAAGCTCCGAAAGGCATGAAATGCTTCTTCAAGAAGGCGAATGGTTTCCTGTTTGGGGCGAATGGTGAAATGAATTGGCCGCCACTAGCCAATAGATGATACACAATTGCTCACTTTCCCGGCACTCGGGTACTCGTTCCGGTGGTAATCGGTGATTATCCGGCCTGAAATGGCTACCGTGGCGGCACATATCAGCACTTCGGTATGGGAGATTGGCCCTCACCCCGGCACGTGTTCCCGGCGATAACTTGGACCGCTCAGTCGCGCTAGCGCACAATCGCCACCGATTTAATCTGTGCCCACACCTCTTCACCGGCCGCCAAGCCTAGTGCATCCTGCGAGCGTCGCGTGACCCTCGCGGTAATGAACCCTTGGTTGTCGGATATGGGTGTGGCACGTGGGGTCATACGTACCAGCACCATGGCTGGATCTTTGTCGGCTGTGATATCGACCACCCGCATTGGCAGCCGGTTGAGGATGCTCGAGTCTGTGTCTTCGGTACGGGTGAGGCTGACGTCCCGCGCCAAAACTCTTATCCGGATACGTTCACCCGGGGCCTCGCCGCTATCCCGTAACCACAGGTCGCCGCCGTCAAAGCGTGCACGTAACAAGTTCCATTGGGTATCTCGTTCGATTACATCCGCCTCCAGTAACACACCCAGGTCATCTCCCAGTTGCACCGGAAAATCTGTGCGTGAAAGCAATGCGGGGGCCGCACCAGCTTGCTGAATACGGCCGTCTTCCATCAACAACAAATAATCGGCAAGGCGTGCAATCTCCTCGACGGAATGGCTGACGTACAGAATAGGAATATCGAACGACTGATGGAGCCTTTCCAGATAGGGGAGAATGTCGCGCTTGCGCGCGAGATCTAACGCCGCCAGTGGCTCGTCCATTAACAAGAGTTGCGGTTTAACCAGTAGCGCACGTGCAATGGCGACGCGCTGCTGTTCGCCACCGGAGAGCGATTCCGGGCGGGCGTCGAGCAGGCCGCTCAAATCCATCAACTGGATGATCTCGTCATAGTCTTCTGCGCGAACCGGTTGTGTTGCCCGCTTGCGCGCAAATGCGAGATTTCCCTCGGCAGTCAGGTGCGGAAACAGACTCGGCTGCTGGAATACATAACCAATTGGGCGTTTGTGTACCGGCAGGGTTATTGCGCCAGTGTCGGCGGATTGCCAAGTCTCTCCATTTACCCGGAGGTGGCTCTGCGTACAGGGCTGTAAGCCGGCGATGCAGCGCAACAGGGTGGTTTTTCCGGAGCCAGAAGGGCCGAAAATACCGGTGACACCACTACCGGGTATGGAAAAATCCACATCCAGAAGAAAATCGGCTTGTCGTCGGCCACGGGTGAACGGCAGATAAAACCGACCGTCGATGGTATTGGTCGCCGCAGGCGCACTGGCCAAATTGTTTATTTGGTTTCCGGTAGAGCTTTTGATCGAGCTATGGGCCATAGCGCCATCCTCCGGCAGTTTTGCGTCGCTGCAAGACGTACAGGGCCAGTAGCACGGAAAACGAAAAGATGAGCATGGCCGCAGAAAGCCAGTGGGCCTGGGTGTATTCGAGAGCCTCAACGTGGTCGTAAATCTGGATGGAAACCACCTTGGTGACCCCGGGGATGTTGCCACCAATCATCAGGATTACACCAAACTCGCCCACTGTATGGGCAAACCCCAGCACCGCGGCCGTGATCAGGCCGGGCTTGGCCAGCGGCAGCGTGACGTGCCAAAAGCTATCCCACGGGCCTGCGCGCAAAGTAGCGGCTACCTCGGCCGGGCGCTGTCCCTGAGCTTCAATCGCGTTTTGGATCGGTTGCACCACAAACGGTAGCGAATACAGCAATGAAGCAATGACCAGCCCGGGAAAGGTGAACGGCAGCGTCCCAAGCCCCAAGGATTCAGTGAGTTTTCCCAGCGGGCCCTGCGGGCCCATAAAGATGAGCAAATAAAACCCGAGCACTGTTGGTGGAAGCACCAGGGGCAGGGTGACAAGCGCACTCACCGGACCTTTCCACCAAGACCGTGTTTTTGCCAGCCAATAGGCCAGCGGTGTGCCGAGGATCATCAACAACAGTGTCACCGTTGTTGCGAGCTTTAGTGTCAACCAAATTGCCGCGAGATCATTATCACTTAGCATCGCGCACCTCCTTAGTGGAGGTGGTGGGAGGTTCGGGGTTGGCTGCGTTTGTAAGATAGCCGTATGACTCAATGATTGAGCGAGCTTTCGGGCTGCGGAGAAATGCCCAGAATGCCTTGGTCGCAGCTACTCGCTCGGGTGGGCCTGCACTTATATTTCTGAGTATCACGGCGTCTTGGCGGATCGGTCGGTACAGCGCCTGCGGTACCAGCCAGGATGAGCCTCCGGTGATTTTGCCATCCCGGTAGACTTGGGAAAGGGCAATCAAACCCAACTGCGCGTTGCCACTCGCCACGAACTGGAACGCTTGGGCAATATTTTCTCCGAGCACACGGCGGCCACGGGTGGTCTGTTCAAACTCTAGCGCGGTCAAGGTTTCCATCGCGGCAACCCCATAGGGAGCAAGCTTCGGATTGGCGATTGCGAGCTTGCGAAAGCGATCACCGGCCAGCACAGCTGGACCTTCGTCAATCAGTGCACTATCTGCAGACCACAGAGCCAGTTGACCCAGGGCATAAGTAAGACGGCTATTGCTAACGGCAAGGTCGCGCGCGATCAAACGATTGACCTTGTCCTGGTCTGCAGAGAAAAAAGCGTCGAAGGGGGCACCGTGGTATACCTGCGCATACAGCTTTCCGGAGGAGCCAAACGCGAGGCGCAACCGATGTTCGCCGGATACCCGCTCAAAGGCGGCCGCAATGTCTCGCATGGGGGCCGCAAAGTTGGAGGCTACGGCAATCGTGATCTCGCCAGCAGCGCTGAAACATGAATAGAAGGCGGCCAGCACGCCGCAAAGCGCTCGCAGCAAGCGACGAAAAGAAGGGGGGAGGGCTGGCGTTCCCTGCACGAAATGACTCCTGGATACCGGTTCCGGGCACGTGGCGCGGTATGACCGCGGTATAGTTGTTCATCTGACCAGGCATTTCAAGGTCGGTCGAACGTCAGGGTGGTTGAATTGTACTGACCCGCATCGGCCTAAAGTGTAAGAATACGCCCAGTTAACCGACAAACCATTATGGCGCCCAAACCGCCATCAGTACTGAGAGTGAGTACATGACTGAAAGTGTCCCCGTTGGCCGGGATGGCATTGAAGCTGGTCGAGCACCACACGCCCAGACGCTCCAGGACGCGCAGTTTTTGACCGAATTGCGGCAACAGATGCTCAAATTCGCGCGTCTGCAGCTGCGCGACGACGACCAGGCGGAAGACGCCGTACAGGAAGCTTTGGCAGGTGCACTCAAGAACGAGGACTCCTTTAAGCGCCAGGCCGCACTGCGCACCTGGGTATTTTCGATCTTGAAGTACAAAATCGCAGATATTCTGCGGTATCGCCAACGGGTGATCGCCACCAGTGAGCTGGGGGATGACGAGCACCGCGAGAAGGCGCTTATGGATGGGCTTTTTGATAGCGGTGGCCACTGGCACAAAGCGGAGCGCCCGAGCAGTTGGAGCGGCCCGCAAGGTGGTGTCCACAGTGATCATTTTTGGCGGGTGTTTGATGCCTGCCTGAATGGGTTGCCTGAGAGGCAGGCAAGGGTATTTATGATGCGTGAGTTTATTGAACTCGAATCCGAAGAGATCTGTGAGCAGCTCACCCTGAGCACTAGCAATCTTCATGTCACCCTGTATCGAGCCAGACTGCGCTTGCGGGCATGTCTGGAAAATGGATGGTTCGATCCGGCTACCTCGGAGGCAGCAACACCATGATGGACTGCAAACAGGCAACGCGCCTCTTGTCGGAGCAGCAGGAGCGCAACCTCAGCCGCCGGGAAAAGCTCGCGCTTAAGTTTCACGTATTTATGTGCAAGGCATGCCGTAATTTCGGGCAGCAAATGGGTACCTTGCGTGACCTGGCACGATCATATGCCAAGGGAGAAGACAATGGGTCAAATCCGAGTAAAGATAAGAATCCAAATGAGTAGGTGACGTACCCCAATCGCCTTACGTATCCGTACAAACGCTATTGAGCCGATCCAACTAATGCGGAAGTAGACATTCCCTTTCCTTCGTTCGAGCCGACTATTTGTGGCTTCTTATTCTACAGGCCACCAACCCAGCATTGCATTTTGTATCTATTAATTCCCATCTGCTACCCGTACGCCCACGCAGAATTCTTATCTGAGTGTTCAATAAAGCCTACCCAGAACTCTTATCTGCAAGCAAACCAGCATGCAACTGCGTGTTTTCTAATCAACATCTACTAAAAACAGCAGCCTATGGCTTGTGTTCACAGATTGAAGTACGCTAACCAATTGATTTATATAGATATGTATAACAAGAAAAGAGCCATTTCAGAAATTGAAACAATAGCCCCGGGCTTCTTTTGATATTTTTGCTCAACGCGTCTAACTCGCTAAGCAATTGATTTTTTGGGGGTTATTTGGCGTGGCGTTTAATGGCTCCCGGGAACAATAGCCATTTACAACAATGGACCGGGGCTTATGAATAAAACTGTTAGATTTGGTCGGGGGCGGAGTACTTGGCCTTTTAATGATAAAGTATTTTTCGAGCTGTATGTAAATACAGTATGGAAATAATAACTAAACATATACAGTGGTATTTATTCTAAAAGGAAGATGACGATCAAAAATTTTTCGTGTTACCGTGAAGCGCTGCTTCCGCACGCAAGCACGAGTGGTTGCGGACGTAAGCCTCTCTTCACGGCAAGGAATTTTGTCGCATCTACTATCCCTTTCAGTAGAAACTCCACTTTCATACCGTTCGTTAAGTTCTGCTTAAGCAGAGGCAAGTAGGGCCGGAGATGACGATAAACGAATACAGTTCGCTCCGGCTAAAATCTAACAAGTCGCCGAACGATACCCTGCGAAAAGCGCAGGGATCGTTGGCTGATCTTTAAGCGGCAGTAAGAGTCAATATGATAAGGCAAGCTGAAAAATCGGATGCAGCTAGGATTGCTGAAATCTATAACTACTACGTGATAAATACATACATTACGTTTGAAGTAGATCCAGTGACAGAAGCGGAAATGTCTCTCCGTATATTGGAGTGCCATGAAAATGGTCTGCCGTGGCTCGTCGCGGAGCATGAAGGCGAAGTAGTCGGTTACTCTTACGCAAGTAAATGGAAGGGCCGCTGTGCATATCGACATTCTGTTGAAGCTACCGTATATCTAGATCGAACTTCTCTATCCAAAGGGTGGGGCTCAAGACTATATTCAGATCTATTTTCCAAGTTAGCTAAAAATGGAGTACATGCAATAATCTCGGGTATTGCATTACCGAATGATGCCAGTATTGCATTGCATGAAAAATTTGGAATGGAGAAAGTGGCTCATTTTAAAGAGGTTGGACGTAAGTTTGATAATTGGGTGGATGTTGGCTACTGGCAGCGCGTGATCCGCGCTTAACAAACAGCGGCAGAGCGACAGCCAACGCTACGCACATTTTGTGTTACTCGCTGGCGCTCAAACATTAACACAAAATGTGCTCCGCGCTGGCTCCGCCTGCGCTGGGCGTTATGCGGCAGTGTAAAAAATGACTAAAGACAAACTAATTATTCTTGGAATCATCTTCGGCTTTGTTTGGTTTTCTGTTTCTAGCTGGTTTCCAACCCCTGAAGCTAAAGATGTTGTCCGTTCAGCTATAGGTATTTCGTTATGTGTATGCCTGTACCTAGGTTACGCTTGGTCAAGATGGGTATTGGGTGTTCTCTCGCTAATCGCTGTCGTATTTGGTGTAATTATCGTAGCTGCTAATTCAGCCAATTTAGGAGGAAATAGTGTTGCAGTACTGGCTTTGATGTTGTGTTTTTACGGGTATGCAGCTTTCTATCTGCTCAATCCCAAACTGCTGCAATCCCATTTCAAATAGTGGCCGCATAACAAGCAGCGGCAGAGCGACAGCCAACGCTACGCACCTTTCGTGTTACTCGCTGGCGCTCAAACATTAACACAAAATGTGCTCCGCGCTGACTGCGTCTGCGCTGGGCGTTAAGTGAGTAAAGGAATACCAATGAAGTCATTTTTGTTCAATCTGGTGGGCCTTTTAGGTTCTTGGCACTTTATAGATCTGTCCTCTAGCTATTCACTCAATTCAGTCTTTGCACCAATCATCTTTACTGGCTTTCTCATATCTAGCATTCTCTGGTTTATTGTGAAATTTGGTGCCAATCAACGTACCAGTAGCGGCGGGTATTTCGGGGGCGATGGCGGTTATGGTGGTGGAGGTGACGGCGGAGGTGGGGGCGATGGCGGGTGCTAGTCCACACTTAACAAGCACGGGCAATGAAGCTCCGGCCCTTCGGGCCTCCGCGGGACGGCTTACCTTATGCACGTTTTGCGCTGTCGCTTCGCTCTCATTTTCGCGCAAAACGCGCATAAAGTAATCCGCCCCTGCCGTGGGCGTTATGTGGCAAACATAAATGTGTAAATTGACTGGAAGTGAAGTGACAGAGCTGCAATGGGGAGACGCCGAGTTCACTGGCTACTATTGGGATTCCGAGCTAAAAGATCCAGCGCTAGTAATTCGAGTTAAGCCTTCTAAATCTACTTTCCAGGAATTGATTTGCTTCTGGGCCACCAACCTGAATTTGAACCTAAATTACTTGGATCAAGTGGGCTCTTTACGTACATGGGCGGTAACCTTTGAAAGCCTGCCAGAGGGAAGATGGCGTGTACTTTTTGATTTTGCTGGCCAAGGAAGTGTCGAGTTTGAGTGCAACAGTCTGGCAATACGCTCCGTGCTCGGTGCCTAAGCCACATAACAAACACAAGCAGAATGCTCCGGCCCTTCGGGCCTCCGCGGGACGCCCAACGCTACGCACGTTTTGTGCAGGTCGCTGCGCTCCCAGTTTCGCACAAAACGTGCATAGCATTGGTCGCCCCTGTTGTGGGCGTTAACTCAAAGACAAGTATGATCGAGCCTAGCGTTAAAAGAGAAATTCTTGAAAGAATCAATAGAGCCGAAAAAGAACATGGAGTACGTGTTCTTTATGCTATTGAGTCTGGAAGCCGAGCCTGGGGGTTTGAGTCTCCCAATAGTGATTATGATGTTCGTTTTATTTATGCGCATCCCAAGGATTGGTATGTTGCGGTTGATCTCGAAGACAAAAGAGATGTCATTGAGTATCCAATTGTTGATGAAATCGACATCAATGGCTGGGATGTACGAAAAGCCTTAAAATTATTCTCTAAGTCAAACCCAGCGTTCGTTGAATGGTTACAGTCTCCTATTGTATATATTGAGCGAGGTTGTTTTGCTCAAAAAGCAAGAGAAATTCTTCGTGATATTTACTCTGTTAACAGGGGGATATACCACTATCGAAGTATGGCAAAGACGAACTATAGAGGTTATCTTCGAGAGGACATCGTTCCAATCAAGAAATATTTCTATGTTTTAAGGCCACTGCTTTCAATTATGTGGCTAGAGAAGTATCGAGAGCCTGCCCCAATTCAATTTGAGGTGTTGCGAACTCTAATTGCCGATAACATTGAGCTAAATGGTCAAATCTCAGATCTACTTCAGAGAAAAAAGATAAGCCTAGAAAAAGAGATGGCGCCAAAAATTACTGAACTAAATTTCTTTATCGAATCTGAGCTTGAGAGATTGGAGGACTTTTCAGATGCTTCCGAGAGGGCTGGCGAAATCATGGGTGAGCTAAATTGCCTGTTCCACGAGATCCTGAGTTAACAAGGTGCTGCAGATGACGTCTTACTTTATGCACGTTTTGCGCTGTCGCTACGCTCCTATTTTCGCGCAAAACGCGCATAAAGTAAGCCGCCGCAGAGCACGGCGTTAACACATGAAATACATCGTAATTTTAGGGCTAATAATTTTCTGCTCTCCAGCATTGGCCACAAAATGCTGGACTCAATCTCAAAATGAGTTGGTAGCTAACAGCGTCGGTAAAGATGCGTTTGAGTTTGCTATTGAAAGGGCCCAGTTTATCTTCGTAGGAAAGGCGAAGAACGTTCAAAAAACGATCTACGAACAAGAAGGTGCAGAGCCCCGAGTTCTCGCAGTGGAAGCAGAATTCGAGGTTGAAGAAGCTATAAAAGGCAACGTTTCTGGTGAGCTAGTTACTAAAAGTGATGACATTTGCGCTTGTAAGTATCAATTTGAGCCCGGAATTACATATTTGGTAGTAGCTGGTAAGTACAAGAATAAATTGCAAGTTTATAGTTGCGAGTACATTAGTCCTGTAGATCAATCAAGGGTCGCAGATGCCCGCAGGATCATAGATGTTAACAAAGCCAGGCAGTAAAGCTCCGGGCCTCCGGCCCTCCGCGGGACAGCCTACCTTGTGCACGTTTCACGCGGGTCGCTGCGCTCCCATTATCGCGCAAAACGCGCACAAGGTAGGCTGCCCCTGCTGGCGGCGTTAGGTATCACATGAAAATTGCAACCATAGTGGCTGCTATATCGTTGTTTGCAATGAATGTTACAGCTGGTGAAAGTGAGCAGCGGATATTAGTTCGGGAAGCCGGTTATATATATCACGGACATACATACAAAGGTATCAATGAATTAAAGTCGGTTCTTGATCCACTGCCGCCAAATCATTCAATTTCGTATCATTTTTTACCTTGTTCTGAGAGGATTAATTCACTTAAAAACAGCTTAGAGACCTATTTAAAAATACGAAATTTTTCGAAGGTTTCTAGCTCCTTCCCGCTTTGTGGTTGTCACTGTGGAAGTGATAAGGTACAAGAAATACCTAACAAGGCCAGGCAATGAAGCTCCGGGCCTGTGGCCCTCCGCGGGACAGCTTACCGTGTGCGCGTTTTGCGCAGGTCGCTGCACTCCCATTTTTGCGCAAAACGTGCACACGGTAAGCTGCCCCTGCTGGCGGCGTTAGCTGTGGTAAAGAGAATTATGAGAAGAAAATATACAGCGTCAGAAATATACGAAGAAATTGGGCCGAATTTAGTGAGCTGCTGGATCACTTCATACCTGATGGGAGTGTTGTTTCTTGGTTCTCTCGCTTCCACAATACTTGGCGGGATGGGCTACGACACGATATTGCTCGTTTTCTCAGGCCTCATTCTAATCCAGGCTATCCGTGGAATTGTAAAGCTAAGAAAATTGCGGGCAAGGTTACAAGCAGATCCTGAGTCAGTTCGTATGTCAGAGGTTTTAACAGCCCCGAGCTTCAAGGGTATATATGCCTTTGTGAGGTAGCAGCTAACAAGGCCGGGCAACTTGCTCCGGGCCTGTGGCCCTCCGCGGGACAGCTTACCTTGTGCACCTTTTGCGCAGGTCGCTGCGCTCCCATTTTTGCGCAAAATGCGCACAAGGTAAGCTGCCCCTGCCGGCGGCGTTAGCAATAGAGATATCCCCATCTGTCAAAAAGGACAAGACAAATGAAAAACATGTTTAAATTTATTTTTGTATCTATCGTTGCGCTAGTATCAACTTCGGTATGGTCATTAGAAATAACTGCTGACGAAGTCCGTAGCCACGCTGGTAGTGAGTCAAGATTATACTCGGGTAACGTAAGGGTTTTACTCCCTGAAAATTCAGATTTCGAAACAACCTCTCTGACTGTGAAGACCCTATCAAGTGGTGAGCAAATCTTTGAGGGTGGCGTCACCATTAAATTCAAGGATTTAATATTGAAGACGGAAAAAGTAGTAATATCATCTACTGAGGGCGGCCTCATGGCTTCAATGGATAGAGCGGAAGTAACGGGCAAGTAAATTGCTAACAAGGCCGGGCAATCTACTCCGGGCCTGCGGCCCTCCGTGGGACAGCTTACCTTGTACACCTTTTGCACGGGTCGCTATGCTCCCATTTTCGCGCAAAACGCGCACAAGGTAAGCTGCCCCTGCCGGCAGCGTTATGAGTCTTAAGCATGAAGCTACTCAGGGAGTTTACATCGCTGTCAGATGCCGAGCTTTTGTCCAATAGGCTCAGGTCAAAAGGAATTCTCACGCATATATCTGGAGTGAACTCGAAGCAGCTTGGAGCAATAGCGACCGGAACAGTTAAAGTTGGAGTTTGGGCTGTCTTAAACGAGCAAGTGGACGATGCTACAGCTTTGCTTACAAATAGTAGGCATACTGTTAGGCATCAGCTCACAGAAGAAGAGATGTCGCGTCTAGAGAGTGAATCTCAAGGTAAGGTTGCAGCCTCTCTGAGTTCGCTATTGAATAAGCTAGTTTTTGCCTTGGTAGCACTAATGATTATGGTGGTAGCGTACAGCGTACTATCAAACTCATAACAAGGCCGGGCAATATGCTCTGGGCCTTCGGCCCTCCGCGGGACAGCTTACCTTGTGCACCTTTTGCGCGAGTCGCTGCGCTCCCAGTTTCGCGCAAAATGCGCACAAGGTAAGCTGCCCCCGCCGACGGCGTTATCTTCAAGATGGAATCATGATCCGATGAAATATTTATCCCTCTTGTTACTTCTTATTCCTTTTCATGGATATGGTTCGAGTAACAGCATTCCTGAAGAATATTGGGGTACTTGGGACAGGCATTGTAAGGAAGGCAGAGCCGCCACTGATTCTATCGTTCATATCCGCAAAGATGTCATTTATGGGTATGAAGAAAAGAAAGATATATTGAGCGTTGTGCTTCCTGAAGAAAATAAAATTGAAGTCGAATATATCTTTATCTACGATGGGGTTGAGTACACTGGGTCTTATAAATGGGAGCTCCGAGGTGAGTCTCTAGTTAGTGTTCATCCAGGGACAGGCGAGGAGTGGGTCATCCATAAATGCGGTCCGTATGAGCCCTAAATAAAGATAACAAGGCCGGGCAATAGCTCAGGGCCTTTGGCCCTGCGCGGGACAGCTTACCTTGTGCACGTTTTGCACGAGTCGCTGCGCTCCCATTTTCGCGCAAAACGTGCACAAGGTAAGCTGCCCCTGCCGGCGGCGTTAGTTGTCCTAAGGAGAATCATGAAAGGGCTTCAGGTTACGGGGTTAACCATGTCCTTGCTATCACTGCTACTTGCCTATTTCCTGTTGGTTCCAGTTGAGCCAAGCACACCGAGTTCCTCAGCAGGTGCAGCTGGGTTAGGAATAATGTTCATTGTGCTTCCTGCATTGGGAGCGTCCGCGATTATGTTTGTTCCAACATCTGTCGCATTACTATGGGGTATTAATCGTATACGATCGCGGTTTACTGGGCTGTTTTGGTACAGTGTGTGGGCTCTGAACGGCATTTTTACACTGATATACATGCTTTTGGGGGCTTGGCTCATATATATGTGGGCTTTTCATGCTCCGGCCAACTAACAAGGCCGGGCAACTTACTCCGGGCCTGCAGCCCTCCGTGGGACAGCTTACCTTGTGCACCTTTTGCGCAGGTCGCTATGCTCCCATTTTTGCGCGAAATGCGCACAAGGTAAGCTGCCCCTGCCGGCGGCGTTAAATATAAGACTTACCCACGTTTAGTAGACACCCAAGAATGAATAAGGTAATAACCTCCGGAGCTTAACAACGACGTTGTCTATTACCATGAAGGTATATATTTTGCGTAAAATTTTGATCTTTGGGAATTCCGGATCTGGAAAGTCTACCCTAGCTAAGCGTCTTTCTGATGAGAATGATTTAGTACATTTAGACCTGGATCTATTTGCCTGGCTGCCAGGTTCGCCGCCGCGAAGAATGCCGCTTAGCGAGTCTAGTGAAAAAATCGCTACATGCCTCAAGGGGCGTGATAGTTGGGTGGTGGAGGGGTGCTACACAGATTTACTGGAGATATTGGCGAAAGATGCGTCTGAGATGCTTTTCATGGATCTGTCAATCGAGAAGTGTATCGCAAATGCCAAAAATCGGCCTTGGGAACCACATAAGTACGAGTCTAAAGAAGCTCAAGATGCAAATCTTGATATGCTGGTGAGTTGGATAAAGGAATATGATACGAGACTGGATACTTTTTCGCGTGCAGCCCATCGAGAGTTATTTGCCGCCTTTCAAGGCAAGAAAACACTTTATACAGAGAATCAAGTGCACGATTAGCGCAGCAGTCTAGAGGCCTGTGATATATATGTTCTTCCTCAATAATTAGGCTAGACACAAATAGGAGAGGTATATGTCTGATCCCATCGTGAATTTTTTTGACGCATGGAAAATTGAAGACCCTACTGCTCGGTTTGAAAAAGTTGCCAGTGCAGTAACCAAAAGCGTTGACTACGACGACCCTCGCACCCCAGAAACTATCAATGGTATCAATGCCCTAAGTGATTATGTTGGCATGTTCAGTGCAAATGCGCCGGGCTGGTCGGCAAAAGTCATTAATACCGATACGACGGCTGGTGTGACACGGGCTACAGTCGCGTTTAGTGGGCTCGGTCCTGACGGTAGCGAGAAAGTGCAAATTGGGCAATATTTCGTCGAACAAGAAGGCGAGTTGATAACGCGGATGGTGGGCTTTGTTGGTACCGGTGAATAGCGGTTGGCTGAATTTTTTACAGCGGGCTAAGGCTACCATCTATCCGATGCGTTTCAGGGACCTAGAGTTGATATGAGAAAACTCGCAGTTTTTCTAGTTGCTGTGCTTGTTTCTGCTTGTGCAAATATCCCCCTGGGCACAATGCTAAAGTACAGCTCTTTCGATATTGATGATTTTCTTGAGTTAAACCCTGCTGAGATCAGCGCTAAGGTCGAAGTAGAAGGTGGGCTAGAGCTTTCTGATGACGGTCAAAGGCTGGCCGTTACCATGGAAACGGCAAAGGGTGAAAGGGACTTTACTTTTCCCCTGGTGATTGAAGAGCATGGATTGGAGCCGAAAAGCGACAGTTGGTTCGGTACAAGTGGGCCTACCAATGTTTATACATTGAAACTGTCAGGTGAGGGAATTTTAGCGTTTGAGGCCCTGCAATTAGCAATTCGCAAGGAAGTTCCGACCGGATTTGGGCTAAAAGTGAGTACGAGATTCAAGAAGATGGAGGAGTATCCGGACGAAAATACGGTTTCGATTTTGATTCGGCTGGCTGCCTCTGAAAGCTACGTAACATTGATTGATGATGCACCCCTTGAGCTTGAAGAAAGCACATAATGGTGAGACCGGTTGAATGGTTATGGAGGAGAATCTATGAAAATACATTATCTCGAAATTGTATCTCCAGATGTGGATTCTGTATGTGCGGCGTATGAATCTACTCACAATGTTACATTCAATGAGCCGGATGAGCTTCTAGGTGGGGCAAAAACGTGTACATTGTCCGATGGAAGTATTGTTGGTGTGCGTCGCCCTCTACGAGATACAGAAGAACCTGTGGTGCGGCCATATTGGCTGGTTGAGGATATAGAAAAATCAGTTGCTGATGTTGAAGCAACTGGAGCGGTAATAGCCGTTCCACCATTAGAGATTCCGGGCAAGGGAATTTTTGCCATTTATATATGTGGCGCTGTTGACCATGGATTCTGGCAACTGTGAGGGCTGTCTGCAGAGCAAGTAAGGACTTTAGGTAATCAATCACCGCAGTTATGAGCGGTATTGATGGTCACACAAATTGACCCTTGGCGGGGCGTCGAATCCGCTTCATTTCGAGTTATTGATTTTCATCAATGTGTTGGCCGGGCAAGTATGAGTGTATCGGTTTTGCAGTATCTGCCCCAGAAAGCCCCTTACTGAACGTGACTCGGAAACATCATGCGGCTACTCAGAATTCTCCTTATTGTACTTGGTGCAATTATTTCGTTACCCGTTTTACTCTTCAGTTATCTATACGTTACTGAGCCGGTCGTTGCCGCTCGTTTTGTCGAGATGTTCACGGCAAAGGAGGGTGACTACTCTGCCCTTACACCACGTTCTGCTGCGGTTGGTGATAGGCCATACGTGTTCTCGAGGGCAAAAGATGGCGAGTTCACGATCACAAGAGACGCTTTGTCGAAGATGCAAGACTATGCAGATGCGCACAACTCTTTCTCGCTCATCGTGATCCATCGTGGAGTGATTCAGGCTGAGTGGTATGCGACCGGTTGGGATGCGGCTCGGCCAGCCCAATCACAGTCGATGCACAAGAGCGTCTTGCCACTGCTGATCCAGGCGGCAATCGAGCGGGGGGCGATAGAGTCCGTGAATGACTCTATCGGGGGCTACATCCCTGAATGGCAGAACGATTCGCGTGGGGATATCACTATTGAAGATCTGTTGGTGATGTCGAGCGGTCTGTATGCCCCGCCATTTTCTATCAACCCGTATTCAGATGATTTTCTGGTGCTGTTTGGTACGGACATCACACCTGTTTTACTACGCACTACGATGGATGGAGTAGCGGGTGAGGCGTGGGAGTACAACAATAGTGCGAGTGAGTTGCTTGGGCTAATCTTGGAGCGGGCGACCGCCATGCCTTACGCGCAGTTTCTCGAAGAAGTGCTATGGGGGCCAATGGGTGGGCTCCGGGCCGAAGTCTGGCTGGATGCGGAGAATGGCAAAGGGCATAGCAACTGCTGTTTGATTACTACCGCCAGAGATTGGGCTGTTTTTGGTCTGATGTTGTTGAATCATGGTGCACGGGACGGTCAGCAGATCGTTTCAGCTGATTTTGTCCGGCAAATGACTTCGCCGGCCGCGACAAGTCCATGGTATGGCTACCAGATCTGGACCGCGGATCCAGGAGGTGAAAACCCATGGTTGAGCCTCACTAAGGGTTACCAGCGTACCGAGCCATTCTTGCGCGACGATACTTACTTTGCGTCCGGCTATGGTGCCCAGCGAGTGTATGTTGTTCCCTCAGAGGACCTTGTCATTGTGCGCATGGGCCCGTCGCGTGGCCCATCGCCAGTAAGGCCGGAGTGGGATAATGCATATCTGGTCAATACGGCGATACGACATATCGTGCCGTGACTGGGATTGGTCCGTCATCTGTCTGATTACGAATATGGAGAATAGGCGCGCCCGGGCTTCTATTGAGCGGTGCTATGGTCCCTTTCTTCCGGGTTGCATTGTGTAGTAGCTAGCGCCAATTGCGTGAGTCTTTACCTGTGTTTCGTCTCAATACCGCCAATCCACCTAATATTGACTGGTGAAAACCAGATTGATCAATCTGGGAGCTAATCGGACCCAGGGGTGGTTACGGCATATGCGATTAACGTCCTATCCTATTTTATTCGTTCTCTGCCTGTACCTAGTTGAAGCTATGGCCTCGGAAGAAGTCAGGCCCGGTTACAACACGCCAATTCCACAGAACATTCTAACTCCAGAGCGCGTAGAGACATCGATCGGTGTACTTGAGTTTCAGGACGGCAGGCCGTCGCCTGAAACCTCTGAAAAGCTCTATAACCACCTCGACTTCATCCGCGGTACCGAGGTATTTCTCAACCTTATTCCGATGGCGTCTCTGCAGGCGCTCTATCTTGGCCACCAGTCGGTTGGGGTGGATGCGGTAAACAAGGTTGGCGTCATGACACAGCTCATGGACTCGACGCCACTATTTCTGACGGGCAACACAGATACCGTGTACGCCTCATCCTTCCTCGATCTCAAGGAAACAGGGCCTGTCGTCGTTGAAATACCCGCTGGAATTGGCCCCAGCACTATAAATGACGCATTTTTCCGATTTGTCGTCGATATGGGCGTTCCAGGATTAGATAAAGGGAAGGGTGGCCGCTACCTGATACTTCCGCCCGACTATCAGGGTGAGCTGGCCCCTCCAGAAGGAGGGTATACGGCGAAGGTAGATGGTACCGAGTACTTCGTGGCCAAAACGACGAGCTACGTCAATTGGTTGATTGCACGGGGCTTTCTCGTAGACGGCAAAACAGACACTGCGGTTGAAACTTATAAAAAAGGCCTACGTATCTACCCGTATGCGGAAAGAAAGAGTCCGCCAAAGATGGAGTTTGTCTCGTTATCTGGCCTTCCGTTCAATACGATTCATGCAAATAATTACGATTTTTACGCAGAGATAAATGAGGTCATCCAGCGAGAGCCGATATCGATGCTGGACCCCGAGTTGAGGGGGCTTGCTGCTTCTATCGGTATCGAGAAAGGGGTGCCCTTTCGTCCGGATGATCGGATGAAGAAGATACTGACGGATGCGGTGGCGGTCGGAAACGGCACGGCGCGCGCGATAATGTTTGACAATCGATATCCCTCCGCCCGTGTATACAACGACCGTCAGTGGTATAGCGCATTTGTTGGTGGAAACTATCAGTGGCTCCGGGGCCCCAATGGCGAGGGTGGCCGTAATTTGGATGCGCGCACGGTCTTCTTTTATCAGGCAACGGTAAACACACCCGCCATGGTCCTCAAGATTCCTGGCGCGGGCTCCCAGTACGCGGCTGCCTATCGGGATTCCACAGGCGAGTTTTTTGATGGTGGCCGCTACTACAAATTGACTCTCCCCAAGGATATGCCAGCTAAGGATTTCTGGTCAGTGGTTGTTTATGACCCACAAACACGGTCCGAATTACAAACCGGCCAACGTTTTCCCTCCAAAAATAATAAGCGCGATGAGCTTAAGCTGAATACTGATGGTTCAGTTGATCTCTACTTTGGCCCAAAGGCGCCAAAGGATTTTCATGAAAACTGGATACAAACGGTACCGGGCAAGGGCTGGTTTTCGATTCTCAGGCTTTACGGTCCAACCGAGGCGTGGTTTGAGAAAAAGTGGAAACCAGGTGATTTTGAGCCGGTAGTTGTTGAATAATCACAGCTCTTCTTTTGAGCGATACCCGTTGAGGGTGAGCGCTCTGTTTAATATCGATTTTTAAGGGCTAGGCATGAGTCAGCAAGCATTACTGGAATATTTCATTTCTAATCAATGGATTACTATTCCCGCATTCATCATATTTGTTATCGGGGTCACTTTGTGCTGGTTTGGTGGTTTGATGGCTGCGCTCACAGCAATAGGAAACCAGCGCTGGGCCTGGGGCTTGGTTACTATCTTTCTAGGGCCCGTCACCGGAATTCCGTATTCGCTATTGTACAAGGAGGCGGAGTATCCGAGGTCACTGATGATGAGAGGGTTATTGGTCATTCTCGTCGCAGCAATAATCTTTGGTGTCGGCTGGTTGGTTAGCTAGCAAGGCCAGTACACCCCACCACAGACTGTAAGAAGTAATGTTTTTCGATATTACAGGTGAATTCCCATGGAAAAGAGTCAGTTGGATGCGTTTGAAAATGTACCCTTCTATGTATGGGCAAAAGATGACGCAGGGGTGTACTTGTGGGCAAACAAGAGAATGGATGAGTATGCTGGCACGCGTGTAGCGGGGAAAACGGACTACGATATCTCAGCTCCGGATGTCGCCGCATCCCTACAGGCGGATGACAAAATCGTCGCGCAAACGGATACCGTGCATACCTTCAACGAGCAGGTTGACGATCCGAAGCGCGGCAGGGTGACTCTCAGTGTATGTAAGTATCCGGGGGAGTTGGATGGCAAGCGCTGTGTATTTGGTGTCAGTTTCTTTGTGGAAACGAGCTAAGGCTGGCTGGTCCGCGTTTCGTCGGGGGGCACCAGCCAGTTCAATCTGGCAGCAGGTCACTGATCAAGTCGTGTAGCGGCATAAGCGCATTTTCAAATCGTTTCCAGCGCGCGGACGAGCTTTTGTAGATGGGTTTTCTTACCTGGGCGACACTTGCTGTTTTCACGGTGCGATCGCTCTTGTGAAAATTGAGGCACTCATCGCTCCAGCCCACCCCGATAAAGTCCAGGATCCTCGCAATCTGAGCCCGCGGATCCTCAATCAGTGTTTCATAGTTAACACTGAGGATGGTATTTGGCGGCAATACTTGCTGCCAGTGATCCATTACCGCTCGGTAATAGCGGTAATAGCATGCCAGACCTTCAAAACTGTAGCTCCAATAGACTCCCTCCGAGTAGAGCTTTGAGAAATTGGAAAACAGTGTATCCATCGGGTGGCGCTGTACATGGATAATTTTTGCGTCTGGCAGTGCCAGTTGAATGAGCCCCAGGTGGGCAAAGTTGGCCGGCATTTTGTTGGATATATGTTTTGCTTCGGGCGCGAGCTCCCACAACGCGTTCAGATAGTCCTTTCCTATTGCCGTATAGTCCAGCGTTTTACTTGCCTGTGCGGTTTTACCTTGCCCAAGATTCCGTTCAATGGCGAGCCCCAAAGTCCGAATCTCACCGGCGCCATGGCAGTCGGGATGCGCATGTAATATTTGTTCGACCAATGTACTGCCAGCTCTCGGCATGCCCACAATAAATACGGCTTCAGCACCTTGTCGATGTGTTGGCTTGTTCGCCGTAAGGTACTCCAGGCAGTAGCGCTTACGTATCTGTTGCTCCTGCTCACGTAATCTTGCGTGGTCAAATTTGATTGACGCGGCCTGATTCTGGTTGCCGTTGCGGTAAGCCTCGAATGCCTGCGGATACTCTTTGCAGTCTTCGTTCGCTTTGCCTAACGCAAACCACACTTTAGCCTGGTCTTGCTGGGTTAGACTGTCGGCTTTCGCTGCCAGCGCTTCGAGCTGCTGGCGATGACTATCCTGCGCTTGATACTTGTGTATGGTGGCGAGGTTGTAGTGCGGGTTGATAAAGTCCGGTTTTATGGCGATTGCCTGACGTAAATAGTATTCGGCTTCGGTAAATTCGCCAGCTTGAGAAAGCAGGGTGCCAAGGTTGTTATTTGCCATCAAGTGATTGGGCGAGCGGGCAATCGCAGCTTTGTAATTTGCGATCGCCATTGCTGTTTGCCCACTATCTGCCTGGGCAATGGCCAGATTGTAGTAGGCTTCTGGATCTTCCGGGCTCAGCCGAATGGCGGTCGTTCCGGCACGCACGGCTTGCTCTAAATCTCCGCGGCGCCGGAGTAGCTCGGTGATATTTCGGTGGTAGAGCCCAATCTGTGGTGCGATTGTGATAGCGCGGGCAAGATGACGGGCACTTTGCTCAATTTCCCCTTGGGCAATCAGCGTTACCGCTAGGCCGTAAATGTGTCGATTTAGAAGGGCAGGTCATTTATTCCGAAAAGTACCATCGTTCCAGTTTCGGGCAAGAGCGTATCCGAAGAAGTCGTTATCCACTATCGATTTACCAATGCGAACTATAGAAGCAAGCCCTATTTGGTCCTGAATAACGTTGCGGACAAGTACCGGTGTGCAGAGTTTTGCCTGCATGATTCCTCTTGTGTTGTTTCTACCTACTATGATGAGAATTCTTGGAAGAAATTGCATTCACAATGCAAGTTAAGGAAGAGTATTAAAAACCCAGAGCTTGATGCGAAAGGCGCTCATAGCTGGATCAAATAACTTAGTTGGTTCGACTGTACTAGTTGTCGATATTGTTTTGCCTTGGGAATTTACGAGATAGCACTTTTAAAATATTATCCTTTGCAAAGTACGGATGGTGCTTGATGTTCCTCTTAAATGAGTAGCATGTCGATCAATCGAACGGCTCTATAAGGACTTACTATGCCAGCAATTGATGTTCAAAGTGTGCGAAGTGTTTTAGAAGGCGGCGGAAAAATTATTTTCAACCGCAACAATATCAATCCAACAAAGTGCTCAATGCAGGCTAAGCTCCCTGCGCCTCTTGGTACTTTTGATAATACCTTGATGGCAAAAGCCACTATTGCCGACAATACCATCAAGATGGTGGCGACGAAGGATAATGATCTGACGGCTAACGCTGTGAATGTGCTCTATGAAGATCAGTACGCGACTACCGGCAGTATTAAGCCGCCTGGGTACATCTTTTCCGACAGCTTTGGTGGCTGCTCTTTTTACCTGTTTCGTGGGCCAATGGGTAACATCCATGGCGCGCATGCTTCCCGGGGAAATCATGGACAGGTTACTAATCCCACCTCCTATTTCACTAGCCGTGGTGGCACACTTCTTTATACGTGGCACAGTAAAGGCAACATTCCCGATCAGCGCTTAATGAATTACGAGCTGGGTGCCGTGCTTGCGGTGGTCAATGCCGATGTGACGGATATTTTCTGCATCACCACAAAGAACCAGAAAGTAACCTCTGTGCTTAGCCATGAGCAAGTAAGTAACTCGGCAGGTTGATTGGTACGCGCCCTGATGCTGATTATTAGGGGCATTTTTCTGTATGTTTGAAAATTGAGCCGGTAGAAATGACATGTTTCTACCGGCTTTTTCTTTGATTTATCAAATTTTACGGAAGCGCGGGGTTCTGGTACTTTTAGGGAAGAATTGCTTTGTCGGCACGGCCGATAGAACAGTTAACCGTCATTATTGGTGAAAGTCTTATGAAACTGGTTTATACGCATGAGAACATTGCTATAGCCTCGAATGTTCAGTCGATACTCGAGGCCGCGGGAATTGAAACCGAGTTGAAAAATGAGTTTTCCGGTGCGGGCCGAGGTGAATTAGGCGTATTTGATACCTGGCCCGAAGTTTGGGTGCGTTCGGAAGCGCAGTATAAGAAAGCCCGCCAGTTAGTTGATTCGATCACGGAGTTACCAGAAGGCGGAGATTGGCGATGTGGGACTTGTGGCGAAGAAAATGGCGCTGCTTTTTTCACTTGTTGGTACTGCCAGTCCAAGAAGCCTGAATCATAGCCGGACGCTTGGCAATCTCTTCTATATCGTGCGTACTGGTGATCACGCGTCAAAATTCTACTCTTCTATTTTTGCTCCCCCTCCCTAATCTTGCTTTTTCCGCACCATCATTGCTCCGCTGAAAATGAAGTCTAACTACCTGTTTCTCGCTAGGTATTGAAGAGTAGGGGGGCAGTATTCCCTAGCGTAGTTTTTATTGGATCGGCATACCTTGGACTATGGTTGTAGCAACTTTTGGCCTGTGCACTTCGCCGGATGTCACCTTAATCACTGCATTAATTTGAATAGGGATGTTACTTATGCCATACGAGAATTTTCAGACGTTCACTGTAGAGGTTAAAGGCGCTGTTGCCTGGGTCACTTTTGATTTTCCGCCAGTGAATGTTCAGGGCCAGCAAATGTTGGCGGATCTGAACGCCTTGGCATTTCGCCTTGAAAATGATCGAGGCGTAAAAGTTGTTGTTTTCCAATCCGCGAATCCCGACATCTGGGTTTGCCACTACGACACCGATTTGTTGAAAGAAATGCCCACAGAAGCCATTGCGCGGGACGAAGCCGAGGTGCTCGATTTGCAGGCGGTATGTGAGCGCATGAGCAAGGTACCGCAGGCGACGATTGCCAAACTTGAAGGTATGGCGCGTGGCGGCGGCCATGAATTCGCGCTGGCGCTGGATATGCGCTTTGGTGCGCGTGGTAAGTACAAGATGATGCAGATGGAAGTCGCTATGGGTATTTTGCCATGTGGTGGCGGCGCATCACGGATGGCGCGTCAGGCCGGGCTAGGGCGTGCGCTCGAGATCTGTCTGAGTGCGAGAGATTTTGACGCAGATGAGGCCGAAGCGTACGGGACTATTAACAAGGCTCTGGATCCAGATGAAATTGGGCCCTATGTAGAAAACCTTGCCAACCGGATTGCGAAATGGCCGGCGCATTCCATCAATGCGACGAAGAAAATGGTGTATGAATCGATTGATCGGCCGATCGTCGATGCCTTGAAGGCGGAGGCCTATTGGCTGTATCAAGCAACAAGTCATACCCCTGCGGTGAAGCGCTTTACCTGGGCCAATGATGAAGGTGCACAGTTTGATCTCGACAATCAGAAAGACTGGGAAAAACTCGTGGTGCAGGTTCAGGACGTGAATTGATGAGCGGTGTGGCTAACCGGAAGGTTGTAGAAGATTTTTGGCGTTGTTTTTCGGCAACGGACACTGACGGTGCGCGCGCTCTGTTGCATGAAGATGTCACCTGGCGTGCCATGGGCCAACAAGGTGGGCTGCCCATTTCTGGTGAAATGGATCTCGATGGCATCTTGGCGCTGATGCAGTCGGTTCGTGAATCCTCTAAGGACGGCCTGGCGCTGAAAATGCTCGAGTGGACTCTCGACGGTGAGCGTGTCGCCGTCGAGATGGAGGGGCTCGCGCATATGAACAATGGTAAGACCTATAACAATCGATATCATTTTCTGGTTATTGTCCACGACGGCAAGATTCTGCGGCTGCGGGAGTATGGTGATACCGACCAGGTTCGGCGGGTGTTTTTGGAATAAACGCCCGAAATCCTGTCTTGGAACCGCATAGAAATATGCCGTAATTACGCGGTTCCAAAGCGGGTTGTGCTGACGACCACTGAGTGGGCCGATACATGACGCATTTAAAGTCCGATACCCTTTAGTATTCGACATAGCGTATTTATGCCTTTAGAATGGTTTCATTGCTGAAATCCGGACTTCTGGCGCATCTATGGCTATTCCACACCCCGTTCCACTCTATCCCACGTACAGTGAGCTCAAAGATCTGAGCTTCAACAATTACCCGGACCTCAACAAGTTTCTGCAGGATGGCGATTCCTGGTGGGTGCCGCATTGGCTATGGGGCCAGGAGTTTCTCTCTTACACGGGCCGTAACAAGTCTGAACATACCTATACACGCTTTCGCAACGAAACCGAGCGCTTTCTCCTGTGGCTGTTCCTGGTCAAAGGTGTACCCATGGAGCGGCTACGCAAAGCGGACATTCTCGAATACGCAGATTTCTGCTGGCAGCCACCGGTTGATTGGATCTGCCTGGCGAACCACGAGAAGTTTCAGTTCAACAATGGTCGTTTTGTGGCCAATACTGCCTGGGCGCCATTCAAGCTGAAAGTACCGAAAAACCTCGAAAATACGAATTCTGAGCCGGATAAGCGCAAATACAAGCCATCTCAACAGACTTTGACGGCGACCTTTACCGGAATCATCGCATTCTATAAGTATTTGATGAATGAAGAGCATCTATATGGAAACCCCGCCCAAATCGCCAAGCGGGATTGCCGGCATTTCATCAAGGATGCCCAGGTCAAAGAAGTCCGACGCTTAACCGAGGCCCAGTGGCAATACGTATTTGATGTTGCGCTGACGATGGCCGATGAAGACCCAATCTACGAACGTAGCCTGTTTGTTATCTGTGCCTTAAAGACATTGTTTCTGCGGATATCTGAGCTGTCAGAGCGTCCACAATGGAGCCCGATTATGAGCCACTTCTGGCAGGACACTGATGGCAACTGGTGGTTGAAGATTTTTGGTAAAGGCCGGAAATTGCGTGATATCACCGTACCAGACAGTTTTATCCCGTTTTTAAAGCGCTACCGGGCCTACCGGGGCATGAGCCCTTTTCCGTCAGCTGGCGAGAATCAGCCAATCGTCGAAAAGATTCGCGGTCAGGGCGGCATGACTTCACGACAGCTTACCCGTGTTGTGCAGCAGGTATTCGATCGCGCCTACGAAGAGATGCGCCAGGCAGAGGGCGAAGATCACGCGTACAAATTGAAGGAAGCCTCCAGTCATTGGTTACGCCACACTGGGGCGAGCATGGAGGTCGAGCGCGGCCGTGCACTTAAAGATCTATCAGAGGACTTGGGGCACTCAAGTATGGCCACAACGGATACGATTTATGTCCACACCGAGAGCAAGGTGCGCGCAAAGAGTGGAAAACAGCGGGATGTGAAGTGAGCCTGGCTACTTGTTTTTACGAATCGGCCTGGCCTATTCCGCGTTAATATGCGGGAACAGGCCAGGTTTTAAATGGCGAAAAAAACTACCCAGTTACAGGGAGAGTGCCCAATCCGGCAGGATACCGAGGGCAAATGCCTCGAGAACCTTGTCCATACCAGTCAGGACCATGACGCCCAAAATCAGGAGTAGTACGCCCAAGACCTTTTTCGCACGTTCGCCGTTGGTCATGATGCCGCCGCGCCAGCGATCCAGCAACCGGCCTGACAGGTAGGCCGCTACCAGTAACGCAGATGCGGTGCCGACACCGAATACAAACATCACCAGAAAGGCAGTCGGTACCTGCTGCCCTACAGAGGCAAGGGCGATGGCCGCGCCGAGCGTTGGACCGACGCAGGGCAGCCAAACAAGGCCCAGTAGAGCACCCATAAAGAACTGCCCTGCTCCACTATTTTCTGTCGAGTTATTGTTGGCGCCGAAACGACTCGTAAGCCGTGACAACTGCCCGCTCAGCCAATATCCCAAACGCGGAATAATCAGCGTTAAAGCGACGAAAACTAACAAAACGGCTGCGAAATTTCGGTAGGCGACGGGGTCGAGACCGAGGTTAATCAGCAGTAAAGTGAGTACGGTGCCCGCTATAGCAAAAGCGCAAGCGAGGCCGAGGGACATAAATAGCGGACCGCGACGCCCACCAGTGCTCGACGAGGTCATGACCACTGGGACCAGGGGCCAGACACATGGAGATAAGATCCCCACGATTCCCGCAATAAACGCCAGCGGAATTGCTGCAAACTCCAATCCCATTAGGAGTTGCCCTTGCTGGCCTGCGCAACAGCTTGATCGATTTTATCTGCGATTACTTCCAAACGTGTTTCGGCAACACTGAACCAGGTCTGTTTATCGCCAGCGAATAATACAAGCGTTGACTGTCGTGGTGCACGGAAGTGGCGTACCCAGTCTTTGTCTGCATCAAAATCGACGATCAATACATGAAATTTCTTGTCCGGGTTGTTTTCACGGTATTCCTGCAAGACTTTCTGTTGCTTTGCGCAGGTTGGACACCAGTCCGCGAATACGTCAATCAGTACGACTTCACCGGCAGCACGCAGTTCGTTAAAGCGCTCTTCGGTGAATGGCTCTTTGTCGGCAGCGGTAGCCGTAGATACCAGGCAAAACATGAGAGTGAGTAAGGCAAACAGCTGCTTAAAGGGTGATAGCGACATGTAGGTAGCTTCCTTTGGTTATCTCAGAACAGGGTTGGCGTGACAGTCGGAGGGGCTATTAGGCACACCTATCACGCGGATTCCCCAATTGGTCGTGCGGCTAGCGAGGTTTCTTACACTTACTGGCAAAAAAATATGACGGGCAAGGAATTGGATGGGGCGAGCCGTTTTATGGCTGGAGGTAGTGCGATTGGTTGGGTGGGAAGCGGGCGTCCGGAGGGTAAAGTAGGTGCCCTACTTCACTGTCTTGGATACGCGCATCTTCTTATCGCGGGCCTGATCGAGCTGGTCACAGACCAGCTGCATGCCATCCAGAACACGCATCGTGTGGCGCTGAATGATATCTGGCGGTACATGATAGAGATTGTTGAGCTGTACCGCCGTGAGCCCCGAGTAGCGTTTCCAGTCATCCAGAGATTGAGGGCGTGATTCGCCCAGTCCGCTGGCGATAATGACATCTGGATCTCGATCCAGTACCGATTCGACGCTGATTTGGGGCGCCAGCACGATGGCGTCTTCATAGGCATTACGGCCACCACAGGCCTCAATGACATTACTGATTAGGTGATCCCCATTCAGCGTCTGCAGCGGCTTGTGCCAAACCTGATATAGAACGCTCACTTGTGTTTTGTCTTCGCTATCGCGCATCAGTTCGTGCAGGCGACGGGTCCAGTCATCGGCCGCTCGTTCCGCAACACCACTGGTGCCGGCGATTTCGCCAAAGGTGCGAACGTTACTTGCAATATCTTCCAGAGATTTGGTTTCAGTGACGAACACCGTGAAGCCGAGTTCCCTCAGCTTTTCTATCTTGCGGCTGCCTGTGCCGGACGACCAAGCGACAATAAGGTCGGGCTTTAGTACAAGCAGTGCTTCGTAATTGATGAGTTGATAGTTGCCGATTTCGGGTAGTTGGCGCGCTGCTTCGGGGTAATCACTGCCAATCGCCGCGATGAGCTTGTCCCCTGCTCCTGCACTGTAGATGTTTTCAACAATGCTCGGGGCGAGTGCCACGATACGTTCTGCAGGCTGCTTAAGCTCCAGCCACACACCATCTGCGCCTTGCACACGTATTGGGGGATTTGTAGCAGGATTACTGCCATACACGCTGCTCGCGCTCGCAACGATCCAGGTGGCAATTACCAGTCTAAGAATTGTACGTAGCATTGCTTTACGAGTCCTCATTACTTTGATGAGCAAGTTCCGAGGAGCAAGTTTCAAATTTTTCGAGCCAATCCTTGCACATATGCTCGTCGACCACATCCGCGAGACGGTCCAGTTGGTGTTGTCGATGATCCGTCAGGTTTACCGCAGCGCTAGAGTCCAGTCCGGCCCATTGCAATATGGCCTGCTGGATGCCAGGTAGGTCGAACAGGCCGTGAACGTAGGTAGCAAGGACCTGGTTGTCGGCACTGACGGCCCCTTCCGGCCGCATCTCGTTTTCATCCCGAATAAGGATGGCCGGGTTGTTCAGCCCATTTCCTTGTGAAACACCGCAATGGATTTCATAGCCCTGAAGGGGTATGTCGGTGGTGCTCTCGTTTAGGGCAAGTACACCGGAAACATTCTTGAGGGCTTTTTGCGGGGTAAGGGTCGTCGTGTAGTCGAGATAGCCGAAGCCCCCTTCTGTACCGGGCTTGTCTTCGATGCCTTCCGGATCACATACGGTACGCCCAAGCATTTGCAGCCCGCCGCATATGCCAATGAGTTTGCCCCCGTAGCGCAGGTGTCGATCCAGTTGGGATTGCCACTTATTTCCTTTCAGGTGGTTAAGGTCAGCACGTACATTTTTGCTACCCGGCAAGATAACAAGGTCGCACTCAGGCAGTCGCTCGCGCACGCTCACAAACTGCAAATCCACTTCTGGATGCAAACGCAAGGTGTCAAAGTCGGTGTGATTACTGATGCGGGGCAATACGGGTACAACAACTTTCAATTTCGTATCGCGACGCGCTTGCTGGGTGCTGATTGCGTCTTCTGCATCGAGATACAAATCATGTAGATACGGGAGTACACCGAGCACCGGCTTACCGGTGCGTTGTTCCAGCCAATCCAGACCCGACTGCAATAGCGCCAGGTCACCACGGAATCGGTTGATGACAAATCCCACAACACGATTACGTTCAGATTGCGAAAGTAATTCGAGCGTACCTACGAGGTGCGCGAATACGCCGCCGCGATCGATGTCGGCAATGAGAACTACAGGGCAATCGACGGCCTCAGCGAAACCCATGTTGGCAATATCGTTATCGCGAAGGTTGATTTCAGCAGGGCTCCCTGCACCCTCAACCAGAACCAAGTCGTATTGATCTTTGAGCCTTGCGAAGGACTCCAGCACCGCATTCTTCGCGGTCAGTTTGTATTCGTGATAATCCAGTGCCTGCATGTTGCCAAGCACTTTGCCTTGGATAATCACTTGCGCGCCGGTATCGGATGCGGGCTTCAGCAATACCGGGTTCATGTCCGTATGGGGTTCAACACCGCAGGCCTGTGCCTGTAATGCTTGTGCGCGACCGATCTCGCCGCCATCGGTAGTGACCGCACTATTTAACGCCATGTTTTGCGGCTTGAAAGGGGCAACCCGTATACCCCTACGGGCAAAAAGACGGCCGAGTGCACCTACCAGGGTGCTCTTGCCTGCGTCTGAAGTTGTCCCTTGGATCATTAAGGCGCGCATGTTCAATTTTCTGCGTTAGTAGTCGACGCCCTTTCGCGCCTTAATCCCGGCCTTGAATGCGTGCTTGATATCTTTCACTTCGGAAACGGTATCCATAATTTCCTGTAACGCGCTGCCACCGCCGCGCCCGGTAACCACCACACTTTGCTCCGAGGGTCTCTGTTTCAGGGCATTCAGGACCATATCCTGATCCAGGTATTTGTATCCCAGCATATAGGTCAGTTCGTCGAGGACAACCAGGTCATAACTTGCGTCTTGCAATAGTTCCGCAGCTACTGCCCAGGTTTTTTCCGCTTCCGCGATGTCTCCTGTGCGGTCCTGGGTATTCCAGGTAAAACCAGTGCCCATCTGGTACAAGGTAACGTCCGGGCAGTGATTTTTCAGATAGAGTTCCTCGCCCGAAAGCTGTGCGCCCTTAATGAACTGTACTACGCCGACTTTATGGCCGTAGCCGAGCGCACGGATGACCATGCCAAAAGCAGAACTTGACTTGCCTTTACCATTACCGGTCAGCAGGATCGATACACCCCGCTCGGTACTGGCGGCAGCGATGTTTGCGTCCACCTTGGCTTTTTGCTTCTGCATGGCTTTCTTATGCCGTGCATTTTTGTCTTGCTGTTCTTCCGACATGGTCATCTCTATCTGGTTGTCGCTTTATGATCAGTAGCGCAGCTCAACACCGGCGTAGGCAGCGCGTTCCGCGGTATTAAAGCCGGCGGCCTCCACGTATTCTTCATCGAGCAGGTTTTCTGCACGGACATAGATGGTGGCGGTATTGTTGAGTTGGTATCGCAGGCTGGCATCGACTACCTGGTAGTCATCCATGTCCGAGCCATCAATATCGATCGCATCGATGCTCGTGCGTGTGTTCAGCGCGACACTCAGTGCTTCCATGGGTGTATAGGTTACCCCGAGGTTTGCCATGTGCTGAGGGCGGCGCGGCCGTGCGATGTCGTCTGTCGTTTCTGCATCGGTGTAGGTGTAGTTTGCTGAAAGCGAAAGGGCTTCACTTAACGTCACCGCACTGATGAGCTCCACGCCGCGCGACTCACTGCGGCCACCCTGGCGGTAGCTATAATCGGCGAGGTTGAACCAGATTTCGTCGTCCACAATTTGATCGAACAAGACAAACTCAAGGTGTAGCGCATCTTGATAGAAGTACTCAGCGCCCACATCAAGGCCCCGGCTTTCTTCGGGTGTGAGTGCCGGGAGATCGGGGTAGTAGTTGCGGTTATAGTTTATTTCCGAAAGGCTTGGCGCGCGGAAGCCAGTACCATAGCTCGCTTTCAGTTTGAGCGAACCGTCACCGATCTCATCGAAAACGTAAGCCGCACTTGCACGGAAGCTGTTATGGCTACCGAAGTCTGAATTGTCGTCGTGTCGCAGGCCGAGGGTAACAAAAGCCTGCTCGGAAATGCTGCCCTGATATTCGGAATATGCCGCCCACTGATCACGGGACAGGTCGAGAGAAGTGTCTTCGCGTCGTTCTAACCCGTAAACCACGCCGTGGTTGCCAGTGATACTCGCGTTTCCATTCAGATTTAGCTGCTCACGTTCACCTTCTACCTGGTAAGACGCAACGCCCTCCGTAAAGTAGCTTCTGGTGAGGTCAGATTGGGTATACGCCAACTCATGCTGAGTGTTGTCGCTGTTGTGGGCCAGGCTGAGACGCTGATTTTTTTGCTCAAATTCAGACGCGCAGTCATCGACCTGAGGTGAAAAGCCACAGCGATCGTACTCTGATGTTGCGTTTGTATCCCGTACTACGGCTTCGACGCGCCACTGCTCAGTAAAATTGAAACCAACGCGTGAATGTACGGTACCGTTGTTGTAGCCGTCGTCATCTTTTAGCAAGACGTCGCCAGTACTGGTGTTGAAGCCGTCGGTATAGGCCTTTGCGGCTGACACATAAAAGTCTGCACGCCCGATAGAGCCAGCGCTACTCAGGTTGTAGCGGTGAGAGTCGAAACTTCCCGCTTCCGCGCCCGCATTAAATTCGATTTCGCCACTGTCTTTACGCGTTGAAATGTCCAGGACACCGCCAGCATCCGCGCCGTACAGCATACCCTGGGGACCACGCAGTAACTCTACTCGGGCCAGGTTGCTGCTAAGAATATGCTCTACATGGGCACCGCCCTGGGTGCTTGTAGGGTCGGATACGTCGATGCCGTCAATTCGCACCAGGGTGCGGAAGCCAGATTCCCCACGGACTTGTAGCGAGGTGGTTTTACCCATACCGCCAGTGTTGGAAACGGAGACAGAAGGTACGCTGCGAAGAACTTCATACAAAGAGGAATAGCCGCGAGCCTTGATTTGCTCCTCATCGAGCGCCGTTACCGAAGTGGCAACATGTCGCAGCGGTGTAGCCTGACGCGAGCTCACAACGATCACCGTTTCTAAGCTCGGAATTGATGTGGCTTCTTTTTCGTCAGAAGACTGCGCGAGCACAGGTGCGCTGCTAGCGGCCAATATGGCCGAGGAAAGTAAGATCTTATTCAAGTTCAACCCCTAGGGACAAAAGCACATGGGATCGAGGGAGGAATAGCAAAACACCACACATGCGCGTGGAAAAAGGTCTTGCCGGATGGTAGCCCTCCGCTCCATCGTGGTTCGATTAGAGGCCGGTATCGGGCTTACCACTTCTGGCCATTAAAGATAGAAGTGGATCACCGTTGCGGGGGCAGCGCCGGAATTCCGGACTTCCCGTTTAACCTTCCCAACCTGTCGGCGTGTGGCCGAATAGACAGGTAGAAGGCACCTCAGATCGCGGGTGCGACGTTAGGGGAAAGGGACTGTGAAGTCAATGGTTGGTCGGGCTGGGTACGGTAGCGCACTGCCCGACCGATAAGTATCGCGGTGGGGTTTTACCTTGGTGGCTCGACCACCTCGTAGACCACTTGTGAGCCGGCATACTTTGGCCGGTACCAGGTATTGCTGCAGTTTTCATAGGTCACGCCATTGACGCTAACTGCGGTGCAAGATTGGGGCAGTGAGTAAACCCAGGCCCCCGCAGCCGCAGTAGCTGTGGCGCCAGCCGCCGCACCCGCCCAATATCCGGGCCAGTATGGATGGCGTGGGTGATGATGGCCACCACCGCCGTGATGCCCTCCACCACCATGATGCCCCCCTCCACCATGGTGCCCGCCACCACCATGTTCTGGAGTGGGCCGCAAGCGCTCCTCAGGTCGAAGCTCCCGTCGCAAATCAGGCCGGGGGCCGTGATATGCGGTCCCATCTCTAAGCCCGGGCTCGGGGCGAAACCCACCGCGGAAATGCGGAGCGATATTCATAAAGCCACCACCAAAATGCATACCGCCCGCGTGAAATCCTGGGCGGGCGCCGGCATCGGGTGCAATGCTCAACAAGCCGGCGAGTATCGCACTACTGGCGATGCCCCCGTGTATGAATCGCTTCAATGTGCGTGTCATTGGCCGGCCTCCGGTGCGGGTTGAATTTTGTTGAACGTGATGGGCTTCAGATCGCTGGACAAATGTGGCGAAAACATCGTGTCATTGATTGAGCTTGCATCACGCCAGTGCACTTCGGCAGTAAATTGGGGCTTTTCTGGAAGGTGGTTATTGGTGGTGATCAGCTTCATAGGCAGGCGCTTGTCACCGGTCGTGATCCAGATTTCCCAATCCAGACCGCCGCTATGCAGGGCCCAGTGCTCGACAGCTTTGCCATCCAGCGTGGTTTCACCCATACGTTTCGCTTTCTTGAGGTCGATTTTGCGCGCTTCGGGGGTTCCCCATTCCAGCAAGTCGACGACGGGTATCTCGATACCGTAGTCTTTGGCCGTCTTGATCAGCACCTCACGGGTGCTCGCAGATGCCGGCAGCTGTCCGTAGTAGCCATCTTTTTTGGCGATGACAGTGAACTGATTGCCATCGTGGTAGAACTGTCGTTCCATGGTGTCCGTCTTTAGGTCGACGAACAAGTGGTCCGGGCGTTCGAAGCGTACCGACGCGGTGCCGTTGACGGCCATCTTTTTGCCTTTACCAGTGATCACATCCGTGACCATCTTGATGTCATAGGCAAGTTTCTGCTGGCTGGCGAGGGTTTTTCCCATCGCATTGAGCGCTTCATAGGCGGCCTTAATAGATGCCTGATCGCTTTGAACAGCATTTTCGGCCTGAGACGCATGTCGGCCAATTGCAGCGAATACGGATGGTGTCGTGGCGGCACCAATGCCTGTGATGAGTGCAGCTCCCAGGGCAACGGTGATAAGTCGTTGCCCTGACCGTCGAGCGCGCTTGCTCGGGTTGTTCATTAGCTACTCCTGTCCGGTACAGCCCGGGAAAGTGCAAATCGAAATTCGATACACTTATCAGAATAGCTAGTAGATTAGCGCGCCGAGGAAAATTACTGCGTTAGTTCAACGAAAAATCGCCATTTAGCGCGCGCCAAATAGCGAAATTGAATATCAAGCTGTGAGTTGCGCACGCAAGAACGCAGGGATGGCCTCTTCAAGCCAGTAACGTGGCTGCCACAAACTTCCACTGATAAAGCCCACGTGCCCTCCCCGTTTGCTAATCCCGAGAGTGACAGAGCCGCTCACGTCGGCAGAAGTCGGAATCGCTTTTGGCGATACAAAGGGGTCATCCTCCGCGTGTACGAGATAGGTCGGGCGCGCGATATTAATTAAATGAGGCCGACTGGAGGCTCGGTCATAGTAGTCGTCGACATCCCTGAATCCGTGCAGGGGCGCGGTAAAGTGATCGTCAAAATAGCGAAAATTGCTGAATGCGCGCGGTGCATCGAGCTGCGGCATTGCTTGCGCGATCGCCGGGTCTTGCGCCTTGCGCTTAAGGCTTTTCTTCAGGCTGTCGAGCAAGTGCTTTTGGTAAACCCGGGAGAAACCGGTATTCACGCGCCTGCTCGATAGGTGCAGGTCCAGAGGTGCTGACACGGATACCGCGGCTGTAAGCGGGCTCTTCTCGCCATCTTCGCCCAACCATTTCAGCAACACATTCCCACCCAGTGAATAGCCTACAGCCATCAGGGGTGTGTTTGGGTAGTGTTCTGCCAGCTTACTAGCCAGCCAGCGTGGATCTTCGCTATCCCCACTGTGATAGGCGCGCGGTAATAGGTTCGGGATACCACCGCACCCACGGAAGTGCATCACGGCTACCTGAAAACCAGCAGAAAGCAGTGCGGGCATCAGCCCCTGAATGTACGATGATTCCACCGAGCCTTCCAGACCATGGAGTACCAGAACGATCGGTTGTGTGGGGTCATCTGTTAAGCGCGCAGGTGTATGCAGACCGATGCGGTCGCCGTCCGGCGTAGGGAACCATTGGCGCTGGGTCCGAATCCAGGGCTTGGGGCGGTGAAAGACCGGGAAGATTGTTTGTAGATGGCAGTTTGCCAGCCCGGTTGCAGGCTTAAATGGCTGTGCTGTTGGGTGGTCTGTGTTGGAGGCGGTATTCAAAATGCGTGCAGCCCTGATGCGTTTTTGCGTAAGGGCTGCAAGCCTATCGGCTGGCGCGAATAGAATCCAGCCTGAGCAACCGGCTAGGGTTAACTAGCTTCCGGCGCAGTGACTTTTTCATAAAAGCGATATTCGCCGTTTGGCAATATTGCGTAGACGACGTAGGGCTCAAAGTCCTTCCCGCGATACATTCCGGGGCTGCCTTTGGGCATTCCTGGTACGGCAAGACCAATGCTGCCTTTTGGCGGGTTGGCGAGAAATTGACGAATCAGCCGTGCGGGGACATGACCTTCAAATACGTATTGATTGTTCCAGACTCCCGTATGACAACCCTGCATTGTTGCGGGTACGCCCCACCGCTGCTTCACGCTTGCCGTATCCAGGCCATTTTCACTGGCTACAGAAAACGCATTGTTTTCCAGATGGACAATCCAGTCATTACAGCACAGGCAGAACGGCGACTTATAGACAGTAATACTGTTGGCATCGTCCTGTGGGGCCTGACCTTCTGGTGTACTAGCCGTATTGCTGCAACCAGCGAGTAGCAGCGTGATGAGTGCAAATGGAAGGAGCTTGTGGGGAATCACTTTATTCAATCTCGGCATAGAAAATGGCGTAATGTTGTTTGTTATCGGTCCAGTGCTGCCGCGGTGTAAAACCGGCGCTGTTTAGCAGGGCCTCTAACCCAGAGAGGGTATATTTATGGCTGTTTTCCGTGTGGATCGTTTCACCCTCATCGAATCGGAATGTGTGGCCGCAAATGTCCACACTTTGCTCTTCAAGGCTGACTAAATGCATTTCTACCCGTTGGCGTCGGCTGTGATAAAAGGCGCGGTGCGCGAAGCTATCAACGTTGAAAGATCCATCCAATTCACGATTGATGCGGTGAAGGAGATTTTTGTTAAATGCTTCGGTTACGTGCTCGCTATCGTGGTAGGCGCGCTCAAGCACAATGGAGTCTTTTACCAGGTCCGCGCCCAGTAACAGCCCGTCCCCCGGGCGCAGACGCGCGGCAAACAGATCGAGTAGTTCCGAGGCAGAGTCTGGTGTGAAGTTGCCAATCGTTGAGCCCGGGAAGAACACTACTTTGCGCTCAGAGGTATCTGGTAAATGCTGCCAGATAAATGCACTGGTGAAGTCACCGACGGCCGGCACAACGTCCAAGCCCGGCAGCTTATGCTGAATTCGCTCTCGCGCCGCCAGTAAAATTTCAGGCGAAATATCCATCGGCATATAGCTGCTGGGCGCATCCATTTGCTGCAGGAGCGGCTCTGCTTTCTCGCAGTTACCCGCCCCCGGCTCAATCAGCACTACATTCTCCCCAAGTCTTACCGCGATATCTTCGAGTTGCTCTGCAAAGATCTGAGCTTCGGTGCGTGTTAAATAGTAGTCATCAAGATCGCAGATCTGTTCAAAGATGCGGGACCCCGCCTTATCGTAAAGATACTTACAGGGTAGCGTTTTCTGCGTTGCAGATAGACCACTCAGCACATCTTGCTCGAATGCTTCTACTGCAGCGATTTGCTGTGCTGCCATGTTCATAGGTCATCTCCAGCTAAACGGATACCGGTAAACTGCCAGGCTTGGTGAGGGTAAAAGAAGTTTCGGTAGCTGATGCGAATATGGCTGCGCGGTGTTACGCAGGAACCCCCACGCAATACCATCTGATTGCACATAAATTTACCGTTGTACTCCCCTACCGCGTCTGCACTGGCTCTAAATCCTGGATAAGGCTGATATGCGCTACTGGTCCATTGCCAGACGTTGCCGAGCAGTTGGGGACCATCGACTGTAGAACTGCCTGGTGCGTTTAGTTCATCATGTTCGGCTTGTGGATGAAGATGACCGGAATCCAACATGTTGCCACGCCCTGCCGCACCGCTTTTTTGACAGTGTAACCATGCGGCAATTTCCCACTCGAACTCGGTAGGCAGGCGGAAACCGGCCCATGTGGCGAAGGCATCGGCCTCATAGAAGTTCACGTGGCAGACAGGTGCGTCCGGGTTGATGGGCTGTAAACCAGACAGCGTGAATTCATACCAAGCTCCTTCGACCTTACGCCAATACAGTGGAGCTCTCATGCCGCTCTGGTTCACATACGCCCAACCGTCAGACAGCCAAAGGCGAGACTGCTCGTAGCCGCCCTCATTTATAAACGTCAGATACTCAGCGTTGGTGACGAGACGTGAAGCGATACGAAATGCGGGCTGATAGCGTTGATGGGCCGGCCCTTCGTTATCGAATGAAAAGGCTTTGCCATCGCTGCCAAGGGTGTAGGTATCCTCCGGCACCCTCAACCAGGTGAGCTCTGCAAGATCGTCACGATCTTGTTGAGGCATTTGCTTAAGTTGCTCGCCATCCCCCTGCGTATAAGGTGGGGCCATGGGATTAATGGATAAGCCGTGCTTGATATCGGTAAGAAGCAGTTCCTGATGTTGCTGCTCATGATTGAGGCCAAGAACGAGTAGATTCGCGAGGTCGCCGTCGACCTGCTCCTCGGTCAGCCAGCGTTCTATTTCTGTGTCGATGTGTTGGCGGTAGGAAATGACTTGCTCGAGCGATGGCCTGGAAAGAAGTCCTCGTTGCGGGCGAGCGAAAGGCGTTCCGAGAGCGTTGTAGTAGGAGTTGAACAGGTGGTGAAAATCAGGGTGGAAGCAGTCGTAGTCCGGGCAATGTGGCTGCAGAATGAACGTTTCAAAAAACCAGCTGGTGTGTGCCAAATGCCATTTGCCAGGGCTTGCATCTGGCATCGATTGAATCTGGAGGTCCTCTGCAGATAGTGGCTCCACGATACGTTCGGTCTGTTGCCGGACACTCTGATATTTGATCAGTAGCGCACTGCGCTCGTCCAAACTCAGAGTGCGGGTCTCATCTGAGCACCAGTAGAGTATCGATTGCTTACCGGCTGTGTATTCGTTTACTGCTGGGTCCAACTCTGAAATCAGGTTCATTCCTTGTCCCGAGAACGGCATCGAGTGCTTTGATCATACAAGCATTTATGTCGATTCCCATGGCAGAGGCCTGTTTCATGAAGAGTCACGCGCCACTAATTGCGGCACAAAAAAAAGGGCCGGCATTGCCGACCCTCTCCTTAGGCGCTAGGCGCCCTGTGACACAACTTACTGATGTGCTTAGAAGCGCACAGTGAAGTCGGCACCGTACATACGAGGCATGTAGCGCCAGCCCGGGCTTGCGCCGATGGCTGCACCGGTGCCGCCGTAGCCGCCAGCGATCTCTTCGTCAGTGACGTTCTGTACCCACAGGGCAGCAGAGTACTGATCAGAGGCGCTGTTCCAGCCAGCACGCAGGTTCATCAGCTGGTAGTCCGGAATCACACGAGCCGGATCGCTGATGGAACCAACACGTTCGTCGGTCCAGTTGTAGTCACCACGGATGGACACGTCGCCACCGGCAGCCAGTTCCCAAGTGTATTCAGCCATGATGTTGAACTTGTTCTCAGGAGTGCCTACACGAGGCTGGCCAACACGCGAGTTTTCCTCTTCGGTTTCACCGATGGATTCGATGATCTGGTAGCGAGTGTACTCGGTATCCAGGTAAGAGTAGTTACCGGCGATGAACAGGTTGTCGGTTGCAGCCCACTGAACTTCGAACTCAGCGCCCTGGCCTTCCGCATCTGCGTTACGCAGGTAGTAGTTCGGGATCGGCGCACCAACGAGGTCCAGCTGCTGCAAGTTCTTGTAGTCGTAGGCGAATACAGAAGCGTTGAAGCGTACGGAGTTGTCGAACAGGCTGCTCTTCAGGCCGATTTCCAGGTTGGTTACGCCTTCCTGGTCGAAGGACGGGTCGATGCCCGGCGCCGCGCTGAAGCTGTTGAAACCGCCCGCCTTGAAGCCGTCGGCCAAGGAGACGAAGGTCATTACATCGTCGTTCCAGCGGTAATCCAGAACGATACGGCCAGACAAGTCGCTCCAGGAATCGCTCAGTTCCTGATTCAGGTTCTGGATACCGTTGTTGTTAAACGCAATGCCAAACGGAATTGCTGCAACCTGGCCCGGCGGCAGAGTGATGGACATACCCAGCGGCTGGCCGTCAGGACCCATCAGAGCTACGTCGCCGCCAACGAATGCGATCGGCAGAGTGTTCTGGTAGTTACTAACGATGGAGAAATCTTTCTCATCAGCGGTGTAACGCGCACCGACGGTCAGATCCATCTTATCGGTCAGGCTCCAGGTCGCGTCACCGTAGATCGCGGCAGAGCGATAGTCGCCTTCGTTAAATACGGATTCGTTCCACGGAGTATCCGCCATTACCCATGGGTTAATACCAGCCATCAGCTGACCGATCATCTGATCGCGGTTCAGCATGCTCGCGGTAATGGTAGGAGGAACACCCAGCGCGCCCAGCAGTGCGTCAGCCTGGCCAGACTGCACCATCAGGTCATAGATGAAAGTTGATACCGCAGCACCTTCCAGACCACCAGCAATCATCTGCTGACGAGTCAGGTAGGCAGCATCTTCAAGCTGAGTGGTGGTCGCGTCCGAACCGGCGTAAGCGGCTTTCACACCCTCGTATACCGCGAAGGATTCCAGGGAACCGGCGGTGAAGTAAGCGTCGGTGGTGTGCTCCAGCTCTTCGCGAGAGTAAGAAGCGCCCAGAGTCCACTTCAGGGTGTCGGAAGCGCCGTTCAGACGGAATTCCTGAGAGAACTGAGTCTGATCGTCAAAGTTCGCGGAACCGAACATGTAGTCAGGGTTGGCGGTACCGTCCTCATCCTGCTGCAGGTGGGCTTCGAAGCCACGGTATGCAGTGATAGAGGTGAAGGTGAAGTTTTCGAAATCGTGCACGATGGACAGCGAAGTGCCCCAGGAATCACGATCTTCGATGGTCGCGGTATCCAGCGCGTAATCACCGAATACGTCGGTGCCACCGTCAGCCGCCTGCAGAGACGGTACGATGGAGCTACGCAGAGCGCTGCCCTGATCCATGATGCCGTATTCGGCGCGCCACAGAACTTCGGTGTCCGGAGTCGGTTCCCACAGCAGGGATGCGCGGTAAGTCTGGGTGTCGATGTTACCCACTTCGAAATCGTTCGCCAGGTTGTCAGCGAAGGAATCACGACGGTTGGTGGACGCGGTAAAGCGGCCATACAGGTTGTCGCTCAGCTGCTTGTTCAGCAGCAGGTCGCTGGAAACACGGCCGTAGTTACCTGCTGTCATGTTCAGTTCAGCAGTATCTTCGGCCTGAGGCTTGGTAGAAATAATGTGGATGGCACCACCGGTAGCGTTACGGCCGAACAGAGTGCCCTGCGGGCCCTTCAGTACTTCGACACGCTCGATGTCTGCCAGCGGGATTTCAGCACCAGCGCCACGGCCGGTGTAAACACCGTCTACGTAAACCGCTACTGCAGGGTCGGAACCTACGGTGAAGTCACCGGTTTCGATACCACGTACGCTGTAGGTCGGCTGCAGCGGGGTATCGTTGTTCATCTCTACGCCCGGGGTGAATTTACCCAGGTCGGTCAGATTCTTGACACCCATGGCTTTCATGCTGTCACCGGTGAATGCGGAGATAGCAATAGGCACGTCTTGCAGGTTCTCTGCACGTTTCTGGGCGGTTACAACTACTTCTTCGATTTCGGCGGCGTAGGCAGCGCTACTCAGAGCCGTGGTAACGGCAATCGCAGCTGAAAGCGTCGAAAGAGTAAAGGAACGGTTTTTTCCGGACTGGTCGGCGTCGTACATCATCGCGTCCTCGCGTTTTAGTTATTGGTAAAGCGTGATGGAAAATGGTTGTTATTGATAGTTATGTTGGGCCATCTTACGTGGACCTCGGTCCCAATAAAAGCTTGTGATGACCTTTTTCTTGTGACCGGTCAGTTTTTCGGCACAAAAATGTGAACTAGTGCGCCAATCTGGCGCATAACTCTTTAAAATAACCTTTCTTGTGACCGGACTTACAACGCTGGTACTGTAAATTCACTCTACAGACCTCATGAGAGCTAGCCCTCTGTGACTGGTACGGTTTTACCATATATGTCCGCATGTCCCAAAATAACAATTTTAAAAATTCCCCGAGAGATCCTGAGATGATTCAGTCAACCCCCTGGCCCAAACGCCTGGTCCGCGGCGTAATCACCCTCGTTGCACTAATCCTTCTAATTGTCCTTGCAACCTGGCTCTGGTTGCGCCAAAGCTTGCCGATATTAGAAGGGACCCTACAGACCGGTGCTCTCTCGGCCCCGGTGACTATTGAGCGAGATGCTCAGGGCATCCCGTTTATCCAGGCGGAATCTCGCACAGACTCCGCATTTGCGCTTGGATTCCTGCACGCGCAAGAACGCTTTTTTCAAATGGACCTACTGCGCCGCAACTCTGCCGGCGAACTGTCCGAGCTGGTTGGTGATGCGGCGTTAGACCACGATAAAGAAATTCGCCTTCATCAGTTCCGCGCACGCGCCGAGCGTAATGTTGCGGCAATGCCGGTGGAACAAAAGGAAATACTCGCTCAATACACCGCGGGTGTGAATGCTGGATTGACCCAATTGAGTGCTGCGCCCTGGGAGTATGCGCTGCTGCAGAAAAAACCGCGTGAATGGTCGCCAGCAGATAGCTTGCTGGCAATTTTTAGTATGTACATGACGCTACAGAGCCATACCGGGAAATTTGAATTACGTAATAACGCGCTTGCCGAATTGTTACCGGCTGACTTATATCGCTTTTTTGTGCCCGAGGGTGGCCTCTGGGATGCCCCTCTGATTGGCGATGCGCGCCCTCCCATCGCACTTCCGGAGACTCATATAGCGGCACTTGTTGATGATGGTGAGCCTCTGGCGTACTCGGCCATGGAAAGTGAAGACATGATCTTCGGCAGCAACAACTGGGTCGTCGGTGGTGCGCTGACCGAGCACGGTGCGGCCATCGTTGCTGATGATATGCATCTGGCAATCACGGTACCAAATATCTGGTATCGCGCCGGTTGGAATATTCCAGGAACCGAGTTTGAAATGCGCGGTGCCACGCTGCCCGGCGGCCCGATTTTGGTGGCCGGAAGTAATGGCAAAGTAGCCTGGGGCTTTACCAACACCACCGCCGACTGGGGCGACCTAATTCCACTGGAATTGTCCAAAGATAAAGGTCAGTACCGGACACCCGAAGGCTGGAAAGACTTCATTGTTGAGAATGAGGTGATCGCCGTTAAAGGCAAGCACGATGAAGTACTCAAGGTACGGAAAACCATTTGGGGGCCGGTAATTGGTGAAGACCATAATGGCAACCTTCTCGCCTATCGCTGGGTGGCGCACGACGTGCGCGGAGCCAATATGAATTTATTGAAAATGGAGTCGATTGGCACCACTCGCGGGGCTGTGGATATTGCGCCGGAGCTTGGTATTCCGCATCAGAATTTTGTCCTCGGTGATAGCGAAGGCAACATTGGTTGGACCGTCGCCGGTCCTATTCCCCGCCGCGTCGGCCTGGATGGTAGCCGTTCTGTGAGCTGGGCAGATGGCGCCGCCTACTGGGACGGTTATCTGTCATTAGAAGAGCATCCCAACGTATACAACCCCCCTTCCCATCGTATTTGGACCGCGAACGCGCGCACCATGGATGGCGAATTTCTCCGTGTGATGGGAGACGGCGGTTATGCACTGGGTGCGCGCCAGCAGCAAATCCGCGACGATCTTTTCGCCCAAGACAAATTTAATGAACAGGATCTGTTGCATATTCAGCTGGATGATCGCGCAATCTTCCTGACTCGCTGGCAGGAGCAGCTAGTGTCGCTATTGGCATCTGAAGCCGACTATGGGGAAGTACTTGAATATGTCGAAAACTGGGGTGCCCGGGCAAGTGCCGACTCGGTGGGTTATCGCATTGTACGCAACTTTCGTCTGCGCTTTATCGACCTGACAACGGCACCGGTGCTGACGTATATGCGGCGCTTCGATGATGGTTTCGAGTTCAATCGTGTAAACCGGCAGATGGAATATCCAGCGTGGGAAATGCTTTCTGTTGAGCCGGCGCATCTGCTGAACCCCGAGTACGAAAGCTGGCGCTCCCTGAAGCTCGCCGCACTGGATTCGGTACTGGACGAAATGGCCGAAGGCGGGTTGCCACTCTCGGAGCAAACTTGGGGCGTACAAAACACCGCAAAAATTCGCCACCCATTGGCGCGCGCCGTGCCCGCCGTAAACTGGTTTACCGCTATGCCGGAAGATCCGCTGCCCGGAGACTCGCATATGCCCCGCTTCCAGTCTGCGACTAATGGTGCGTCAGAGCGACTCGTGGTTGCGCCTGGTCGCGAAGAACACGGTATTTTCCATATGGCCACGGGTCAGAGTGCGCACCCACTGTCACCCTTTTTCGGCAATGGCCATCGGGATTGGGTGGAAGGAAAGCCATCGAGCTTTACGGAAAAAGCCGCTGCCTACACCCTGACATTGAAGTAACGGTATCGACAAAAACCCCGGAGGTGTTATGCACCCCGGGGTTTTTTATTGCCCGCTATTCGGCTTCATTATGCGGTCTCGTCGAGAATTGCGAACGAGAGAAATGAGGTGAACAAGACCAGCCCAAGGACAAACGGCAGCAGTGGAAAACAGATCATCAGTAATGATGCGGCAATCCAGATGTTCTTCACCCAGTTGCGCTTGATCTGATAAGAACGGGAATAGCGCCGCAAATGACTGTCGCTTTCGTCAGGCAGGGCGATCTCACTCTCCCGAGGAAAAAAGCTTCGCACCAGAAGGGTGCAGTAAAAACGCAGCAGCATCCACAACATAGAACCACCATTGGCAAACGTCTCTCTGAGTATAGATAGGCGTTTGTTGGTGGGTGGTGGAGTGGATGCCTCGCTTGCTGTTATTCCTATAGGGTTGTTGCTGGCGCCGGTCTGTTACTGGTACCAGCCGAGGCTTTCCCGCAAAGTGACAACGCCGCCGATAATGGTAAGTGCCGGCGCCCCTACTTCGTGCTCCACTGCGAGTTGCGGCAGTGTGCCAATGGTGCCGACAATGACGCGCTGGTCTCTGGTGGTGCCCTTTTCTACCAGTGCTGCAGGTGTATCAGCATCCATACCGTGGGCGATGAGCTTCTCGGAAATAGTTGGCAGCCCGGTCAGGCCCATATAGAAGACCAGGGTCTGGTTCTTGGCGATCAGTTCATCCCAAGGGAGTACCAGATCGCCCTGCTTCAAATGACCAGTAATAAATCGTACAGACTGAGCGTGATCCCGGTGCGTCAGCGGAATTCCGGAATAGGCAGAACAGCCAATGGCCGCGGTGATACCCGGCACAACCTGGAACGGCACCTGGGCTTCTGCGAGCTTGTCGATTTCTTCGCCGCCGCGCCCGAACACGAAGGGATCCCCGCCCTTGAGGCGCAGGACCTTTTTACCCTCTTTTGCGAGGTCGACAAGAAGCTGGTTAATGTCGTCTTGAGGAACGGAGTGGAACTGCTTCATTTTGCCCACGTAGATGCGCTCGGCATCCCGTCGCACCAATTCCAGTACTTCGGTAGAAACCAGTCGATCGTAAAGCACGACATCCGCCTGCTGCATCAAACGCAAGGCGCGGAATGTGAGCAGGTCTGGATCGCCAGGACCGCCGCCAACCAGATATACCTCGCCGCTGGGCGCGGGTTTCGCCTTCCACTGCTGTAGCTCTGCGAGGATTGTCTGTTCTGCTTCAGCCTTGTGGCCGCGCTCGATCTGTCCGACCACTGGCCCGTTAAATACCCAGTGCCAAAAGTCTTTGCGCTGTGGTTCAGGCAGCGCTGCTTTCACCTTGTCACGCAGGCGGCCGGCGAGCTCGGCAATGAGTCCGAGACCTGGCGACAGCAGTGTTTCGATTTGTGCGCGCAGCATACGCGTAAGAACGGGTGCGGAACCACCGCTGGAAATACCGATTGCCAGTGGGCCGCGCTCGACAATAGAGGGGAAGGTAAAGGTGCAGTGCTCGGGTGAGTCCACCACATTCACCGGCAGGCGACGCGCGCGGGCATCAACCGATACCTGCGCGTTCACAGCTTCATCGGCAGTGGCTGCGACCACCATTTCAGCGTGGTCGAGCAGTTCCTCGCGGTATGTACCGACAATGTACTCACCACTACTGGCCATCACCAGTTGGCGCAGCTCGTCGGTGATATCGGGAGCCACCACGAGCAGGCGTGCCTCCGCTTTACTGAGTAGCCGCGCTTTGCGCGTGGCGATGGTGCCGCCCCCAACAATGAGACAGGGGCGGTTTTTCAAATCAAAAGCGAGAGGCAGGTAACGCAAGGTCTTAATCCATACTGCTTAGCCGATCTTGGTTGCGCCCCGCATGTATGGGCGCAGTACTTCTGGCACCTCGATACTACCATCGGCCTGTTGGTAGTTTTCCAGTACCGCGATCAGCGTGCGGCCTACTGCCAACCCGGAGCCATTCAGGGTGTGCAGCAATTCTGGCTTGCCCGTTTCCGGGTTACGCCAGCGTGCCTTCATACGCCGGGCCTGGAAGTCACCCATCAGGGAGCAGGAAGAAATTTCCCGGTACTTGTCCTGAGATGGAATCCAAACTTCCAGGTCATAGGTTTTGGTTGCACCAAAGCCCATATCGCCACCACACAGCACCACTTTGCGGTATGGCAGATTCAGTTTCTGCAGAACTGCTTCTGCATGACTGGTGAGCTGTTCGAGCGTGTCCATGGACTGATCTGGGCGAGCGAAACAAACCAGCTCTACTTTTTCGAACTGGTGCTGCCTGATCATGCCGCGGGTATCACGCCCGTGGGAGCCGGCTTCGGAGCGAAAGCAGTTGGTGTGGCTGACGTACTTATGTGGCAATTGATCGGCATCGACGATCTCATCGCGGTACAGGTTGGTCAGCGGTACTTCTGCGGTTGGGATGAGGTAGAAGCTACGCTCGTCCTCCAGTTTGAACAGGTCTTCCGCAAACTTGGGCAGCTGGGAAGTTCCGTACAGGGAATCGCTATTTACTATCACCGGCACATTGGCTTCTGTATAGCCGTGCTCTTCTACGTGTAGATCAAGCATGAACTGTGCCAAGGCGCGATGCAGCTTTGCTACTTCGCCGCTCATTACTGCAAAGCGTGAGCCTGTGATCTTACTGGCTACCTCGAAGTCCAGGCCGCCGAGATTGCTGCCCAGGTCTACGTGATCGCGTACGTCGAAATCAAATGCGCGCGGTTCGCCCCACTTGGCCACTTCGACGTTGTCATCTTCGTCTTTACCTTCTGGTACAGACGCGTCCGGCAGATTGGGAATGGCCAGCAAGATGTCGTCGAGCTCATTTTGCAGCTCGCTCAGTGCGTGCTTGGCTTCGGTCAACTGTCCACCCAGGGACTCAACTTCCTTCAGCAACGGTGCGATATCTTCACCGGCCGCTTTGGCGCGGCCAATATTTTTGGATTTGCTGTTGCGCTCGTTCTGCAGGGACTCGGTGCGCACCTGCAATTCTTTGCGCTGTTCTTCCAGTTGTTCGAGCTTGGCTGTATCCAATTGCACGCCGCGCTTCGCCAGCGCCGCAGCCACGTCGTCGAGTTGGGTACGAATCAGTTTTGGGTCGAGCATGATAATTTGATTACCGCGTTACAGATATTTCATTCCCAGCGTGATCGCCGCTGCGGTTGCAGCGAGGCACACCAGAAGGCTGACCACGATGTAGGCCAGCGCCGTTAAAGGCTGGCCATTGTGCCACAACAGCACAGTTTCCAGCGAGAAGGTCGAAAAGGTTGTGAGGGCGCCAAATAGTCCCGTCATGATAAGTAGCCGCCACTCGTGTCCAAGCATGCCGCGCTCAATGATCAAAACATAGGCAATGCCAATCAGCAGGGAGCCCACCACATTCACAATCAGCGTGCCGAGTGGGAAGCGATGCTCGAAGACCGGGAAGGCCCAAACGCCCACGAGGTGGCGCAATATGGCGCCCACCGCTCCTCCCAGAGCAATTGCTATCCACTGCATGGTTTTGAGTCCTTGTTGCTGAGCTGTCCCGGTACACGACACGTCGGCGTACCAGGTTGGTACGGCTTCGATAGTATTGGTGGCGGATTTTAACGTTTTTCCGATTGCGGGTATCGCTGCCGGGGGCTTTTTTGATTCAGCTCGCGCAGCTTTTGCAGTTTTTCCTCGATCTTGAGCTCCATACCGCGCGGCACCGGATCGTAATAGCGGCGCCCGGCAATGGCTTCGGGGAAATAGCTTTCCCCTGCTGCGAACCCATCTGGTTCGTCGTGGGCATATCGGTAGTCCGCGCCGTGGGCCATTTCCTTGGCAAGCTTGGTGGGGGCATTGCGCAGGTGGACCGGCACCTCGTGACTGGGTTCCCGGCGAATATCCGCCAGTACCCGTTTGTACGCGCTGTAGACCGCATTACTCTTGGCGGCGATGGCCAGGTAAACGATGGCCTGGGCAATCGCCAGCTCTCCTTCGGGGCTTCCCAGTCGCTCTTGTACATCCCACGCATTTAGCGCAATCTCCAGCGCGCGTGGGTCTGCATTGCCGATATCTTCACTGGCCATGCGTACCGCCCGCCGGGCCACGTACAAGGGGTCGCAACCGCCGTCGATCATGCGTGCAAACCAGTACAGCGCCGCGTCCGGGTCGGAACCGCGTACTGCCTTGTGTAGCGCAGAAATCTGGTCATAGAAGAAGTCGCCGCCTTTATCGAAGCGTCGCACATCAGCCGTGAGTACCTCAGCAAGCACATCTTCGTCGATAACCTGTTTGCCGCCCTCTTCCCGCGAGAGATCGCAGGCAATCTCCAGCAGGTTTAACGCGCTGCGCGCATCGCCATCAGCGCTCAGGGTGATCTTGTCGAGCACCTCATCAGATATCGCAATATTGCGCTTTTGCAGCTCTTCGTCTTGTTCCAGTGCGCGCCGCAACAAACCAGAAAGCTCTTCCTGGCTGAGGCTGCGCAGCAGGTATACGCGGCAGCGCGATAAGAGTGCGTTATTGAGTTCAAACGCGGGATTTTCAGTGGTGGCACCAACGAAGGTGACAGTGCCCTCTTCTACGTATGGCAGGAACGCGTCCTGTTGTGATTTGTTAAACCGGTGTACCTCATCCACAAACAGGATGGTGCCGCGGCCGCTCTGCGCTGCATGCTGCTCGGCCTCAGCTACCGCCTGGCGAATTTCCTTAACCCCGGCCAATACGGCGGATAGCGTCGCGAAGCGCGCATCGCATTCCTGTGCAAGCAGACGCGCAAAGGTCGTTTTGCCCACGCCGGGCGGCCCCCACAGGACCATAGAGTGCAGCTGGCCGCGCTCTACAGCCTCGCGCAAGGGTTTCCCCTGCCCCAATAAATGCGTCTGGCCCACATAGTGGGCCAGAGTGGTAGGCCGCATGCGTGCGGCCAGAGGCTGATGCCGGCGCGGTGACCGGAATAAGTCATTCATCGCGGATAACGTCGGTGCCCTTGGGTGGCTTGAAATTGAAGATACTTGAGGACAGTGAAGGATTGGCCTTCAAACCATTGAATTTGATATCGGTGGTCTGGCCCATACCATCGCGCACGGTCATCGCGGAGGGCAGGCCCTTCTTGTCAAAGCGAATCACCATGGACTTAAAGGGGGCGCCGGCACGCTTTGGCGTCAGGTAGTATGCGCCCTTTTTGTTTTGTACGTTAAACGAACCGCGAATTTCTTCGACCTTGCCGCCGAGCAGCAGTGCCGGTGTTTCCTTCATACGCTTGTCTACCGGGCGAATCGTTACCTGCTCCAGGTCCGGGTCATACAACCACAGCTTTTTGTTGTTGGTTACCAGTAGCTGCGGGAATGGCTCACCGGTTTGCCAGCGCAGGCGGCCCGGGCGCTGTACCGAGAAGTTACCGCTGCTTTTCTGCAGGGTTTTGCCCTTCTGGTCTTTCAATGTCTGGCGGAAATTGCCAGAAATGGCGCCCAGTGGCTGTAGTAAACGGCTCAACTCATCACTTGCATCGGCGCTTGAGGCATTGCTGCCAAAAGCAAACCCCAGGGCAATCAGGAAGGTGCTCAGTGTGCGTTTCATAGATGGGCTCCCAAAATCGATGCGTTCCAATTTGCGAATCTGTCCCTAAAGCCTAGCCCCTGGCACGTGAACCAGCCCTGAACCGGGAGGATAAACCTTGCTACGCGGGTGGTGGTGCCAGAACTTCGCGGTTGCCGTTGGCTTGTTGTGCCGATACGACCCCGGCGGCTTCCATGGCTTCGATCATGCGCGCGGCGCGATTGTAGCCGATGCGCAGTTGTCGCTGTACCGAAGAAATGGAGGCCTTACGGGATTTGGTCACGAAAGCGACTGCTTCGTCGTAGAGTGCATCCGTCTCAGGGTCGTCCTCGCCCCCCTCCGTTGCCATGCCAGGTACTGGGATGCTGTTGTTGGAATCATCGACGATGCCGTCAATGTATTCGGGCTCGCCGCGACGGCACCAGTCTGCCACAACTTGGTGCACCTCATGGTCGTCAACAAAGGCTCCGTGCACCCTTATGGGTACCGCTGTACCCGGCGGTAGGTATAGCATGTCGCCGTGTCCGAGCAACTGTTCAGCACCACCCTGATCCAAAATGGTGCGCGAGTCGACTTTGGACGAAACCTGAAAGGCCATACGGGTGGGTACGTTGGCTTTGATCAGGCCGGTAATCACGTCCACGGAGGGCCGCTGGGTGGCAAGCAACAGGTGAATACCGGCGGCACGGGCTTTCTGCGCAATCCGCGCGATCAGCTGTTCCACCTTCTTGCCGACGATCATCATCATGTCGGCGAATTCGTCAATCACCACCACGATGGCCGGCAATGGCTTGAGGTGCGGTGCAGTCTGCTCCGCTTCGGGCACGCTGGACATTGGATCAGGCTGCCAGATCGGGTCTATCAGCGGCTCACCTTTCGCAATGGCGTCGTTAACCTTGCGGTTAAAGCCCGCCAGGTTTCGCACACCCATGGCTGCCATCAGCTTGTAGCGACGCTCCATTTCACCCACGCACCAGCGCAAGCCATTGGCAGCGTCGTTCATGTCGGTGATAACCGGCGTCAACAGGTGCGGAATTCCCTCGTATACCGAGAGCTCCAGCATCTTCGGGTCCACAAGAATGAGGCGTACCTCGTCAGGTGTGGACTTATAGAGAAGGCTGAGCAGCATCACGTTGATGCCGACGGATTTACCGGAGCCAGTGGTACCGGCAACCAGTAGGTGTGGCATCTTGGCAAGGTCTGCAACGACCGGTTGGCCAGCAATATCGTGGCCCAGAGCCAAGGTCAGTGCGGAGCTGGATTTGTCGTACACCTCTGCACCGAGCACCTCGGTGAGGCGCACCATCTGGCGGTTTTCGTTGGGGATCTCGATGCCCACGACAGACTTACCGGGGATCACTTCCACCACACGCACACTGATCACCGCCAGCGAGCGCGCAAGGTCTTTCGCCAGATTGGTGATACGGCTGACTTTTACACCGGGAGCGGGCTGAATCTCAAAGCGGGTGACCACCGGACCCGGCAGAACCGAAACTACTTCGGCGACTACACCAAAATCTTTGAGTTTTAGCTCGAGCAAACGCGAGAGCGCTTCAAGGGCTTCACGGCTAAAGCCCGCCTTCTTATTCGTATCCGCAGGATCCAGCAGCGAGAGCGCAGGCAGTGAGCCGGTAACGGGACCTTTAAACAGCTCACCCTGCTTCTCTTTGGCGGCACGGGGGCTTTGCTTGGGTGGCGGCGCGACGGCTGCGATCTTGGGCGCCTGGCGCTTGGCGGTCCGCTGCTTTTCTTCCTCGACAGCCGCCTTGCGCACGACGATGGCCTCGCGCGCTACACGCTGCTCTTCGCGCTGTTTACGCGCACGCGCCACACGCGTACCGACCCAACTGATGGCGAACAGTACGCTGCGGCCAATGTCTTCCAGTAATTGCAGCCAGGACATGCCTGTGAACACCGTCACCCCGATAGCAAACAGGGCGAGCAGTAAGATCGTTGCCCCGACGTAGCCGAGGCCAGTTTCCATAAATGAGGAGACCGCTGCGCCGATGATGCCGCCGTTGGAAAACGGCATGGGTTGCTCGGCTTCGCTAAAGCACAGGGTCGATATGGCAGCGCCGGCTACCAGCAGCACCATCAGGCCCGCGACACGCAGCGCAAAGAGTGGACCGTGAAAGCGGGCGTTCTTGTCACGCAGGATTCGATAGGCGCGCCAGCTGATCAGTATGGGGAACAGATAGGCCATCCAGCCCAGCAGGGACAGGCAGACATCCGCGAGCCAGGCACCGGTAGGACCAATGGCATTCTGGATATCACCGCCACTCCCGGTATGGGACCAACCGGGATCCTGAGCGCTGTAACTGAGCAGGCTGATGCCGACGAGCAATGCGCCGGCAAGGAGTCCGATCAGGGCGCCCTCGCGGACAATACGGGCGATAAGGGATTCAGGGATGGCTGCCCCGGAATCGGTTTCACTTTCAGCCTTCAATGGCCACCTCGGTCATCATGTTCTTATTAAAAGGCCCAGGAAGTGTGTGCCCTTTAGTCGGTATTGGGGTCTGTGTACTACAGCCGTCCGCTAAATGCTACCGCTGCGGGACTTCACAGATTACATTAAGAGGTCATTTTACCAATATATTCAATTAGTTACGCGATAAACCTCACGTAGACTTCACGCCGAAAAAGATTTTTGCGCCAGATGTGTGAATGCCGGTATTGGCGTCGGATGGTAATGCTTCGGACCTCTTCATACGGCTCATACGGCTCATACGGCGTAAGCTCCCTACATTTCCCCTAGCGCCCTCTTTGCAGAGCTCTCGGCTCTCCCGCCTGGATTACTGTGTCGATATGGTCACCCTATAAAGAGCGCCAATGAAATAAATAAGACCAAACTATTTGGTAGCTGTGGTCTCATCCCCTATCATTGCCCGCGAATTTTGGGAGCCGCACCAAGTGGTTGCCCCCAACCCGCTACCCCTGCTTTCACAAAAGCCAGTCCGCTGGTTTGTGACGCCCGCGAGTGACGGAGCGAGTCTGCACTGGGTGGCGGATCCAATAAATCAAATTTCTGAAAGCTGAAGTACTGTGAGTTCTGATATGAGCAATCATCATCGCCTGATCATTCTCGGTTCTGGCCCTGCGGGATATACCGCGGCTATTTACGCTGCCCGTGCAAACCTCAATCCGGTGGTTATTACCGGTATGCAACAGGGTGGTCAGCTGACCACCACCACTGAAGTAGAGAACTGGCCGGGTGGCGTGCATGACCTGCAAGGCCCAGATCTGATGGTACAGATGCAGCAGCATGCTGAACGTTTTGATACCAACATCATTTTCGATCACATCGAAGAAGTGGATTTGAAGCAGCGCCCCTTTACCCTAAAGGGCAATGAAACCTATACCTGTGATGCCTTGATTATTGCTACTGGTGCATCGGCGCAATACCTCGGCCTGCCTTCTGAAGAAGCGTTCCAGGGCCGCGGTGTGAGTGCCTGTGCCACTTGCGACGGCTTCTTCTATCGCGATCAAAAAGTGATCGTGGTGGGTGGTGGTAACACCGCGGTTGAAGAAGCGCTGTATCTGTCCAACATCGCCTCGGAAGTCACTCTGGTACACCGCCGCGATGAGCTGCGCGCAGAGAAGATTCTGCAGGATCGCCTGCTGGATAAAGCCGAGAATGGCAATATCAACCTGTGTTGGCACCACACCCTGGACGAAGTTCTGGGTGACGATAACGGTGTTACTGGGGTTCGCCTGAAGAACGTTCAGGACGACTCCACCAAGGAGCTGGATGCGTCTGGTGTGTTTATCGCTATTGGCCACAAGCCCAATACCGGTATCTTCGAAGGTCAGCTGGAAATGAACGGTGGTTATATCATTGTTGAGAGCGGCCTCCAGGGTAACGCTACCCAGGCTTCCGTTGCTGGTGTGTTCGCTGCGGGTGATGTGTCAGACCACATTTATCGTCAGGCAGTCACCTCTGCCGGTACCGGCTGTATGGCCGCACTGGATGCCGAGCGCTATCTCGACGCACAATAAATCCGTCGCCTGATATACAGGCTAAGGGTGAAAAGGCGGCTTAGGCCGCCTTTTTTGTCCGTTGCAATCAGGCACACCACCAATAGACACAGCAATACCCGCAGTTATGGATGACATCCTCACGCTACTCGACCCGGACCGGGTAGAGTTTCCGGACACGTCACATGCGCTGACCGATCCCAATGGTTTACTGGCCGTCGGTGGGGATTTGACGTCGGACTGGCTGCTGGCGGCCTATCGCAAGGGTATCTTTCCCTGGTTCTCTGATGATCAGCCCATTCTCTGGTGGTCGCCCTCCCCGCGCTGTGTGGTTGCCCCTCAGTCGCTATCGTTCAGCCGCAGCCTGCGTAAATTGATTCGCAAGCAGCGATTCACAGTGACCTTCGATCGGGCGTTCGAGGAAGTAATGCGCGGGTGCGCAGCGCCCAGAGCAGACGATGAGGGCACATGGATAACCGATGACATGCACGATGCCTATGTGGAGATGCATGGGCAGGGCCATGCGCATTCGGTCGAAGTGTGGCTAGACAATGAGTTGGTCGGGGGGCTCTACGGGTTGAGCATAGGCCGCGTGTTTTTCGGCGAATCGATGTTCCATCGAGCAACGGATGCCTCCAAAGTGGCGTTTGCCCACTTGGTTCGGCAGCTCGCCCGCTGGGGCTGTGAACTCATTGATTGCCAGGTCACCAACCCTCACCTCAATAGCCTCGGTGCGCAGGAGGTGTCTCGCGAGGTGTTTGAGGAGCGACTGGCCGACGGTGTCTCCCAGCCGCCCTTCCCTGCTCCCTGGCCGGGGGCTCCGGATGCCGACCTCTTTATTGAGAATCCCTAAGCTTCTTACCATTGGCTTACCGGTCGCTTATCGGTCATTAAGTTTGAGTTTTGGCCGACTGCAAATTACCCTGCCGGTTAGAAGAATTATGTGCGCCCTTAATGAATGGCGACCTCTGACTTCCCAGTTCAAGCTCTCAACCTTTTACCCCTCAAGGAGGCTGCAGCCACGTGATCAACGGTTTCCGTAGTCGTATTTTCCGAAGGGTGACCAGCCCGTGAGCCAGCTCTCACAGCTCGATTCCGTACGCCTGCTTGCGACTCTGCCGCACCCTTGCGGTTATCTGGAGGATCGCGAGGCGACAACCGTATTTGTGGACCCTCAAACACCGATTGATTCCCGACTTTACAGCCGGCTGTCTGAGCTTGGTTTTCGCCGCAGTGGCAATTACTTGTACAGGCCGCAGTGCGCGACCTGCCACGCCTGTGTGCCGGCGCGCGTTCCGGTTGAGCTGTTTGTACCCAATCGGAATCAGCGCCGTTGCTGGCGCAGGAACAAGGATCTCGACGTATTCCACCGTCAGGATATTGATACGGATGAGCAATATGAGATGTACGCGCGCTATATCGAAGCGCGTCATCGTGACGGTGAGATGTATCCGCCTAGCCGCGAGCAGTTCCGAAGCTTTCTGAATAATGCCTGGGGAAGCACCCGCTATCTCGAGTTTCGCGCGCGTGACCGACTGGTGGCGACAGCGGTAACCGATGTGCTGAATGGTGGGGTGTCTGCCATCTACACCTTTTACGACCCCGATGAAATCAAGCGCAGTCTGGGAACCTATGCAATTCTGTACCAGATTGAATGGACGCGTCGCTTGGGGCTACCGAGCCTGTATCTGGGCTATTGGATACGCCAATGCGCCAAAATGGCCTACAAAAATCAGTTTCAGCCACTGGAGTATTTGACCGACGGTCGCTGGACGCTCAAGTCTGATTAAGGGCTGCTCCCCCTACCTTTCGCCCTACTGCCGCGGGCTTGGTATCAATTCCCGGTTTTACTTGGCCTGCAGACACTTTTCGTGCAAAATGCACGCCCGTCGTACCGCCGGCTCCAGCTACAGTATCCATGACGGTTACACGAAAGTGCCTGTCGGAGTCTGGAATTTACATTACCTGGCGGAATAGCTAGTACAAATCAATCAAGGGTTGCTGCCGCATGGCAAAAGACGATTACATTGAAATGGAAGGCGAGGTGATCGACACCCTGCCTAACACCACCTTCCGCGTGAAACTGGAAAACGGACATGTCGTGATCGCGCACATCTCCGGAAAAATGCGCAAAAACTACATTCGCATTCTAACTGGCGACAAGGTCAAGGTAGAGCTGACTCCTTACGACCTGAGCAAAGGCCGCATTACCTACCGCGCCCGCTAATTGCTCGCCAGCAATACACCGGTATTGCACGCGTAATAAAAAAGCCACCGCAAGCGGTGGCTTTTTTGGTTTCTGAGTTTGCAATCAATGCAGAGCTGGTACTGCCGTGTTGATTTTGAGTTGATCGTCCTCAACGGTAACTTCCACCTTACCGCCCTCATCTGACAGATCCCCAAACAGAACAGCCTCTGCCAATGGCTTGCGCAGCTTCTCACGAATGAGTCGCGCCATTGGGCGTGCGCCCATCTTCTCGTCATAGCCGTTGCGAGCGAGCCATTCGCGCGCTTCGTCATCCACTTCCAGGGTGACGCGCGACTCATCGAGTTGGGCCTGCAGTTCGACAACAAATTTGTCCACCACGGTTTTGACTACAGCCACATCGAGCGCACCAAACTGGATGATGCTGTCGAGGCGATTGCGGAATTCTGGAGTGAACATTTTCTTGATCTCCTCCATGCCATCGGTGCTGTGATCCTGATTGGCAAAGCCGATTGAGCGACGGCTCATCAGCTCCGCCCCCGCGTTGGTGGTCATAATCAGGATGACATTACGGAAGTCGGCTTTGCGGCCGTTATTGTCCGTCAACGTACCGTGGTCCATCACCTGCAACAGCAGGTTAAACACTTCCGGGTGTGCCTTTTCAATCTCATCGAGCAGTACCACGCTATGGGGGTGCTTGGTCACCGCGTCGGTCAGCAGGCCGCCCTGGTCAAATCCCACATATCCGGGAGGTGCACCGATCAAGCGAGACACGGTGTGGCGCTCCATGTATTCGGACATGTCGAAGCGAATCAGCTCGATGCCCATCACCTGGGCAAGCTGGCGACACAATTCCGTTTTACCGACACCTGTCGGCCCAGCGAACAGGAAGGAACCGATGGGCTTCTCTTCTGCACCGAGTCCAGCGCGCGCCAGCTTGATGGAAGTGCTGAGTGCTTCAATGGCCAGATCCTGGCCGAACACGACCATCTTGAGATTCTCGTCCAGCTTGGCTAGTGCCGCTTTGTCGGAAGCGGAGACGCTCTTCGCAGGAATACGTGCCATTTTGGCAACGACATTTTCGATTTCGGTAACGGAGATCGTATCGGTGCGCTGATCCGCCGGCTGCAGAGCCTGGTAAGCGCCGGCCTCGTCGATCACATCGATGGCCTTATCTGGCAGAAAACGCTCAGTGATATGGCGGTTGGCCAGTTGTGCCGCCGCCTCGAGTGCCGAGTCGGTAAAGCGCACCTTGTGGTGGTCTTCAAAGCAAGGCTTCAGGCCCTGAAGAATTTGCACGGTTTCCTCGACGGAAGGCTCGTGCACGTCGATTTTCTGGAAGCGACGAGACAGCGCGCGGTCTTTCTCGAAGATACCGCGGTATTCGTTGAATGTTGTAGAACCAATGCAGCGCAGCTGGCCGCTAGAAAGCAGTGGTTTCAGCAGGTTTGATGCATCCATAACGCCGCCGGACGCGGCGCCAGCACCAATAATGGTATGAATTTCGTCAATAAACAGTACCGCGTGCTCGCGCTTCTTCAGTTCGGCCAACAAGGCTTTAAAGCGCTTTTCAAAATCTCCACGGTACTTGGTACCCGCCAGCAGCGAACCCAGGTCGAGAGAATAGATGGTGCTTTCCTGCAGTGGTTCGGGCACTTCCCCGTCGACAATACGGCGCGCCAAGCCCTCGGCAATGGCGGTTTTACCGACACCGGATTCACCGACCAGGAGAGGATTGTTTTTGCGGCGGCGTGCGAGTACCTGTGTCACTCGCTCTACTTCGGGTGCACGGCCAACCAGTGGATCAATGCGCCCGAGAATGGCTTCCTGATTCAGATTGGTGGCGTAACTCTCGAGCGGGTCTGAGCCACCGGGCTCGGCAGTGGTGCCAAGCTCCTCGTCCACCTGCTCGGGAGATGGGTCTGGGTTGTTGTGAGTACCGTTGCCACCGGAGCTCACACGAGAAATACCATGGGTGATGTAATTCACCACATCAATGCGGGCGACACTCTGCTGTTTCAGGTAATACACCGCCTGACTTTCCTGTTCACAGAAAATCGCCACAAGCACGTTCGCCCCGGTGACCTCTTTTTTACCGGAGGACTGCACGTGGAAAACCGCACGCTGCAACACACGCTGGAAACCAAGGGTCGGCTGGGTTTCCCGATCGGTATCGTTCTCGGGAATGAGTGGCGTGGTGGAATCGACAAACTCCAGCAGTTCACGGCGCAGTGCACTGAGGTCTGCGCCACACGCATGCAGGACATCCGCCGCGGATTCATTGTCCAGCAGCGCCAGTAGCAGGTGCTCAACGGTCATAAACTCGTGGCGTTTCGCCCGTGCACCTTTGAACGCTAGATTGAGCGTTACCTCTAAATCCTTGCTGAGCATTTAAACCTCAAAACCTTACTGGCCAATGTCGTCCGGATTGTCACTGAGTACACCCGGCATTCCTAATGCGTTGCCGGCAATTCCGGCCGGAAAGTCATACCAAGCCCAAGCCTGGCGCCGATTGTGCTGGGTCAACCCTCCTCGCCTTGTTCATCGTCTTCGTCGGCTTCGATTTCACACAAAAGCGGATGTTCATTGTCACGCGCAAACTGATTTACCTGCGCGGCCTTTGTTTCCGCAATATCTCGAGTATAGACACCACAGATGGCTTTTCCCTTGGTGTGAACCTGCAACATCAGTTGAGTGGCGCGCTCGCGATTGACATAAAAAAACAACTCAAGTGCTTCTACGACAAATTCCATCGGGGTGTAGTCGTCATTAAGCATGACCACCTTGTACATTGGGGGACGTTTTAATTGCGGACGCGCCTCGGCTAGTGCTGTATCCCCCTGCCCCTCGTGAAAATGATAGTCGTCATCATCCGCACCTTGATCCGAGTGTAGTTTAATGATTTGCGAATTTCCCATAGTGTCAGTCAATCAATCTTGAAGAATCAGTTCACAGTCGTGACGCTATTTTTACCTAATCGAAAAATAGTCAGAACGATTATTGGATGTCCAGTCATTTTGCTTGAGTCAGCAAACCAGCATTGTAACCCCAAACCGGCCCGGACACAGTGCGGCTGGGGATATTCGCTTGACAAGACTGGAGTGGTTGGCTACAAGAGGTAGTAACCGCGCCAAGTGGTTAATTAGGCACACGTACAATAGCGGATGCATTTGTACTCACAAGCAAGCGCATGAAGCGCGATAACAATAAAGACATCATGTTTAGGCGGCCAGCAGTCGCCCCGGCAATTTAGAGGGATTTCGCCATGCCTACCGGTACCGTTAAGTGGTTCAATAATGCCAAGGGATATGGATTCATTCTTGCTGATGAAGGTGGAGAAGACCTGTTTGCACATTACTCGGCCATTCAAATGGAGGGTTACCGAACCCTGAAGGCCGGCCAGCAAGTACAGTTCGATATTATCCAGGGAGATAAGGGCTACCATGCGGCCAATATCAGCGCTGCAGATGCGCCCCGCCCGGCTGAAGCCGCCGCGCCAGTGTCGCAAGCGCAGCCCGTTCGAGAGAAAGAAACGGAAGATATGCTGGACTAACCAGCCCGGTGTGCGGATCTACATTCTGTAGCCTCCGCATGCCATAAATGAGCCGGAGGTTCCGGTCCATTCTTTCTATTTGGAAGAGTGATCTTTTTGCCTGCCCGGATAGTGGTACTCGCGTTCCAGTCCTGCCATCCTCGCCAGAGCTTCCGCTGATCAAAATTCAAAAAAAAGGCCCCGTACCTTTCGGTACGGGGCCTTTTTTCGAAGGTCTATCAGGCCATGTGCTTGATAACTTCGTCTCCGAATTCGGAGCAGGACTTCAGCTCAGCGCCGTCCATCAGACGCTCGAAGTCATAGGTAACAGTCTTGGCTTCGATAGCGCCTTCCATACCTTTAACAACCAGCTCGGCCGCTTCGTTCCACCCCAGGTGACGCAGCATCATCTCTGCGGACAGAATCAGGGAGCCCGGGTTTACTTTGTCCTGACCAGCGTACTTAGGCGCAGTACCGTGGGTTGCTTCGAACAGAGCAACGTCGTCGGACAGGTTCGCACCCGGAGCAATACCGATACCACCAACCTGTGCGGCCAGTGCGTCGGACAGGTAGTCGCCGTTCAGGTTCAGGGTGGCGATTACGTCGTACTCAGCCGGACGCAGCAGAATCTGCTGCAGCATGGCATCTGCGATCACGTCCTTAACCACGATTTCCTTGCCGGTGTTCGGGTTCTTGAAGCTGCACCATGGGCCACCGTCGATCGGCTGAGCGCCAAACTCTTCGCGAGCCAGCTCGTAGCCCCAGTCAGCGAAGGCACCTTCGGTGAACTTCATGATGTTGCCTTTGTGCACCAGGGTCAGGGAGTCGCGGTCCTGATCGATGGTGTACTGCAGAGCTTTGCGTACCAGGCGCTTGGTGCCCTCTTCGGATACCGGCTTAACACCGATACCTACGTTCTGCGGGAAGCGGATTTTCTTAACACCCATCTCGTCCTGCAGGAACTTAACAACCTTGTTCGCCTCGTCAGTACCGGCCTTCCACTCGATACCTGCGTAGATGTCTTCGGAGTTTTCACGGAAGATCACCATGTCTACCTTGTTCGGCTCTTTAACCGGGGAAGGTACACCGTTGAACCAGCGAACCGGACGCTGACATACGTAAAGGTCAAGTTCCTGACGCAGGGCAACGTTCAGGGAGCGGAAACCGCCGCCTACTGGAGTGGTCAGCGGGCCTTTAATGCTTACAACGTAATCTTTGATCGCTTCCAGAGTCTCAGCCGGGAACCAGTCGCCGCTGTAGGTTTCTGCTGCTTTCTCACCGCAGAAAATTTCCATCCATGCGATGGACTTTTCGCCGCTGTAAGCATTGCTTACCGCTGCGTCGATCACTTTGCGCATTACCGGGGTAATATCCACGCCGATGCCGTCACCTTCGATGAAAGGGATGATCGGGGTGTTTGGTACGTTCAGGGAACCGTCTGCATTGACTGTAACTTTTTCGCCGTTTGCCGGCACTTGGATATGACCCATTATTAAGTTGACTCCAGTAACTCTTTGACTAAACGTCCGGCTATTTCGGGGAAAAAGGGGCATACCTCGCCAAAATTTCCATTGCCGGTCATGGTTGCCGCCCGCTGTTTGCGCCGTTGCACCCACCAAGCTGGCTAAAAATCGGCGCGATTATACCAGCATCGGGCTGTTTTTGTAGTTTCGTTACAACCAAGGCACTATGAAGAATCAATTTCTCCTCATTTTCTCGTCAAATCGCCCTGTTTTGGCCTCTTAAAGGGGTGTAAAAGTGTCCCAATGAGCAAACTGATCCTTTTAAACAAGCCCTTTGGCGTCCTGTGTCAGTTCACGGACCCGGACGGCCGCCCTACGCTGGCTAGTTATATTACCCAGCCGGGTGTGTATGCAGCCGGTCGCCTCGATTACGACTCCGAGGGCCTGCTGCTGCTGACTTCAGATGGCCAGCTACAGCATCGGATTGCGCACCCGAAGAACAAACTGCCGAAAACGTACTGGGCCCAGGTTGAAGGGGCCGTAACCGAAGAGGCGCTGGAGGCGCTGCGCAAGGGGGTTACCTTAAAAGATGGGCTTACGGCTCCGGGAAAAGCGCGTGCCATCGACGAACCGGACATATGGCCTCGCACCCCCCCAATTCGGGAGCGGCAATCGATTCCAACCTCCTGGATCGAGCTGACAATCACTGAGGGGCGAAACCGGCAAGTCCGGCGTATGACCGCGGCGGTTGGATTCCCTACTCTGCGCCTTATTCGGCACGCTATTGGTAACTGGCGCCTGGATGGGTTGGCTCCGGGTGAGTCGCGAACCGTTGAAGTACACCTGCCCGACATACCCAAAGATACGGCAAGAAGCCGCAAGCCCCGCACCGCTGGCTCTAGTCGCCAGCAGAAACGCGAACCTACTCGAGGTAACCGGCCAGCCAAACGGCCCTCATCGCAGCGCACCAGGCGGAAGCCCGGCCGGTAAATCAGAAGGGACTATTGGTATCCTCTATTGTCTAAGTTAGACGCCATATTTTGCCCCGTACCTGGCAACGATGCATGGATATGCCGTGAAATTGGTCACATGAGCGATTCGCGGGTAAAATGCGCCCCCATTTTCACGCCCGCGGGCGTCATTGGGGCGCGAGCGGCCTTGAAAAAGCGGCGCTCCCCCTCACTGTAACAACCCGGTATTTCATGTCAGCTTCGGATATGTCTGTGTCGTCAGTAACGTCAACCTCTACCAATACGACAAAGCGCGTCATTGTCGGCATGTCCGGCGGTGTGGATTCGTCTGTCGCCGCTCTGCTTCTTATGCAACAGGGCTATCAGGTAGAAGGCCTGTTTATGAAGAACTGGGATGAGGACGACGGCACGGAGTACTGTACCGCGAAGCAGGACCTCGCGGATGCCGAGTCTGTTTGCCAGCGTCTCGGTATCAAGCTCCATACCGCAAACTTTGCCGCAGAGTACTGGGACAATGTGTTTGAGTATTTCCTAGCGGAATACAAAGCCGGGCGCACACCGAACCCGGACATTCTGTGTAACCGCGAAATCAAATTCAAAGTGTTTCTTGAGTACGCAGAAATGCTGGGCGCGGACGCCATCGCTACCGGGCACTATACCCGCCGTATCGACAAAGATGGCCGCACCTATCTTGGCAAAGGCCTAGACCCGAACAAAGACCAAAGCTACTTCCTTCACGCGGTGGGTGAAGCCGAGTTCGCCAAGTCACTCTTTCCACTGGGGGAGCTTGAGAAGCCGGAAGTCCGCCGCATCGCCGAGGAAAACGGCCTCATTACGCACAGCAAGAAGGACAGCACCGGTATTTGCTTTATCGGTGAACGCCGCTTCAAGGACTTCCTGGAGCAGTATCTGCCCGCGCAGCCCGGGGAGATGCAAACTCCCGAAGGTGAAGTGATGGGCCAGCACGCCGGCCTGATGTACCACACAATCGGCCAGCGCCAGGGGCTGGGTATTGGTGGCATTAAAGGCGCTGGAGACCAGCCCTGGTATGTGGTTGGCAAGGATCTTGAACGCAATGTGCTGCTGGTAGCTCAGGGCAAACACCACCCCCTGCTCTACTCTACCGGCCTTGAAGCGACGCAAGCCCATTGGATTAATGGTGCGCCTCCCGCGCAGCACTTCCGCGCGGCGGCAAAAACACGCTACCGTCAAGACGATCAGAATTGTGAAGTGATTGTTGGTGACGATGGCAAGTTAGTGATTAGTTTTGACACGCCTCAGCGCGCCGTTACCCCGGGCCAATCTGTGGTGTTTTATCAGGGTGATATCTGTCTGGGTGGCGCGGTGATCGACCGTGCCACCGGCATCGGCGAAGTGGATACCGATGCGGCCCGCGGCGCGGCAAAATCCGAGAAGGCTGTAGGGAGCAACTCTTGAGCAATTGGCGAGATCAAGCGCTGGCACTTGCCGGTGTGTTTCAGGCGGCGATTCTCGTTGAGCGCCTGGCCAAAACCGGCACCGCACCTGCGGAGCAAATGGAAACCGCGGTGTACAGCCTGTTCCAGCAAAATCCGGAAACCACCGAAGATGTATTCGGCGGTGTGGAAAAACTGCTGCCGGGTTTGCGCGCCGCACGCCAGTTGATCGCGACCCGCAGCCATCCGGAATACACCGATTGCCTGCGCTATGTCTTGTCGATACTGTACCTGCAGCGACAACTCGCCAAAAAGCCAGATCTTCTGTCCATCATTGGCAGTCGATTGGAAAAAGCCCAGTTGCAGACAGACCACTTTGGCGTGGATCACGAGAACGTTTATGCCAATCTTGCCAGCGTCTACAGCGATACCCTGAGTACCTTCCGTTTTCGCATTCAGGTATTGGGCGATTTCAACTACCTGCAGCAACAACGTATCGCCAACCAAATTCGTACCATGCTATTTGCCGGTGTGCGCTCCGCCATGCTTTGGCGTCAGCTGGGTGGCCGCCGCCTCCACTTGCTTTTCCAGCGCAAGAAGCTGATCGCGGCAATGGATGCACTGATATCCAAGTACGAGTCCCTGGAACACTAATTCGCACAACTTTTTCATTTGTACGCCGGGCTCGTGTCCCGGCGATTGCTCATTATCGGAGAGACACAATGACTGTCGAGCTATCCGCACTGACCGCGGTTTCCCCCATTGACGGACGCTATGAAAGCAAAACTGCTCCACTGCGCGACATTTTCAGTGAGTACGGCCTGATCCGTGCACGCGTTGAAGTAGAAGTACGCTGGCTGCAACAGCTGGCCCGTCATGAGGAAGTTGGCGAGGTAAAACCCTTCTCCGCTGATAGCAATCAGATTCTGGATGACATCGTAGCCAAGTTCTCTATCGACGATGCCCAGCGTATCAAGGATATCGAGCGCACAACCAACCACGACGTTAAAGCGGTCGAGTATTTCCTGAAGGAAAAAGTGCAAGATAACGCAGAGCTTGCTGCGGTTAGCGAATTCATTCACTTCGCGTGCACTTCTGAAGACATCAACAACCTGTCACACGCATTAATGCTGCGCGCGGGTCGCGACGATGTTTTGTTGCCGGCCATGAATCAGATCGTTGACGAGATTGCCGGGCTGGCCAAGACCTTTGCCGACGTGCCGATGCTGTCACGCACCCACGGCCAGACCGCGAGCCCGACCACTGTAGGTAAAGAGCTTGCCAACGTTGTGGCGCGTCTGCGTCGCCAAGTACAGCAAATCCAGAAAGTCGAACTGCTTGGCAAAATCAATGGTGCCGTAGGTAACTACAATGCGCACCTGTCTGCTTACCCGAGTGTCGATTGGCAGAAGAATGCCGAGGTATTTGTTACCTCCCTGGGCCTGACCTGGAACCCCTACACCACCCAGATCGAGCCGCACGACTACATTGCGGAACTGTTTGATGCGATTGCCCGCTTTAACACCATCCTGATCGACTTCGATCGCGATGTATGGGGTTACATCTCTTTGGGTTACTTCAAGCAAAAAGTTGTTGCTGGCGAAGTTGGCTCCTCCACCATGCCGCACAAGGTTAACCCGATCGACTTCGAAAACTCCGAAGGTAACCTGGGCATCGCAAACGCGGTATTCCAGCACCTGGCCGCCAAACTGCCGGTTTCTCGTTGGCAGCGTGACCTGACCGACTCCACCGTGTTGCGCAACATGGGTGTGGGTGCCGGCTACTCCGTGATCGCTTATGCAGCGACCATGAAAGGTCTTGGCAAATTGGAAATTAACCGTGAGCGCCTGGAAGAGGACCTGAACAACTCCTGGGAAGTGCTCGCGGAGCCGATCCAGACCGTCATGCGTCGTTACAACATCGACGAGCCTTACGAAAAGCTGAAGGCGCTGACCCGTGGCCAAGGCATCACCAAAGAAACCCTGGCGGTATTTATCGATGGCCTCGAGATGCCGGAAGAAGCCAAGCAGGCGCTGCGTGAAATGACGCCGGCTTCTTACATTGGTAATGCGGTCGCCCAGGCGAACGATATCTAATCCGCCCAGCACGATCGGGAACGCAATATGACAGAGTCGAGCCAGTTCAGCGCAAGAAAGCCGTTGACCCATCTGGGCGATATGCCCGTTGAGGAGTTTTTGCGGGATTACTGGCAAAAAAAGCCGCTGTTGATTCGCAACGCGTTTCCCGATTTTGTCAGCCCTATATCCGGTGAAGAGCTCGCCGGTATGGCGCTGGAAGAGCAGATTGAATCCCGCTTGATTGAAGAGCGTGGAGCCGATGGGCCATGGCAGTTACGCAGTGGCCCATTCACCGAAGAAGACTTCTTTGCCCTACCGAAAACCCACTGGACCTTGCTGGTGCAGGCTGTCGATCAGTGGATACCGGAAGTTGCGGCCCTTAAAGACCATTTTCGGTTTGTGCCCGACTGGCGCCTCGACGATGTAATGATCAGTTATGCCGCCGATCAGGGCAGTGTCGGCCCCCATTATGATTTCTATGATGTGTTTCTGCTGCAGGCCGAGGGGGTGCGCCATTGGCAGCTGGGGCCGGAAGCCAACGAAGACAGTCCTCGTGTAGAAGGTACACCGCTGAATATTTTGCGGGACTTCGACGCCGAAGCCAGTTGGCGCCTCGAGCCCGGCGACATGCTGTACCTGCCACCCCAGTTCAGCCACTGGGGTGTTGCCGAAGGCGGTTGCACGACGATATCGATCGGATTCCGCGCCCCCTCCGCGCGCACCCTGCTGGAAGATCTGGGCGGCGAACTCGCGGCACAGCTACCGGATCACATTCGCTACAGTGATCAGGATCTTTCTTTGCCAATGAATCCGGCAGAGATCGACAGCGATACGATATCTCGGGTTCAGAGCCAACTGACCCAGTGGCTGCAACAGCCGGAGACCATTGCGCGCTGGTTCGGCGCGCTGATGACTGAATCGAAGTATCCGGAAACCGTCGCCCTGGACGCAGGCAGCGCCGAAGATTGGCGCGATCACTTGCAGGATGGGGGCTGTCTGGTGCTCAACCCTGGCTCTCGCGCCGCCTTTTCACGTAGCCCTGTACTGCTGTTTGTGGATGGCGAACCCCTCCCCGCACCACTGCTGTTTGCCGAGTCTTTTTGCGAAAGCCGTACCATCACCCATGGCGATCTAGTCGGTTACCCTGAACTGGGAGAGCAAGATGGCTTGATCGATGCACTGGTGTCCCAGGGCAGTCTCATTTACCCTGAACTTCTTGAACACGATGATCAGGATGATGAGTAGGAGTTCGCGCTATGAGTCTGTTTGTTCGCCTGGCTGATTGGCACACAGACCGGAATGCCATTCGCGGTATCCGCCAGAAGGTGTTTGTGGAAGAGCAGAATGTGCCACCGGAACTGGAGTGGGACGAGCTTGAGGAAACCGCACAGCACTTCCTCGTTTACCACGACAGCAAGGCAATCGGCACTGGTCGCCTGACCGGCGGTGGCAAAATCGGGCGCATGGCGATCCAGCGTGAAGCCCGTGGCCACGGTGCCGGTCTCGAACTACTGCGGCGCATTTGCAAGTTTGCCGGGCTCTCAGGGCAAAAGAATGTGTATCTAAACGCGCAGGTACACGCAATCCCCTTCTATGAAAAGGCTGGTTTTGTTCCGGTCGGTGATGAATTTATGGAAGCGGCGATTCCCCACGTGCGCATGGAGCGCACCCTGAACGACAGCGAACCGAGCGAAAACCTCGATGACTGGAACCGATGACCCTCACAAGCTTCAACAGGCCGAAGGGAGTTCTGGTGAAAACCCGCACCTTACCTTTGAGGGCGGCGAGCAGTGTGCCGATGCCTTAAAACAACTTATCGGCACAAGCCGACGACGCTTGCGTATTTTTTCCCAACATCTCGCCCGTCAAATTTATGGCGATCTTGCGGTTGTTGACGCGCTTTCCGAGTTTGCCCGTAGCAGCCGCTACGCACAGGTCGAAATCCTAATCACTGACAGCGAGCCGCTTTTGCGGCAACCACATCGCTTGCTCCCCTTGCTTAAACGGCTACAGAGCCGTATTACCCTTCGAAAAATTCAGCCGTCAAGCGAACCCACCGACTGGGAATTTGCCATTGCCGATCAGCGGCTAAGCTTATCAGTATCTGACCATCTTAAATGGAATGGGCAATATCGCAGCGATGATCCAGTGCGCAACGTAAAGTTAAACGATGTGTTCGAGCAGCATTGGCTGGCCGCCCGTCCAGATCCCGCTTTGCGTCAGTTCGTTCTATAGTCGCTTTAGCGAATAGCAGTGAAGCGATCAAACAATACGTTTGGCGGCAGTGCTGGGTTCAAAACGCACAGCGATATATTTGGAAGTTGGGGTAAAACTCCCAATACCGAAACTGTCCAGCGGCACTAACGGGTTTGCCTCGGGGTAGTACGCCGCGGCTTGCCCTTTGGGTATATCAAAGGCAATCAGGGTGAAGCCCGATACACGCCGCTCTTGCTCATCTTCCCAGATTGAAACCACATCAATCGCCTCGCGATCATCAAATCCCAGGCGATGGATGTCCTCGATATTTGCAAACACCACACGGCGATCGCCACTAACCCCGCGATAACGATCATTCAAACTGTATACGGTGGTGTTGTATTGGTCGTGAGAACGTATGGTTTGCAGAACCAAATCGGCCTTGTGTCCCAGCGTACCTAGCTTTTCCAATACCGCAGGCGGCAATGGCGCCGGTAAGGAACCGGCGATGAAATTTGCTTTGCCGCTGGCGGTCTGCCACTGGCGTTGGCCTGCAGGGTTCTGTAAATAGAAGCCACCCGGCTGCTGTAATTTTTCGTTAAAGTTATCGAAACCCGGGATAACATCTTCAATCAAATCGCGGATGCGCGAATAGTCTTCGATAAGCGACAACCAGTCTACGGGCTTGTTACCGAGTGTCGCCTGGGCCATACCCGCAATGATTGCGGGTTCCGAACGCATTTCTGCGGCAAGTGGGCGTAATTGCCCATAGGACGCATGGACCATGCTGAACGAATCTTCTACGGTCACTGCCTGTGGGCCGCCCGCTTGAATATCAATATCCGTACGGCCAAGACAAGGAAGAATGAGCGCATCGCGCCCGGTCACTAAGTGGCTTCTGTTCAATTTGGTGCTGATTTGCACAGTGAGGGCACAATTGCGAAGGGCTTTGTGGGTGCTTTCACTATCCGGTGTGGCCTGGGCAAAATTTCCTCCAAGGCCCACAAAGATTTTTATATTCCCTTTTTCCATGCCCTCAATGGCTTTAACCACGTTGACACCACTTGCCTGCGGCACCGACATATCGAATCGCATCGCCAATGCATTCAACAGCGATTGCGGCGGACGCTCATGGATCCCCATGGTTCTGTCGCCCTGGACATTACTGTGACCTCGCACAGGGCAAAGTCCTGCGCCCGGCTTGCCAATCTGCCCACGCAGCATCTGCAGGTTGGCGATTTCCTGAATCGTTGCAACCGAGTGTCGGTGCTGGGTAATTCCCATCGCCCAACAGATTATGGTGGCGTCACTGCGCGCGTAGATATGCGCTGCCCGTTCGATTTCGTCCAGTTCAAGGCCGCTGAATGCAACGATTTCATCCCAACGGGTATCTCTTACCACAGACTGATAAGCATCAAATCCCTCGCAGTGCTCCTGAATAAACGCGTAGTCAAGCGGACCTTTTTCAGTATCCGAGCCTTCGGCCCCGTTGCCCCCCTGCCCTTCTTGGCCTTTGAGTCGCTCACTGTTGCGCGCGTCTACTTCTTCTTGCCACTGAAACAGGAACTTCGCAATGCCACGCATGACCGCAATATCGCCGGCGAGCGCTGGGCGGAAGTATGCGGTGTGCATCGGCGACGCTTTATCGGTCACCATCTGTACCGGGTCTTGTGGCGCTTGGAATCGCTCGAGCCCCCTTTCTCGCAACGGGTTTAGAACTACCACTTGCGCACCGCGGGCAACGGCTTTTTGTAACGGCTCCAACATGCGGGGGTGATTGGTGCCCGGGTTTTGACCCACAACAAAAATGGCTTCGGCTTTGCCAAAGTCTTCATAGGTCACCGTGCCCTTGCCCGTGCCAATACTGGCCAGCAAGGCAACACCGCTGGCTTCGTGACACATGTTTGAGCAATCCGGCAAATTGTTGGTGCCAAACGCGCGCGCAAACAACTGATAGAGAAAAGCGGCTTCGTTACTGGCGCGGCCAGAGGTGTAAAACGCAGCCTGGTCGGGGGACGAGAGGTTAGTTAAATGGTCGGAAATTCTATGAAATGCCTGGTCCCAAGTTACTGGTCTGTAGTGATCGGTCTCCGTGTCGTACACCATGGGTTCCGTCAGCCGACCTTGATACTCCAGCCAGTAGTCGTCCATTTCGAGTAGCGTACTGACGCTATGCTCTGCAAAAAAAGTCGCATCGACGGCGCGACCGGAGGCCTCCCAATTCACGGCCTTGGCACCATTTTCACAAAACCGAATACGGCCCTCGTCAGGCGCCTCACCCCATGCGCAGCCCGGGCAATCGAACCCACCATGCTGATTGGTTTGCAGCATCGCGCGCAAGTTTTTAAACGGCTGGCGGCTGTCCAGCCAGGCATGAGTGACGCTGCGCAGGGCGCCCCAGCCGGCTGCGGGGCGTTGGTATGGACGAAAGCGGAAGCGGTCGATGGGTGTTTTCATACGGTAGACGCCTCGCAGAGCAGGTTCACCGCTCGATTATTGGGAGAATGGAATGCATCACTGCTAAAGACCCTTGGCGCGGCCTGCGCGGGCACATGAATCAAGTTGAGTTGGTACTTCCGCGCCCAGCGCACGGCAATATCGGAGGGTGAAGCGAGTGTGACGAGGGTGCCGATACCACAGCGAGTAGCTTTTTGAACCAATTCCAGACCGCAACGACTGCTCATCGCGATGAAGCCATGTGTCAAAGGTAGGTCTACGCGCATGCAGGCGCCAATTACCTTGTCCAGTGCATTGTGGCGGCCGACATCTTCACGGCAAATGCTCGTATTACCAGACGCGTCGACGAAAATGGCCCCGTGCAATGCACCGGATATACTCCGGTGCCGCTGTGCCAGGTTTAGCCGCTCGCGCAGTTGCAACAGGTGCTCTGCGGGCGGTAATGGTTGGTACCCTCTTGCACTGGAACTGGCACTTTGCGGTGAGAGCACCTGATCCAGAGCCTCTACACCGCACAATCCGCAGGCACTGGAACCGGTAAGTGTGCGACGCTCGTGCGCCCGGCTGCGTTTGAATTGATGGAACGCACGCTGATTAAGCGTGATTTCAAGACAAATGGCATCATCGAGCTGTCGTGGCTCAATATCTAAAATCTGCCGCTTACCCGTTACAACGCCCGCGCTGATGGAATAGCCGATTGCAAAGTCCTCGAGTGCGCCCGGGGATGCCATCATCACAGCGTGGCTAAGACCGTTGTAGCTAATCGCAATGGCTTTCTCTTCTGCCAGGTACTGATTACTACACTGAAGACCGTTGCCGGCCGAGTCCACAGAATGGAAGGTATAGGCGCTGGGGCGTCTTGAGTTATTCATTGAGCGCGTTGTATTGATGTTTTTGACTTAGCGGTAGCGCACGGCAGTACCACTCACACTGACCATCATCATGCCACCCTTTTCACCGACAACCTCATAATCCAGATCGATGCCAACGATCGCATTCGCACCCATGGAGCGGGCTTCGGCTTCGATCTCGGAAAATGCCAGTTTGCGCGCTTTGCCCATTTCACGCTCGTAGGCGCCAGAACGCCCGCCGATGACGTCGGTAATGGATCCAAACAAGTCCTTAAAGATATTCGCGCCAAGAATGGCTTCGCCTACGACGACGCCCAGGTATCGCTCGATTTTGTGCCCATCGATGGAGGGGGTGGTGGTCTTTAACATCATGGATTCCTTTCCCGATCATTTTTTTAAATAGCTTACACAAAGAAAAAGCCCCGCGGGTGCGGGGCTAGAAATAATGTGCTGTTTTTTACCTTGTGCGCGATCAGCGCTGGCTGGCCTTGAACTCACGGCGGCGTCGATGCAAAACCGGCTCGGTGTAGCCATTTGGCTGCGCACAGCCTTCGAAGACCAGTTCACAAGCGGCCTGGAACGCAATACTGCTATCGAAGTTCGGGGCCATATTGCGGTATGCGGGATCTGCGGCGTTCTGACGGTCAACCACTGCGGCCATGCGCTGCATGGTTTCTTCGACCTGTTCGCGGGTACAGATACCCTGTTTCAGCCAGTTGGCAATATGCTGGGATGAAATCCGCAGGGTGGCGCGGTCTTCCATCAGGCCAACATCGTTGATATCCGGCACCTTAGAGCACCCTACACCCTGGTCAATCCAGCGCACAACGTAACCGAGAATACCCTGGGCATTGTTATCCAGCTCCAGCTGAATATCGGTCTCGCTCCAGTTGGGGTTTTCGGCAACCGGCACGGTGAGGATGTCATCAAGGCTTGCTGGCTTACGGGTAGCCAGCTGGTCCTGAACCTCAGCGACATCTACCTGATGGTAATGCAGTGCATGCAGGGTTGCTGCAGTTGGTGATGGTACCCAGGCAGTGTTTGCACCCGCCTGTGGGTGAGCAATTTTTGCTTCCATCATGGCCGTCATCTGATCGGGAATTGGCCACATGCCTTTACCGATCTGCGCGCGACCTTTGAGGCCAGTCGCCAGGCCGGTATCCACATTCCAATCTTCATAGGCCGCAATCCACTTGGACTGTTTCATTTCGCCCTTGCGAATCATGGGGCCGGCCAGCATGGAAGTGTGGATCTCATCACCGGTACGGTCCAGGAAGCCAGTATTGATGAACACAACACGCTCTTGCGCAGCTGCGATACAGGCCTTCAGGTTTACCGTGGTGCGGCGTTCTTCGTCCATGATACCCATCTTCACGGTATTGCGGGCCAGCCCGAGGGCATCTTCAACACGGTTAAACAGTGTATTGGCAAAAGCGACCTCTTCCGGGCCGTGCATCTTCGGCTTAACGATGTAGACACTACCCGTGCGTGAATTACGCACTGGTCCTTCACCACGCAGATCGTGAATTGCGATCAAGCTGGTAACCATTGCATCCAGAATACCTTCCGGCACTTCGCTGCCATCTTTATCCAGCACCGCGTCGTTCGTCATCAGATGACCAACATTACGTACGAACATCAGGCTGCGCCCAGGCAAGGTCAGTTCACCGCCTTCTGCGCCCTTGTATTCACGATCTGCATTCAACCGGCGGACGATCTCACGGCCGCCCTTATTCACTGTTTCCTGAAGGTCGCCTTTCATCAGGCCCAGCCAGTTGCGGTAAACCACCACTTTGTCTTCGGCGTCTACTGCGGCAACGGAGTCTTCGCAATCCATAATGGTGGTCAGTGCCGCTTCAACGAGAATGTCCTTCACACCCGCTTTATCGGTTTTGCCGATGGGGCTATTCGGATCAATTTGAATCTCGAAATGCAGACCATTATCCGCGAGCAGTAAGGACTCTGGTGATTCCTGTTCACCGCGGTAGCCGACGTATTGACGGCTGTTTTGCAGTGCGGCCACCTTGCCATTGGCAAGGGTTGCTTCGAGCAATGAGCCATTGATGCGGTATTCAGTGACATCTTTGTGGCTGGCACCGTTCAGCGGTGCAGCCTGATCGAGAAATTCACGCCCGTATTCGATAACTTTGCTGCCGCGCACCGGGTTGTAGCCACCGGCCTTCTCAGCGCCATTCTCTTCACTAATTACGTCAGTGCCGTACAGCGCGTCGTACAAACTGCCCCAACGCGCGTTGGCGGCGTTCAGGGCGTAGCGGGCGTTCATCACCGGCACGACCAGCTGAGGGCCAGCCATGGTCGCGATTTCCGCATCGACGTTTTCGGTTTTGGCCGTGAAATCAGCGGGTTCTTCGACGAGATAACCGATTTCACGCAGGAAAGCTTTGTACTTTTCGAGGTCGCGGAAGCCGTCGGGATTATCCTGATACCACTGGTCCATTTGCGCCTGAATCTGGTCGCGCTTGGCGAGCAGCTGGCGATTGACGGGCGCGAGGTCGTTGACGATTTTTTCGAACTCGGACCAGAAGACGTCTTCGCTGACCCCGGTACCCGGAACCACGTCGTTCGCGATCAATGCGTGCAATTCTTTGGCGATCTGCAAATCGCCGATACGGACTCTTTCCGTCATGTTCGACCTCTTAGTACTGGTGAGTTCTGCGGCATTCTAAACAGGGCGAGCACCATGCCGCTAATTTATAGGTGGAATCTTCGCTATTCACCAAATGTATTCTCGGGCTCAAACGATTACAGTTGTCGCCCTACATCGAGAATCAAACGTCGCATCCAGCGGTGCGGTGCGCTCTGTTGCAGTAACGGGCTCCACGCCATCTTCAGCTCAAGCAACGGTATCTTGATTGGCGGCTCACGCAGCACCACGCGGGGATTGCTGGACGCAAGCTGCGCCATACGTGTCGGCACCGTGACGATCAAATCGCTCTGCTCGGCGAGGAGCATGGCAACCTGGTAGTGCCGTGTGAATACCGAGATGTCGCGCTTGCGCCCCTGGCGGCCAATGGCCTCGTCCACCCAACCCAGACGCTGTACGTCCTCGGGGTTCACCCCTACACCGACACCCATACCGGTCTTGCTCACCCAGATGTGCTGTGACGCGAGATAGCTCTCCAGATTGTAGTCCTGAAGGATGGGATTATCCGCGCGCATTACGCAGGAGAAGGTATCACTCCAGATCGTCGCCTGATGAAAGCTCTGAGGCATGGAATCGAAGCGGTTGATGACCATATCGACCTTGCCCTGCTCTACATCCACAAAGCTCACATCACTTGGCGTCATTATGTCTAGACTGATACCAGGTGCACTGACGCGCAGTTGTTTGAGCAGCGGTGGAATCAACGTGGACTCCGCATAGTCACTGGCCATGATGCGGAATGTCCGACGCGCATCGATCGGGTTGAAGTCCCGGTTTGGCTGAATGACCTGATCAATGGCCGCCAGTGCTTCCCGCACCATGGGTTGCAGCTCCATCGCGCGTTCTGTGGGCATCATGCCCTCGCGTGTGCGCACCAGTAGAGGGTCGCCAAACAGCTCGCGCAACCGCTTGAGTCCGTTGCTCATGGCCGGTTGTGACAAGCCGAGATGGCTCGCCGCGCGAGTCACATTGCGCTCCCGGAGCAGCACGTCGAGGTACACCAGTAGGTTCAGGTCGGCACGTTCGAGATTCATCGGCACAGTCTCATCGGGCTGGGTCAGCCGCTGGTTTAGTTGGCGTTGTACGAGGTCTTGTCATGTATTCACGACTTGGATAGCGAGAATAATGACAATAAATTAGCCAAATTATGCCAGCACTCCTACGATACGCACAACCTATTCGCAGTCACCGATCGAGGGAATATCGTAATGTCTACATACGCCAATGAGATTAAAACAGCTGCCGCGCTGTGTGAGAGCAACGGCAACAGCTGGGATGCCATCAACCCGGAATCCGTTGCCCGTATGCGCCTGCAGAACCAGTTCAAGACTGGTATTGATATCGCGCGTTACACCGCCGACATCATGCGCAAAGATATGGACGCGTACGACCAAGACACCTCCAAGTACACCCAGTCACTGGGCTGCTGGCACGGTTTTATCGGTCAGCAGAAGATGATTTCAATTAAGAAGCATTTCGAGGGTAATACCGATCGTCGCTACTTGTACCTGTCCGGCTGGATGGTTGCAGCGCTGCGCAGTGAATTCGGCCCCCTGCCCGACCAGTCCATGCATGAGAAAACCTCTGTAGCGGCACTGATCGAAGAACTTTACACCTTCCTCCGTCAAGCAGATGCGCGTGAGCTGGGCGGCCTGTTCCGCGAGCTGGACGCAGCACGTGAAGCTGGCGACGAAGTAAAAGCGAAAGCAATCCAGGGCAAAATTGACAATCACGTAACCCACGTAGTCCCAATCATCGCCGATATTGACGCTGGTTTCGGTAACGCGGAAGCGACCTACCTGCTGGCGAAGAAAATGATCGAAGCCGGTGCCTGCTGTATCCAGATCGAAAACCAGGTTTCCGATGAGAAGCAGTGTGGCCACCAAGACGGTAAAGTAACCGTTCCTCACGAAGACTTCCTGGCCAAGATTCGCGCCGTACGTTACGCGTTCCTGGAACTGGGCGTAGATAACGGTGTAATCGTTGCCCGTACTGACTCTCTGGGTGCCGGCCTGACCAAGCAGATCGCTGTTACCAATGAGCCTGGCGACCTGGGTGACCAGTACAACAGCTTCCTCGACTGCGAGGAAGTTGATGCGGCCGACCTGAGTAATGGCGACGTGATCATTAACCGCGAAGGCAAACTGCTGCGTCCTAAGCGCCTGGCTTCCAACCTGTTCCAGTTCCGCAAAGGTACTGGCGAAGAGCGCTGCATTCTCGACAGTGTTACCTCCCTACAAAACGGCGCCGATCTGATCTGGATTGAAACCGAGAAGCCGCACGTTCGTCAGATCGGTGCGATGATGGATGAGATCCGCAAACAGGTGCCTGATGCCAAGCTGGTCTACAACAACAGCCCATCCTTCAACTGGACTCTGAACTTCCGTCAACAGGTATTCGACGCGTGGAAAGAAGAAGGTAAGGATGTGTCTGCCTACGACCGCGCGAACCTGATGAGCGCTGAGTACGACAATAGCGAGCTGTCTCAGGCAGCGGACGAGAAAATTCGCACCTTCCAGGCAGATGCTGCGCGCGAAGCGGGTATCTTCCACCACCTGATCACCCTGCCGACGTACCACACCGCGGCCCTGTCTACTGACAACCTGGCCAAAGAGTACTTCGGTGAAAAAGGTATGCTGGGCTACGTGGAAGGAGTACAGCGTAAGGAAATCCGTCAGGGTATCGCCTGCGTTAAGCACCAGAACATGGCCGGCTCCGATATGGGTGACGACCACAAAGAGTACTTTGCTGGTGATGCCGCGCTGAAAGCAGCCGGTAAAGACAACACCATGAACCAGTTTGGATGAGTCGATCTCGAAACTATCCCTGAGAATCGTTTCACTCACTTTTGGGGCCGCTTTGCGGCCCCTTTTTTGTGTGGCTTGTTTTCTAGCTATTTGAATTCCAACGCAGACTATATGCTGCATGGATTCTCCTGCCCCCACTTTCTATCCCTGCAAAACTCCACTGGCGCAAAAATGAACTAGGCTTATGGCACGCTCTAGGTAATTTTGTGCTGTATGTATGCCCGACAAGCGCGCCAATAGTGGCCAAGTCCTCGTCCTTAACTGTGGAAGCTCTTCACTGAAGTTTGCGTTGATCGACCCACGTAACGGCGACGCCAGCCTCGGCGGCCTCGGAGATGCCCTGGGCCATAGCGCCCCCACCGTCAGCTGGAATATTGGTGGCGAGAAACATAGTGCACCACTCAAAGAAGGTGCAAAGCACACCGAAGTAATCGAATTTGTTGTAAACCATATTCTTTCCGGTCAGGGAACCTTGCTGCAGGCTATTTCTGCAATCGGACACCGCGTTGTTCACGGTGGTGAGAAGTTCTCCCACTCAGTACGGATTAACGACCAGGTCATTCGTGCAATCCAGGACTGCGTGGCCCTGGCACCTCTGCATAATCCTGCGCATTTACAGGGCATCGAGGCAGCCACAAAGGCATTCCCCGGCCTGCCTCAGGTTGCCGTCTTCGACACCGCATTCCATCAGACGATGCCCCGTCAGGCCTATATCTATGCCCTACCCTACGAGCTGTATACAGAGCACGGTATTCGCCGCTACGGAATGCATGGCACCAGTCATCGCTTCGTGTCAGAGCGTGCTGCCGCGATCCTGGGCAAGGCCAGTACCGATGTAAACATCATCTCCGCACACCTTGGCAATGGTGCATCTATCGCCGCCATACAGGCAGGTAAAAGTGTGGACACCAGTATGGGGCTAACCCCTCTGGAGGGGCTGGTAATGGGTACCCGCTGTGGCGATATCGACCCCGGTTTACTGCTCCATCTTGGAGTGCGTCTCGATTACTGTTTGAAGGAGATTAATGACCTCCTCAACAAAAAGAGCGGCCTGCTAGGCATTTCGCAACTCAGCAACGATTGTCGGGCGCTGGAGCAAGCGGCGTCGGAGGGCCATCAGGGCGCACAGTTAGCTCTTGAAATCTTTTGTTATCGACTGGCGAAATATATCGCCTCCTACCACGGCGTCTTGTCCAAGGTCGATGCGCTGGTATTTACCGGTGGCATTGGCGAAAACTCGGCATTCATTCGGGAAAATGTAGTCAGCCGTCTCGGTGGCCTTGGTTATCAGACAAACCAGGCGCGTAACCTGGAAAAGCGTTTTGGTGCAGAAGGTCACATCGAGTCCGCAACGAATGGAGCACCTTCGCCCACGATTCTGGTCATTCCAACAAATGAGGAATGGGTGATCGCGCGGGATGCCGCACAGATTATCGAAGGTGATAATTCGACTCCGTCGGCCCAATCGACTGGAGGCGGCTAGCCCATGGCACGCACGATTATGCTCGTCCCCATCAGTTCCGGTGTGGGGATTACCTCGGTGAGCCTTGGCACTCTGCGCGCGCTGGAGCGAGATGGCGTCAGTGTCAGTTTTTACAAGCCAATCACGGAAACGGTTAAAAATGAACGGAACCGCGACCGCAGCAATGAAATCTTGCGCACCGCGTCCAGTTTAAAAGTGCCTGAATCGTTCAGTATGAAACACGCGGAGTCGATGATCGGCCACGATGACCTCGCGGATTTAATGGAAGATATTCTGGCACGCTTTAATGAGCAGGCGCGCCGGGCCGATGTTGCCATTGTCGAGGGACTTGTTCCCAACGCGGAAAACCAGTTTGCCAACTTGCTGAATTTGCATATCGCGAAAACACTGGACGCGGAAGTCATACTGGTGGTGTGCCCGGATTTGGACTCAACCCAGCAGTTGAAAGACCGGCTTGAGGTAGCAATGACCACCTTCGGTGGTAGCAGTGCACAGCGGGTGGTGGGTTGTATTGTAAACAAGGTCGGCGCACCATCGCATTTGCCCGATTCGCCGGGTGCCGATATTAATGGCGTATTTGAGGGTTCGCGTGTTCGCCGTGGCAATCTCGAAATACTCTCACTATTCGGCAAAAGCCCCCTCCCAATTATCGGCTGCATTCCCTGGAACGCAGATTTGGTGGAGCCGCGAGCAAAAGACCTGGCTGAGCATTTTCAGGCGGAAATCATCAATTATGGCGAGTTGGATATTCGACGATTACGCACGGTCACATTCTGCTCGCGCTCGCTGGGCAATATGATCTACCGCTTCGAACCGGGCTCGATGCTGGTGACTTCCGGTGATCGCCCCGATGTGATCGTGGCGGCCTGCCTCGCTGCGATGAACGGAATCAAGATCGGTTGCCTGCTGCTGACGGGTGGCTACCAGATCGAACCACAGGTCCGAAAGCTGTGCGCTCCCGCGATGGAAACGGGACTACCGGTTGTTCTTGTTGAGAGCAATACCTGGCAGACAGCGTTGCAGCTGCAGTCGTTTAATACTGAGACCCCGACCGACGACCTCGACCGGATTGAGAAGGTGCAGGATTTCATTGCCGGTCACCTGGATAACCACTGGGTAGAGTCTCTGGCAAGAGACTCCAACCGCCCCAAACGCCTTTCACCCCCGGCATTTCGCTACCACCTTACCGAACTGGCGCGGCGGGCCAACAAGCGCATTGTGCTTCCTGAGGGAGATGAGCCCCGTACGGTGAGAGCCGCGCTGGTATGTGCCGAGCGCGGTATTGCCCGCCCGGTATTGCTCGGTGATCCCAAGGAGATACATCGAGTCGCGGAACAACAGGGTATGCTGCTTGCGGATAAGGTCGAAATTATTGATCCCGCCAACACCCGCAATAAGTACGTTGATGCCATGGTTGAGTTGCGCAAGAACAAGGGGCTGACTGAAATTGTCGCCAAAGAACAGCTGCAGGACAACGTGGTACTCGGCACCATGATGCTGGCAGAAGGCGAGGTAGATGGCCTGGTGTCCGGCGCCGTACACACCACAGCGAATACTATTCGCCCTGCCCTACAGCTGATTAAAACTGCACCGGGTGCCAGCCTGGTTTCGTCGGTGTTCTTTATGCTGCTGCCAGATCAGGTGCTGGTATACGGAGACTGTGCAATCAACCCAGACCCGAACGCGGATGAACTGGCAGATATCGCCATTCAGTCGGCGGACTCCGCGGAAGCCTTTGGCATCGAACCGAGAGTGGCAATGATCAGCTACTCCACCGGCTCGTCAGGGTCCGGCAGCGATGTAGAAAAGGTCCGAGAAGCAACGAGAATCGCAAAAGAGAAGCGGCCAGACTTGGCAATCGACGGGCCCTTACAGTACGACGCGGCCGTCATGGAAAACGTGGCGAAAAAGAAAGCACCGGACAGCCCGGTTGCCGGACGCGCAACGGTGTTTATCTTTCCAGATCTAAATACCGGCAATACCACTTACAAAGCCGTACAGCGCAGTGCGGATCTGATCAGTATTGGCCCTATGTTGCAGGGGATGCGTAAGCCGGTGAATGACTTGTCGCGCGGTGCGCTGGTCGATGACATCATTTACACCATCGCCCTTACCGCCATTCAGGCGAGCCAATTGAAAAGCTAGCCTGCCTTCAACACCAGCCTTCAATATCTGCCCTTAGGAACCATTTTCGTCAGTGGGATCGGCGGTATCACCGAGGGCACGCTTGTCATCAAAGAATTTCGAATAGGCGCCTGCGACCAGGTAAGCCAGCAGCCGGTGATGGTAGTCATCGCTGCCATCGAATCCCAATCGTTCAAGACAGGCGCGCACTGCAGGGAATTCGTCGAGGCGATGCTTGGCAATATCGCGACCTTTGCGCAGTAGCGGCCAATAGGTAAAGATATTTCGCCCGGCCTCCTTCAGGCTCTGCAAGGCGACCGCCAATTGGGCTTCCTGTTCGGTGAAGTCTGTGCCCAGTGGGTAATATGGCAGCAGTGCCGGCCGGTGCCCCTGCTCGAAGATTGCCTCAAGCCGATGGGGTGTATTGTTCCTGTAGGCCGCGGGAATTTTAAAGCCGCGCTCTACCTTTCCAGCGGCCCGCGCTTTGGATAAGAGTTCCCGCTGGAACCGTGAATCCGTAATGCAAATCATTGAAACCATCACGTCCCGATCGGATTTACCACGCAAATCAGCGATGCCATATTCGGTAACGACAACATCACGCAGGTGCCGCGGTATGGTGCAGTTGGGGTACTCCCATACAATATTACTCTGTACACGGCCGCCGGTTGTACGCGTGCTGGAGAGCGCGATGATGGACCGCCCTCCCGGTAGCTCTTGCGCCTGAGCGACAAAGTTGTACTGCCCACCTACCCCGCTGACGACTTTACCATTGGCTAACCCGTCCGACACAACTGCCCCGTTCAGGGTCACCATCATTGCGGAGTTCACGAATCGCGCATGTTGTCGTTGCGCACGTTTTAGCTCGCGATCTTTCTCCAGTGCATTGATATAGTCGATACCGGTCATATTGATTCCAGCCAGTTCACCCGGATCCATCTCGCGAAGTTCCCGGTAAAGACTGGTAGAACCAAGATAGAAACCGCCATGCAGCCAGGTGCCACCGGCAATTGGCTTTCCCGCAACACTACCCAGCAGTTTTGTCCGACCGGCTGTACTGTGGAGATCACACTCTTCCATTTCGCCCCCCTCATCAAGGAAGCGGTGACCTCGCCAGCTGTAAGACGGATCGATGATGCCCATGGCCTGCAGGAATTTTGTATCGGCTTCTGTTAACGGACTTTGGATACGCCCGCTGTCACGCAACGCCAGCAACAGGTCTTCCGACGCGCAATCAGAAAACGTACCCGCGTTCAGTAGCGACTGAAGCGTGGCATCCTGGTAGACCTTTCGTTTCATCACACCCGCACGGCGCAGGTGCAGAAACCCCTCCGGGACCATTTCGCTGGCCCCGTAAATCCCCCGCGTAAACAGGCTGGATTCTGCAGGGATGGTGCTGACGGTGGCATCAAGTTCAGACTGCAGGGAATGCAGGATATCGCTGAATTCCTGATTGTGCGTTTGCCGCAAGCGGAGTGTGTGGCAGATTGCGTCGCCGAGTGCGCCGATGCCCACCTGCAGTGTGCCGCCATCTTTTACCAGGCTGGCAATGTGGAAACTGAGCGCGTAATCGGTAATCCCTACCGGCGCATTGGGCGCGGGGAAAATATCCTGCTCGAAGGACTCGCCTTCCAGTACAAAATCAAACAGAGATTCACTGACCCGGGCATCACCGCCAACAAATGGCAGGCGTGGGTTGACCTCTCCAACGACAACAATAGGCCCATGGTTTCGCTCTTCGGCAAGTGCCAACAGCGGCAGAGTCAGATCGGGGTTGCTACTTAGGCTGTAGTCACCACTACTATCAGGCGCTGGTGACACCATTTGGGCAATCAGATTGACACCACGGTCCAAAAGATCCCGAGGTACCAGCGTGTAGTTGCTGCTGACGTAATCCTGTTGGGCGCTGGGGACGTTAAGCATGCTGCCCGGTTGCATGAAAAACTCGCACACCTCGACATTGCGTGGCAACAGGCCTTTGCGGCGCGCCTGATTGTAGGCAAGGTCGTGGTAGTCGCGGTAGAGACGATCCAGTAGTGGCTGGACAAAACGGCGCTGTAGTTCGTTACCACTCGCGGGACGTTCGAGTGTCAACGCTGTAAAGATCGTGAGCGTGATACTCGGATCTCTCTCGGCACGGGCATATAGGGCATTCGCGAAATGGTTCGCCTTACCAATACCCAGTGGAAGCCCAAGTACGATGCGCTTGCCCACGCGCGCGAGCACCGCATCAACGCACGCTTCTACCTCTTCGTAGGACTCAGGCTCTTTCGTCCATTCCACCATGAAGGCCCCGCTTTCAGATTCAGCCCGTTGTCTTCTGGCCGCCCAACGAATCGAAGTGATCGACCTGAATTGCCTTATCCACCGCCTCCGCAGTGAGTTTCATCTCGGTGGCTTCTTCTTCGTTGATAAGACCTTTACTCAACGCTTCTTCAACAGACTTCACGCTGAGTGCACGCACCCCACCCTTCTTCATTTTGTCGCGAATGTCTGCGGTCGCATGGCTGAGTTCAAATGCCTGCTCAACGATATCGATTCCGTCGCCCGGATTGCCCAGGAAGACGCCCTCAGTAAGACGTTCGCGGGTTTCGGAAGGCACCATAATGAGGTCCGCACATGCTTTCGCCTGACGGTCCGATGCATCGCGAATACTGTGCCCCCAGGGCATGGTCAGAAACTGCATCAGCTGGCCAATGAAACGGATCGGAAAGTTATGGAAGACCTCGATCAAACTGACTTCGATATTGTGGAAGCCAGAACGCATCGCAAATTCGAGTAAAGGGCGGTCTTTATCTGGACTGCCATCGTCGTTGAAACGTTTGAGTGCGCAGCTCATCAGATAGAGATCACTTAAGACATCCCCAAGACGTGCGGAAATCATTTCCTTGCGCTTGAGCTCGCCCCCCAATGACATCAGGGATATTTCCGTGACCAGTGTGAGCACTGCAGAGTAGCGATTCATTTGCCGGTAGTACTTTGCGGCATCACCAACACCCTTGGGACTACTGGCAAACAGGCCACCCGTCCAGCCATGAAATACCGCGCGCACAAACGTCTTCAGCTGGAACATGAAATGCTTGGGTAGCAGCGCATCCAGTTCCTTGACGCCCGCCTCGTGGTCCGGATTGGTGGCGGCTTCCATTTCTTGCAGCAGGTACGGATGACAACGTATGGCACCCTGCCCGAAGATCATCAGACTGCGCGTCAGGATATTCGCTCCCTCAACGGTAATTGCCACCGGTACTGCGCGATACACGTTGCCCAGATAGTTGGAAGGGCCATCAATAATCGCCTTACCCGCATGAATATCCATGGCATCGTTGATGGACTGGCGCAATCCGAAGGTGGCGTGCGCTTTCATAATTGCAGAGATAACCGCGGGCTTGCGCCCCTGGTCTAGCGCGCGGGTTGTCGTTTTATGGGCGGAATCGAGTACATACGCAATGCCGGCTATTTCCGCGAGGCGGCGCTGCACGCCTTCAAATTTACCGATAGAAATACCAAACTGCTCGCGCACATAGGCATAGGCTCCAGTGGTACGGGCCGCTAGCTTTGCACCGCCTGTAGAGAGCGAAGGCAGTGAGATGCCCCGGCCTGCGGCAAGCGCGCTCATTAACATATGCCAGCCGTGTCCAATGTTCTCCTGGCCGCCGATGATCCAGTCCATGGGAATAAAGACATCTTTGCCCCAATTGGGGCCATTCATAAAGGCCTGCATGGCCGGCAGGTGGCGTTGACCGATGGTCACGCCCTCAGTATCGGTGGGCACCAGAGCCACGGTAATCCCGAGCTCTTCTTCATCGCCAAGAATATGATCGGGATCATAGAGTTTAAAAGCGAGCCCAAGCACCGTAGACACCGGGCCCAGCGTGATATAACGCTTGTGCCAATTGACCCGCATGCCCAGGGTTTTTTCGCCTTTGTAGGTCTCATAACAGACGACACCATTATCCACCATGGCGGCCGCATCGGAACCCGCTTCCGGGCTGGTAAGGCCAAAGCATGGGATATCACGACCGTCGGCAAGTCGAGGCAGGTAATGCCGTTTCTGCTCGTCGGTACCATGCGCCATCAAAAGTTCACCGGGCCCCAGTGAGTTCGGCACCATTACCGTGACACCAACGCTAGTGCTGCGCGTTGAAATTTTGGTAACGATTTGGGCATGGGCGGTGGGCGAAAAACCAAGTCCGCCAAACTCTTCAGGGATGATGATGCCGAAAAATCGATTCTTTTTGAGGAAGTCCCAGATATCCGGTGAAATGTCGTGGTCTTCGTACGACACCTTCCAGTCGTCGACCATCTTGCACAGTTCTTCCACCGGGCCGTCGATAAACGCCTGCTCCGCTTCGGTTAGTTCCGGTTGCCCCATATTGAGCAACTTATCCCAGTCGGGCTTGCCGGAGAGCAATTCGGCATCCCACCATACCTCGCCTGCCTCCATGGCTTCGCGCTCGGTATCGGAAATTGGCGGCAATACTTTCTTAATCCAGTTTAATAGTGGTGCGGTAACCCACTTCTGACGCAAACTGCTCATTATTTGTCCTTTCGAAGGGCCGTTACAATTTAGTGTTCTTGAGTTGTGATCTAGATGGCCTGAATTGCGCCATCGGGACGCGTCCCCAATCGAGGAAGTCATTGCAACTATAGGCAATCTGTCGACCGACAAGAGCCAAACACTCGAATAGAACCAGATGGAGGTATCGATCAGCTAAGCGCGAGCACGCCAATGCCACAGAAGATAATCAGTGCGCCACAGACACGACGGATAGACAGGCGCTCTTTGAGCAAAAATACAGAAATGAGTGACGCAAAAAGAATACTCACTTCCCGCGTTGCAGCGACGGCTGCCACCGGCATCAGTGAGGTTGCCCATAGCGCTATGCCGAAGCCACTGGTTGCGAGCACCCCAGAGAGCGAACTGCGCAGAAAATTCGCACGCGCAAAGGCCAATCCCTTTAGAGGCCTCGTCAGCAGTACCGCAAGAATTACCCCGCCACCAGAGAGAATCTCGAGCCAGGCGACGAAGCTCCACGGGTTTTCAACGGTTCGTACGCCAGCTGCGCCCAGGGTCGTGTAGCCGGTAATGGCAATGCCGGTACCCAGCGAGTAATAGATACCGGTAGAACTTACCCGTAATTCCTTCATGATCAGGGCGAAAATACCGCAGCTGACCAGCAATACCCCGATTATTTGCATGGTTTCGAGAGATTCATCGAGGAAAACCAGCGCAGCGGTTGCGACCATCAACGGCGTCACCCCACGGGCAATTGGGTAGGCGGTACCGTAGTCGAGCGCGTGATATGAGCGCGACAACAGGAAGAAGTAGAGATATTGAAATAAGGCACCGCCAATCAGAAAGATCAACGAGGACTTTGCAGGCAGTGGCAGCTGTGTTGCCAGTAGCATGCCTGCAAAGAGGCCGACGCTGCGGATCATTGCCAACTGTAGAAACGCTTCTCCACTATGTTTAACGACTGCGTTCCATACAGCGTGTGCAAGTGCGGAAAGAAGGACTAGAGAAAATAAAATTGAATCCGATATTGCCAAGTTACATCAGTGGTTTTGGGGAAACTATCACACCGTTATTGTCAGCGTATAAATACTCTCCGGGATTAAAGGTAACGCCGCCAAAAGTCACAGCTACATCGCGTTCGCCGATGCCTTTCTTTTCAGTCTTCATTGGGTGACTTCCCAGCGCCTGCACTCCTAACTGTAGTTGAGAAATTTCATCTACGTCACGGATGCAGCCATACATCAGTATGCCTTCCCAGTTGTTGTTAAACGCTTTCTCCGCCAGCATATCGCCCAGGCAAGCCCGTCGCATTGACCCGCCTGCGTCAACGACCAGTACGCGACCAGCGCCCTCTTCTGCCACCAGGTCCCGTACCAGTGAATTATCTTCGAAGCACTTAATGGTGGCGATCTTACCGCCGAAGGTTTCACGGCCACCAAAATTGATAAAGCCTGGCTCAACCACCTGAATCAACTCTGGAAACTCGTCGCAAAGATCGGGGGTCGAAATATGATTACTGGTCATGGCGTGCTCCGAAAAAAAAGTAGTTAGCGGTACCGATTACCGGGTCGGTGGTGCAGCATCATAACCGCTTCATAACAACTTACGCATTGCACATACAAAAATGCCGAGTATCACCACAATGGATAATACTCGGCAACAGGGCCTGCCGGTTTCCCGACCCTAGACCGCAAGGTCTGGCTCGGGCGCAGGCTGCCAAACTTTACCGATAACTCGACTTTAATAGGTCACAGTTACTGGCATACCAACACGAGAATACTGGTAGAACTTACGTGCCATGTGCGGAGGCATACGTACACAACCGTGCGACGCAGGGTAGCGCGGTACATGGCCAGAAGCGTGCAAACCGATACCGCCATTAAAACGAATGTAGTGATTCATTTTCGCACCGCGATAGTAGGTGCCAGCCGGACGACGGTGTTTGCGGGTATCCACATCCGCACGTACTACACGGCCGGAATTCCGATCGACATAGCTACCGTAGATGCTGGAACGGTGATTTGGTCGCTTCGCCAGCACACGGAATTTGCCAGTGCCGGTACGAAAACCTTTCTTACCAGACGATATGAACGACGACCCCACCAAGCGGCCACCCTTGTAGAAATAGGCCTTCTGTTCACTCAAGTTAATGCGAATAGACGGCGCACCAGAGGAATTCATCGCCGCGGCATCGTCAAACCAGTTGCCGCCCCTATTCGCTTCCGCAAAGGAAGGCCAGAGGGTCCCAACCAAGCCACCCACGAGCAGCATGACAGTGGCGATAAAACGGCGGGAAATAATAGATACGTCGTCGGCGACACTTACATCCCCTCCTGTTTGGTCAAGCAGGTACTGGCGACTTCGTTGGTTGTTTGATTGGGCTACAGGATCGTCGTCGGGAGAGAATTGAAAATGTCTAAGCATGATCACACCTCAGTCAGAACTTGAATCGTTGGCTTCTGCTTCGAATAGACAGATTTGGATTAATCACTCTCACGGTCGCGAATGACACTTATGTGAAAGCTCTTTCGATTCTATCGATGTGAAATTGGGTGCTTAGACTGATTTTATCGGGCGTATAGCAGTTTTATGGAATTTGGCAATTCTCTTAGACTCATGACATTAACTTCACAAGCCCAAAGCGGTGAAATGAATACACCAGCTGTCTTCAAAAGTAGCGGGTTCCACGCAACATTTTCCTAATGGCAATTAACAAAAAAGCGCCTCAAAAAAGGCGCTTTGCTTGAAATTTCCCAATCAATGCGCAGACAGCCGCACAATGGTCCTTGGCTGGTTACTCTGGAGCACTCTGGTTGGCGAGGTACAACCAGGTATCCACCGCGGTATCGGGGTTCAGGGATACGCTGTCAATCCCCTCGTCCATCAGCCACTGAGCGAAGTCTTTATGGTCTGATGGCCCCTGACCGCAGATGCCAACGTATTTACCGGCTTTTTTACAAGCCTGAATCGCACGGGACAACAGCATTTTTACCGCTGGGTCACGCTCGTCAAACAGCTCGGCGACGAGACCGGAATCCCGGTCCAGGCCGAGCGTCAACTGAGTCAGGTCGTTGGAGCCAATCGAGAAGCCGTCGAAGTACTGCAGGAAATCCTCAGCCAACAAGGCATTAGAAGGCAGCTCGCACATCATGATGACTTTCAGTCCGTTTTCTCCGCGCTTGAGGCCGTTCTGTTCTAGAAGCTCAATGACCTGGCGGGCCTCATCCGGCGTACGTACGAATGGCACCATGATTTCCACATTCGTCAGGCCCATCTCGTCACGGACCTTCTTCAACGCTTTACATTCGAGCGCAAAGCACTGGCGGAAATCCTTGGAGCGGTACCGTGCCGCACCGCGAAAGCCTAGCATCGGATTCTCTTCGCTAGGCTCGTACATCTGGCCACCCACCAAGTGGGCATACTCATTGGACTTGAAGTCCGAGAGGCGCACGATGGTACGGTTCGGTGCAAATGCCGCGGCGAGAGTGGAGATACCTTCTACAAGCTTCTCAACGATAAAATCTTCTGGGGATGCATAACCACCGATGCGGTTGCGAATGGTGTGCTGCAGCTCCTGCGGCAGACGGTCCAGTTCCAGCAGTGCTCGTGGGTGAATACCGATCATGCGGTTCAAAATGAATTCCAGGCGCGCGAGACCAACCCCCTGGTTCGGTAGATTGCTGAACGCGAAGGCACGATCCGGGTTACCCACGTTCAACATAATCTTGAATGGCAGGTCGGGCATATCTGCGACTTCGGTGAGCGAGCGCTCGAAATCCAACTGCCCGGACATCACAAAGCCCATATCGCCCTCGGCACAGGTTACGGTAACCGGTGTGCCAGTAGACAGCTTCTCGGTGGCATCGCCACAGCCAACAACTGCCGGAATACCCAGTTCGCGTGCAATGATCGCCGCGTGGCAGGTACGCCCACCGCGATTGGTGACAATGGCGCTGGCTCGTTTCAGTACCGGCTCCCAATCCGGATCCGTCATATCGGTGACCAGCACGTCGCCGTCCTGCATTTGTGCCATATCTTCAACGGAGTCGAGTACGCGCACAGGACCGGCGCCGATACGCTGACCGATAGCGCGGCCTTCACACAGTACCTCGCTGCGCTCCTGCAGTTTATAGCGTTCAATACTGGTGCCCGTGTCGCGAGAGCGCACGGTCTCCGGACGGGCCTGAACGATAAACAGCTTGCCGCTATCACCGTCTTTTGCCCACTCGATATCCATGGGGCGCTGGTAATGGGCTTCAATCTTGCGCGCTTGATTGGCCAGTTCCGTCAGCTCCTGGTCGTCCAGGGCAAAACGCAGGCGGTCAGCTTCGTCCACCTGAACGGTTTTGACCGAGCGTCCACAATCTCCGCTGGCGTCGTACACCATTTTGATCGCTTTGCTGCCGCGGTTGCGGCGCAGAATCGCCGGACGGCCGGCTTCAAGGGCGGGCTTGTAGAGATAAAACTCATCCGGATTCACCGCACCCTGTACCACGGTTTCGCCGAGACCGTAGGCAGCGGTTACGAAGATGACATCGCGGAAACCACTTTCAGTGTCGAGGGTAAACATCACACCAGAAGCACCGGTTTCACTGCGCACCATGTGCTGAATACCGGCGGAGAGGTAGACACCAACATCGGCGTAGCCAGTGTGCACGCGATAGGCAATGGCGCGGTCGTTGTACAGTGAGGCAAATACCTCCCGTACCGCCTGTAGCACCGAGTCAATGCCCCGGATGTTCAGGAAGGTCTCCTGCTGACCGGCAAACGAGGCGTCCGGCAAATCTTCTGCCGTTGCCGAGGAACGCACCGCTACCGCGGTCTCGCCTCCGCCCAGGGCCTCGTAACCCTCACGGATTTCTTTCTCGAGCTGAGCCGGAAAAGGCGTATCCAGCAGCCATTGGCGAATCTCTTCGCCCGCGGCAGCCAGAGCGGTGACATCATCGACATCCAGGTTCTGCAGGCGCTCGGCGATACGTGCGTCCAAATTCGCGCTATTCAGGAATTCACGGAATGCCTCAGCAGTGGTGGCGAAACCACCGGGCACGCTTACACCGGCTCCCGATAGCGAGGAGATCATTTCACCAAGAGAGGCATTCTTTCCGCCAACCTTGTCGACGTCCGCCATGCCCAGTTTCGCGAAATCGAGAGTATAAGTGGTCAATGATCTGTCCTCTAAGACTGCATTTCTGGCGGCAAATTATAAGGAAGGGTTTTGTAAATAATACCCCGCAAATACCACTTAAAATCGCCAATATTTGTTGTAATTTTTCTACAAAATTTGCGTGCGCGATTGGATTTGGCTACATCAAGCCACAAACACACAACAGCACACGGTTGTATGACTGCTATATCACTGTTGTATGATTGATAAGACAGGCGGCCAGAGCAGCAATCGCATATTGTAAAACGTCGGCGAGCGCCTTTAGTCGCAATCTATTTATTTGCCAAGACAAAACTATGACGGATTCCATACCGAACCCTACCCCTGCTACCCAAGAACACAGTGCAGTACCTGGCAGCGGCAAAAAGCGCACCGCGTTTTTTATTTCTGACGGTACCGGTCTCACGGTAGAGGGTATTGGACACAGCCTGCTCGCACAGTTTCGCGACCAACCTGTAGAGCAAGTGACTGTTCCCTATGTGGACTCCGACGCGCGTGTGAAACTGGTTTTACAGCGTATAGAGCGCGCCGCCGAAGAATCGGGTCTTCAGCCGATCATTATCACCAGTATTGTTTCGGACCAGATTCGCAATCAACTGCACGAAAGCTCCGCACTAATGCTCGATGTGTTTGAGAGTTACCTGGCACCGCTGGCAAACCTGTTCGGGACTAATCCGGTGCGCACTGTGGGTGTTTCCCACGGCATTTCCAACGACAGCCGCTATAGCGCACGTATGGATGCGGTGCACTTTGCCATGGACAATGACGACGGCCGCCGCACGCGCGAATTTGAAAGTGCAGATGTGATCCTCGTTGGCGTCTCGCGCTCGGGCAAGACACCGACGTGTCTGTATCTTGCCCTACAGTTTGGTTTGCGCGCAGCAAACTATCCCATCACCGAGGAGGATATGGACTCCACCTCCCTGCCGAAAATTCTGCGCCCCTATCAACAAAAATTGTTCGGCCTCACCATCGACCCCCGTCGCCTAATGAGTATTCGCCAGGAACGGCGCGCCAACAGCCGCTACGCATCACCAGAACAGTGTGAGTTCGAGGTACGTCAAGTTGAACAAATGTTACGACGGGCCCAGATACCCTACCTCGATGCGACGGAGCTTTCGGTCGAGGAGCTGGCAACCCGACTCATGTCTCAAGCAGGTATCGAGCGCAGAATCAGCTAAATTTTATAAAGCACAGTGAACGGACTCAGGCAGAAGAGCGTATTAGTCGTCATCGCGACACGCTCGCATGGGTGTTTCGATAGGCTCAGCGGTCAAATTGGAGTAAAGTAGCGCCGCCCAAAAGGCTATGCCTGTTGCTCGAAAGAAACCTGCGCGGTAAAACCGCCTGGAAGTTTGGTTGACGTTTTGCAGATCATTTCCCTGCCCTATTCCCGAAATCTCGGTGCAGCCTTCACTGCGCTTGGCGATTTACCCTGTCCGGTCTGGCTGGATTCGGGGCAGCCCCGTGCCAGCGGCGGGCGTTTTGACATCATTAGCGCAGACCCGATCGCATCGCTGACCCTGAATGTAGACGATTCGGCACCGTTCGCCGCATTGGACGATTTGCTCTGCGAACTGGAACCACAGGAAGTAGACCAGCAAATCCCCTTCTGTGGCGGCGCCATCGGCTTTGCGGGCTACGAGCTTGGGAACAACTGTAATTTCCTGCCGCCCGATACGCGGCCAACGCCGTTGCCGGCGGGGGCATTTGGCCTGTACAGCTGGGCGCTGATTGCCGACCACCAGCTAGGCACAACCCACTTGGTTTTCCATCCCGCATGCACCCGCCACCAAAAGCAGGACCTGCAACAGCGCTTTGAAGCCATTGACTGGGAAAAGCCTGCGCCAGGACACGAGTCATTTAAACTCACACACCCATTCCAGCACGAATATGACGCCAGTGAATACGCGCGGCGCATCGAATCTATTCTCGACTACATTCGTGCTGGGGATATCTATCAGGCGAACTTCACTCAGCGCTTTAACGCTACCTACGAGGGCGACCCGCTCACGGCGTATTTAGCATTGCGCGAGGCGGCCGCGGGTCCGTTTTCAGCTTACCTCTCTCTGCCTGAAGGCCAATTGCTTAGCCTTTCACCGGAACGGTTTATTCTCGCTGATGGGCGCTTCCTGCAGACCGAACCCATCAAGGGCACGGTACCCCGTGGAGAGACGCCCGCCGAGGATGCGGCGCTTGCGCAGCAGTTGCGTGACAGCCGCAAAGATCGCGCCGAGAACCTGATGATCGTGGACCTGTTGCGCAATGACTTTGGTAAAGTCTGCGAGCGCGGCAGTGTGCGGGTGCCAAACCTGTTCGAGCTGCAGAGTTTTGCCAATGTGCATCACTTGGTGAGCACCATAAACGGGCAACTGCCGCAAGATGTGGAGTACGCCGACGTGCTCTCAGCGTGCTTCCCGGGCGGCTCGATAACCGGTGCGCCCAAGCGCCGTGCCATGGAGGTTATTCGCGAGCTCGAAGACAGCCCCCGTGGCGCCTACTGCGGCAGTATTGGCTATCTCAGCAGCTGTGGCCGCGCGGATACGAATATCGCCATTCGCACCCTTACCACGAGCAATGGCAAAATCAGTTGCGCCGCTGGTGGAGGCATTGTCGCGGACTCGGATCCCGCGGCTGAGCACCGCGAGTGTCTGGACAAGGTGCGTATCTTGCTCAACACCCTCGAAGCGCGTTTCTCCTGAATACCGCCACAGGTTATAGAATTATCGCCCTTCGATATTTCCCACTGTTCCTCTTCTTTGCTAGATTCCGCGCCAATCATTAGATTCACTGGGTTTGAGCCGCCTCCAGAAAACGCCATATAAGATGGCGAGGCGACGGCGCTACACAATAAGGCTGTGTTCATGCGTATTACGCTGGTAAAGAAAATTCTTGCGGACGGCTCCCCTTGCGGGAAATGCCGGGACGTCGAGCAAAAGCTCAAGGAAAATGACCAGGAGAAATTTCTGGACGAAACGTTGATTGCCGATGAGCGCGATCCGGCAAGTGCTGGCATGGCGTTGGCACAAAAGCTCAACGTACAGCGAGCGCCGTTTTTCGTTGTAGAAGAAGAAGGGAAGGAACCCGAGGTCTATACCGTGTACTTCAAGTTCGCGAAAGAAGTGTTGGCCAAGCTGGCAGCCTGATTGCGTTCAAAGCGGCGCCCCTTTGCCGGGGCCACCGCGACCAAACCCTTCGGTTTAGTAAACCGGCAAATCAATATGTGAGAACAGTTCATCCACTTCCGCCCGCGAAGATGCCTGCGCCGCTTGGTCAACAAGCTCGCGGGTAAGATGTGGCGCGAACTGCTGGAAGAACTCGTACATAAAGCCGCGCAGGAAAATACCTTTGCGGAATCCAATTTTTGTTACGCTTGACTCAAACAGGTCACTGGCATCCAGTGCGACTAGATCACTATCCTCATCCTCAACCGCTGCCATATCCGCGACAATACCGATACCAAGACCAAGCCGCACGTAGGTTTTGATAACGTCGGCATCCGCTGCGGTAAATACCACTTTCGGTGACAAACCTTTTTCAAGAAACGCCTCATCCAGCTTGGATCGACCGGTAAACCCGAATACGTAAGTCACGATCGGGTACTTGGCCACCTCTTCCAGCGTCAACTTGGGCACCTGTGCTAACTCATGGCCCTTAGGCACCAGAATACAGCGGTTCCAGCGGTAAACCGGCATCATCACCAGATCACTGAACAGTTCCAGAGCTTCGGTGGCGATGGCAAAATCCGCAGTGCCATCTGCAGCCATCTCGGAAATTTGCATGGGTGTTCCCTGGTGCATATGCAGGGAAACTTCTGGATAGCGTGAGATAAAGCCTTTTATGACGGTCGGCAGCGCATAGCGGGCCTGGGTATGAGTGGTGGCAATGGCAAGACTCCCGCGCTTGTCATTGCTGAATTCTTGCGCCACCTGCTTGATATTTTCCACCTTGCGCATAATCTCGCCGGCGGTTTTGAGGATGGCTTCCCCTGCGGGGGTGACACGAGTAAGGTGCTTGCCGCTACGCGCAAAGATCTCTACACCGAGTTCGTCCTCGAGCAGGCGTATCTGTTTACTGATGCCTGGCTGGGAAGTAAACAGACTTTGCGCGGTTGCCGACACGTTGAGGTCGTGGTGTGCTACCTCCCAGATATATCGCAACTGCTGCAGCTTCATAGCCTCTCTCCCTGACTGCCCTTTCGGTTCCCGACGCTATCCGATCAACGGCAATGTGATCTTTTTTACGCCAGAAAATGGTTATAAAAACTGTGCAACTATATGCGCGAAAAGCATAGCAGTGAAAGTGATGTGGAGCCAACTAATCGTGATAAGGCCAAGCCAAAACTGAACAATTGGTTACGAAAAGTGACCGAAGGCGTACCAAATACGTGTGGATTCGGGGCAATTAGGGAGAGAGAGGTGTCGCCTGACGCGCTATTTTCCCTGATTAGCAATGCCATGCGGCACGTGCCCAGTGGCGACATGGGCACTGGCGGACGCACAATGAACCGGCTGATCGTCGAAAAATACGTCAGCACCAAATGCCCGCAGAAACTCGCCCTTGGGAAGCCCACCCAGGAACATGGACTCATCAATACGAATATTCCAGGCACGCAGCGTACGAATCACCCGCTCGTGTGCCGGCGCGGAACGCGCTGTAACCAGCGCCGTCCGGATTGGACAATCCTCAGGATCGAATTCGGCCTGCAGCTGCTGCAGTGTCTCGAGGAAGCCTTTGAATGGACCACCCTGTAAGGGTTTCTTCGCAGACGCACGTTCCGCACTGGTGAATGCATCGAGGCCATCACGCTTAAAGATCTGCTCTGCCTCGTCGGAAAACAATACCGCGTCGCCATCAAAGGCAAAGCGCAGTACTTCATCACCGCGTTCGCGTGCCCCACCCGGTATTAATGTCGCAGCGGCTACGCCCTGCTCCAGCGCTCTGCGCACATCCTCACCATCGGTCGAGAGAAACAGGTGGCAGCCGAACGGAGATATATAGCGATAGGGACTGCCGCCGTTACAAAATGCGGCGCGACTAATGTTTAACCCATAGTGTTCAATTGAATTAAACACGCGGAGCCCTGTATCCGCGCTATTGCGGGAAAGCAGTATGACCTCAACCCTGGGCTCACCGGGCAGCCGCTCATTGATTTGCAGGAATTTTTCCACGAGGGAAAACGCCTCGCCTTTCGGCAAAATATCGTTCTCTCGTTCCACCTGATAGGCAGAGAAGGCCTCGACCCCCTGCTCTTCAAAAATCTGATGGCTTTCGCGCAGGTCAAACAACACCCGCGAAGAAATCGCAATGATCAAGCGATTGGGATGGGGCTTACCTGTCGGGTACTGAGTGTTGGTCATTGGAAACCCTCACGGAGCCTCAATGTCGTCGAGGCCGGATGGCCGCTCATCATTACGGTGCGGTTCGAGCAGCACCATCAACATATTGAGTAAGTCTTCGCGGGTCCGCTCCGAGCGGACACCGGCCTGATTCACCACAACAAGTAACATGGCGTGGCAGGTTTCCAGGGTGGCACGTGCCAGGCGGTTGGATTCATTGGGCGGGCAGGTAAAACCGAGACGGTCAAACATGCGCATTAGATGATTAATCACCAGCTCATCGTGACGTTCGTCCAGCTCGTGTAGTTCTGGTACCCCCCACATGGCTTGAACCAACGGCAACAAACCGCGCTGTTCACGATACACCGATAGCCAGCGGGACAAGAGTTCGTCGAGAAATTCGCGCAGGCTGAGACGTTCGAGGTGGCTTGCGGCAAGTTCGTTCAGACGCTCAGTGAGGCTGGCCAGCCACTGCTCCCCCATCGCATAGAGGATCGCATGCTTGTTGGGAAAGTAGTGATACACGGAGCCAACGGAAACACCGAGCTCTTTGGCGATCAGGATGGTAGTGAGGTCGTTCAGACCAACCCGCTCGAGTAAATAGCCGGTGGTGTCCAGGATCTGACGGGCGCGCTCGCGTGCCCTCGCCTGGACGGGTTCTCGACGCGGTGACAACTGGTTTCTACGGCGTTGATTGTCTGAGCTGGACACTTCCATCTTCCCTACAGCTGAATTTGCTTTGTAACACAATTAGACAAACCACTCACCAAAAAAAAAGGCCGGCATTACTGCCGACCTTTTATTCCCATCCTGTGAGACGCGAATGGAATCGATTAGAAACGGTAGTTCACATTCACACCTGCAACACGACCGCGTGAGGGATCGGTCATAGTCGCGGGCAGATTGTAATCCGCTTCTGCGTAGCCCCAGTGGTAGTACTCTTCGCCAGTCAGATTTTCCACGTAGATACCAGCGCTCAGATTTTCGCTCGGCGCAGTGATGGTGGCACGCACATTGAAAATGCTGCGGCTATCCAGTTTCACTTCTTCGGTGTTATCGAGGTTAGAGAACTGCTCAGCGGTGTAGTTGTACTCACCAGTCAGCGCCAGGGAACCGAAGCCCAGGTCGGTGGTGTAGGTCAGCATGGTTGCAGAAGAGAACTCCGGAGAAAACGCCATCTTATTACCGTCACAGCCTTCACACAGCTCTTCTGGAGCGCCACGGAAATCAGTGTTTAGCCAGGCCATGCCCATGTACAGGTCGAGGTTGTCGGTCAGCAGCCAACGAGCGTCAACTTCGAGACCCTGACCTTCGCTCTCACCCACATTACGGGTAACCGCTGCCGCACCAATGAAGAATGCCTGCTGCAGGTTGTCATAGGTGTACTGGAACGCTGCTGCGTTCAGGTGCAAGCGGTTGTCCAACAAGCGCGCTTTAACACCAAGCTCATAGGAAAGAACCTGCTCTTCGTCGAAGCCATTCGGCTCGGCATTGGAGCTATCGACAGTCCACTCGTACTCTTCGAGCCACGCATCTTGATCTTGGGCAAAGGCCGGGTCGGTTACGCGGTACGTCAGGTAGTCAAAACCACCGGACTTGTACCCAGTCGCAACGCTTGCGTAGCCAGTAACAGAGTCAGAGAAGTCGTGATTCAGAGTTGCTCGACCGGACAGGTTGGTCCAGGTGTCGTCGCCAGTGATCGGGCCTTCTGTGAACATTGCCTGATAGTTCCAACCACCGGTCCAGGTGTCAGGCCACGGGGAATCTACGGTGTAGATCTTGCGGTCTGAGGTGTAACGAATACCTAGTCCCAGGCTAGTTGCCTCGGTCAGATCGAAGGTGGTGTTGGCGAAGATGCCCCAGCCACTGTATTCACCACTGGTGAAGGATTCTTCGATGGACATGCCATCTGGAACCATCACGCCACCCGGAATTGCCATACCGGCAGTCGGCGCGTATTCCCAGGGATCGCCACCAGTGCCAAAGGCGTCATCCATATCGTCTGGATAGGCCAGGGCCAACTCGGCACAGGTCGCGGAAGAATCCACGTCCAGCTCGTAGTCCACTTCCATGGCACCGGCACAGATGAAATCTTCGGCATCAACACCGGCGAAATATGCGTCCAGGTCTTCCTGGTAGTAGCTTGCACCCAGAACCCAGTTGAACGGGCCACTATTGTCAGAGGTCAGACGGAATTCCTGGCTGAAGAAGTCGCCACTCTGATCGCGAACGAAAGTATCGATGGTGTCTGCAGTGCCGTCGAAATCTTCGATGTAGGTGTAGTTGTGGGTCTTGTAACCGGTGATGGAGGTAAGCGTCAGCGCATCCATCTGGTGTTCGATGGTGAGAATCGCATCAGCAATTTCTGATTGGTCAGTGCCCTGCTGGTCGTTGTAAACCTCGTCGTAGGCGCCATCCGTTTCCAGTGCGCGGTAGATGGTACCGTCACTGATACGGTCTTCGTACTGGCCCATCAAAGTAACAGTGGTATCAGTGAAGCCACTGTAAACAGCAGTAAAACGCATGGCGTCTGCTTCACTGGCACCCAGGTCACGGCCACCGGAAAGGTTTTTCACGTGACCATCTTCTTCTTGATGAATACCCGCAATGCGCAGCGCAAAGTCTTCGCTCACCGGCACATCCACGGTGCCTTCGAAGTCCAGGCGACCGTACTGACCAGCGCTAACGGATACATCACCGCCAAAAACGTCACCAGGCTTCTGGGTCGTCATAGCGATCGCGCCAGAAGCGGTGTTGCGGCCGAAGAGCGTGCCCTGCGGGCCTTTTACCACTTCCACACGTTCCAGGTCATACATGGTAGGCGCAGCACCGGAACGACTCTGGTAAACGCCATCGAGGAAAACGCCCAGTGCGGGGTCACTGCCGGAACCAAAACCGTTGTTGTTTACACCACGTACGGAAACGGAATCGAAGAACCCATCGGTGGTCTCACCGGAAATCCCCGGAGTAATGGCAAACAGGTCTTTGAAATCACTCAGGTTAGAGTTCTTGATGGTTTCGCCAGAAAAGGCGCTGACAGACATGGGAACGTCTTTCAGGGACTCCGCACGCATCTGTGCAGTTACCGTTACTTCTTCGATCTCTGCGGCCACCGCGCCGGCACCGACGGTAAAAACTACCGCGCCGATGGTGGAGGCAAGCAGGTTCTTTTTGGCCATGAAAGACCGGTCTGATAGCGTCATCGTTACTCCCCGTGGGTTATTTTTGTCGGGTTTATGCCCATAGATACCGCTCGGACGGACCCAGTGCTTGTAAACTGATCGGTCTGTTATTTCATAAACCGAACAATTCTTCAACTTTTATTTATACCCGTAGCCCTGCCTAAGCATGGCAATAACGACACAGGATTCTGCTGTGTCGCAACGGCCACAAAGCAAAGAAATCGAGTAAGTCTACCGGCCTAACTTGTCCATCATGCTGTAGTACAGCATGCCAGCGACCAGTCCCGGCCAACGCAACAAGGTGCCACCTGGGAACCTAGGCGTCGGAATGCGCGACAATATATCAAATCTCTCCTCGGTGCCCGCAATAACTTCCGAAAGAATTTTACCGGCGAAGGTGGCCGTGGGGACACCGTGACCAGAATACCCCTGGCTGTAATACACATTGGGCTCCAGGCGACCGATGCTCGGCATGCGATTCATGGTGATCGCAAGGGTACCGCCCCACCCGTAATCGATACGGGTATCCTCGAGTTGAGGGTAAATTTCGAGCATGTACTTGCGCACGAACCCCCGGATATCCTGAGGAAAGCGCGACGTATAGTTTTCTCCGCCTCCAAACACCAGTCGATTATCACCGGACAACTTCCAATAATTGATCACAAACAGTGTGTCTTGTAGCGCGTAGTCGTTCGCGATCAATTCTTGTGCCAACCCCTCGCTCAATGGCTCTGTGGCCAACACAAAGTTGTTGATGGGCATGATGCGCCCGGCCATGCGTGGCTCCAGGCCGCCCAAATAACCATTGCAGGCCAGGACCACATTCTTGGCGTACACCCGCCCACCGGAGGTGCTGACAACGCAAGGGCTGCCACCGTGATAACTGGTAACACGGCTGTGTTCATAGAATTGCACGCCGGCCGCAGCAGCCGCGTCGGCGAGACCGAGGGCGAAATTAAGTGGGTGAAGATGCAGTGACCCACTATCCACCTGGCCACCGTGAAACCGCTCAGACCCTACCAGTTTGCCAACCTCATGACGGTCGGCATAACGGATCTGGTCATAGCCATAGCGTTCGTTGAGCAGTTCAACCTCATCTTTCAGTTCATCATCGTGACTCGCTTTGGCGGCCAAGTGCATGATGCCCCGCTTTAGGTCACATTTGATGTCGTGCTTGTTGATCAGTGACTCGACCAGCTGCACGGCCTCCACACCCATGCCCCAAAGGACCTTGGCCGTGTCGAGACCAAGCATCTTCTCAAGATCCTCCTGCCCCTTGCGCTGCCCTACTCCCACGTGGCCGCCGTTACGCCCAGAGGCGCCCCAGCCGATACGCTCGGCCTCAAGCACAACAACTTTGTAGCCGCGCTCGGCAAGGTGCAGTGCAGAAGAAAGACCGGTATAGCCCGCACCAATAATGCACACATCGGCCTCTACATCACCCTGCAGACGTGGGTGATCACCGGTCGGATTGGCACTGGCAGCATAATAGGAATCGGTATGGCCGAGCAGCTTTGAAACGCTTCCGCTAGCGGTCATGAAGGATCTCCAAAGTCAATTTGATGCAACTGGTTTTGTTCCGCACTCAGGCACTGCTAGACCCAGAGCCCCCATTCTATGGCGGTGGACTGAAGTACCCACTGCATTGCCGCGAAACAAAACCGAATCATTATTCGGTATTTCTTGAATGATAATTCGGTTTATTGTCATAATCAAAGCCCTGGCGAGAAAAATTGCTGTACGCCGGCTGCCAAACCTTCGCGCACCATAAGAATCTACGCTAATGTTTCGGCGAATTTGGCAAGATACCTATAAACAAGCCTTCCAATCTCAAGGTGTAACATGGACAAGATAACCCAGTGGCTCGCGGAACATTCCATCTCCGAAGTCGAGTGCCTGGTACCGGACATGTCTGGAAATGCACGGGGTAAATTTACCCCTACCGACAAGTTCCTTACCCAAGACAGCCGTCTGCCCGAGAGTATTCTGGTGCAGACCGTAACTGGCGACTACGTTGACGAGCACAACGAACTGGTCGATCCAGCGGATACCGACATGCTGCTTGTGCCTGACCCGGATTCAATCCGCCTCAACCCTTGGGCAAATGAGCCAACTGCGCAGATCATTCACGACTGCTACACCCGCGATGGCAAGCCCCACCCAATTAGCTCGCGCAATATTCTGAAGTTTGTTCTGGATAAATACGCCGAGCAGGGCTGGAAGCCGGTAGTCGCACCGGAAGTTGAATTTTACCTGGTAAAGAAAAACCTCGACCCGAACGAGGAACTCTCCGCGCCGGTTGGCCGCTCTGGCCGCACCGAGAAAACACGTCAGTCCTACAGTATTGATGCGGCAAACGAGTACGAGCCCATCATTGAGGACATGTACGATTTCTCGGAAGCCCAGGGCCTTGACGTGGACACGCTGATTCACGAATCCGGGACCGCCCAAATGGAAATCAACTTCCTGCACGGCGACCCATTAAAACTGGCGGACCAGGTCTTTACCTTCAAGCGCACCGTACGTGAAACCGCCCTGCGCCACGGTATCTATGCCACATTTATGGCAAAACCCATGGCCGACGAACCGGGCAGTGCATTACATCTGCACCAGAGTATTGTGGACGTTAATACCGGTAAAAATATTTTTGTGGACGACGAAGGTGCGGAAAACGTACGCTTCATGCACTTCATCGGTGGCATGCAGAAATATACCCCGGGATTCATGACCTTCTTCGCGCCCAACGTTAACTCCTATCGTCGTTTTACCAAGGAAAACGCCGCGCCGATCAGCCTGCATTGGGGTTACGACAACCGGACCACAGGCCTGCGTGTACCGGACAGTTCTCCTCAGGCCAAACGTCTGGAGAACCGCTTCCCCGGTGCCGACTGTAACCCGTACCTGGCAATTGCCACGTCGCTCGCCTGCGGCTACCTGGGCATGATGAACAAAATCGAGCCCACCAAAGCCTATGAAGGCGATTGCTCCGTTGAGCCGATCTCCCTGCCCCGCACCCAGGAACACGCACTCAGTCTGATGGCCGAATGCCCTGAAGCGGTGGAAATGTTCGGCGATACTTTTGTGCGCGCGTGGGCTGCAATCAAGCGCGATGAGTACGAAGAGTTCAACCGCGTAATCAGTTCGTGGGAGCGTGAGTTTCTGCTGCTGAATGTTTAGTTACGCTGTTATATAAAAAAGCCCGGCATATGCCGGGCTTTTTTGTATCAGAATTTCACCTCAGCCTATTTATGGCTCGGATCTTTCCAATAGTCCTTCACGGTATCTTTCATCTCCCGCGCCAGGATCGAAATACCGAACAGGTTCGGTAATGTCATTAACACGATCGCGACTGCCGAGAGATTCCAGATAACCGTCGTATCCTCAATCGCCGCCCAGAAGAAGGCAACCACGTAAACCAAGCGGTAAGGCATCACCGCTTTCGGCCCGAACAGGTAAATCATCGAGCGGTCCCCGTAGTAGGACCAGGCGATTGCGGTGGAGAATGCAAACAACAGGATCCCCAACGTGACGATGTAGCTACCATACTCGCCGAAGAAACCTTTCTGGAACGCACGGTTGGTCAGCGCCACCGAGTGCAACAGCGAGTTACCCCAGACATCCACATTGGGATTCACCAAACGCCCATTGTTCACATTCAGAACGCCGGAGAAGTTATCGCCCGCAACACGGAACTCGACATCTTCGGCAACGGAACGGGAATTCAGGATCGTAAATTCGTTTTCATTGAGCGGACGACCATCGGCCACAACAATAGCACCGGTGTACGCGGTGACTTCACTACTCTGGTTGCTCAGGAACCCAAACAGCTGCTTAACGTCGGCCTCGTCCTTGTCCGAGTAGGTACCGGCAACAACCATCATATCTGCCCGTTCGAACTGGTTCATATGCTTCTCGGTCCACACACCGGAAGAAAGAATCACCAGGCCGGTCAGAGTACAAATGATCAGAGTATCAATGAACGGCTCCAACAGGGATACCATCCCCTCGGACACTGGCTCATCCGCACGCGCCGCGGCGTGCGCAATCGGCGCGGAACCCTGACCTGCCTCGTTCGAGAACAGGCCGCGGTTTACACCACGGTTAAACGCGTAAGCGAAGCTGGCACCCAGGAAGCCACCAACCGCGGCACTGCCATTAAAGGCACCGGCAAATACGGCGCTGAATGACGGAATAATGTTCTGGTAGTTGTACAGAATCACCGCGAGTGCGCCGATGATGTACAGGGTTGCCATTACCGGAACAATGGTCGAGGTAACCTTGGCAATACGGGTGATGCCACCAATAATCACCATGCCCAACAAAATGGCCAACACCCCACCAGTAACCATTTTGCTCAGGCCGAAGGTGTCATGCATCGCCTGGGCAATGTTGTTCACCTGCGGCAAGCTTCCGGTACCAAAGGAGCTGATCACGGTAGCGATCGCAAAAATCACCGCCAGCCACTTCATATTGAGGCGGCGCTCCATGTAAAACATGGGGCCACCTGCGTAGAAACCATCCGCCGCTTTAATACGGTATTTATGGGAAAGAGTTACTTCCACAAATTTGGTGGTCATACCGAGGAAAGCGGTAACCCACATCCAGAAAAGTGCCGCGGGGCCACCGAGGAAAATCGCCAGACCAACACCACCGATGTTACCGGTACCCACGGTTCCGGAAAGCGCGGTAGAGAGAGCCTGAAAGTGTGAGGTATCACCGGGGTCGCCCGGCTTGTCGTACTTACCACGGACAATCTTGATTGCGTGGCCAAAATAACGGATCTGGGGAAAGCCCAAATAAAGGGTAAAAAAGAAGCCGACCCCTAGCAGCACCCACGGAAACCAGACTGCCGAACCCAGCAGCCCATCCAGGGTCAACAAAAATTGATTGAATGATTCCAAATCAACCCCCACAACTTATCGTTTTGAATGAAATATCGTCAGAGCATAGCCAGACTGGACGCGAGTACCGAACTGCGAACAACAGCGTCGTGCACCACACAAAATCAGAGAATATTTTTATAAACCAGCCCCTGACGTTGCGCGCCAGAGTAGCAGCTTCCTTCGAAGGTGAACAGTAATCCGCCAATTATCAGCATCAAAGTCCTGTTTTCTGCCAAAAAATCGATTAACCACCAAATTTCTCGCTAAAACAGCGATTCGTGTCGCCGTCGTAGCCTGACGCTCGCCAGGCCACTCACGCGCACGCGCGCACGGTCAGAATAAAAGTGCGTCAAATTGTTTATTAATCACCCCAACTGTTCTTAAATCCATCGCGCTGCGGAAACACACCGAACTGCCCTCCGGTATGGACAAATACCAGGTTATCGCTGTCCGCGTAGCGCCCTTTCTCAATATCTTGCAGCATCCCGTAAAACGCTTTACCGGTGTAAACGGGGTCCAATAGTAGGCCTTCTTGTTGCGCCAACATCGCAATCGCCCGGTAGATTTCGTCTGTAGCTATGGCGTAACCGGGCCCGATGTACTCATCAACGACCTTCACTGGATCTTTATTAAATACAAATCCTTTCGGAACTAATTCCGGGTAGCGCCGGTACCAGTCGGATACATCCTCGCAAACCTTGTTTACAAAGTACCCCTCATCGTCACAAACCGCGTAACCGGTAACCTGGGCGTCTTCACCAAGCAATTGGCAACCCAGTGTCATACCTGCTTGCGTCCCACCACTGCCACTCGCGCACACTAAATGCTCGGGTGAAAAGCCCTCACGACGACAATCCTCGATTAACTCCTCAACACCGGCGATATAACCCCACACACCTAGCCCATCACTACCGCCAGTAGGAATAGAGAGTGCTTTGCTGCCCTGCTGCAAATAATGCTGCTCCCATTCTTGGAACAGCTCAGGCAGCCGAGAAAGGTATTCTTGTAATGGATACAGACTCACCTTGGCACCTGCAAGGTAATCCACCAGCAGATTGCCGTCCGGCGGATCACTGACCTTGCTCTTCGGGCGACTTTGTCGCAATAGCACATGCGCACGCAGGCCGCATTTCGCAGCAGCAAGTGCCGTGGCACGACAGTGATTCGATTGCTCACCACCACAAGTAATCAACGTATCTGCTCCAGACCTCCTGGCCTCGGCGACAATAAATTCAAGCTTGCGGAGCTTGTTGCCCGACATAGCACTCTCGGTGAGATCGTCGCGTTTTACCCAAATGCGCGGTCCGCCATACGGTTTGGAGAACCTTTCGGTGATACGGTCAAGTGGCTGTAATGGCGTCGGCAGGTTCGCAAGCCGCTCTCTCGGTGGGTATACAATCGTCACGGTCAACTCCCCTTTCACTCGTGGACTGGCGGAATACTTACAAAAAAACCCGGCAATCGCCGGGTTTTTCGTGTGAATTCACACTGCTTTTTAGGTGCACTTAGCGCATGACTAAGGCGAAGCATGTGTCTTCAGATGTTTTTAATGGTGCCTTTGGGCAGTACCGCGTGTACTGAAACCTTCTGGAACTTCAGCTTCATATTGTCTGCCACTTCCAGAATCACGTAATCGTCGTCTACTTTTTCAACACGACCCAGCATGCCGCTGGTCATTACCACTTCGTCACCCTTTTTCAGCGCGCCAACAAGCTCTTGATGCTCTTTCTGACGCTTGCGCTGCGGACGAATAATGAACAGCCACATGAATACAAACAAGCCGCCGAACATCAGCAGGGTAATTAGCGGGTTACCCTGAGGAGCCGGTGCGGCCTCTTGCGCCATTGCAGCAGGAATAAAGAAATCCATGGTCTAAACCTCGATAGAGTCAGTCAAATTCTGGGGCACAACTCTAACGGCTTTGACAAAATGAGGCAATCCAGAGCACCGCAATTGCGGGCTCTGGATTGTGTGGTGCGAGGGATCTGCGGGCGTCGATTAATAGCGCTGACGAACTTGCCGGCGATATCCTGTCGGTGACATTCCAGTCCAACGCTTAAATGCGCTGGTAAAGCTGGTTCTGTCAGAGAAATCGAGGATTCGGGAGATACCATCAACGCTCAGTGCGGTGTCTTTCAAAAAATGCACTGCATGACGGAAACGAACGTGATCCCGCAGGGATGCAAAACTGAGATTATGCTCCTGCAAACGGCGCTGCAGGGTGCGGGTGGACATGCTGAGGTCAGAGGCCACCGGGCGAATTGCCAGAGATGCCTTACCAATCCGTTGTTCCAGCACGTCGATTACACGGGCGGCGATACCGAAGCTGGTCGCTTCAGGTGGCGCCAACAACTGGTCGAGAATGTTCGGATCACCGGACAGACGCGCCTGTTGCAATGGTTTGTCTTCTGACAAAGAAGCCTGATCTGGCTGAATGTGATTCATTAAGCTGCTCCTTTATGGATTCCTTGAGCCGCGGTTATTGTTCTACGCCCGCTTCCTGCGAGACCCTTTATACCACCGCCAGTAATATTGCTGATCTGATTAAAGTTTACAAATCCAACAATCTCTGACTACAACCTTGGGTGCTGGGCGCACCTGAAAAACAAGCAACGAAGCCTACCCAGAGTGAACGTTTTTTGTACTGCTCCTCGCACCACACCCAATCGCTCTGGGCAAAACGTTTGAGCGGCGCTCCTTTACACAAGCCAGTATAGACCATCTAGGGATAATGCAAGGGACGACAGGCAATTTTTTTTAAGCAATGCACAAAAAGAGTACACCGCGACAATTGCCTCCCTCTATATATGTCTCCTGAATAGCTCCCTCATGACCCGCATATGGCTATTAGGAGCTAAACACGAGGCCGCCATACCGTTTGACTGCCCCGCGGTCCACTTAGTCCAGATTTTCGTCAATCCAGTTCAAAACATCGTCGTGGTGGGTTTTCGTCTTCACCTTATCGATGACATGCTGCAGGCGACCCGCCTTATCGATAATAAAGGTGGTACGAATCAAGCCCATGTACTCTTTACCCATAAATTTCTTGAGCCCCCAACAACCGTACTTATCGGCGATCTTGTGATCCTCATCAGCGAGCAGATCAAAATTCAATTCGTACTTATCAATAAACTTCTGCAGCTTTGCCTCAGGGTCCGGGCTCAGGCCAAAGACAACGGTGTCACGCTTGGCGAATTCCTTGGCGCTATCGCGAATGCCGCACGCCTGCGTCGTACAACCGGGCGTTAAGGCCTTAGGGTAAAAGTACAGCACCACATTTTTTTTATCCCGAAAATCTTTTAAAGCAACCTTCTCGCCATTTTGATTCTTCAGTGTAAATACAGGTGCAAGATTGCCGATTTTAGGATGTGCCATGGAGCCTCCCCTTATTGAAATACAAGTATTGAAATGCGCAGCGCTAGGTACTTACAAGTTGTTCGTACGCAAAACACACACGTGAAAGTCGCGTCCGATATTATATCGACTTTAGCAGCGGGCGCGATCTTCCAAGAAAGTTTTGTTGAATGCGATCTGACGGCATAAATCGCTGCGGGATTAAAAGTCCTGCAAGCGGAAGCATTGCTCTTTGCGTGCACGCAAGCCGCAGATACCGAGCTTCTCGACAAGTGCCGCTTTTTCGGCGTCGGTAAGGAACTCCCCTACTTCCAGGCAGCCCTCCGGGCCGCTAAAGGTGACCGCCGTGGGCTCGGCAGGCGTGGCTCCCATCCGCACCAGTATCGCCAAGCTGTCTCGATCAAATTCAGTGTGATACACCGGCCGCTTGAGACTACCTCGACTGGTATCGAGGACTACGCGCTCATCGGTTATGCGGATCACTTCCCGGCGCGTACCTTCCATATATACGTAGCCAAACAGGGCGCCCAGCAATAGCATTTCCAGCCCAGCAAACGGAATAACCATCCAGGCTCCCGCCAGCGCAAACGCGACACTAATGCCCAGGGAAACGGCGACCAGGGAAATGAACACCCAGAGGTTGCCAGCGAAAGATAGGGATTGATTGGGCGCGAGAAGGATACAGGCCCGACGCCCGCGCGCGCCGCCGACTTCTTTGACCATGAGTACATCATCCATCACTGTGATTATTTCAGTGTAGGACAGGGTAAAACTGAACCAAGAGTCAGCTTCTACCAGCGAGGCCTTCTATACTGTTGCGACACCGGTGACCGGCGTTCCAATAGCCTATTTTGCCTCCCTCTTCTACAGTGCTCCGCGTTCTGGCCCATCGAGCCGTATCAGGGGTAGATTTTCCCGCACACAGGGGGCAAGATGCGGCGGGAATACGCGTCCAAAAGCCGCGTGCAATAACCGCCTGGCTCGTTTCCGGCAAACCCATGGCCGATACATAGACCGGCAGGCGCGAACGACAACAAGAGCACCATCATGCAAGTTGAGTCCATCGAAAAACTATTAAAGTCCACTCAGCGGGAAGGTGAAACCGCCCGTATCCAGGGCTGGATCCGTACCCGTCGCGATTCCAAAGCGGGCCTGTCTTTTCTCGCAGTGCACGACGGCAGTTGCTTCGACCCAATTCAGGTGGTCGTTGAAGCCGACATCAACAACTACCAGTCCGAAATTCTGCGCCTGACCACGGGCTGTGCAGTGGATATTGAAGGTACGATCAAGGCGTCCGAGGGTAAGGGGCAATCGATTGAGCTATTGGCAAACAGTGTGACCGTAGTTGGGTGGGTAGAAGATCCAGACACCTATCCGATGTCCCCCAAGCGTCACAGCATGGAGCATTTGCGCGAACACGCCCACTTGCGACCGCGCACCAACGTAAGTGGCGCAGTTGCGCGCGTACGCAACTGTATCGCACAGGCCGTGAACCGCTTCTTCCACGAGCGCGGCTTTAACTATGTGCACACCCCAATCATCACCGCCTCCGACTGTGAGGGTGCAGGCGAGATGTTCCGCGTAAGCACGCTGGATCAGACCAACCTGCCCCTGACCGATAAGGGTGACGTCGACTACGGCGAGGATTTCTTCGGCGAAGAGACCTTCCTCACCGTATCTGGCCAGCTCAACGTAGAGAGCTACTGCCTCGCGCTATCCAAGGTCTACACCTTCGGCCCAACGTTCCGCGCAGAAAACTCCAATACCACTCGCCACCTGGCGGAGTTCTGGATGGTAGAGCCGGAAATTGCGTTTGCGGACCTGGCAGACTGCGCGAACCTGGCCGAAGAAATGCTCAAGTACATCTTCCGTGCCGTTTTGAGCGAACGTGCCGATGACATGGCGTTCTTTGCTCAGCGCATTGATAAAGAAGCCATCTCGCGCTTGGAAAACATTATCGATAACGACTTCGCCCGCATCAATTACAGCGATGCCATCGAGATTCTGGAAAACTGCAAAGAGAAATTTGAGTTCCCGGTTTCCTGGGGTATCGATCTAGCCTCCGAACACGAACGCTATCTTGCCGAGAAGCACTTCAAGAAACCGGTCATCGTGCTGAACTACCCGAAGGACATCAAGGCCTTCTATATGCGCATGAATGACGACGGTAAAACCGTGGCGGCCATGGACGTACTGGCTCCGGGCATCGGTGAAATTATTGGCGGTTCACAGCGTGAAGAGCGCCTTGACCGTCTGGATGCGCGTATGGACGAAATGGATATTCCGAAAGAGCACCTGGATTGGTACCGCGACTTGCGTCGCTACGGTACTGTGCCACACGGTGGCTTTGGACTGGGCTTCGATCGCATCGTGTCCTACGTTACCGGTATGGGCAATATCCGCGACGTGATCCCTTTCCCACGCACTCCGCGCAACGTGAAGTTCTAACGTGAAATTATTGTGTCGCGTGCCAGCGGTATTCGCTGGCAGAAACAAAAAAACCCGCACCAAGGTGCGGGTTTTTTTATGGCTTTTACTTGCTTGCGTAAAAGCTTACGGCAGCAGGTGCGCTACAGCATCGCGCTCTTCAGCCAGTTCCTGCTCGGTCGCAGTCATCTTCTCGCGAGAGAAATCATTGATGTCTACGCCCTGAACGATTTCCCAGTCGCCGTTTTTGCAAACAACCGGGAAGGAGTAGATCAAGCCTTTAGCGATACCGTAAGAGCCATCGCTGTATACACCCATGCTGGTCCAGTCGCCTTCAGCGGAACCCAGAGCCCAATCGCGCATGTGGTCGATAGCAGCGTTGGCTGCGGAAGCAGCAGAGGAAGCACCACGTGCCTTGATGATGGCGGCACCGCGCTGCTGAACAGTCGGGATGAAGTCAGTCTCGTACCACTCCTGCTCTACTTTACCCATCGCGTCTTCGCCATTTACCTTGGCCTGGTGCAGGTCAGGGTACTGAGTCGCAGAGTGGTTACCCCAGATAGTCATGTGGGTAATGTCGTTGACGGTGGAATCGGTCTTGTTCGCCAGCTGAGTCAGGGCACGGTTGTGGTCCAGACGGGTCATGGCGGTGAAGTTACGCGGGTCCAGATCAGGCGCATTGCGCTGAGCGATCAGTGCGTTGGTGTTGGCCGGGTTGCCAACAACCAGTACTTTCACGTCGCGGGAAGCTACGTCGTTCAGGGCTTTACCCTGCGCAGAGAAGATTGCGGCGTTGGCTTCCAGCAGGTCTTTACGCTCCATACCTGGGCCACGCGGACGGGCGCCAACCAGCAGTGCGTAATCTGCGTCTTTAAAGGCAACGGTTGCATCGTCAGACTGAACGATTCCTGCCAGCAGCGGGAAGGCACAGTCTTCCAGTTCCATCGCTACGCCTTTCAGGGCTTCCAGAGCGGGAGTAATTTCCAGCAGCTGAAGAATAACTGGTTGATCCTTACCCAGCATTTCGCCAGAAGCGATGCGGAACAGTAGGGAGTAGCTGATCTGACCGGCGGCGCCGGTAACTGCAACACGAACAGGTGCTTTCACGATGTATCTCCGTTGTTTTCAGGCGCCCGCATTATAGGGCCTTGCAAATTAATTTCATTATCCTTTGGTCTATATCTCTATACAAAAGAGACCAAATTAATCACGCCAAATCCTTTTTCGCGCCCGGATAACGAATTTTTAAGGCTTCATACAACTGAACGCTGAAATTTTCTGCTGCAGTGTCTAAAGATTGAACAATCTCCGCCAGGTGCTCGTTGTCTTCCCTACCCTGCCATTGCTTCTGGTAGCTGCCATCTTGATAACCGTGATCCTGGCGGAAACGATTCAGCACATTTTTGCCAACATAACGACGATAAAGCTCATCGAGATCCATGGCGCAATCGGCCAATAATTGAGCAAACCCAGGCAGATCAAATTGTTTGGTCGCAAGCGTATTCAAGGTGAATGACTCCAGGTTTTCCCTGAAGTCGCCAGCACTGACATCAATAGCGTCGAGCTGCTGCTGCATTTCTTGAGCAACAACCTCGGGGGCACCCTGCTGAAGCTCCAGGCTCAGGCCAAAATGCCAGATATCCACCAGTTCCAGCTTAACCTGCTCAATTTCTGGCTCCTGCTTCTTCCACCATTTCCAACCGTAGTGATCCAGTAATTCGGCGCTCTCGACCCAAATCGCGCGGTACCAGGCGAAATTCTGCTCACGCCAGTTCTCATTTACGACCGTATTGATGGCGTCCTGCAGGGCCAGCATGGTCGCCAGTTGTTGTTGAGACATAGTTATTTCCTAAGATCAGCCCGGCCAGATTTATGCGGCGCGCGGGAAAAGTCGGTAAAAATTTTCGGTGGTGATGCGGGCAAGCTCTTCGTAAGGCAGCCCACGCAAATCGGCAATAAACTCGGCCACTTCACGCACGTAGGCGGGAATATTCGGTTTACCGCGGTGTGGCACCGGTGCGAGGTACGGAGAATCGGTTTCCACAAGAAGGCGATCGAGCGGCACTTGCTTGGCAACTTCACGAAGCTCTTCCGCATTTTTGAAGGTGACGATGCCAGACAGGGAGATGTAGTAGTTAAGGTCTAACGCGGCCTTTGCCATCCCCCAAGATTCGGTGAAACAGTGCAAAACTCCCGCATGCTCACGGCTGCCATGTTCTTTGATCAGATCGATGGTGTCCTGACGGGCATCGCGGGTATGCACAATGACGGGTAAGCCAATTTGATCCGCAGCCTGCAAATGCGCCACAAAGCTTTGCTGCTGTACTTCTCTGGTTTCGGTGCTGTAGTAGTAATCCAAACCTGTTTCACCGAGTGCAACCACGTTTGGCTGCGCCGACAGGCTTTTTAGCTTATTGACATCAGCAAGGCCTGAATCAACGTCCAGCGGGTGTACTCCGACGGAACAGACCACGTCCGGATAGGTGTTGGCGATGGAAACTACCTGGTCGGCGTTATCCAGACTAATCCCCACACAGAGAAACTTGCTCACCCCGCGGCTACGCGCAAGGTCCAGCACCGCATCCAGGTCACCATCAAACTTGTCGAGTTTGAGCCTGTCGAGGTGACAATGAGAATCTACCAGCATAAATAACAGCCTATCGCCCCGCATTCGAGTCAATGCATTAGGGAAATTGAATCAGGGGAAAATGAAGGGGAGATTATACAGGCATGGACATCGATATGCCTGTCTTGCTGGACGCTAGTGATGGGACAGTTTGTGGGGGGACAGCTTGCGGGGGGACAACCACCGGACCGAAGTGCCCGGCAGTATCGAGACAATGAGATGTCGTTACAGCGTATGCGTCGGCCGGCTCGACTCGAGAGAACCTGCGAGAAGCGTTTCAATCTTGTTCTGTGCGGTATTTTCCTTGTCGCTAAACTGGATACCGATACCGGGAGTGCGGTTGCCTTGTGCCCCACCTGGGGTAATCCAGACGACCTTACCTGCCACCGGAAGCTTTTCCGGCTCGTCCATCAGGCTCAACAGCAAGAAAACTTCGTCGCCCAAGTTGTAAGACTTGTCGGTATTGATAAACAGACCACCGTTTTTCACGAACGGCATATACGCCGCATACAACACGGATTTGTCTTGAATCTTCAGTGACAGGATGCCGTTGCGGGCACCGCCCCCTATACCTTTCATGCTAAACCCCACCGCGGTTGCGTATCATCTTCAGCCCATAAAAGGCAATCTGGCCGCACGCCACTTCTTGTACATTATTTAATCGCCCGCCGAAAACCCTAACTCGTGTAGAGCCGACGACCGTATAGGAATTGTCGTGGTAAGTTACCTCGATGGCCAGCGACCTGTCCACATTCCTGTGAAATATCAGCGGAACAGCCCGGCCCACCGGATCATCAGCTCTTCCAACAGCAGCCGCTTGTTCGGGTTACTGTTGCCAGATAGCAAGGCGCGCGCTTTGAGCAGATGGTCATAGAAGCCAAATACCGGCCGCATGCTCTCTGGTCCCGTTCCCGGTAACCGCTGCAGCAAGCCCATAATCTTCGGGTCCGCAGCGACATCGGTACTGCGGGATTTCAAGATCAACGCCACCCAGCTCTGCCAGAATTGCAGCAACATGTTGAGGTCAGCCCCATCGGCAGGCTTTTCCCATTTACCCGCAAGTACCACCGGGCTTTGATCACCCCGTGTCAGTGCACTCAGATCTGCAAAAAACGTCTGCCGTGCCTCTTCCGCTTCCGGCTCCATCAAGCGAATCGCCAGCAACGGTGCACCGCCAGCGAGATTGAGTGCACTATCGGCGTCTTCGTTTTCGATACCGCTTTCACGCAACCAGCGCAAGGCAGATTGCTGTGGCGGAATCGGGAAAGCGATCGTCTGGCAGCGACTACGAATAGTTGGCAGCAAGCCGGAGGGATGGTCCGTAATGAGCAGGAAAATGACCGATGCGGATGGCTCCTCGAGATTCTTCAGAAGCGCATTGGCCGCGTTTACATTCATCGCCTCAGCGGGCGCAAGCAGAACAACCCGGGCGCCCTCCCGGCCACTGGTGCGACCAACAAATTCACCCAGCTCACGAATCTGCTCAACCTTTAGCGGCCCCTGCTCTTTCTCCGGTACCACGCGGGTAAAATCCGGATGGGAACCAGCCGCACGCAACTGGCAACCGCGGCACTCGCCACACGCCAAGCCGTGACGAGGCTGATCGCACAATAACAACGCGGTAAACGCTTCCGCGAAACGGCGCTTACCCAGGCCGGGCTGACCGCTGATCAACAACGCATGCGGGCAACGCCCCGCAACCCATTGTGCACCCAGACGCTGCCACTGTGCTGCCTGCCATGGCAGCGGCGATGGAATTTCCGACTGCGCGAAACCGCCGGAATCTGCTGCAACCGATGTCATAGTGCGCTCGCAATCTTGCCCAGTGCCACCGCCAGGTTCTCCTGAACCTGCTCAAGCGGCACTGAGGCATCGATGACCGCGTATCGATCCGGGTCACTGTGCGCACGATCGAGGTATGCAGCGCGAACCTTGTTAAAGAAGTGGATCTGCTCACTTTCAAAACGGTCGGCTTCACCGGTACTGGCTGCGCGCTGCAGGCCAATTTCGGGATCGACATCAAGCAGTAAAACCTGATCAGGACGCAGATCACCCTGAACAGTTTGTTCGAGCTGCGCAATCAAGTTCGAGTCCAGCTCACGACCGCCCCCCTGATACGCGTAAGTCGCGTCGGTAAAGCGGTCACAAATAACCCATTTACCCTCAGCGAGTGCGGGCAGTATCACGCGCTGCAAGTGCTGTGCGCGAGCGGCAAAAACCATCAATAGTTCTGCAGTTGGATCTACGCCTTCTTCGCGTTTTTCCAGCAGCAGGTTACGCAGCTGCTCTGCGAGAGGTGTACCACCGGGCTCTCGCGTTTGGATAAACGGAATTCCCTGCTCCGTCAGCCACTGGGTAATAAAGCGAAGGTTCGTGGATTTACCCACGCCCTCACCGCCTTCCAGGGTAATAAATTTTCCGTTTGGTAGATCGCTCATTGATTTTCCGGCCGTCAAAACGGGCAACCGTTTGATTAATTTTCTTGTACTTTTCCGGGGCTCGAACGGTAATCCGACCGGCGCTGCAGCTGATACTGACGCACAGCCTTGTTGTGCTCAGACAGTGTTTCCGAGAAGTAATGTGAGCCATCGCCCTTCGCCACAAAGTACAGGCTTTTCCCCGGTTTGGGGTGCAAAGCCGCGTGGATGGCTTCCCGCCCCGGCAGCGCAATGGGTGTCGGCGGCATTCCGCTAATCACGTACGTGTTGTACGGCGTTCGCTGGCGCAAGTCAGCACGGCGCAAATTACCATCGTACTTGGCGCCCATGCCATAGATAACTGTCGGATCGGTTTGCAGACGCATACCTTTGTCCAGGCGCCTTACGAAGACCCCGGCAATTTCATCGCGCTCCCAGGGTACGCCTGTCTCTTTTTCGACAATGGACGCCATGATCAGAGCATCATAGGGGGAATCATATGGCAGGTCATTCCCGCGCTTTTCCCACTCCTCCGCGAGAACCTTGTCCATGCGCTGATTCGCCTGACGCAGCAGGTCTAAATCACTGGTACCGGAACGATAGATGTAGGTGTCCGGGAAAATTCGGCCTTCAGGATTGCCTTCTATACCCAAGGCCTGCGCAGCGGATTGCACCGAGGCGCCCGCATCTGTTGCGCGAATTCTTTGCGAAGCGCGTATCTGACTGAGTGCTTGTTGAAATGTCCACCCTTCCACCAGGGTCACGCGATAGCGCGTGACATCGCCACGATTCAGACGTGCCACCAGATCCATGGCATTACTACCCGCGGGGATCATGTATTCACCAGGGTGAATATGGCCAAGCTTTTTAATTCGGGCATAACCCAGTACGAGGCGCGGGTGTTTTACCACCCCATCTGCAGCAAGGCTGTGCACCACACGGGAAAGATTACTGCCGGTCTCCACATCCATGCGCAGCCCTTGAGCAGGGACGGACAAAGGAGCAACGAGAGCACTATTAATGAACCACAGGGACGCGCCGCCGGTAAGGACACCGAGCACAAGCAACGCGAGTACGCCACGGACAATCCTACCGAGTGTGGAGCCCTTAGATTTTTTTGCTTTGCCTGAATTCGCGGAAGCTTTTTTCCGGTTTTCTTTCTTCGCTACCATAACTCTTCCGAAATTAACGCTTGCAGCATACTTACGCCGCGCCCTGGGTGTACAGGGTTCTGTGCCTGGGAATCCATCTGGGAACCCTCTGGCGTGCTCGCCAGCAATCGCGCTGGTATCACGCCCCGCACGCTGTTACAGATCGCGAGCTCATTAGCGCTCGCCAGATCTGTTGGATAAAGTGTATCTTCGCCGATTTGGACCTGACCGGCCAGCCAGTGCAACATGACCCCCCGCACGCCAAACTGATCCAGCCTGGGTGTTATCCAATCTGAGCCAATCCGTAGCAACAAGTTACTACGAGTCCCCTCAATCACGGCACCGGCTGAGTCCAGCAACACCGGCTCAAGCAATGGCTTGCCGCCGGCTGAGCGCGCTGGCCATTCGGCAGCAGCACGCTTATAGACATCTCTTACGAGTAATTTACAGCCGCGGAGTCCAGTATGCTCTGAACCACCACCCAAACTTCGCAAGTGAGGTGTAAATGGCGATTGCGTGGCATCACTGGTCAATCTGGTACGACACAAACCTAACAGCACGCCATTGCCCCACGGCGAGACGCGCTCCAGCGGCTCCATACACAGGTCCCACATCGGTTTGTCCGCATTAACACCTTGCCGCACACCATAACGCAGCCTGACCCGGGCACCTTCCGGCCAACTTCGCGTGCGCGACACTACCTGTGCCAAAGATTGGTCGATTGCAGATAGAGTCTCGGGCAGCGGCGAAGCACTGCGTTGCAAACGCGCACGGTGGAGCGGCCACAGCGGTATCTTGCCGTGGCCGGCCCGCATGGTTTCCAGCACGCCAAACTGATACGCACTATCTGGCACAAGCGTGTGCAGCTCGCCGGCAGCGGAAAGGAAGAAAGAGTGGATGTCCGTCACGGATCAAGGAGGGCAACAATAGAGCGGCCGTTATAAAACAGCCGCTCCATCGTGTATTGCACGGTTAAATACGCTGAAAAATCAGCGAGCCGTTGGTACCGCCAAATCCAAACGAGTTGGATAGCACAGCATCAATTTTGATTTCCTGCGCTTTATGCGGCACCAGATTCACACCGGTACAGTTTTCATCGACGTTATCGAGATTCACTGTTGGCGGCGCAATCTGGTTCTGAATCGATTTTACGGAAAAAATCGCTTCGATCGCACCAGCAGCACCCAGCAGGTGACCAGTCATGGATTTGGTTGAGCTTACGGCCAGTGAATCCAAAGAGTCTGCAAACACAGAACGTACCGCGGCAATTTCCGCCTTATCGCCCAATGGCGTAGAGGTACCGTGCGCATTAATGTATTGAATAGCAGCAGGGTCGAGGCCCGCGTCATTTAGTGCATTCGACATAGCAAGCGCTGCACCTGCACCATCTTCAGGTGGTGACGTCATATGGTGTGCATCACCACTCATGCCAAAGCCACTCAGCTCAGCGTAAATCTTTGCCCCACGGGCCTTGGCATGCTCATACTCTTCAAGCACCAATACGCCAGCGCCCTCACCCAGTACAAAACCATCGCGGTCTTTGTCCCATGGGCGACTGGCTGCCTGAGGGTCGTCGTTGCGTGTGGAGAGTGCACGTGCTGCACAGAAACCACCAAGACCAACCGGTGTGGTTACCATCTCGGCGCCACCACACACCATCACATCGGCATCACCATATTGAATGGTGCGCAAACCAATGCCAATTGCGTGGGTACCAGTGGTACATGCGGTTGTGGTAGAAAGGTTCGGTCCTTTCATTCCGTATTTAATCGACAAGTTGCCGGCAACCATATTGATAATGGCGCCTGGCACAAAGAAAGGAGAAACCCGGCGAGGTCCCTTCTCTGCAATCAACATTGCATTGTTTTCAATCGCGGCAATACCGCCCATACCAGATCCGATACAAGCACCAACTTTCGGTGCCATTTCGTCGGATACTTCCAGACCACTATCTTCCATGGCCTGAATACCGGCACTCAAACCATACTGCAGAAACACGTCCATCTTGCGTGCTTCTTTTGCTGGGAGATGTGGCTCCGGTGAAAAATCTTTTACTGTCGCTGCAAAGCGTGTGCTGAATGCAGAAACATCAAATGTGTCAATCGGCACAACACCACTGGTGCCTGCCAGCAAAGCAGTCCAGGTATCTTCAAGGGTGTTGCCCAGAGGGCTAACCATGCCCATACCGGTAATAACGACTCTTCTTTTCGACACTGATGTCTCCCCGATATAAATGCTATGCGCCGTAACCCGATTGCCGTTATCGGTCGCAAATTTATCAAGTTTCAAATATGCCGAGAGCCGCGCTATGCAACATAGAACGGCTCTCGTAAAGCTTTTATACCAGCCAGTGCACGCGGCACTGGTGGTAAAAGTAACGTGTATTGATCACGCGCTACTTAAGCTATCCAGCAGGAATCAACCCAGGTTCTGGTTGATGTAATCGATGGCCAGCTGAACAGTGGTAATTTTCTCGGCTTCTTCGTCCGGGATTTCGGTCTCGAATTCCTCTTCCAAAGCCATTACCAGCTCAACAGTGTCGAGGGAGTCAGCGCCCAGATCTTCAACAAAGGATGCTTCAGGTTTTACATCTTCTTCCTTCACGCCCAGTTGTTCAGCAACGATCTTTTTTACGCGCTCTTCAATGCTGCTCATGATTCAATTTAACTCCTAGTGGATAAAAATCTAATTTGGTCACTGCTTAAAATTTATTCGTCATTTCTTGACGATTCAGTAACCGGCTTACACAGCTAACGGTTAATGCGAGGCGGCATTGTACCCTGATTTTTTCGGGATGTAATGCACCGCCTCACAGCAACCATTGAATGATAAATTTTTCTTTACCAATCAATCAGTTATGTTGGTTTTCTCGAAAGAAAATCAACCCATATACATGCCGCCATTCACTTGAATGGTCTCTCCGGTCACATAACCGCCCGCGTCGCTGGCCAAAAATGCAACAACGGAGGCAATCTCTTCTGGTGCACCAAGGCGGCCCAGTGGAATCTTGCTCAAAAGCGCTTCGCGCTGTGCTTCCGGCAACACTTTAGTCATATCGGTATCGATAAAACCTGGTGCAACGGTGTTCACGGTAATCCCGCGAGAACCAACCTCTGCCGCAAGTGCACGAGCAAAACCGCCGACACCCGCTTTAGTGGCCGCATAATTGCTTTGGCCCGCGTTGCCCATGCTGCCGACCACAGAGCTGATGTTGATAATGCGGCCCCAGCGTGCCTTGGTCATATCGCGCAAGCATGCTTTGCTGACGCGATAAACGGCGGTCAGGTTCGTATTCAGAACGTCATCCCACTCATTATCTTTCATCCGCATCAGCAGGTTGTCTTTGGTAATGCCGGCGTTGTTTACCAGAATGGTCGGCGCACCAAACTCAGCTTTCACCGCTTCCAAAACGCCGGCAATACTTTCAACGCTGGTTACGTCCAGCTCCTTACCAGAACCTTTGATACCTTTTTCGGCAAAACGTGCCGTAATTTTTTCCGCGCCACCGGCACTGGTCGCAGTACCGACTACAGTGGCACCTTGCGCACCAAGAAGGTCTGCAATCGCCGCGCCAATTCCACGGCTGGCACCAGTTACCAGTGCCACCTTCCCTTCCAGTGAAGTTGTAATTGTCATAATTTCTCCAGATCGCCCATCCCATCCAATCGGTAAATCGAGTGGAAAGAGCGAAGTTCTTCGTCAACTATTGGACTGTTTTATGCGGGTATTTAGCCGGCAGTAGCGGTGACCGCTGCAGATAACTGCTCGGATGATTCGATATTCTGTGCAACAAGACTGCGATCGATGCGCTTGGCAAGACCAGCCAGAACTTTACCAGGGCCACACTCAACCAACTGTTGTACACCAAAACCTGCCATCGACTGCACGCAGGCAGTCCATCGCACCGGGCTGTAGATCTGCTCAACCATCAAGGCCTTGATTGCAGCCGGGTCGCTTTCAGTTTTGGCATGCACATTGTGAATAATGGGCGTTGCGGGTGCGTTAAATACGGTCGCTTCGATTTGCGGGGCGAGCTTGTCCGCCGCTGGGCGCATCAGTTCGGTATGGAACGGCGCGCTTACTGGCAAAGGCATTGCACGCTTGGCACCAGCGGCTTTGCAGGCATCGATCGCGCGACCAACTGCCGCTGCACTACCCGCAATCACCACCTGGCCCGGTGAGTTGTAGTTCACCGCAGCAACTACCTCACCCTCTGCGGACTCAGCGCACGCAACTTCAACCGCGGAATCGTCAAGGCCGATTACGGCCGCCATTGCGCCTTCACCTGCAGGAACAGCTTCCTGCATTAGGCGGCCACGCTCGCGCACCAAACGCACACCATCGGCAAAGTCGAGCACACCAGAACACACAAGTGCGGACCACTCGCCAAGGCTGTGACCTGCCATATAGGCAGGAGTCACACCACCCTGAGCAAGCCAGGCGCGGTACAGTGAGACGCTAGCCGTCAACAGCAGCGGCTGGGTTCTTTCGGTGAGATTGATATCTTCCTGGGCACCGTTTTGGCAAAGGTCCCAAAGGTCGTAACCGAGAACAGAGGAAGCTTCAGAAAAGGTCGCAGAGACCTCAGGAAAGGCCTGGGCAGCATCCGCCAGCATACCAATTTGCTGGGAGCCCTGCCCCGGGAAAACGAACGCCAATACTGAGTTGGTCATTGAACATCCTTTAACCAAATTAATTAAGCCACTAATTCCAGGGATGGCTATACAGCAGGCGCCTGCCGGTCGAACCTCAAGGCGAAAAACCGGGGATCAATCGCACCCGGTCTGACGCTGGGCCTGGTAGGCCAGAGCCCGCCCTACAAGATGTGCCAGATCAGATTCGGCACACTCTTTTGCGGTCAACATAGCGCGGTAAAACGCCTCGCTGCTGGCACCGCCATGACTCTTGATGACGTTGCCTTCCAGCCCTAAAAAGCTGGCGCCATTATAGCGGGCCGGCTCCAGCTGTGACCGCCATTTTCGCAACAGATTTATGGCTAATTGGCCAAAATAACGCTTCAGCGGAGCCTTCTTATCGATGGTGAACGTCTTCTGACCAATAAGTCGAATCACGCCCTCAGCGGATTTCATGGCCACATTCCCCATGAGTCCGTTGCACACCACCACATCCACAACCCCGGTAAAGATGTCGTGCCCTTCCACAAAACCGGCGTATTGAATTGAAGGGTCAGACTGCAAAAGCTGGCCGGCACGGCGAATCTCTTCGGTGCCTTTGTGCTCTTCCGCACCAATGTTCAGCAAAGCAACAGAAAGATCCTGACGACCGGAAAATACCCGCTGCGCCTCAACCCCCATACGTGCAAACTGTACAAGATCCTCTGCACTGCAATCTATATTGGCGCCCAGGTCCAACAAAAAGCAGGAGCCTTCGGAGGTCGGCAATGACTTGCCAAGCGCCGGGCGGCGAACACCCTCTACCGTACCCAAAATACTACGACCCAACGCCAATAGCGCACCGGTATTACCGGAAGTCACCATAGCCCCGCACTCTCCGGTAGATACCGACCGCAGCGCTTTGGCCATCGATGATTCACGTTTATGCCGCAAAGCATGAACCGGGTTGCAACCCTGGGTAATAACTTGAACACAATCCACTACGTCCACGCGCTCGCGGACAGATGGCGGTTCACTATTCAGAAGGGATTGGAGTTCCGAGCGGGGGCCGAACAGCGTGAGTGCTGCACGAGGATAGCGGATAAGAAATCTTGCGCAGGCCGGAACGACAGAGCGGGGACCTAAGTCCCCGCCCATCGCATCCACGGCCAATCGAAATTGGCTGGACAAAACTTACTCTTCTTCGGAAGAGCCGCCAACGTCTACCACTTTACGACCACGGTAGAAACCGTCTTTGGTCACGTGATGACGGTGGTGCTTCTCACCGGTGGTCGGGTCTACGGACAGAGTTGGTCCGCTCAGGGCGTCGTGAGAGCGACGCATGCCGCGACGGGAACGGGTTTTTTTGCTCTTCTGAACAGCCATTTGGTGCTCCTAAACATAACTAACAGTTTAAACCGGAACCGGGGCGCCTACCGGCGAGCCCAAACCCTTCAAACAACCCTCAAGACTTGTTTGACGAACCCTTCAACTGTTCCAGTACTTTAAAGGGGTTTTCTCGTTGCTCTTCCGCTTCCGGCTCCTCACCCTGACTCTGGAATGCCTCATGCGCGACGCAATCCCAGTCGTGGTAAGCCACCATTGGCAGATTGAGCAAAATCTCATCTTCCAATACCTGATACAGATCCAGCTCATCGCCTTCCTGTATCACCGGGTCCAAAGACTTGGGTAAGGCATTACCCTGCTCTTCAGACCACACAAACCCCAGTGCGATATCAGCTTCAATCACCTCGCTCACCGGCTGTAAACAGCGTTGGCAAAGCAAGTTGACCGTCAATTCAAGATGACCAGTAGCCACCTGATGGCGCTGCAGGTCTCGGGCAAACGCCAGAGAGACCGTTACGTCGCCCTCGATTGATTCCGTAGATGCCGTCAGCCGAGGCAGACCATCGTGGGGCACAATACCATCCAGTTCTTGTCCGCGCTGCACCAACTTACGTGCGTCTATGCGGCGCGGCAGCGCGGATTTCTCAGACGAATTCTGCGCCATTTTCTGACCGGACTTCTGGGGGGGTATCGACATAAGCGCGCAATTCTATGGACTCACCTGAGGCTTGTCAAAACAAATCATCCACCGCATGATCAGCGCCCGAAAACACTCGCCCTCCCAAGATTTCCCGCGGAGGGGCAATCCGTGGAGAAGCTTCATGCGCAACCTAATTCTAGCGTCCAGTTCGAGCTACCGCCGCGAGCTCCTGGCAAAGCTGCACCTAACGTTTGAAAGCTGTGCTCCCCATATAAATGAAGAAGCATTACCTGGGGAAGCAGCCGTCGATCTCGCCAGTCGCCTCGCGCGCGAAAAAGCACTGGCACTGGCGGGCAGGTATCCTGACCACCTCATCATCGGCTCCGATCAGGTCGCGGAGTGTCGCGGAACACTGCTAGGCAAGCCAGGCACCAAGGAGCGAGCCATAGACCAGCTCACCCAGAGTTCAGGTCACAAAGTGAGCTTCCATACCGGCCTTTGCCTCGTCGATACGCGCGACATGAGTCACGTGACTGTATGTGAAACCTACTCCGTATATTTTCGCGAACTCAGCAAGGAGGAGATCACTCGGTACGTCGAGCTAGACCAACCGCTAGATTGTGCCGGCTCATTCAAATCGGAAGGTCTTGGAATCGCTTTATTCGAAAAAATGGAAGGGTTGGACCCCAATACACTTATTGGACTCCCACTAATTCGACTGATAGAGCTGCTTCGCCAGAAGGGAATTAACCCGCTCGCTGAATAGCCGCAGGCTTATTGGGCCACCCGATGCCAGTCAGGGCACTAACGGCGGCCAGGAAAGAAGCTCCGCAAAGTGGTCAATGACCTTCAGTGGACCACAGTCGTGCAACCGCTCGCGACTGTGCACGCCGTAGCTCACACCAATCGCGGGCATATCGATTGCCGCCGCCATCTTCAGGTCAAACTCTGTATCACCCACCATCACCGCCTCCGAGGCGGGCAAATCCGTCTCGGACAATATCTCACGCAACATGGTCGGATTGGGTTTTGAAGCGGTTTCATCCGCACAGCGACTGGTGGTAAACAAATGCCCTACTCCGTGCTCGGCAAATTCACGGTTCAAACCGCGACGGCTCTTGCCAGTCGCAACCGCTAACTGGTGGCCAGTGCAAAGAAGCTGATCAAGCGTATCCAGAACGCCATCAAACAATGGCAGCGGCTCACCCCGGGCTCCCAACCACTCTTCGGCATAGTATTCGCGTAAATCTGCACGCTGCTGACTATGCGCCTCGGGAAACAATGTGGAAATTGCCTCAGGAAGACCAAGGCCAATAATATTGCTAATAGCGGAGGGGTCGAGCACCGGCAGCCCAGCGCGATCAGAGGCGCGCTGCATACAGGCCACAATTCGGGCCTCTGAGTCGCATACCGTCCCATCCCAATCGAGAATAACCAGCATCAACAACCGCTCCTTATCAAAACTCCTTAGCGCAACTTACCCAGCAGCCCCGCGAGCTCTGCGGGCAGTGGCGCTTCCACACTCACGCGAGTGCCATCGGGCAAGGTACAGCCGACTCGGGCAGAGTGCAGGAAGAGTCGTTTGAGACCCAACTGCCGGAAATGCGCGTTAGCCTCGTCGGGCGTATATTTCGCATCCCCCGCCAATGGGCAGCCAACAAATTGCGCATGCACGCGGATCTGATGGGTACGCCCTGTTACAGGCTCCGCACGCAACAGAGTCGCGCCATCGAGCCGCTCCTCAACCTGAAAGCGTGTGGTCGAAGCTTTACCCTCACCATCCACGACAACCATGCGCTCGCCACTCTTCAGGGTATTTTTACGCAGCGGGGCTTCTACCAGCTTTTGCGAGCGCGGCCACTTGCCCACACCGAGTGCCAGGTAGGACTTATCCATCTTCCCTGCGCGCAATTCACTCTGCACGTGTAACAAAACCGACCGCTTCCGCGCCACAAGAATGGCGCCACTGGTATCGCGATCCAGCCGATGCACCAACTCCATAAACGGGCTTTCGGGATACATCTGGCGCAACGCCTCGATCAAGCCAAGCCGTACACCGCTACCACCGTGGACCGCCAGTCCCGCTGGCTTATTCACCACCAGCAGACCACCCTTATCGTAAAGAATGGCCGCCTCAAGTGTGCGCCGCAGCTGATCACCTGCCACAGCGGGCGGCACCCCCTCAGAAACACGAATTGGGGGAACACGGACAAGATCCCCCGCCTTAAGGCGATATTCCGCCTTCACCCTCCCTTTATTTACACGCACCTCGCCTTTGCGCAGAATGCGGTAGATGCGCGAACGCGGCACGCCCTTCAGGCGCGCCTGCAAAAAGTTGTCCACGCGCTGACCTGCCAGCTCTTCCGGAACGGTAATAAACTGCACGCCAACACCGCCCTTGGGTGAATTGGCGTCAGAACGGGATTCTTTGGCCTGAGCGGCCTTGTTTGGAGGGGTACTTCGCATGGGGCGCATGATAACGGCATGCACAACCCATTTGAAGCACACAATTGATGCCTATGATAGGCCATGTTATATTCGGCCCGCCTAAGTTGGGCTGGTTTTCGGCGGTGCACGGTTTTTCTGCTATATAAAAACCCAGGTGCCGTTCTCGAGAAAATACCGCCAATCAGGCCGGTGCGCGGAAAACCGCGTTATCAACAAAACTTTGTCGGTGAGACCCTTCGAGAGCGCGTCGAAAGATGGTGCCAAGGAAGTACAAAGGCAGCGAGGAGCTGCCACTTCCGAAGTTCTCGCCGACACCAACCCGAAGAAACGGGATTTTTGCGAAGGTAAGACGGGCTGACGCCCGCAGCGCTTGGAACAGACTCAACTCGTTACATATCGCTCTGAGAATGCGCGCCAGCGACCGAACTGGCCCCCGGCCCGTGCCTGAGATGGAAAGCCGTCCCTGCACCGCCGGCAAAAATTAGAGAACACAGGGCCCAGCCACGAGCCGGCCCCAGAGCGGAAAAGAATGTAACCCATGCCAGCCCCATATGGTTGGCAGCCAGGAACCGCCCAAAGAAACACACTGGGCCCGGACTGGCAGGACCTGAATACACCCGAACACGAAGGGGTATTCTGAGTTAAATCGGTATGTCCGCCGACCGCCGTGACCGCAACTAATGGCACGTGCGCTTTGCGACATATACGAAAGCTGTACGCCCCCGCCCTACCCGGCGCTGGGCAAATACAGCCAAACTACCAACGCCTGCGAGCTTCAGCGGTGTTTTACCTTTGCGTAACGCAAGGAAAATACCAACGCATGAAGAGAATGCTGATTAACGCGACCCAGCCGGAAGAGCTGCGCGTTGCCCTGGTTGATGGCCAATGGCTATACGACCTGGATATCGAAAATCGCACCCGCGAACAGAAAAAAGCCAATATCTACAAGGGTAAAATTACCCGTGTAGAGCCCTCCCTCGAAGCTGCATTTGTGGACTATGGTGCTGAGCGCCACGGCTTCCTGCCCTTGAAAGAAATTTCCCGCGAATACTTCATCAAACAGCCCAAAGACATTGAGGGCCGCATCAAAATCAAGGATGTGGTCAAAGAGGGCATGGAAGTTATCGTTCAGGTCGACAAAGAAGAGCGCGGCAATAAAGGCGCAGCTCTGACGACCTTTATGAGCCTGGCCGGTCGCTACCTGGTTCTGATGCCAAACAACCCGCGTGCAGGCGGTATTTCTCGCCGTATCGAAGGCGAAGAGCGCAGCGATCTGCGCGATGCCCTGTCCAGCGTGGAAGTACCTTCCGGCATGGGCATCATCGTCCGCACCGCTGGTGTTGGCCGCAGCGGCGAAGAGCTGCAGTGGGACCTCAATTACCTGTTGCAATTGTGGACCGCCATCAAGAAAGAAGCGGATGAGTCCAAGGCGCCCCACTTCCTGTTCCAGGAAAGCAACGTCATCATCCGTGCGATTCGCGACTACATGCGCGACGACATTGGCGAAGTGATCGTTGACGAGAACGGTGCTTACCAGCTTGCGGCCGAATTTGCTCGTCAGGTCATGCCGAACTACGCCAACAAGGTGAAGCTCTACGATGACAGCATTCCGCTGTTCAATCGCTACCAGATCGAAAGCCAGATCGAGACCGCCTTTGAGCGCGAAGTGAAACTGCCATCCGGCGGTTCCATTGTGATCGATGTAACCGAGGCTCTGATCTCTATCGATATCAACTCCTCCCGCGCCACCAAAGGCGGCGACATTGAGGAGACTGCGCGCACCATCAACCTGGAAGCTGCAGACGAAATCGCTCGCCAGCTGCGCCTGCGTGATATGGGCGGCCTGGTAGTGATCGACTTTATCGACATGCAGAGCAAGTCGAGCCAGCGTGAAGTTGAAAAGCGCATGGAAAAAGCACTGGGTATGGACCGTGCGCGAGTACAGGTTGGTCGCATCTCTCGCTTCGGCCTACTGGAAATGTCTCGTCAGCGCCTGCGCCCATCCCTGGGTGAAACCACGTTCCGAGTGTGCCCGCGCTGTAGCGGCACTGGTACCATTCGCGGCACCAAGTCACTCTCCCTGTCCATCTTGCGACTGGTCGAGGAAGAAGCGAAGAAAGAGCGTAGTGCTGAAATTCGTGCGATTGCGCCGGTTAACGTTGCCACCTACCTGCTGAACGAAAAGCGCGGAGCGATTTCCGACATCGAGTCTCGCAACGACACCCGTGTTGTAGTGGTTCCTAATGCTGATCTGGAAACCCCGCACTTCGAAGTGCAGCGCTTGCGTGATGACGACTCCACCACACTGGAAACCTCTTACAAGATTTCCGGTAGCATCGAGGAATCCCTCGACAAGGCGGATGAAGAACCGGCCCGTCCGGTAGCACAGCCAGCGGTGCAGCAGATTACCCATACTGCCCCGGCCCCAACACCACCTGCGAAGCCCAAGGCCAAAGCAAAACCCAAAGCGAAGTCTGAGGAAAAGCCGGGATTGTTCAGCCGCCTGATCAGCGCAATCGCTGGCCTGTTTGGCGGTGAAGACGAAGACAGCCGTAAGAAGCACAAGAAAGGCAAAGGCCGCGGCAAAAATTATCAGCAGCGCAATCGCAGCCAGCGCGGCGGACGCGGACGTGGTCGCGGAAATCGCGGCAGAGGTCGTGACGACCAGCGCAGCGAAGAGCGCAAAGAAGACACTCGTAGTAAACGCGGCGACAAACGCCGTGAAGACAGCGACGTCGCAGAAAGCGCGCGCGACAGCAAGCGTGAACAAGGCCGCGACAATACACGCGGTGGTGAAGGCCGTGAAGGCGGCCAGCGTCGCAATCGCCGTCGTCGCGGTGGTGATCGCCGCAACGAGCAGCAAACTGCGGTTGCTGAAGCTGATGCAAATAACCTGGAAGTGGCAGAAAGCAGTGAATCTGGTGATGAGCAGCAGCGCCCGTCACGTCGCCCCAGCAACGTCCGCGGTCGCCCGCAGCCCCGTCGTCGCGGTCGCCGCGGTGGCGATCAGGCTCAACCACTTGCCGACGCCACAGCCGCACCAGAAGCAGCAGAGTCCAAGCAAGGCGAGGCACAAGCAGCCAAACCTGAACAACCTGCACAGGTAGAAAGCGGTGCTGAAGCGAAGCCTGAAAGCCGTGGCGCGCGCTCTGATAAGCCGCGTCGTCAGCGCAAGCCTCGCCCGCCGCGTGCCGAACAGGAACAGCAGCCAGAATCGCCTGCAGCGGAAGTAGCTGCGCCCAAGGCCGAACCGGAAGCTGTGACGCCCGCGCCCAAACAGGAAGCCACTTCAGCACCTGAAGTCCAGGCCCCCAAGGCCGAGCAACCAGCGGTAGAAGCGGTAGCGGAAGTAACCGAGGCTCCCGTCGAGCAAGCGCCAGTTGAGGTTGAAACTGCCAAGGCTGAAGTACAGGAAACTGCCCCAGCCGAGCAACCAAGCGAAAGCAAACCAGAAGCCGCTGAAGCTCAGGAAGCTGCTCCGGTAGCTGACGAAGAAGTTGCGACCACCGTAACGGAAGCACCAGTTCAGGAAGAGCCAGTGCAAGAAGCGCCAGTACAGGAAGCGCCTAGCGCGACTACTGGCGGCAAGCCTACCCGTGCGAGCAACGACCCGCGTGTTAACCCGAAACCTCTGGTTGATCTGCAGGTTGTCACCAAGCAACTGGAAGTTGGTGAGCTGCGTCCGCTGGATACCGCGCAACCCGCAAACATCGATCACAGCCCGCGCGCACTTCAGCGCCCGGCAAATGATCCGCGTGTTCAGGTAGCCGAAGGCTAAGTGCTAACGTAACAACAGAGAGTTAGCTGTTCAAAATTACAGCTAACTCTTTGAAGTTACTAAAAAAATTCGGATCGCACTTGTACCTGCAAAACAGCTCGGTATAATGCGCCGGACAAACAGGAAGGGTGACTGAGTGGCCTAAAGTACCGGTCTTGAAAACCGGCGAGTGTAAAAGCTCCGTGGGTTCAAATCCCACCCCTTCCGCCATATACAAAAAAGCCCGGCTTAATGCCGGGTTTTTTTGTGCCTGTAATTCCTGCGCCAAATATTCAGTAAGATTCGTTAATCACCCCACCCTATCGACGCATGATAAATACCGCCCCGGGATTGTATTTGGTCTAACTTTTCGAGTAACACCAAACGCCGGGGAGTGTTTTGATGATTACGCCAGAGCTTATGGACAAGTTGAACGCGTCAATGGACACGAGCTGGCCTGACGACCCGGCAGTACCTGATCTGCCACCAATGCCGGTCACCGACGATCCGGGACTGAACCCAGGCGCATTTCTTTGGACTCACTTCAAGGACAACATCTACCCGCCGCGTGAGGTCGGCGTGCCACCTGCCCACTCACGCATCGTCACGGAAAACGACCAACTGGATGTCGACGTTTTTTGGTCTATGCGCAGCCCATATAGCTACCTCGTGTTGAACCGCCTTGTCTGGTTGAATTCGCACTACAACGTCAATGTCAATATTCGCCCTGTATTACCGGTTGCGGTTCGCTCAACCAAAGGTGGTTCTGGCAAGGCTGGGGGACTGTTTGGCATTACATATAAAGTTCCGGATTCGGTATGGGACACCGAGCGCCAGGGAAAATATCTGGGCGTTCCGTTCAATTATCCTGTGCCAGACCCAATCTGGCAGGTGTGGAACCCGGGCGACAAAATGCCAGGGCCTAAGAACTGGCTATATACCCACCCGCCAGAAAAGCAGCCGTACATATTTTGGATAACCCGCCTTGCCTGCTATGCCGCACTGCAAGGCAAAGCGCTCGAATACGTCAATCAGGTTTCCTACCTGATCTGGAGTGGCGTGGTGCATCCGACAAACCCAAATGCAGCAAGTGACGCGGCGAGAGGCCATTGGCCCAATTACGTAAAAGAATATGTGAACCGCGTGGATGGCCTCGACTACGATACGGCTATCGAATACATCAGAAACAACCCCAATCAAATCGATCAGTGCTGGATAGACAATGCAGAAGGAATGGCCAAAACCGGACACGGTGGCGTACCGCTGATGGTTTATCAGAATGAGCCTTTCTTTGGCGGCGATCGATTCGATCAGTTCGTTTGGCGATTGAACCAGAGCGGCTTAACCAAACGGCCCACACCGCGGCCCCCATACACCACCAAACCTTTGCGTTGGCCAAATGGGCTGTAGCCCCCTATTCCGGATGCGCTCGCAGGCGAAGCATCAAGCAAAGCACCAGCACAAGTGTTAGCCAGACGACGCCGTTTGGCAGCCAGCCGCAGACAAGCAGAAACGGCACCGCAAGCAACATTATCCAGCACCGACTGTCTTTCGTTGCGAACTGGTCGCGCACCAACCACAACCCCAACACGTAAACGGACACCGCCACCGATACGGTAATGGTGGCGAGTTGGGTCACGCCATGCCCACCGTCAAGCTGCTCAACAGCCACCACCAACCCCGCACCAACCGCTGCACCACCTGCAAAAATAAGGAAATGGCCATACGCCCACACGAAAACGCGCTCCAGCTTTTCAGACGCCAAATGGCCATCCACGGAAAAATATAGCCACCACATACAGAATGCGAGCACCGCACCGCAGGTAAACACCAGCAGATATTGCCCCCAGAAACCGGAATGAATTGCTTCAGAGAGCGCCTCACTGCTGCCGAGTAGCACTTCCCCCAGCACAATAATGTTCAATAGGCCGAACCGCTCCACAATATGGTGTCGATGCCACTGGGTAGTACCGGCTTTCTCCCCTAAGAACGGAATCAGCATCTCCATTGCGAT